>CAMLJY010000004.1 GCA_946480465.1 uncultured Burkholderiales bacterium
TTGGCTTGGTTATCGACCTTAGGGCCTGACAACGGGCCAACATCTACCAATGACGCAATGGATCGTGCCGGCACTGCTGGCACTGAACACGCTGCTGCTGCTGGCGTGGTGGCTGAAGGGCGGAGACAAGGAACGCCAGGCACGCGAGGACGAGGCCCGCCGTGCCGAACGCGCGCAGCTGGAGGCGGCGCTGCGCAGCGAGCTGCAGGACACCTCGCGTGCGACGCGGCAGGAACTGGCCGCCGCGCTGGCGCTGCAGCAGCAGACGCTGCTGGCGCAAAGCGGCGAGGTCGCCCGCACGCAGAACGAGCAGATCGATTCCTTCCGCGCGCAGCTGGGCGCGATGCAGCAGGCCATCGCGCAGACGCTGCAGGGCGCGACGACCAACCTGGCCGAGCAGCTGCGCGGCCTGAGCGAGTCGAACGAGCGCCGGCTGGCCGAGGTACGGCAGGTCGTCGAAGGCCGCCTGCACGCGCTGCAGGAAGGCAACGAGAAGAAGCTCGAGCAGATGCGCGCCACCGTCGACGAGAAGCTGCACGCCACGCTCGAGCAGCGCCTGGGCGAAAGCTTCCGCCAGGTGGCCGACCGGCTGGAACAGGTGCACAAGGGCCTGGGCGAGATGCAGGGCCTGGCGCGCGACGTCGGCTCGCTGAACCGGGTGCTGACCAACGTGAAGACGCGCGGCATCTACGGCGAAGTGCAGCTGGCCGGGCTGCTGGAACAGGTGCTGGCGCGCGAGCAGTACGCGGCCAACGTCGAGACCGTGCCGGGCTCCGGTGCGCGCGTCGAATTCGCGATCCGGCTGCCCGGCCGGCGCGACGATGGCGCGCCGCTGTGGCTGCCGATCGACGCCAAGTTCCCGCGCGAGGACTACGAACGCCTGCTCGATGCACAGGAGCGCGCCGACGCCGCCGGCGTCGAGGTCGCGGCCAAGGCCATCGAGGCGCGGCTGAAGCTCGAGGCCAAGACCATCCGCGACAAGTACGTGGCGGCGCCGCACACCACCGATTTCGCGATCCTGTTCGTGCCCACCGAGAGCCTGTACGCCGAGGCGTTGCGCCGCCCGGGCCTGGCCGAGACCCTGCAGCGTGAATACCGCATCACCCTGGCCGGGCCCACCACGCTGCTGGCCACGCTGTCCAGCCTGCAGATGGGCTTCCGCACCGTGGCGCTGGAAAAGCGCAGTGCCGAGGTGTGGCAGGTGCTGGGCGCGGTGAAGACCGAGTTCATGAAGTTCGGCGAGGTGCTGGCCAAGACCAAGAAGAAGCTGGACGAGGCCGGCAACACCATCGAGGCCGCGGAGGTGCGCACGCGCGCGATGGCGCGCCAGCTGCGCAACGTCGAAGCGCTGCCCGAGCAGCGCACGCAGCAGCTGCTGCCGGGCCTGTCCGACGACAACGAGCCCGACCTCTTCGACGGGAGGCCGTCTGCCTGAGCACCCGGTGCCTGGCCGCCCCGTGCCGGCGCGCGGGGACATCGCACGGGTGCTGCCGGCGCTGATCGCCGGCCAGATCGCGCTGCATGCCGCGATGGCCGGGCAGCGCATGGCCGCGCCGCTGCAGGCGCTGCAGGATGGCCACAGCGCCTGGTCGGTGGGCGTGCTGCTGGCCCTGTTCGCGGCGCTGCCGGTGCTCACCGCGATCGGGTCCGGCCGCATGGCCGACCGCCACGGCTACCACCGCCCGCTGCGCGTCGCCGTGGGCTGCACGGTGGTTGGCGCGGGTCTCGCGCTGCTGGCTTGCTTCGTGCCGGGCTGGTGGCGCTTCGGGCTGCTGTGCCTGGGCGCGGCGACGAGCGGCGTCGGCACCAACGTCGGCCTCATCGTGATCCAGCGCACTGCCGGGCACCTGGCGGCTGATTCGACCGAGCGCCTGCGCGTCTTCAGCTGGCTGGGCATTGCGCCGTCGCTGGCGAACGTGGTCGGGCCGGTGGCGGCGGGCTTCATGATCGATGCCGGCGGCTTTGCCGCCGCCTACGCGCTGATGTGCGCGCTGCCGCTGCTGTCGCTGCTGGTGGCGCGGCGGGTGCCGGCGGTCGCGCGGCGCGCGGCCGCGTCGCTGGAGGGCGAGCGCGGCAGCACCTGGGACCTGCTGGCCACGCCGGGCCTGAAGCGGCTGCTGTTCGTCAACTGGCTGCTCTCGGCCAGCTGGGACGTGCACAGCTTCGCGGTGCCGGTGCTGGGCCACGACCGCGGCTACAGCGCGTCGACGATCGGCATCGTGCTGGGCAGCTTCACGCTCGCCGTCACCGTGGTGCGCTTCGTCATCCCGATGCTGGCGCACAAGCTGCGCGAGGTGAGCGTGCTGCGCGCGGCGATGGTGATGACCGGCGTCGTGTTCGCCGTCTACCCGTTCGCGAAGACGCCCTGGCTGATGGGCGTGTGCGCCACCTTGCTGGGGCTCACGCTGGGCGCGGTGCAGCCGATGATCATGTCCACGCTGCACCACCTCACGCCCGCGCACCGCCACGGCGAGGCCATCGCCTTCCGCTCGATGGCGATCAACGCCTCCAGCAGCGTGATGCCGCTGGCCTTCGGCGTCGCCGGCTCGGTGCTGGGGCCGGGCGTGATGTTCTGGATCATGGGCGCCGCGGTCGGCGCCGGCAGTTGGGTCGCGCGCGGGCTCACGAGGGCATTCGCTGCCGCTGACGTGCGGAGTTAGCGATGGCGACGGCCAGGCGCTCGACGATCTGCCACACGCCGCGGGCGGCGGGCGACACGGTGACGCGGGGATCGCAGGCCGGCAGCGTGTCCAGTGCATGGCCGGCCTTGCCGCAGGCCAGCTGCACCTGAGCCGGCGCGTCGCCGGCTTCGACACGCACCCAGCCGTCGCGCGTCAGGGCATGGCCTTCACCGCAGCGCAGCGTGCGGCGCAGGCGCCAGGCCTGCTCGTCCAGGGATTCCGGCGGCTCGGTCAGCAGCAGGCTGCCTTGCGTGGCGAACAACTGGTCGCCGGCGTGCAGGCGCAGCATGCGGGCCTGGCCGGCTTGCAGCGAGATGCGGGCGGAGGAGGTCGTCGGGATCATCGTGTGCTCCGGTAAGGCGCCCACGCGGGGCGGATGAGGCCACTGTGCCGGCGTGCGCTGTTTCGCGGCAGGCACAACGGCGGGTCATCTGCAGCGCAACAGTTGCTGTCTGCGGCGGCTGTTCTGGTCACAATCGCGCGGCTCTGTATCTGTTGCCGGCGCCCTCGGACGGGCGACGATCAAGCTCCGTGCGCACCGACGAGCCCACCCTCTACCGCCGCATCGCCGACCACTACCTGGGCGCGATCCGTGCAGGCTCGCTCGGCGCCGGCGCGCGCTTTCCATCGGTGCGGCGCTTGATGAGCACCCACGAGGTCAGCCTGTCGACCGCGCTGCAGGCCTGCCGCTACCTGGAGGACCAGGGCTGGCTGGAGGCGCGGCCGCGCTCGGGTTACTTCGTGCGGCCGCCGCGCCGCGCCGGGCTGCTGCCGGCCAACGAGGTGGACGCCAGCGCGCCGCCGGACCCGGCGGACTACGTCGGCATCCATGCCCGGGTGTCCGAGATCATCGCGCTTGGCCAGCAGCAGCCGGTCAGCGTGAACCTGGCGCTGGCGATCGGTGCGTCCGAGCTGTACCCCACCACCGCGCTGCAGCGCACGATGCAGCGCATCCTGCGGCAGCAGCCGACGATCCTGACCACGCAGTCGCGCCGGCATGGCCACCCGCTGCTGCGCGGCGCGCTGGCGCGGCGGGCGCTGGCGCGCGGCATCGTGGCCGCGCCGGACGAGGTGGTGGTCACCCACGGCTGCATCGAGGCCATCAACCTCGCGCTGCGCGCCGTCGCGCGGCCGGGCGACGCGGTGGTGGTGGAGTCCCCCACCTTCTACGGCCTGCTGCAGGTGCTGGAGAGCCTGGGCCTGCGCGCGCTGGAGGTGCCGGCGAGCCCCTACACCGGCCTGTCGCTCGATGCGCTGGCCTTCGCGCTGGAGCAGGACCCGTCGATCAAGGCCGTGGTCAGCATGCCCACCTGCCACAACCCGCTGGGCAGCGTGATGCCGGACGCGCACA
Organism: uncultured Burkholderiales bacterium; assembly: GCA_946480465.1. The sequence continues at coordinate 4,033 of CAMLJY010000004.1, forward strand.
AGCAGCGCCTGGTGCAGCTGTGCGAGGCGCACGGCATCGCGCTGATCGAGGACGACATCTACGGCGACATGGGCGGCGACGTGCCCTACCGCGCGGCCAAGTCCTTCGACCGCAGCGGCCACGTCATCTACTGCCATTCGCTGAACAAGCTCCTGGCGCCCGGTTTCCGGCTGGGCTGGATGATCGCCGGCCGCTGGCAGGCGCGGGTGGAGATGCTGAAGTACGCGATGACCCGCTACAACGAGGAGCTGCCGCAGATGGTGGCCGGCGAGTTCGTCGACGGCCCCGGCTATGACCGCCACCTGCAGAAGCTGCGCCAGGCACTGCGTGCGCAGCGCGAGCAAATGGCCGAGTGCGTAGCACGTTATTTCCCCAGCGGCACGCGCCTGAGCGTGCCGGAAGCCGGCATGCTGCTGTGGGTCGAGCTGCCGGAAGGGGTGTCGTCCTACGCGCTTTTCAAGGCGGCGCTGGCCGAAGGCATCAAGCTGTCGCCGGGTGGCATGTTCTCGAACAGCCCCCGCTTCGACAACTTCCTGCGCCTGAGCTGCGGCCGGCCGCACAGCGCGGCGGTGGACGAGGCGCTCAAGCGCGTCGGCGCGCTGATCGCCTGACGGGGCTTCGGCGCCTCAGGAATCCTTTGGCCGGGCCGGTGCGGGCGTGGGGTCGGGCGCCGCGAGGCCGACCTTCTCGGCCGCCTTGTGCACCGCGCGGCCGGTGGCGTCGGCACCGCGCTCGATGCCGCGGGCGGTGGCTTGCGCGCCGCGCTTGATCCCGCGTTCGGCCGCCTTGGCGCCGCGTTCGATGCCGCGCGCGGTGGCCTGGGCGCCGCGCTCGATGCCACCGGCGGCGGCGTGCACGCCGCGCTGAACCCCGCTGGCCGCCGCATGCGCGCCACGGGCCACGGCCGCGCCGGCGCGCTGGGCACCATCGGCCACCCTCGCGCCCACGGATTCGGCAGTGGCGGCGTTGGCGGCGGCCGGCAGCGCGACCGCGATGGCAGCGGCGAAGGCGGTGGCCCACTGCCGGGCGCCGACGGGAGAGGTCAGACGGATCTTCATGCTGGCATTGTTCCGGGCCGGTGCGGGCGACCGCTGTAGGACAGCAGCGCGACCGATGGAAGGAAGGCCGGCAAACCCCGGTGGCGCGGCTGGGGGAGCAGTGGTCTAATAAATCACCTTTCTTGATTTATTGGTGCCGGAGGTTCCAGCCATGTTCATCGTCTGCGGAGAAGCCTTGTTCGACGTGTTCGCCACCGGCGACACGCCCACCGGCATCGGCTTCGACGGCCGCATCGGCGGCTCCCCGTTCAACGTGGCGCTGGGCCTGGCGCGGCTGGGCCAACCGGTGGGCTTCCTGGGTGGGGTGGGCAGCGGCTTCGCCGGGGAACGGCTGATGCGCGCGCTGGCCGACGAAGGCATCGCGACCGACTGCGTCGCCCGCATCGACGCCCCGACGACGATCAGCCTGGTGGGCCTGGACGGCCGCGGCGTGCCGTCCTATGCCTTCTACGGCCACGGCGCCGCCGACCGGCTGCTGCAGCCGGAGCACCTGGCGGTGGTGCCGGCCGCGGCGCGCTGCTTCCACTTCGGCTCCTACGCGATGGTGGTTCAGCCGACGGGCGCGACGCAGCGCGAACTGATCGAGCGCGAGCGGGGCCGCAGCGTCATCAGCTACGACCCGAACATCCGCACCAACGTCGAACCCGACCTCGACGTGTGGCGCGCCACGCTGGACTGGATGCTGCCGCGCACCCACCTGCTGAAGGTGAGTGACGAAGACCTGGCACTGCTCTTCCCGGGCCGGCGCCTGGAGCATTTCGCGTCCGAGGCACTGGAGGCCGGGGTCCGGCTGGTCGTGATCACGCGCGGCGGTGAGGGAGCCGTCGGCTACACCCGGGAGGAGGCCGTCGTCGTGGCGCCGGATCGGGTGCAGGTCGTCGACACCGTGGGTGCCGGCGATACCTTCCAGGCGGCGCTGTTGACCTGGCTGGCCGAGCAGGGACGCCTGACGCCGGACGGCCTGGGCCGGCTCGGCCGCGAGCACGTGGCCCCGGCGCTGCGCTTCGCGGCGCGGGCGGCGGCAATCACCTGTTCGCGCCGGGGGGCGGACCTGCCGCGCCGCGCCGAATTGGGCGATTGAGCGTGCCCCGCCGGGCGACAGGTCCCGCGGGCTGTCGCAGGGCCGCTGCTGGCGGACGCGCCTGAACTCGCGGCCGACGCCGCCAGCGCTGCGCGCATTCCGCGGCTGGCTGCTCGACGAGGTGTGCGCAGGGTAAGCGCTTGTGTCCAGCGCTTGACGGTGGGCGCGCCTGCCCCATGTGGGGAACTGGCGGCCGCCGATGGCCGTGGACAGGAGTGCCAACGTGTGGAAGCGCCTGCTGCTGCTGTGGACCCTGGTGCGCAGTGACGCGCGCAAGCTCTGGCGTGCGCTGCGCCATCCCGCGTCGCCGGGCTGGCTGAAGCTGGGGGTGGGGCTGGTCGCGCTGTACGTGCTGTCGCCGGTGGACTTGCTGCCTGACGTGCTGCCGGTGCTCGGCATCGCGGACGACCTGGTGCTGGTGCCGCTGGCGATCCGCTGGCTGCTGAATCGCCTGCCGCCGCAGCTCTACGCGGAGATGGCCGACGAAGTGCCGCCGCGCCGCCGCTGAGCCTTCGGCGGGCGCGCACGCGGCGCCTGGGCCGCGTCCAGCGCATGCATTCCACTCAGCGCGTGCGTTCCAGCTCGATGAAGTCGTCGGGCGCCGGAATGGTCTCGGCGGCGTCGCCGCCCGGACGCCCGAGCACGAAGCCTTGAGCCTGGTCCAGCCCCATCGCGTGCAGCTGGCGCAGCGTGGCCACGTCCTCCACCGCGGGTGCGAAGACCTCCAGGTTCATCGCGTGGGCCAGCTCGGTCATCGTGCGCACGAGCGTCGCGCCGAACTTGTCGTGCGTCAGGCCCTGCACCAGCGTCGTGTCCAGCTTGACGGCGGCGATCGGCAGGCTGCGCAGGTGGTCCAGCGCGCCGAGGCCGCGGCCGAATTCGTCCAGCACGAACATCAGCCCCAGCGCGGCCAGTTCCTGCATCACCGGCAGCGCCCGCGCCAGCTGCGGCGCCAGGTCGCTTTCCTTCACCTCGAGGTAGAGGCGGCCGGCCGCGAAGGCCTCGTGGCCGGCCACCGCCTTCAGCTTGGCGACGTAGCCGGCATCCAGCAGCGAGGCCACGGCCACGTTCACGTGGTAGCGCGCCTGCGCCGCGGCGCCCGGCGTGCCCGCGGTCAGGCGCGGCCCGATGCGGTCGAGCACCCAGCCGTCCAGCGCGGGCAGCAGGTTGAAGCGCTCGGCGTGCGACATGAAGGCCTTGGGCTGCAGCCGCGCGCCCAGGTCTTCGAGGCGCAGGAACACCTCCTGGCCGTGGCGCGCGGCCATTGCCGCGCGGCGCAGGCGCGGGCCGCCGTGTTCGGCCGCCATCGCCTCCTGGGGCAGCGCCTCCAGGCGCACGATGGACTGGAACTGCAGTGCGAAGGCGTCCGAGGCCAGGGCCCGTTGCAGCCGGTGCGACCACGATTGCTGCAGCGCCGCCAGCGCACCGGCGTCCTCGTTGACGTCGAAGCAGTGGATGCGGTTGCGGCCCTGCTGCTTGGCGACGCGGCAGGCCGCATCGGCGCAGTTCATCACGTGCGGGGTGGCGCCCGAGTGGCGATCGAGGCGCACCGCGCCGACGCTGCCGGAGACCTCGAACTCGCGCCGGCCGTAGACGAAGCGGCCCTCGTCCAGCACCGCGCGGAAGGACTCGGCCAGTGCCACCAGCCCGGGTTCGTCGACGTTGCGCAGCAGCACCGCGAACTCGTCGCCCGACAGGCGCGCCACCGCGTCCGAGGCGCGGGCGCGCGCCAGCAGCTTGCGGCCGATGGAGGCCAGCAGCGCGTCGCCGGCGGCGTGGCCGGCGGTGTCGTTGATGTGCTTGAAGCGGTCCAGGTCGATGAAGAGCAGGGCCGACAGTTCGCTGCTGCGCTTCAGGCGGATCAGCTCCTGCTCCAGCAGCTGCTCGAAGTGGCGGCGGTTGTACAGCCGCGTCAGGTGGTCGTGCTGCAGCTGCCACTGCAGCTCGGCCTCGAAGCGCTTGCGCTCGGTGATGTCGCGGAAGGCGACCACCGAGCCGGTGCAGCGGTCGCCCTGGAACTGCGGCCGCACGTTGCATTCGACGTCGAACAGCTCGCCGTCCGCGCGCCGGAACACGGTCTCCCAGTCGTCCAGCGAGTCGCCCAGCTCGTAGGCCTGCTGCAGGAAGCTGGCCTCGGCGGCGACCGGGCGGCCCTGCTCGTCGGCCGGGTGGATCAGCTGCTGCGCCGCGCTGCCGACCACGTCGGTCTCGCGCGCATGGCCGAGCGCGCGCAGCGCGGCGCGGTTGGCGAAGGTGATGCGGCCGGCGCGGTCCACGCCGTAGAGCCCGTCGCCCACCGATTCCAGCAGCAGCGCCAGGCGTTGGCGCTCCTCCGACAGGCGCAGTTCGCGCTCGCGCAGCCGGGCCATGCCCTGCACACGGGCCAGGAAGAGCGCGTTCGACTCGTCCTTGAACATGCACTCGGCGGCGCCGGCTTCCAGGCAGTCGTGGATCAGCGCGTCCGAGTACGAGGCGGTCAGGATCGCCAGCGTCAGGTCGCGTGTGGCCGTCTCGGCGCGCAGCGCGCGGCACAGTGCGGCGCCGTTCATGCCGGGCATGTAGTAGTCGATGATCGCCAGGTCGAAGCGCTCGCTGTCGATCACCACCAGGGCCTCACGCGGACCCTCGCAGGCGGTGACGACGTAGCCGCTGGACTGCAGCAAGCGCTTGTATTTCGTGCGGCTGGTCTTCGAATCGTCGACCAGCAGCACCTTCAGGCCCTCGCGCCGGGGCGGCGTGGCAGGTTCCGGCGCCTGCAGCTGGGCCAGCAGGCTGTGCACGAAGCCCGGCACCTGCTGGGCGGCGGTGGGGTGTTCGATGCGGGTGTGGCGCCGGCCGGCCACGAAATCCGGCACGCCGGCATTGCTGGGCGGTGCGAGCACCAGCAGGCCGACGCGCAGGGCGTCGGCCTCGCCGAGCCGTGTCGCGATGGCGCGGCAGGTGGCGGCGGATGCGCTGTTGGTGCCCAGCACCACGGCGGACAGGCCTTGCGCGAGGGCGCTCTCCAGCGCCTGCGGTGCCTGTTCGTCCGCGGCCACGGAGACGACTTCGAAGCCCTGCTCGACCAGCAGCCGCTCGATGCCGCGCCGCATCGTCGGGGAGGATTCGATCGACAGCAGCCGGTGCATGCACGCCCTATCGGACGAAAGCCCGCGTGATTGAGGGTCGGCGGCGGTCGGAACGCACGCCGGCCGGGTGAATGAGCCTTGGAGGCAGCAAAAAGCCCCGCCGGGGCGGGGCTGGCAGGCCAACCGGCCCCGCGGGGCCGGCTGCATCGGCGATCAGGCCTTGCTGGCGCGGCGGCGCGCCGCCGCCAGGCCGAACAGCGCCAGGCCGGCCAGGGCCAGCGAGCCGGGTTCGGGCACGTCGAACGACGGCGGCAGGTCGAGGCCGACGAAGCCGTAGCCGTAGACCGGTGCGTGTTCGCCATCGGAGCCGATGGCCGAGCCGGTGGTGTACGAGTAGGCCTCGATGCCCACCGAGGCGAAGGACGCCAGCAGCTCGCTGACGGTGCGCTCGGAGCCGATGAAGGTGTCGAAGGAGGTGGAGGCGCCGGCGAGCAGGCTGCCGAAGCCGAAGGAGAAGTAGCTGCCCTTGTCGCCGGTGCTGTCGACGACGTTGGTGTTCGCTTCCTGGGTCGGGACGCTCAGCGGGGTGCTGCTCGAGAACGGGTCGGTCGACGTGGCCAGCACCTTGCCGCCCGGGCCGCTCGGGGTGCCGCCGTACAGCGTGGTGAAGTTCTGCGCGAAAAAGCCGGGATCGACGTCCCAGTCCAGTGCCCGGGCATAACGCACGTCAGCCAGCGCGCCGCCGGTGGTGTTGGTGATGGTGACGTTGACCTTGAACAGCGTGGCGCTGGCGGCGGAGTAGGTGTGGGTGACCTGGAGTCCGTTGGACAGCATGACGACGGACTGGGCGGACAGATCGAGGCCGGTGCTGTCGGTCACGGTCAGCAGCGCGGACGTGATGCGGGCCTGGCCACCGCCGTACACGAAGCCGTCAGAGGAGCCGGCGGACGCGCCCCAGCCTTCGCACAGGCAGCCGCGGATGATCGCGTCGCCCGTCGGGCCGGTGAAGCCCACGCCCAGCGCCCCGAGGCCGGCGTTGTCGAACACGCCCATCTGGATCGTGCCGGTATTGAGCACGCCGGACGCGGCGTGCGAGCCAACCGCCGCGGCGGCGAGCGCGATGGTGGTGAAGAGTTTCTTGAATGCCATGGTTCCCTCTCATCGTCGGTAAGACAGGCTCCGACTGCGGGGCGCGAAGCAAGGCCGATGCCACTCACTGATTGCCAATTGTTTTCAAGCACTTGGCGAACCGCTTGTCGCAACCAAACGTAATGATGTCAATTTCACCGACAGCGTGCCCGCTCATATTGTTGGTTAGAGAAAGGTAACCGTGTGTTGCGGCGGCGACCGCGCCGCTACAGTGCCGGCCGTGTCCAGTCGTTGTCGGAGTGCAGGGTCCATGGTTCGTCTCTCGATGCTTGTTTGCCTGGGCGCGGTCGCCGTGGTGCTCGGGCGCGGGGCGGATGCCGCGCCGGTGGTGGCCCCGGAAGGGCGCCTGGCGGCCCAGGCTGGCGAGGGCGACGGCGTGCGCCCCGCGGGCTCTCCCCTGCCGGCGAACCCGGAAGCACTGGCGGCCTGGCGCGAGGGGCGCGGCCGCCTGCTCGGGGGCGACCTGGCGAAGGCGGAGGATTCCTTCAAGCGCGCGGCAGGCCTGGATCCAAAGTCGCATCTGCCGGTGCTGGGCCTGGCCGAGGTGGCGCTGCACCGCGGCGACCTGGGCCGGGCCGAGGCCGCCATGGCCCAGGCGCGCGAACGGGCGCCCAAGTCGGCGGAAGTAGCGGCGGTGTCGGGCCGCGTCGCGGTGGCCCGCAAGCGTGCCGCCGACGCCGAGCGCGAATTCCGGCGTGCGATGGCGCTGGATCCCAAGTTCATGACGCCGCGGCTCGACCTGGCCGACCTGTTCATGGCCACCGGCCGCGTCGATGACGCGGTCGAGGCCTTCCGGGCGGCGACCACGGCGGACCCCAAGCACGCCGGTGCCGCCTTCGGCCTGGGGCGTGCGCTGGCGGCGCGGGGCGACCTGCCGGGGGCCCAGCGGGCCTTCGAGCAGAGCGCGCGCCTGGCACCGGCGCTGCCGATGCCGCCGGTGGCGCTGGCCGAGGTGCTGGGCGCACAGAAGCGTTTCGACGATGCGCATGCCCAGCTCGACAAGGCGCTGCAGCTGGCGCCCGAACACATGCCGGCGCTCGCGGCGCGCGTCAACCTGCTTCGCGCCGCCGGCAAGCGGACGGAGGCGGTGGCCGAGCAGCAGCGCATCGTGGCCCGCCTGCAGGGCCCGGCGGTGGCGCCGGCCTACGTGCAGCTGGGCACGCTGCAGCAGGAAGCCGGCCAGGCTGCGGAGGCCGAGGCGGCCTACCGCAAGGCGATCGAGGCGGATCCGAAGTTCCACCTCGCCTGGAACAACGCCGCCTGGCTGGCCGCGGAACGCAGGCGCGATCTGGACCGGGCCCTGTCCGACGCCCGCCGCGCCATCGAGCTGGCGCCCGGCAACGCCAACTACCACGACACCCTGGGGCAGGTGCTGCAGGCCCGGGGTGAGCTGCAGCAGGCCACCGCGGCCTTCAGCCAGGCGGCGAAGCTGGCGCCCGGCAGTGCGCAGGCGCAGTTCCGGCTGGCGCAATCGCTGGACAAGCAGCGGCTGGATGCACAAGCGCTGGCCGCCTACCGCGCCGCGCTGGCCATCCAGCGACCGTTCGAAGGCAGCGAGGAAGCACGCCGCCGGGTGGCCGAACTCTCCGGCGCCGCACGCCGCTGAGGCGTCGGCCTGCCGGCCGACGTGCGGGGGACATGCGCCCGGCATGCGGCCGGCATGCGGCCAACGGGCGCCGACTTGGGACCGTCATGCGGCCTGCACATGCTCTCCGCTATCTCTCGAGAGACTATCCAGTAGCTTGATTAGGTATTTCCCAAATAGCCGGGCGGTGCCCAGAATGCGTTCGCCGCAGTGCTCCCGCGGCCTGCCGGTCGAGGCGGCCAGGGCCCTGCGTGCCAGCGGCCGATGCCTGGCCGCAGGCGCGGGCCGGCTTCGCGTGAGCCTGAGCCTGCGGTGTGGCGCCGAGCGCACGTTCCGCGAGACCCGGCCGCACCAGGCGGCGGGGTCTCGGCCAACTTGATCCTGTCCTGCGCGGACGAGCACGTGCTCGGGCTACCGCGGTCCTTCTGAAACGGAGTCCGAAGATGGTTAGACCCCTCGATGGCGTGACCGTGGTCACGCTGGAGCACGCGATCGCCGCGCCCTTCTGCACGCGTCAATTGGCCGATATGGGCGCGCGCGTCATCAAGATCGAGCGGCCCGGCAGCGGTGACTTCGCGCGCGCCTACGACGAGCGTGTGCGGGGCCAGGCCTCGCATTTCGTCTGGACCAACCGGTCCAAGGAAAGCCTCACGCTGGACGTCAAGCAGCCGGAGGCGCGGCAGGTGCTGATGCAGCTGCTGGAAGGCGCCGACGTGCTGGTGCAGAACCTGGCACCGGGCGCGGCAGCGCGGCTGGGCCTGTCCTTCGAGGCGCTGCAGCCCCGGCATCCGCGCTTGATCGTCTGCGACATCTCCGGCTACGGCGACGATCCCGAACGGCCCGGCCCCTACCGTGACAAGAAGGCCTACGACCTGCTGATCCAGAGCGAGTCCGGCTTCCTGTCCGTCACCGGCACGCCGGACGAGCCGGCCAAGGCCGGCTGCTCGATCGCCGACATCGCCGCCGGTATGTACGCGTGCACCAGCATCTTGTCCGCGCTGCTGCAGCGCGGCCGCACCGGGCGCGGCAGCCGCATCGACGTGTCGATGCTGGAGAGCATGGCCGAGTGGATGAGCTACCCGCTGTACTACGCCTTCGACGGCGCCACGCCGCCGCCGCGCGCCGGGGCCGCTCATGCCACGATTTATCCCTACGGTCCGTTTCCGGCCGGCGACGGCCGCATCGTGATGCTGGGCCTGCAGAACGAGCGCGAGTGGGATGCCTTCTGCCGGCAGGTGCTGCGGCAGCCGGCCCTGGCGACCGATGAGCGGTTTGCATCGAACCCGAAGCGCACGGCGAACCGCGAGGCCTTGCGCGGGCTGATCGTCGAAGCCTTCTCGGCGCTGACGGCCGACCAGGTGATCGAACGGCTCGAGGCGGCGCAGATCGCCAATGCGCGCGTCAACGACATGCACGACGTCTGGGCACACCCGCAGCTGAAGGCGCGGCAGCGCTGGACCGAGGTGGCGACGCCGGCCGGGCCGATTCCCGCGCTGCTGCCGCCGGGCACGACGCCCGTGTTCGCGCCGCGCATGGATGCCGTGCCGGCGCTGGGGCAGCACACCGAGGCCATCCTGCGCGAACTGGGCTGGTCGGCCGAGGCCATCGGGCGGCTGCGCGAGCAGGGCGCGGTCTGACGATGCGGTGATGGTGATGGATGCATCCGCACAGTCCGCCGCGCAGTCCGCCGCGCAGTTCGCCGCGCAGTTCGCCGCGCTGGGTGCGGCGCGCACGCTGCTTTTCGTGCCGGGCGACCGGCCGGAGCGGTTCCTGAAAGCCGTGGCCAGCGGGGCCGATGCGGTCGTGCTCGATCTGGAGGATGCGGTGCCGGCCGCGCAGAAGGCGCAGGCGCGGTCAGCGATCGTCGATGCCTGGCCGGGCCTGCGCGGTTCGCCGGTGCCCGTGGTCGTGCGCATCAGCACCCCGGCCAGCGAAGCCGGCCGGCAGGACCTGGCCTGGCTGGCGGACGGGCCCGCGCCGGCGGGCGTGATGGTGGCGAAGAGCGAATCGGCTGCCGACCTGGCCGCAGTCCGCGCGGCGGCGCCGGCCGCCGCGCTGCTGCCGCTGGTCGAAAGCGCCGCCGGCCATGCGGCGCTGGCGCCGATCGCGGCCGCGCCGGGCGTGCTGCGCCTGGTCGTCGGCCACATCGACTTCATGGCCGACACGGGCCTGCGCTGCTCGGAGGACGAGCGTGAGCTGGACCCGCTGCGCTTCGCCATCGCGATGCACACCCGCCTGCACCGGCTGCAACCGGCCGTGGATGGCGTCACGGTGGCGATCGACGATGAAGCACGCCTGCGCGCCGACACCCGCCGGGCACTGAACTTCGGCTTCGGCGGCAAGCTTTGCATCCACCCGCGCCAGGTCGCGGTGGTGCATGACGCGCTGGCGCCGAGCGCCGACGAACTGGCCTGGGCGCGCCGGGTGCTGGCCGCCGACGCGGCCGCCGGGGGCGCCGCGACGCAGCTGGACGGCCGCATGGTGGATCTGCCGGTGGTGCTGCAGGCGCGGCGCACGGTGGCGCGCGTGCGCGCCGAGTGAGCATTCAGGCGCCGCGACTGAACCCGGGCGGGTGAGTCCGGCGGGTCAGGTCGGCGGGTCAGGTCGGCGTGGCCGCTCTTTCCAGCCGATAGGCCAGCTGCGCCCGCGTCAGCCCCAGGCGCCGGGCCGCGGCGGCCAGGTTGCCGCTGGCGGCGTCCACCGCTTCGCGCAGCAGGCGGCCCTCCAGCTCGGCCAGCGCCAGCGTTTCGGCGCCCAGCGCCTGCTGCAGGTGCTGCAGCAGGTTGGGCACGCCGGCGCTGTCCTGGCTGGGCATCAGCGCGCCGCCGGCGCCGATGGCCAGCAGCGCCTCGTCCGACAGCTGCTCGCGGCGGAACAGGTGGCGCACGTCGATCGGCGCGCCGTCGTCGGCGGAGATGACGCCGCGCTCGATCAGGTTCTGCAGCTCGCGGATGTTGCCGGGAAAGGCGTAGTGCAGCAGCGCCCGCACCGCCCGCGGCGTGAAGCCGGTGGGTGAGCGACCGTGCCGCGCCGACTCGCGGCGCAGGAAGTGGTTCATCAGCAGCGGGATGTCGTCGCGCCGCTCGCGCAGCGGCGGCAGGTGCATCGGGTAGACGTTGAGGCGGAAGAACAGGTCTTCGCGGAAGCGGCCGGAGCGCACCTCGGCCTGCAGGTCGACGTTGGTCGCAGCGACGACGCGTACATCGACAGTTATCGTCTTCGTGCCGCCGACGCGCTCGATCTCGCCTTCCTGCAGCGCGCGCAGCAGCTTGCCCTGGCTGACCGGGCTGAGCGTGGCGATCTCGTCGAGGAACAGGGTGCCGCCATCCGCGCGTTCGAAGCGGCCGGGGCGCGAGGCGGTGGCGCCGGTGAAGGCGCCGCGCTCGACGCCGAACAGCTCGGCCTCGATCAGCGTGTCCGGGATGGCGGCGCAGTTCACGGCGACGAAGGGCCGGTCGGCCCGCTTGCTGATGCGGTGCAGGCGCCGCGCGAAGGCTTCCTTGCCGACGCCGGATTCGCCTGTGAACAGCACCGTGGCCTGCGTGCGCGCGACGCGGTCGAGCTGGTGGCAGGCGGAATTGAAGGCGGAGGAAGCGCCGACGATCTCGTGGCGGTCGGCCGTGGTGTCCGCGGGCGGCACCGCCACGGCGGGACGCACCGGCGCCGGCGCGGGCTCGGCTGCCAGGTCTTGGGCCAGGCTGCGGAAGTCGCGCGCCTGCAGGTAGCGCATGTCTTCGCTGACGTCGCCCCAGGCCGCCGCGTGGCGTCCGACCACGCGGCAGGTGGACGCGCCCATGGCGCGACATTCGACCTCGCGGAAGATGACGAGCTGGCCGAACAGCGTCGTCACGTAGCCGCAGGCATAGCCGATCTGCGACCAGCAGGCCGGCTCGGTGCCCAGCCCATAGGCGCCAATGTGCTCGTCATCCTCGCTGGAGTGCTCCCACAGGAACTCACCTTCATAGAAGCCGCGGTCGATGTCGAAGTCGAAGGCGATCGGCGTGACCTTGACCACGCCTTCCAGCGCATGCAGCCGCGTGCCGGCCATGAAGACCGCGGCGGCGTCGCCCTGCGGCCAGCGGTCGCGCACCAGCGTGGCGTCGCGCGCGCCGCTGACGTAGCCGGCGCGGGTGAGCAGGCCGCGCGCACGCTCCAGGCCCAGCGCGTCCACCAGCTCGCGCCGCAGGTGGCCCATGGCCGAGCTGTGCCACAGCAGCATGCGCTGGTCGTTGAGCCAGATGCGGCCGTCGCCGGGCGAGAAGAACAGCGACTCGGTCAGGTCCGACAGCGTCGGCGGCAGGCCGGCCGCGGGGTCGAAGTGCGCACTGTCGCCGCGGCGAAGCATGGCGCCGGTCTGGCGCGCCATCTCGGCCAGCGAGATGCGTTGGGGCTTCGCCATTTGTTCAATAGATGAAGTGAGTGGCGCGAGTTTGCACTGGAATTTCTGATTTCATCAACCAGAAAAGATTCACCGTCTTCATGTTGCGCTGCGGAAATTGGGCTCCGGGAATGTCCTGATCCCGGCGCCTGCTTCCCCTCTGGCGCGGGGCCTCGCGCGGCCCGTGCTGCAGCGCCGCAATCGGGCCCCTGGCGCGGCCCGCGGCACACGCGTTGCGATGTTCACGGCCATGGCGCCCGCCATTCATCCGATGGAGACACGCGACGTGGCAAGCACGAACTTCCTCAATCCCGCGCTTTGGCGCGAGCACCTCTTCAGCAGCGGCTGGCGCGCGGCCAGCGTGGCCGCGGACATCATCGAGCCGGCCACCGGCGAGCCGCTGGCGCGCAGCGGGCAGGCCGTGCCGGCCGACGTGGCCAGCGCCGCCGCCGCTGCCGCCGCCGCGCAGCCGGCGTGGGCGGCGATGCCGCCGCGTGAACGTGCCGCGGTGTTCCACCGCGCCGCGGCCTTGCTGCAGCGGCATTTCGACGAGCTGGCCTTGTTCGTCACCCGTGAGACCGGCGCCATCTTGCCGAAAGGCCAGCATGAGTTGCGGGAGGCCGTGGCCTTCTGCCAGCTGGCCGCCGCGATGCCGATGCAGGCACAGGGTGAGCTGCTGCCGTCCACGCCCGGGCGGCTCAGCATGGCGCGGCGCGTGCCGCACGGCGTGGTCGGCGTGATCTCGCCCTTCAACTTCCCGCTCATCCTCACGCTGCGCGTCGTCGCGCCGGCCCTGGCCGCGGGCAATGCGGTGGTGGTGAAGCCGGATGCACGCACCCCGGTCTCGGGCGGCTACCTGATCGCGCAGGTCTTCGAGGCCGCGGGCTTGCCGGCCGGCGTGCTGCACGTGCTGCCCGGCGGCGCGGACGTGGGCGAGGCGCTGGTGACCGATGCCAACCTGCAGATGATTTCCTTCACCGGCTCGGTGGGCGCGGGCCGGCGCGTGGGCGAGCTGGCGGCGAAGCACCTGAAGAAGACCTCGCTGGAACTGGGCGGCAGCAATGCGCTGGTGATCCTGGACGACGCCGACCTGGACCTGGCGGCCAGCAACGCCGCCTGGGGCGCCTGGCTGCACCAGGGCCAGATCTGCATGGCCACCAACCGCGTGCTGGTGCATGAATCGATCGCCGCGGCCATCACCGAGCGCCTGGTCGCCAAGGCCACGCACCTGCCGGTGGGCAATGGCGCGACGCAGCAGGTGGCCCTGGGTCCGCTGATCGACGCCCGCCAGCGCGACCGCGTGCATGCGGTGGTGCAGGACAGCGTGAAGGCTGGCGCCCGGCTCCTGGCCGGCGGCACCTACGACGGTCTCTTCTACAAGCCCACGGTGCTGGCCGGCGTGAAGCCCGGCATGCGCTGCCATGACGAGGAGGTGTTCGGCCCGGTGCTGAACATCGCCACCTTCCAGACCGATGACGAGGCGGTGGCGATGGCCAATCACCACCACGGCGGGCTGGCGGCGGCGGTGATCTCGCGTTCCGTCGGCCGCGCGATGGCGGTGGCCGGGCGCCTGAAGGCCGGCATGGTGCACGTCAACGACCAGACGGTGAACGACGACGCGGTGAACCCCTTCGGCGGGCCCGGCATCGCGGGCAACGGCAGTTCGCACGGCGGCCCGGGCGATTGGGAGCAGTTCACCACCTGGCAGTGGATGACCGTCAAGGACACCCCCCCGGCCTTCCCGTTCTGAGCACCGCAGCCGCGGCGCCTGTCCTCGAGCAACGACCGGCAGCCGTGCGGCAAGACCGGCTTCGAGGCGTCAGCCCAGGAACACGCGCTTATTTCAAGTGATAGGAGACTGCATGAACTTCCACGGCAAGACCATCGTCATCACCGGCGTCAGCTCCGGCATCGGTGCCGAGACCGCGCGCCTGATGCGCCTGTCCGGCGCGCGTGTGATCGGCGTGGACCGCAATGAACCGATGCTGACGCTGGACGGCTTCGTCAAGGCCGACCTGTCGGAGCAGGCCGCCATCGACGCGGCGGTGAAGCAGCTGCCCGAGCGATTCGATGCGCTGTGCAACATCGCCGGCGTGCCCGGCACCGCGCCGGTGGACCTGGTGGCGCGGGTGAACTACCTGGGCCTGCGCCACCTGTGCCAGCGCGTGCTGGACCGGCTGCCCGCGGGCGGCAGCATCGTCAACATCGCCTCCATCCTCGGCGCTGAATGGCCGCAGCGGCTGGACCTGCACAAGGCGCTGGCCGAGACGCCGCATTTCGAGGCCGGCCTGGCCTGGCTCGCCAAGCACCCGGTGGCGCCGGACACCTGCTACCAGTACTTCAAGGAAGCGCTGATCGTCTGGACCACCACGCAATCGCAGAAGTGGTTCCTGGAGCGCGGCGTGCGCATGAACTGCGTCGCCCCCGGCCCGGTGTTCACGCCCATCCTCGGCGACTTCGTGCAGATGCTGGGCAACGAGCGCGTGCAGAAGGACGCCCACCGCATGAAGCGCCCGGCCTATGCGGACGAGGTGGCGCCGGTGGTCGCATTCCTTTGCTCGGACGCGGCGCGCTGGATCAGCGGCATCAACCTGCCGGTGGATGGCGGCCTGGCCTCGACCTACGTCTGACGCCCCGTCGGCGACTTCCAGAAAACCACCCGGAGACAAACGCATGACCTTCCGTCGCCACGCGCTGGCGGTCGCCTCAGCGCTCGCGCTGACCACCGCGCTCGCGCTGCCCGCCGCCCACGCCTTCGAGATCCCGACGCCCGACCCCGAGCTGAAAGTCCGCCTGGACCTGACGCCCAAGTTCAGCACTGCCTATCGCCTGAAAGACCCGTCACCGAACCTGACGAAGCTGGACGTCGCCGCCGACCCCGGCATCAGCAACGAGGACGACGGCAACCACAACTTCGACAAGGGCCTGATCTCCCGCCGCTACGACCTGCTGGGCGAGCTCGACGTGTCGGCCCGGAACTGGGGCGCGCGCCTGTCCGGCACCGCCTGGCACGACGGCGTGTACCTGGGCCGCAGCGACTACCAGGGCACGCCGCTGCTGGCCGGCGGCCAGCGCCTGGGGCCGGTGGTGTCCACCGCGAACAACTTCCCTGGCCAGGCCGCGAACGAGTTCCTGCCCGACACGCGCCGCCAGCACGGCCGCGGCACGGAGGTGCTGGATGCCTTCGCCTACCTGAAGGGCGAGGTCGGCGGCATGAAGGGCACGCTGCGCCTGGGCAAGCACACGCTGCAGTGGGGCGAGAGCCTGTTCTTCGGCCAGAACGGCATTGCCCATGCGCAGGGTCCGGTGGACGTGGCCAAGATCGTCTCGGTGCCGGGCTGGCAGTTCAAGGAAGTGCTGCTGCCGGTGGAGCAGGTGTCGGGCTCGCTGCAGCTGGCACCGGGACTGTCGCTGGGGGCGTACTACCAGTTCAAGTGGCGGCCCAGCAAGATTCCCGGCGTCGGCAGCTACTTCTCGAACCAGGACTACGTGGGCACCGGCACGGTGGGCTTCGGCAATGCGCCCGATGGCTCGCCGATCTTCCTGAGCTACGACAAGGGCAAGAACTTTCGCCCGAAGGACAGCGGCCAGGGCGGCTTGCAGCTGCGCTGGAGCCCCGTGGGCGGCGACTATGAATTCGGCTTCTACGCCGCGCGCTATCACGACAAGACGCCGGCCGTGCCGGTGTTCGACTTCGTCAACGGCAACGTGCACCTGGCCTATGCCAGTGGCATCCGCACCTACGGCGCCAGTGTCACGGCGTCGGTGGGGCAGCTGAACTGGGCGCTGGAAGCGTCATTGCGTGACAACGCGCCGCTGACCAGCGATCCCGCGGTGCTGGGCCTGGGGCCTATCCTGCGCTGCGACACCAGCAGCGCGACGCCCTGTTACGCGGTCGGCCGCACCGGGCACCTGCAGGCCTCGGGCATCTACGTGCTGCAGCCCAGCGCGCTGTGGCAGGGCGGGGCGGTGGTGGGCGAGATCGCCTACAACCGGCGGCTGAAGATCACGCGCGACATCTTCGCCATCGGCCCCAACGGCAGCAGCGTGGGCCTGGGCGGGCTGGACCCGAACACCACCAAGGGTGCCTGGGCGTTCCGCATGCTCTTCGAGCCGCAGTACTTCCAGGTGCTGCCGGGGCTGGACCTGTCGGTGCCCGTCGCCCTGGGCTGGAACTTCGGCGGGCGCTCGTCGGCGATCTTCAACTTCGCGGGCGGCGCGTCCGATGCGGGCGACTACAGCATCGGCGTCAAGGGTAAGTACCAGAACGAGTGGAACGTGGCGCTCTCGTACACCGGCTACTTCGGCGACGAGAAGACCTTCACCGAGAACTTCACGCCCGGCACCGGCTCGCCGCGGCAGCTGAGCTTCGCGCAGTCGCTGCGCGACCGCGCGCACCTCTCGTTCAGCATCTCGCGCACGTTCTGACGGACGCCTCGTTTGAAAGTTAGGAGACCTTCCATGCGAATCACTGTTCCTGCCGCCGCCATCGCGGCCTCCCTGGCCCTGGCCGGCAGCGGCGCCGCCGCCGCGGTGGCGGCCGACGAGGCGGCCAAGCTCAAGACCACGCTGACGCCCCTGGGCGCCGAACGCGCCGGCAACAAGGACGGCAGCATCCCGGCCTGGGAAGGCGGCATGACCAAGGCCCCGGCCGGCTACAAGGCCGGCGACCCGCGCCCCGACCCCTTCGCGGCCGACAAGCCGGTGCTGACCATCACCGCGAAGAACATGGACGCGCACGCCGCGCGGCTGACCGATGGCGTGAAGGCGCTGCTGAAGAAGTACCCCGACTTCAGGCTCGAGGTCTACCCGACGCGGCGCAGCGCGGCAGCACCGCAGTATGTCTACGACAACACCTTCCGCAACGCTACGAAGGCCAAGGCGGTGGATGGCGGACACGGCGTGGAAGGCGCGCTGGGCGGCATCCCGTTCCCGATCCCGAAGGACGGCTACGAGGTCATCCTGAACCACCGCCTGGCCTGGACCGGCACCACGGTGCAGGCGCCGGTGCGGGTGTGGGTGATGACGGCCGACGGCAAGCGCGCGATGGCCTCCGGCGGCACGCAGACCTTCCGCCGTCCCTATTACGACGCCGACGCGGCCGTGGACAAGTTCGACGGTTACTACCAGCTCGGCAAGTTCGTCGTCAGCGAGCCCGGATCCAAGGCCGGCGAAGCCATCCTGGCGCACGACGGCCTGACTGCCGCGCAGCCGCGCGGCCTGTGGCAGTACCTGGTGGGCCAGCGCCGCGTGCGCAAGGCGCCTTCGGTGGCCTACGACACGCCGGACTCGGTCACCTCCGGCATCGGCCTGTTCGACGAGGCCTTCATGCTCTTCGGCCCGCTGGACAAGCACGTGTTGAAGCTGGTGGGCAAGCGCGAGGTCTACATTCCCTACAACAACAACCGCGCCGCCAGCGCCAAGGTGGGCGACCTGGTGACGCCGAACACGCTGAACCCGGCGCTGGTGCGCTGGGAGTTGCACCGCGTGTGGGAGGTGGAAGCGGCGCTGGCCGCGGGCAAGCGCCACGTGGTGCCCAAGCGCAGGTACTACGTCGACGAGGACAGCTGGCAGATCGTGCTGCTGGACGGTTGGGACGCCAAGGGCGAGCTCTGGCGCACCAACTACACGCTGACCCTGCTGGCGCCGGACATCCCCGCGGTGATCGGCAACATGCTGTGGGGCGGCTACGACCTGCAGACCGGCGCGTACTACCTGAACATGGCGTCGAACGAGCTGCCTCAGCAGTACAAGCCGGTTGCGCCGCTGCCGCGCAGCTTCTTCAGCCCCGAGGAACTGGCGAACGAGGGCGCGCGGTGATTGCCCGGCGGCATCTTCTGGCGCTGGGGCTGGCGCCTGCGCTGGGGACGGCGACCGTGGCGCGCGCCGCGACGGCCCAGGCGCAGGCCGCCGGCGTACCCGCCGTGCTGCGCGAGCCTGCGCTGGTCACCCCGCGGGCCGCCGGCGCCGCGATGCTCGCGGTGGCCCGCGCCGGCCGCCGCCTGGTGGCCGCGGGTGAACGCGGCATCGTGCGCGTCAGCGACGACGACGGCGCCAGCTGGTCCCAGGCCCGCGTGCCGGTGCAGGTGAGCCTCACGGCGCTGCATTTCGCCGATGCGCGCTGCGGCTGGGCTGCCGGCCACCTGGGCGTGATCCTGCGCACGGAAGATGGCGGTGCGACCTGGACGCGTCAATTGGACGGCATCGCCGCCGCCCGCCAGGTGCTGGCCGCGGCGCCCGACGAGCCGGCGCGCCAGCGCGCGCAGCGCCTGGCGGATGAGGGCCCGGACAAGCCCTTCTTCGACCTGGACCTCGCCGGCCCGCGCGGCCTGGCGGTCGGCGCCTACGGCCTGGCCTTCGAAACCCGCGACGGCGGCGCCCGATGGCAGCCGGTGGCCGCGGCCCGGCTGCCGAACCCCAAGAGCCTGCACCTCTATGCGACGCGCTGGCTGGACCGGCAGCTGTTCGTCGCCGGCGAGCAGGGCCTGTTGCTGCGCTCGCTCGACGGCGGCGAGACCTTCGAGCCGCTGGCCTCGCCCTACAAAGGCAGCTTCTTCGGCCTCTTGCCGACGCGCGCCGGCAGCCTCATCGCCTATGGCCTGCGCGGCCATGCCTTCCGTTCGATGGACGGCGGCGGAAGCTGGGAAAAGCTGGAGACCGGCGTCCCACTGACGATCAGCGCCGGCATCGAGCGCGCCGACGGCAGCGTGCTGCTGCTGGCGCAGAACGGCGACCTGCTGGCCAGCCGCGATGACGGCCGCCGTTTCGAACGTCTGCCGGCCACTCGCCCGCTGCCTGCCGCGTCGCTGGCGGCGGCCGCCGGCGGCCGGGTGGTGGTGGCCGGCCTGCGCGGCCTCGAACGCATGCCCGCACCCTGAACGCGCGCTGCCTTCCGACCCCAACGGAGTTCTGCTTGAACCACGACATCGCCGACGATGCCCAGCCGGTCGTCGCCCGCCTCGCCGATTTCGACCCGCGCTCGGGCTCGGCGCTGGAACGCGCCTTCTTCAACCACCGGCCGCTGGTGCTGCTGCTGTGCCTGGTGGCCACGCTGCTGCTGGGCTGGGCAGCACTGGGCTTGAAGCTCAATGCGAGCTTCGAGAAGACCATCCCGACCCGGCATCCCTATATCGCAAACTACCTGGCCAACCAGGGCAACCTGGGCGGGCAGGGCAATGCGCTGCGCATCGCGGTGGCGGTGAAGCAGGGCGACATCTTCAACAAGGACTACCTCGATACCCTGCAGAAGCTGAACGACGAGGTCTTCCTGCTGCCGGGGGTGGACCGGCCCTTCATGAAGTCGCTGTGGACCAGCAACACGCGCTGGGTCGCGGTGACCGAGGAAGGCCTGGACGGCAACACGGTGATGGGCGACAGCTACGACGGCTCGCCCACTGCGCTGGCCGAGGTGCGCGCCAACGTCGAGCGCTCGGGCGAGATCGGCCAGATCGTCGCCGCCGACTTCCAGTCCAGCATCATCTTCGTCCCGCTGCTGGACAAGGACCCGCGCACCGGCGCGGCGCTGGACTATGGCGAGCTGTCGCGCCGCATCGAGGCCCTGCGCGCGAAGTACGCGTCCGATCGCATCGGTATCCACGTCACCGGCTTCGCGAAGGTGGCGGGCGACCTGATCGACGGCTTGCGGCAGATGCTGGGCTTTTTCGCGCTGGCGCTGGCCATCACCACCGGCGTGCTGTATGGCTACACCCGCTGCATGCGCTCCACCTTGCTGGTGGTGGCCTGTTCGCTCATCGCCGTGGCCTGGCAGTTCGGGCTGCTGAAGCTCTTCGGCTACGAGCTGGATCCGTATTCGGTGCTGGTGCCTTTCCTCGTCTTCGCCATCGGCATGAGCCATGGCGCGCAGAAGATGAACGGCATCCTGCAGGACGTCGGCCGCGGAACGCACCGGGTGGTGGCGGCGCGCTACACCTTCCGGCGGCTCTTCATGGCCGGGCTCACCGCGCTGCTGTGCGACGCGGTGGGCTTCGCCGTGCTGGCGCTGATCCCCATCCGCGTGATCCAGGACCTGGCGGCCATCGCCAGCATCGGCGTCGCGGTGCTGATCTTCACCAACCTGGTGCTGCTGCCGGTGCTGCTGAGCTATCTGGGCGTGAGCCCGGCGGCGGCCGAGCGCAGCCTGAAGCTGGAATCGCGCGAAGCCAGCCAACGCGGCATGTGGGCGGCCATCGGTCGCTTCACCGAACGCGGGCCGGCGCGCGCGGCCATCGCGGCTGGCGTGGTGCTGGCGGTGGTGGGCTACGCCACCAGCCTGCAGCTGCGCATCGGCGACCTGGACCCCGGCGCGCCCGAGCTGCGGCCCGATTCCCGCTACAACCGCGACAACGCCTACGTGGCCAGCCACTACGCCGCCAGCGCCGACATCCTGACGGTGATGGTGGCCACGCCCGAGGACCAGTGCACCCGCTATGCCGTGCTGGCACAGGTGGACGCGTTGGCCTGGCGGCTGCAGCAGCTGCCGGGTGTCGAGTCCACGCAGTCGATGGCGGCGCTGTCGAAATGGGCCTCGGTGGGCTACAACGAAGGCCAGCTCAAGTGGTACGAGCTGGTGCCCAACGACGCCGCGCTGGGCGGCGTGCAGACGCGTGCGCCGCGCGAGCTCTTCAACCAGGGCTGCTCCTTCCTGTCGCTCTACGTCTATCTGAAGGACCACAAGGCCGAGACGCTGGCGCGCGTGGTGGGTGAAGTGGAGGCCTTCATCGCCGAACGCGGCAAGCTGCCCGGCGCGAAGGAACAGGCCCGCTTCATGCTCGCGGCCGGCTCGGCCGGCATCGCTGCCGCCACCAACATCGTCGTCGCGCAGGCCATGCGGGAAATGCTGCTGTGGGTCTACGGCGCCGTGCTGGTGCTGTGCTGGATCACCTTCCGCTCGTGGCGCGCGGTGCTGGTGGCGGTGCTGCCGCTGGTGCTCACCTCCATCCTGTGCGAAGCGCTGATGGTCTGCTTAAGCATGGGCGTGAAGGTGGCCACGCTGCCGGTGATCGCGCTGGGCGTGGGC
The DNA here is from genome assembly GCA_946480465.1 of uncultured Burkholderiales bacterium. The sequence goes on from CAMLJY010000004.1 coordinate 25,368, forward strand.
ATCGGCGTGGACTATGCGTTGTACGTGCTCAGCGTGATGCTGGCCCGCCTGCGCGCCGGCGCCAGCCTGGCGGAGGCCTATGCGCAGGCCCTGCGGTTCACCGGCCGCGTGGTGATGCTGACCGGCATCACGCTCGCTTTGGCCGTTGGCACCTGGGCCTTCAGTCCCATCAAGTTCCAGGCCGACATGGGCGTGCTGCTGGCCTTCATGTTCCTGTGGAACATGGTCGGCGCGCTGGTGCTGCTGCCGGCGCTGGCGCGCTGGCTGCTGCGGCCGCCCGTCGCGGCTCGAACCGCGACGGCTGCCGCCGATGCCGATGCGTCCGCCGGCCGGACCACCTCGTCTTCTCACCCCGCACTGGAATTCCGCGATGAACGCACGCCTGCCTGATCCGATGGATGCGGCCCTGACCGCCCCGATCGACCCGCCGCTGGCCGGCTTTCTGGCCCAGGCCGCCACGCAGCCGCCGCTGGAACGGCTGCCGGTGGAGGTGGGCCGACAGGTCTACCGCGAGCTGGCTGCCTCGCTGGGCCTGCCGCCGCCGCCGGTGGCCACGGTGGTCGACCACACCATGCGCGGGCCCGGCGGCCCGCTGCCGCTGCGGCTGTACACGCCGGTGTCTCCGGCCGCTTCGCCGCGGCCGGCGCTGGTCTACCTGCACGGCGGCGGCTGGGTCATCGGCGACCTGGAGACGCACGACGCGGTGTGCCGCCGGCTGTGCCACGACGCCGGCATGCTGGTGATCGCGGTCGACTACCGCCGCGCCCCGGAGCATCCGTTTCCCGCGGCGCCCGACGATGCCGAGGCCGCCGTGCGCTGGGCTGCCGCGCATGCGGCCGAGTTGGGCTGTGACCCCGCCCGCCTGGCCGTGGCCGGCGACAGCGCCGGCGCCCAGCTGGCCGCGGTGGCGGCGATGCGGGTGGCGGGCGACGTGCCGCTGCGCGGCCTGGGCCTGATCTACCCGCCGGCCCTGCACCACGGCGAGACACTGCCGTCGCGCAGCGAGAACGGCGAAGGCAAGTTCCTCACCGCTTCCGCGATGGTGTGGTTCATGGACGCCTACCTTGGAACGGACGCGGCCATGGCGTGGCATCCCGAGGCGGCCCTGCTGCACGCGCCGCGCCTGGATGCGCTGCCGCCCACCTGGATCGCCACGCTGGGCCACGACCCGCTGCGCGACGAAGGCATCGCGCTGGCGGGCGCCATCGCCCGGGCCGGCGTGGTCGTCGAGCACGTGCACGAGCCGTCCGGCGTGCATGCCTGCATCCACTTCACGGCGCTGTCGCCGGTGGGCGAGCGGCTGATGGCCGGGCTGGCGCAGTGGCTGCGGCAGCTGGCGTGATCCGGCGCTGGTCGGGCCCGGGGCCGACAGTCCGGACTGTGGACGCACCCAGGCCCCGAGCGGCCGGCGGGCGTTCCTTCCATCCGGTGGCTCGCCGCGGGAGCGGCGCCGGATTCATTCGGCGGCGCCGATGCCCAGCTTGATCTCGCCGACGCCGGCGATGCGGCCGTGCAGCTGGTCGCCGGGCTGCACCGGCCCCACGCCTTCGGGCGTGCCGGTGAAGATCAGGTCGCCCGCTTGCAGGCGGTAGAACTGCGACAGGTCCGCGATCAGCTCGGGCACGCCCCAGATCAGCCTGGACAGGTCCGAGGCCTGGCGCGGCTGGCCGGTCACTTGGAGTGATATCGATCCGGTGGACAGGACCTGGCCCGGCATGGGCACGACTTCCGACACCACGGACGAGTGCTCCACGTCCTTGCCCAGGTCCCAGGGCCGGCCCTGGTCGCGCGCGGCCAGCTGCAGGTCGCGGCGCGTCATGTCCAGGCCGCAGGCGTAGCCGAAGACCAGCGCCGGCGCTTCGTCCACCGTCACGCGGAAGCCGGGGGCGCCGATCACCACGACCAGCTCCATCTCGTGCTGGTAGTCCGCGGTGCCGGGTGGATAGGGCGTGGTGGCGCCCGAGGGCACCAGGGTCTGGGGCGACTTGGTGAAGTAGAAGGGCCGGGCGCTGGCCTTGTCGACCGGGCGCCCCATCTCGACCGCGTGGGCGTGGTAGTTGCGGCCGACGAAGAACAGGCGGTTGACGGGAGCGCACTCGGCGCGGCCGCGCACCGGCAAGGTGGGCGGCAGCGGCGCAGCCCAGAGCATGGACGAGGATGTCATGGGATAGGGGAAGGGTGGGGGCAGGCGGCCGTCAGCGCACTTCGTGGATGCCGAGCTTGCGGTGCAGCGGCGCCTCGTCAGCGATGAACAGGAAGGCCGGCGCGGCGCCGGACGGGTTGGCCAGCGTGAGCGGCGAGTAGCCGGGCGCGCAGCAGGTGTCGGCCTCGGCCAGCTCGAAGCGGTCTTGCCCCACCCGCAGCGCAGCGCGGCCTTCGATCACGTGGAACACTGACGCCGGCGAACGGGCGGGCAGGGCCAGCGCCTGGCCCGGGCGCAGCATCAACGCGTGGAAGCCGAGGATGTTCAGCGCGTCGCCGCCGGTGTGCGGGTTCACGTAGCTCAGCTGCAGGGCTTGCTGTTCGGGTCGCGCCTGGGCTTGGGCCAGCAGCGCGGCGCGCGCTTCGGCCCAGGGATAGCGCAGCATCGGGTAGTCGCTGCCGCCGCGTTCGAAGAAGGGCGTGGGCAGCAGGCCGGCGCGCGGGGCGGCTGGCGCGGGCTTCACGGCCTGGCGCGGGCCGTCGACGTGGTAGCTGGCCTCCAGGTAATGGACCAGCGGCAGGTCCAGCACGTCCAGCCAGACGACGGGCTCCTCGCCGTCGTGGCCGTGCTCGTGCCACAGGCCGGTGGGTGTCAGGATCAGGTCGCCGCGCGCCATCGGCAGCTTCTCGCCGTCCACCGTGGTGTAGGCGCCGCGGCCCTCCACCACCATGCGCACCGCGTTCGGCGTGTGGCGGTGCGCCGGCGCCCATTCACCGGGCAGCAGCAGCTGCATGCCCAGGTAGATGGCCGCGCTGGCCTGCATCTTCTCCAGCCCGTGGCCGGGGTTGGCCAGCACCAGCACGCGGCGCTCGGCCTTCTCGATCGGCGTCAGTTCGCCGGCGCGCATCAGCAGCGGCCGGATGGCCTGGTAGGGCCAGTGCGAGGGCCGGGTGCGCGGCTGCGGCTTGTCCGGCGGCAGCACCGCGCGCAGGCTGGGCCACAGCGGCACCAGGTTTTGCCGCGCCAGGGCCGCGCGGTAATCGGCGGGGAGGTCTTCGAGGCGGCCCAGTTCGGGGGCGGTCATCGCCGGTTCTCCGTGTTCTTGGTGAGTTGTCTATAGGGCAGGCAGGTGCTCGACGCTCCGGCTGTACAGCCACCCCAGCGTGGATCGCCGCACACGGGTTGCCGAGGCGGGCGCGCAAGGCCGCGATGTTTGACCTGTTTGCCCTGTTCGACCTCACGCGGAGTCTCGGCCTTCTGCACTATCAACGGAAGTCATGGATTGATATAAGGCCCATTTCGCTTCTTGATAAAGGTTGGCGCCCATGGCCAAGCTGGATCTCGATTGGTTGAAGGTCTTCGTCGAGGTTTACCGCACGCAAAGCGTCTCGCAGGCGGCCGAACGCCTGGGCATGGCGCAGGCCAGCGCCAGCGTGGCCCTGGCCAAGCTGCGGCGGCACTTCGGCGACCGGCTGTTCGCGCGCACCTCGCGCGGGATGGAGCCGACGCCGCATGCGCAGCAGATCTATCCGGACGTGCTGGACACGGTGGAGCGCCTGGGCCGACTGGCCGGCACTCGGGCGGAATTTGATGCCGTGCATTCGACGCGGCACTTCCGCATCGGCATGACGGACATCAGCGAGATCGTCGTGCTGCCCACGCTGCTGAACCACCTGCGGCGGGTGGCGCCTGGCGTGCAGATCGAGGCCGAGCGCATCGACACCGGCACCCCGCGGCGGCTGGAGTCGGGCGAGATCGACCTGGCGGTGGGCTTCCTGCCGCACCTGGAGGCCGGCTTCTACCAGCAGGTGCTGTTCCGACAGGACTTCGTCTGCCTGGCCGCCAACGACCACCCGCGCGTGCGCACCAAGCCCGGCAAGCAGGCATTCCTCGCCGAAGGGCACATCGTCGTCACCACCTCGGGCACGGGCCACGCCATCGTCGACAAGGTGATGGCCCAGCGCGGCTTCGAGCGCCGGGTGGTGCTGAAGGTGCCCAGCTTCCTCGGCGTGGCGCGGCTGGTGGCCTGCACCGAGCTGCTGGTGATCGTGCCGCGCCGCCTGGGCGAGGCGCTGGCGCAGCAGGAACGCGTCAGCCTGTACGCGCCGCCGGTGGCGCTGCCGGCCTTCGCGGTGAAGCAACACTGGCACGAGCGCTACCACTGCGATGCCGGCAATGCCTGGCTGCGGCAGACGCTGGCCGCGCTGATGGCGGAAGGGCGGCGCGGCCCGGCGTAGGTCCTCTCGAACGACGGGGGTGTCGCGAAAGGGCTGGGTGCCGAGAGGGGCCGGCGCGCCTGCGGTGGCGCTGCCGGCGCAGCGAGGCCGGGCTGTGCGGCCTTGGCTGGCGCTCGGTGCCGCGGCGCACCCGGGATCGGATGCGATGCGAGGTGCGCCGCGGCGAAGCGCTCACCGAGCGCTGATCCAGCGTCAGGCCCAGGTGGTCGCGAGGTCCAGGTCTGGGTGGGCCAGCCCGGTCAGGCCGACGCTTTGCGCCGCGACCGATGCCGACAGCTGGTAACCACCCACGAGCTGTCCGTCGCCCGATGCTTCGAGGTAGTAGTTCCCGGTGGACGGCGCCTGGAACGTCAGCGCCGAGCTGCCGTTCTTGCTGCCGCTGTCGTCGTTGGCGGCCAGCAGGGCGCCGTCCGGCCCCAGCAGGCGCAGGGTCGTGTCGACGAGCGAGCCGGCACCGCCGGTGCCCGCCAGGGCGAACTGGTAGGTGGTGCCGGCGACGAGTTCGACCCTGAAGAAGTCGGTGTCCGCCGGCGCGTCGATCCTGGCCTTGCTGCCGCCGCCGTTGACCTGGACCAAGCCCGTCGTCGCCCGCGAAGAGGGCAGGTCGTCGGGGGTGGCGGCCGCCGTCAGGCCGTACGAGCCGGTGGACACGCCGTCCCGGGCTTGCGCGACGAGGTAGTAGGTGCCGTCGGCCGGGGCGACGTAGCCCAGTTTGGCCTTGCTGCCTTCGCCGGCGCCGTAGACCGTGCTGCCATCGGGCGTGCGCAACTGCAGTGCCGGAGCGGCCAGGCCGGGGTTGTTCTTGCTCCCCGAGCCGGCGGCCAACTGGAAGTCGTACAGGATGCCTTCGTGCAGGTCGACGCGCAGCCAGTCGGCGTCGCCCGCGCGCTCGATGCTGCCGTTGGTGGCCGTGCCGCCGACGATGGCGACGCCAGCAGTCGCGGGGCTCGCCGGGTAGTCGTCCGTGGTGGCGGTGGCGGTAGCGGTAGCGGTGACGGTGTAGGCACCGGTCTGGCCGGCGTCGCTGGAGACGTCGAGGTAGTAGGTGCCGCTGGACGGTGCCACGAAGGACAGCTGCGAGCCACCGTTCTTGGAGCCCGGGGCGTCGTCGTTGGAGGCCAGTGCCTTGCCCCCCGCGGAGCGCACCTGCAGCAGGGTGTCCAGCGCAGCCCCTTTGCTGCCACTGCCTTCCACCGAGAAGACGTAGGCCGTGCCGGCCTGCAGCGTCACCTGCATCCAGTCGATGTCGCCCGAGCGCTCCAGCTGGCCCGTCACGGCCGGGCCGTTCGGCTTCACCGTGCCCAAGGTGGCGGTCGAGGCCGCGAAGTCGTCGGCGATGGGCGTGGCACGGACGGTGTAGTCGCCGATGGCGCTGCTGCTGGCCGACACGGCCACGTAGTAGGTGCCGCCCGTGGCAGAGAGGTAGCTGGTCTGCGCCTTGCTGCCCGCATCCGCCACGCCGGCGAGCGTTTCGCCGCTGGCCGTCAGCAGGCGCAGTGCGGGCTGCACTTGCGAGCCGCTCGCCGCGCGGGCCTCGAACTGGTAGGCCGTGCCGGCTTCCAGCTCGATCCTGAAGTGGTCGGCATCGTGGCCGTACTGGATGGCGCCGGCTTGGGACGATCCGTTCGCTGCCAGCAGGGCCGAGGTGCCGCTGTGGTTCGCGAAGTCGTCGAGCCAGCCCTGGAGCTGGTAGCCGCCCTTCGAGCCGCCCCCGCCCTGCGCATCGAGGTAGTAGCTGCCGCTGGTCGTCGGGACGAAGTCGATCTCCGCTGCGCCGGCCTTGGTGCCACCGACGTCGCTGCTGATCTTCGATCCGCTGCCGTTGCGCAGCACGAGCTCGCTGTCGCGCAGTCCGCCGGCCTTGCTGGCGAGTTCGAAGTGGTAGCGCTGGCCACCGGTCAGCTGGACGGCGAAGCGGTCGACCTCGCCGCTCACGCCGATGGTGCCGGTCTGGGCCGTACCGCCGATGGTGAGCACCGGGTGGGCGCCGGCGGGGGCGGCTGCCATGGGGGCCGGGCCCGCGTGCCAGGCCTCCATGGCGTCGATGGAAGCCGGAAGCGGCGAAATGGATGGGGGAACAGTGGTCATCTTTTGGTCAAGCATTGGAGATGAGTGGCGGCACCGTGCGTCAGTGCTGCCGATGGAGTGCGCCGATGACGTCGGCAGTGAGCCAGCGATCGCGCAATCGGCGCAGGCTTGTGCTGCCGGCATGCTCGTGGGCCAGCAGGCCATTCACGACCAGGTCCATCGGTTGATCGCCGAATCGAAGGTGATTTCGCAATCGCCCTTCTTCCCTGAAACCCAAATGCAGCGTATTGGCCTGTGCGTTGGGGTTGTCGCCATAGACATGGCTGACCAGTTTGTCGAGGCGCAATGCGCCGAATGCGAATGCCATGGCCCCGATGGAAGCCTTGAGGGCCAGCGCGCTGGCGGCATCGGCCGCCGGAAGGCCGATCAGCAACTCGCCGCGCCGATGGCCCAGGTCGATGTCCACCACCGCGGCAAAGCCGGCCGGTTCGCCGTGACGGTCCTGGATGATCCACTCGCGCCGGCGCGTTTCGGTGGGCGGCCGCTGCGCACGGGCGATGTAGTTGCGCGCGGCACGGCCGGCGACCGGCTCGAAGCGGTGGTAACGCGCCATGAACGCGGCATCGGCGAGCCAGCGGGCGATGGCGTCGTGGTCGTCGTCGCAGGGCAGGCGCAGCACGGCGCCGCCAACGGCGATCGGGCGCCACCACCGGCTCGCCAGCACCGCGCCGGTGGCCTGCATCCGCGGGGACAGCGTGATCCGCTGCAAATCGGCCTGGCGCGCCAGGTTCGTGAACGCATCATGGGCCTCGTCCCAGTGGCTGCATGCCATCAGCGCCAGGCAGCGTTTCTCGAGGGCCGGCACGAAGGCATCGGCCTGGCGCAAGGCCTGCTCCGCCGCTTGCAGCCCTTCGTCCGCCTGCCCCAGGTCGATCAGTGCCTGTGCCAGGTTGGCCAGGTGGAAGAGGTTGCGCGGCTCGAGCGCGGCGGCCTGCTTCAGGTCGGCCAGGGCATCGCTGCCTTGCCGCGGCCCGGCCCGCAGGCGCAGGAGGCCGCGGGCGGCGTAGTCCTCGGCCACGGTCGGCGCGTGCCGATCGAAATGCTGCTGCAGCCGCGTCCAGTCACCGGTGCGAAGCCAATGGGCCAAGTGACCGCCCTGCGCACCGGGGTGCTCATTCAAATTGTTCAATCCGCTTTTCCCTCGCACGGCCGGTCGGCACCGATCGGAAGGGGGCCCCACCTGGGCCTCACCCATCCCGACGCGATTCCAATCTCGAACGGGATCGGTGCGCGTCCGGTATTGGCCGCGGCATCTGGCGCCATTCGTCCAGTCGCGAGGCGAATGCTAGAACCCAGCCGTCAGGCGGTCCATCGACAAGTCAGCATCCTGCTATTACCTTGTGTTATAGCGACCGCGGATCGGTGGCCGTAGGCGCGCGACCCGCGAGCGGGCCGGTCCGCAAGCGCTCGTGGCGGCGGGATGGCGCAGATGGTCATGCGGCTCGGACGCTCGTTCGCTGGGCGATCCACGCCGGTCACGGCTTGTTGTGAATTGACGGGTTCTCGCGGCGCGAAGCGCGCCTGCCTGGCGGCTGGGTGGCTGGGTGGCGGGCTCCGGTCGACCCGTGCCCTGCCGGCGGGGCGCGACGCCGCGCCAGAAAGCATGAAGCCGCTCGGTGAGCGGCTTCATGGGACCTTGGTGCACCGCGTTCCGGCGGGCCCTGGTGTGTCTGGTGGAGACGAGGAGGATCGAACTCCCGACCTTCGCATTGCGAACGCGACGCTCTCCCAGCTGAGCTACGTCCCCGACAAGCCGCGGATTCTAGCAGCACAACTGCGCGTTCCCGCGCGCCAGCGTCCGCGTTAGAAAGCGGCCCTTGCCGGAGCCCGGCGTTCCCCCTCAACTCGGAGCAACTCGATGGCGATGCAGCACGACGCGGCCTGGTACGACACGCAGTACGACAACCGGGCGCGGGTCCCCGAGCACAAGGCCGTCCTGGCGCGCTGGGCCGACGCGTCCGCGCTGGCCCGGCAGGGCCTGCGCGCAGCCCTGGACCAGCCCTACGGCGCCGACCCCGCCGAGCGGCTCGACGTCTTCTCCGCCGAGCAGCCGAACGCGCCGGTGCTGGTCTTCATCCACGGCGGCTGGTGGCGGGCGCTGGACAAGGCCGACCATTCCTTCATTGCTCCCGCCTTCGTGAAGGCAGGCGCGATGGTCGTGGTGCCGAACTACGGCCTGTGCCCGGCGGTCACGATCGAGGACATCGCGCTGCAGATGGCCCGCGTGCTGGCCTGGACTTGGCACCATGCCGCGGAGCATGGCGGGGATCCGTCGCGCATCGTGGTGGCCGGGCACTCGGCCGGCGGCCATTTGGCGGCCATGCTGCTGGCCTGCCGCTGGAAGACAGTGGACGAAGCCTTGCCGGCGCGGCTGGTGAGCGGGGCATTGGCCGTGTCCGGCGTATTCGACCTGGAACCGATCCGCCAGGCCCCCTTCCTGCAGGCCGACCTGAAGCTGACGCCGGCCAGCGTGCGGCGGCTGAGCCCGGCCTTTTTCCCGCGTCCGCGCGGGCCGCTGTACGCCGTGGTCGGCGGCCAGGAGAGCGACGAACACCTGCGCCAGAACCGCCTGATCCGCGACCAGTGGGGCCCCAGCACGGTGCCGGTGTGCGAAACCGTCGTCGGCAAGAACCACTTCGACGTGCTGCACGAACTGGTCGATCCGGCCGTGCGGGTGCACAGCCTGGCGCTGAGGCTGCTCGGGCTGGATTGATGGTGAATTTGCGCGACTTCCAATAGCTATTAACCCGTGGTTTTGATTAGTAAGCCGCTATTCATTCATTGAAGCTTTGTATTGGCCGCTGCCGGGGGCGTTTGGTAGCGTCATCCGGTGCCGCTCGCCGCGGCGGCCGCCGATCCACCTTGACATGAGGAGCTTCACCATGGGCTTGAAGGGATCCAAGACCGAGCAGAACCTGAAGGACGCCTTCGCCGGCGAATCGCAGGCCAACCGCCGGTACCTCTATTTCGCCAACAAGGCGGACGTCGAAGGCCAGAACGACGTCGCCGCCCTGTTCCGTTCCACCGCCGAGGGCGAGACAGGCCACGCGCACGGCCACCTCGAGTTCCTGGAGGCGGTCGGCGACCCCGCCACCGGCTTGCCGATCGGCGCCACGCGCGACAACCTGAAGGCCGCCGTGGCCGGCGAGACGCACGAGTACACCGACATGTACCCGGGCATGGCCAAGACCGCACGCGACGAAGGCTTCGACGAGATCGCCGACTGGTTCGAGACGCTGGCCAAGGCCGAGCGCTCGCACGCCAACCGCTACCAGAAGGCGCTGGACCAGCTGGTCGATTGACCCACCCCGAAGCCGCCTGCCGGCGGCCATCGGCCAGGATGGCCCAGCGGACCGCGCCGTTCGCCAGGCGCAGCGGGTCCGCGGACCCCTTGCATCCTGGCGATGCCAGCGGACCGGACAAACCGGTTCCGCGGTGCCTGCTGGAGGACGGCGCGCCCGCGGCGGCGCCGACGGCCGTGGATCGCGTTCGTTGCGCCGCCCCGGACCAGCGCTGGCAAAGAGCGATCCCACCATGAGCAACCGCGAAGGCAACCTCGAAGCACCGACCCGCCACCCGATCGACTGGAAGAACCCGCTCTTCTACGACCGGGACGACTGCAACAAGGAGCTGGAGCGGGTGTTCGACATCTGCCACGGCTGCCGCCGCTGCGTCAGCCTGTGCCAGAGCTTCCCGACGCTGTTCGACCTGGTCGACGCGACCGAGGACGGCGAGGTGCATGGCGTGGCCAAGAGCGACTACGGCAAGGTGGTCGACCAGTGCTACCTGTGCGACCTCTGCTACATGACCAAGTGCCCCTACGTGCCGCCGCACCCGTGGCAGCTTGACTTTCCGCACCTGATGCTGCGGGCCAAGGCCATCAAGCACAGCCAGGGCCTGGTGGGCCCGGCGGAGAAGTTCCTCGCTTCCACTGACGTGCACGGCAGCTTCGCCGGCATTCCGGTGGTGGTGCAGGCCGTGAACGCGGTCAACCGTTCGAAGGCCGGGCGCTCCACCATGGACAGCCTGCTGGGCGTGCATCCCGAGGCCTGGATGCCCGAACTGGCGGCCAAGCGCTTCCGCTGGTCGGCCGGCAAGCAAGGCCGCGCCACCGACGTGAAGGACGGCCAGCGCACCCCCGGCAAGGTGGCCGTCTTCGCCACCTGCTACGTCAACTACAACGAGCCCGGCATCGGCCACGACCTGCTGAAGGTGCTGGAGCACAACGCCATCCCCTACGTCATCGTCGAGAAGGAGTCCTGCTGCGGCATGCCCAAGCTGGAGCTGGGCGACCTGCCGGCGGTGGAGAGGCACAAGGACGCGAACATCCCCGTGCTGGCCAGGTACGCGAAGGATGGTTACGCCATCCTCTCGGCCATCCCCAGCTGCACGCTGATGTTCAAGCAGGAGCTGCCGCTGATGTTCCCGGACGAGGCCGACGTCCAGCTCGTCAAGGAAGCGATGTACGACCCCTTCGAGTACCTCGTCGCGCGCCACAAGGACGGGCTGCTCAATGTCGAGTTCAAGCGCGACCTCGGCAAGGTCAGCTACCACATCCCCTGCCACGGGCGGGTGCAGAACATCGGCCGCAAGACCGAGGAGATGTTCAGGCTGATAGGCCAGAAAGTGAGCGTCACGCTCAACACGGTCGAACGCTGCTCGGGCCACGCCGGCACCTATGGCGTCAAGAAGCCAACCCACCCGGTGGCGATGAAGATCGGCAAGCCGGTGTTCCGCGCGATGGCCAAGGACGAGCCCGACGTCATCGCCAGCGACTGCGCGCTGGCCGGCCACCACATCGCGCAGGGCATGGCGCAGGCCGGCACGCCCGCGAAGGCGTTGCAGCATCCCCTGACACTGCTGCGCCATGCCTATGGATTGGAGTGACGACATGACCATCACCCGCGACAGCCTGATGACACTGGAGGCCTACGCCAAGCACCGCAAGGCGCACCAGGCCGCCGTCATCGCCCACCGCCGCCGCCGCAGCGTGGCCTTGGGCGAGCACGTGACCCTGCAGTTCGAGGACGAGCAGACCATCCGTTATCAGATCCAGGAGATGCTGCGCGTCGAGAAGATCTTCGAGGAAGAGGGCATCCAGGCCGAGATCGACGCCTACGCGCCGCTGGTGCCCGACGGCAGCAACTGGAAGGCGACGATGCTGATCGAGTACCCCGACCCGCACGAGCGCAAGCGCGAGCTGGCCCGGCTGATCGGCGTGGAGGACCGGCTTTTCGTGGAGGTGGAAGGCCAGCCGCGCGCCTACGCCATCGCCGACGAAGACCTGGACCGCGAGAACGACGAGAAGACATCGTCGGTGCACTTCGTGCGCTTCGAGTTCACGCCGGCCGCGCGCGAGGCGGTGCGGGCCGGCGCCTCGGTCAAGCTGGGATGCGACCACACCCACTACCCCGCGCACGTCACCATCGCGCCCGAGACCCTGGCCCTGCTGGCCGGCGACCTGCGCTGACTGCCCCGCTTCGGCTGGCCATTGACATCGGGCGACGGGGCGCCTAGAACCCATCGGTGCGCGGCACGGGCGCCGCGTGAAGGGGTGAGCATGGATGCGACCGGCCTCGGCGGTTCGACGGTGACCTGCATGCTTCCGGTGAAGGACTTGGCGCGGGCGCGGCGCTTCTACGAGGAGCAACTGGGCCTGCCCGTCGTCGGCGCGCAGGCCGATGGCAAGTTCCTGTACCGCTGCGCCGGCACCGAGATCGCGCTGTTCCCCAAACCCGAAGGCACGAAGGCCGAGCACACGGCGCTGAGCTTCCGGGTCGCCGACATCGCCGCTTCCGTCAGGGCGCTGAAGGCGCGTGGCGTGCGCTTCGCCGACTACGACCTCCCGGGACTGAAGACGGTCGAGCACGTGTGCGTGCTCGGCTCGGAGAAGGCGGCCTGGTTCGAGGACCCCGAGGGCAACATCCTCTGCCTGCACGAAGACATCGGCTGACCCGGCGGCGCGGTGCTCAGGCGGCAGCGGCCGCCGCATTGCGCCGCAGGCGCCACAGGCTCTCGCCGCTGTAGACCACCAGCGCCGCCCAGATCAGCCCGAAGCCGGCCAGGCGCACTGGATCGAAGGGTTCGTGGTAGACGTACACGCCCAGCAGGAACTGGATCGACGGGCCCAGGTACTGCAGCAGGCCCAGCGTGGCCAGCGTGACGCGGCGCGCGCCGTAGGCGAACAGCAGCAGCGGCACCGCCGTGAACGGGCCGGCCAGCAGCAGCCAGGCGTCCTGCGCAGCGCTGCCCTGCGTGAAGCGGCCTTCGCCGCTGAAGACGAACCAGGCCATCAGGGTCAGCGTCAGGGGCGCGAGCACCAGGGTCTCCAGCGTCAGGCCTTCGATGGCCCCCAGCGGTGCCGTCTTGCGCAGCAGGCCGTAAAGGCCGAAGCTGGCCGCCAGCACCAGCGCCACCCAGGGCAGCTGGCCTGCGCCCAGCGTCAGCCACAGCACGCCCGCGGCCGCGAGGGCCACCGCCGCCCATTGGCCCGCGCGTGGCCGCTCCTGCAGCACCAGGTAGCCCAGCATCACGTTGACCAGCGGGTTGATGAAGTAGCCCAGGCTCGCGTCCAGCACGCGGTCGTTGTTGACGGCCCAGACATAGACCAGCCAGTTGGCCGACAGCAGCAGCGCGCTGGCGGCAAATACCGCCAGCGTGCGCGGCTGGCGCAGTGCCTCGCGCAGCCAGGCGAAGCGCTTCAGCGCCGCCAGCAGCGCCAGCATGAAGACCAGGCACCACACCGAGCGGTGGGCCACGATCTCCAGCGGCGGGACGGCGGCGATCTGCTTGATGTAGAGCGGAAAGAGGCCCCAGAGGCAGTAGGCCAGGGCGGCGGCGAGGACTCCGGAAGACATGCTGGCCAAGGCGTGCGAGGGCACGCGGCGTGAAGGGGGCGCGCATTGTCGGGCGCCGCGCCGGCCCGGGCGCGCGCAGGGCTGTTCGGGCACCGTGGCGGGTAGCCGGTCCGGGCCGAGGGTGGTCGCCCGGCATGCGGGTTCTCCAGCCAATGTGGACAGTCCGGACGGCCGTAAAGTCCGCTGATGCCCCGCGTGCTGTTCACGCCCCAGCTCAAGCGTTTCCTCGACGTGCCGGAGGTGCGCACCGACGCCACGACGCTGCGCGAGGCCCTGGCCGCGTCATTTGGCGGCAACCCGCGCCTGCAGGGCTACGTGCTGGACGAGCAGGGGCACCTGCGCGCGAACGTCGTCGTCTTCATCGACGGCCGCCGCTGCCAGGACCGCATCGCACTTGACGACCCGCTCACGCCCGACAGCACGGTGCACGTGCTGCAGGCCCTCTCGGGCGGTTGACCATCGACCCCAACGCAACCGGAGGAACGACCCCATGCCGCAACGTGCCTGGGTGGCCACCCGCAAGGGCCTGTTCGAATTGCAACGCGAAGCCGGCGGCTGGCGCATCGGGCGCAGCAGCTTCCTCGGCGAACCGGTGTCCATGGTGCTGCCGCCGCAGGCCGGTGGGCCGCATGCCGGCCGCATGATGGCCGCGCTGAACCTGGGGCATTTCGGCGCCAAGCTCCACGTGTCCGACGATGCCGGCGCCCACTGGACCGAGGTGGCCGCGCCGGCCTACCCGCCGCAGCCGGACGGCGCCCCCGGCCCGGCCTGGAAGCTGGTGCAGGTGTGGGCGCTGCAAGCGGCCGGCGACGGGCAGGTGTACGCCGGCACGCATCCCGGCGGCCTGTTCCGCTCGGCCGATTTCGGCGGCAGCTGGACCTTGGTCGAGGGCCTGTGGAACCGGCCCGAGCGGCTGGCGTGGTTCGGCGGCGGGTATGACGTGCCCGGCATCCACTCGATCTGCCCGCACCCGCAGCGCCCCGGGGAGATGCTGCTGGGCATCAGCTGCGGCGGTGCCTGGCGCACGCAGGACGGCGGCGAGACCTGGACCTTGAGCGCCAAGGGCATGCGCGCGGCCTACATGCCGCCCGAGCAGGCCGCCGACGAGAACGTGCAGGACCCGCACCTGATCGTGCGCTGCCCGGGCGAGCCCGGCAAGCTCTGGTGCCAGCACCACAACGGCATCTTCCGCTCCACCGACGACGGCGCGACCTGGCAGGAGTTGACGACGGCACCGCTGTCGAGCTTCGGCTTCGCGGTCGGCGTGCACCCGGCCGACGGCGACACCGCGTGGTTCGTGCCCGCCACGGTCGACCAGCGGCGCGTGCCCGTGGATGCGGCGCTGGCCGTCAACCGCACCCGCGACGGCGGCCGCAGCTTCGAGACCCTGCGCGAGGGGCTCCCTCAGCGCGACTGCTACGACCTGGTGTACCGCCATGGCCTGGCGGTGGGCGAGGACGGACGGGCGCTGCTGATCGGCAGCACGACCGGCGGGCTGTGGTCCAGCTTCGACGGCGGGGACAGCTGGCAGACGGTCTGCACGACGCTGCCCCCGATCTACGCGGTGCGTTTCGGTTGACGCGATTCGATGTGACGCGCCGATGACGGGTTAGACGGGCGGCAGCGCGTCGACGTAGAACCAGCGCCCGTCCTCGCGGACGAAGCGGCTGGTCTCGTGCAGCCGATGGGCGCGGCCGCCCAGTTTGCTGCGGGCGACGAACTCGACGATGGCGCGGTCGTCGTCTTGCGGCAGGTGCCGCTTCACGTCCAGGCCCAGCCAGCGCAGCCCGGCTTCGAACTCGACGGATGCTGGCCGTGTCGACGGATGCCAGGTGTCCAGCAGGTAATCCTCGAGCTGGTGCACGAACGCGCTGTAGCGCGAACGCATCAGCGCCTCGGCATCGGGGGCCCGCAGCCGGTGGGCGCCAGCGTGCCAGCGGCCACAGCATTGCGGGTAGGCGGCGGGGCGGCCGCAGGGGCAGGGCAAGGCGGGTGTCATCGGAGCGCGGCTGGCGAACGGTGTTCGGTAGTCTGTCGCTTCTTCACAGCGCCAGCTCCCACATCTCGCCGACCAGGTCGTGGCCGAAGCTGCGGTGCGGCTCGGTGCTGACCAGCTGGTAACCGGCCGTCTTGTAGATCGAGCGGGCCGCCACCAGGTTGCTCTGCGTCCACAGCCGGATGCGGCGGTAGCCGGCCTGCCGCGCGAAGCGCTCGCATTCGGCCACCAGCCGGGCACCGATGCCGAGGCCGCGCGCACTGGGCTCCACCAGCAGCAGCCGCAGCTGCGCAATGCCCGGCTCCGGCTCGCCCACGTCATCGCGCCGCGCCTGCACGAGAAAGACGCAGCCCACGTTCTCGCCGGCACCGCTGCTGCCCTTGGGCGCGGGCCGCTCGGCGATCCAGCAGGCCTCGCGCTGCGGATCGAAGCGCTCGATGAACTGCGCGGCGATGCGCGCGACCAGGGCCTCGAAGCTCAGGTCCCACCGGTACTCGCGGGCGTACAGCGCGCCGTGGCGGGCGATGACCCAGCCGATGTCGCCCGGGCCGTGCGGCCGCAGCAGATAGGGGGGCCTGTCCGCCGGACGGTCGCCCAGCAAGGCCTCGATGCGCTGCATCGACTCGACCAGGCATTGGCGATCGGCATCGGCCAGCGGCGCCAGCAGCGCCGCCGTCTGCGCTTGCGATCGCTCGTCCAGCGGCGCAAAGGCGCGCCGCCCGGCCGCGCTCAGCGACAGCTGCTGCTGCCGCCCGTCGTCCGCCGAGGGTTGGGAGCGCAGCAGCTTGCGGGCTTTCATGGGCTTGAGCAGCCGGCTTAGGTAGCCGGGGTCCAGGTCCAGCCGGCGTGCGAGATCGGCCGCGCTGATGCCGGGTGCATCAGCCGGCAGGTGGGCCAGCTCCCACAGCACGCGCGACTCGGCGAGCGAGAAGCGGGTGTCCAGCAACTGCCCGTTCAGCACACCGATGCGCTGCGTGTAGAAGCGGTTGAAGGCGCGCAGCGCGGCGATGCGCGGCGCGTCTTCCGCGGGCGCGGCCACCCGGGCCGCGGTCTTGGCGGATGTAGGCATCCACGCATTGTCAACAAGATGATTGCCAAAGGCAATGATAGGTTTCGCGCCTCGTGGGAGCTTCGCGGCCGGCGCCCATCGCTGCGTACCGTCCGCGCGGAGCGGCAGTGCGCAGAGCGCCTCGAGGACTGCGCGCCTGTGCACCACGGGGCCATGCCGAGCGTTCGCCTGAAACCACCGGTTGCCGGGCGCGCCGCTCGCCCCCCGGACCCGGGGGTGGCGCTGCCTACAATGCCGCGCCACGGAACCTGCGTGGGCCCTGCAGCTCTACAGACCTTCGATGCGAATCCAAAGACGACGACTCAGCGCGGCCCTGGCCGCCGGCCTCGGTTTCGGCCCGGCCGCCTTCGCCCAGTTCCGTGTCGAAATCGCCGGTGTCGGCGCGACGCAGCTGCCGGTGGCCATCACGCGCTTCCGCGACGAGGACGCAAGCGGCCAGGCGATCTCCGCGATCGTGCGCGCCGACCTCGAGCGCAGCGGGCAGTTCCGCTCGGTCGACTCCAGCGGCACGCTCGACGAGCGCAGCGCGCCCGAGTTTTCATCCTGGCGCGGCCGCGGCGCCGATGCGCTGGCCGCCGGCTCGGTCACCCGGCTGCCCGACGGCCGCTTCGACATCCGCTTCAAGCTCTGGGACGTCGTCAAGGGCGAGGAAGTGCTGGGCCAGGCCCTGGCGGTGCCCACGGCCGACCTGCGGCTGGCGGCGCACCGCATCGCAGACGCCATCCACGAGAAGCTCACCGGCGAGCGCGGCGTCAACGCCACCCGCCTGGCCTATGTCACGCGCGCTGCCGGCCGCTACGCGCTGCACGTGACCGATGCCGATGGTGAAGGCGGGCAGGTCGCGCTGACCAGTCCACATTCCATCATCTCGCCGGCCTGGTCGCCCGACGGCCGGCGCCTGGCCTACGTGTCCTTCGAGAAGGGCAAGGCGGTGGTGATGGTGCAGGACGTCGCGTCCGGCCAGCGCCGCGCGCTGGCGAGCTACCGCGGCTCGAACAGCGCGCCGGCCTGGTCGCCGGACGGCAAGCGCCTGGCGGTCACCTTGTCGCGCGACGGCATCTCGCAGCTCTACATGATCGATGCCGATGGCGGCGAGCCGCGCCGCCTGACGAACACCAGCGCCATCGATACCGAGGCGGTGTTCGCGCCCGATGGCCAGTCGCTGTACTTCGTCAGCGACCGCGGCGGCAGCCCGCAGATCTACCGCATGTCCGCCTCCGGCGGCAGCGCCGACCGTGTCACCTTCAACGGCAGCTACAACATCAGCCCAGCCATCAGCCCCGATGGGCGCACGCTGGCCTACGTCTCCCGCAGCAACGGCAGTCAGTTCCGCGTGATGACACTGGACCTGGGCGGCGGCACCCCGAACGCGGTGACCGACACCGCCGACGACGAGAGCCCGAGCTTTGCGCCCAATGGCCGGCTGCTGATCTACGCCACGCGCGCCCAGGGGCGCGATCTGTTGATGACCACCACCCTGGATGGCAAGATCAAGACACGCTTGCTGTCCACCGGCGTCGACGTGCGCGAGCCGGCCTGGGGCCCGTTCACCCGCTGAGCCGCCCGTGTGCCGCCGGCCCCAACTTCACCCTCGACAGAAGGAGCAGTCCATGAAAGAAGTCCTCCGCCTCACCGCGCTCGGTGGCGTCGTTGCCCTGCTGGCCGCGTGCGGCTCGAACGTCAAGCTCGACGAGACCCCGGTCGAAACGCGCACCGGCAATCCGCCGCCGGTGGACAGCACTGCCGCGCGGACTCAGCAGCCGGGCAGCGGGGTCGGGTCGTCGACCGTCGCGACGGTGCCTATCGGGGGCGGCAATACCGCGTCGGCCAATCTCGGCCGCGTCGTCTACTTCGACTACGACAGCTTCGTCGTCAAGGAAGACTTCCGTTCGCTGATCGAGTCGCATGCCAAGGTGCTGGCCGCCAACAAGGGCAAGCGCATGGTCGTCGAAGGCCACACCGATGAGCGCGGCGGCCGCGAATACAACCTGGCGCTGGGCCAGAAGCGCGCGGAGGCGGTCGCCAAGTCGCTGGCGCTGCTGGGCGCGAGCGACAGCCAGCTGGAAGCGGTGAGCTTCGGCAAGGAGCGCCCGGTGGCCACCGGCAGCGACGAAAGCGCGTGGGCGAAGAACCGCCGCGCTGAGCTGAAGGACCGCTGACGTGCACCGATCCGCCGAGGCCGCTGTTCATCCGATCAAGCGGGTTCCGGTGCTGGCGCGCGCCGCCGTGCTGGCACTTGCACTCGGCTCGCTGGGGCCGGCGCAGGCCGGCCTCTTCGACGATGACGAGGCGCGCAAGGCCATCCTGGACCTGCGCGCCCGCATCACCGCCGGCGACGAGGCGGCCAAGGTGCGCATCAATGAGTTGGCGGCAGCGCAGGCCCAGACGGCCGAGCAGCTGCAGCAGCTGCGCCGCACGCTGGTCGAGCTGAATGCGTTGATCGAGTCGCAGCGCGACGAGCTGGCCCGCCTGCGCGGCGCGCAGGAGCAGCTGCTGCGCGACGTCGCCGAACTGCAGCGCAATCAGCGGGAATCGGTCGCCGGCGTCGAGGAGCGGCTGCGCAAGATCGAGCCGCAGCAGGTCTCCGTGGACGGCAAGGAGTTCCTCGTCGACCCCGAGGAGAAGCGCGCCTACGAAGAATCCATCGCGCTGCTGCGCGGTGGCGACTTCGACCGCGCCGCCAGCGCGCTGGGCGCCTTCACCCGGCGCTACCCTGGCAGCGGCTACATCGACACCGCCCGCTTCTGGCTCGGCAATGCGCTGTACGGCAAGCGCGACTACAAGGACGCGATCGCGACCTTCCGCACGCTCGTCAACAGCGCGCCCGACCACCCGCGTGCTGCCGAAGCGCTGCTGGCCGTGGCGAACTGCCAGGTCGAGATGAAGGACATCAAGGGCGCGCGGCGCACGCTGGACGACCTGCTGAAGACCTACCCCAAATCCGAAGCGGCCGCCGCCGGCCGTGAGCGGCTCGGCTCCCTGAAGGGCTGAGGCCCCCGGTTCCTTTCGCATTGCCCCGATGACCGACGCTGACCTGGCGGCGCTCGCCACGCGTGTGCTGTTCGCCGCTTTCGGGCTCGGCGTGCTCTTCGGTGCCATCGCGCAGCGCACGCACTTCTGCACCATGGGCGCGGTGGCCGACATCGTCAACATCGGCGACTGGTCACGCATGCGCATGTGGGTGCTGGCCATCGCCGTCGCGATGCTGGGCTTCAACGCGATGGTCGCGCTGGGATGGCTGAAGGCGAGCGACAGCCTCTACGCCGGCAGCTCGCTGCTATGGCTGTCGGCGGTCGTCGGTGGGCTGATGTTCGGCTTCGGCATGGTGCTGGCCTCGGGCTGCGGCAGCAAGACGCTGGTGCGCATCGGCGGCGGCAATCTGAAGTCGCTGGTGGTGTTCATCGTGCTGGCGCTCGCGGCCTTCGCGACGCTGAAGGGCATCACCGCCGTGCTGCGCGTGGCCACCGTCGACAGCGTGAACCTGGCGCTCGACGGTCCGCAGGACCTGCCGTCGATCGCCGCGCGCTACCTGGGTGGCAATGCCGCGCGCTACGCCGGCATCCTGGGCCTGGCGATCGGTGGTGGGCTGGCCGCCTGGGTGCTGAGCCGGGCCGAGGGGCGCACTCGCGACGTGCTGGCCGGCGGCATCGGCATCGGCGGCGTGATCGTCGGTGCCTGGTGGGTCTCGGGGCGCCTGGGCTTCGTGCCGGAGCATCCGCAGACGCTGGAGCAGGTGTTCATCGCGACCAACTCGCAACGCATGGAGGCCTTCAGCTTCGTCGCGCCGCTGGCCTACGGCGTCGACTGGCTGCTGTTCTTCAGCGACAAGAGCAAGCTGCTGACACAAGGCATCGTGGCCGCGGCCGGCGTGGTGGTGGGCAGCGCGTTGGTCGCGCTGCTCGGCCGCAGCTTCCGCTGGGAGGCGTTCCGCGGGGTCGAGGACACCGCAAACCACCTGGTCGGCGCGGTGCTGATGGGCGTCGGCGGGGTCACCGCGCTGGGCTGCACGATCGGCCAGGGACTGTCCGGCGTCTCGACGCTGTCGATCGGCAGCTTCATCGCGCTGGCATCCATCCTGAGCGGCGCGGTGCTGGCGCTGAAGTGGCAGGCATGGCGCATGGAACGGCAGGCTTGAGCCCGCTGCCAGCCATCGACGACGCCGACCTGGAGCGCCGCTTCGGCGGCCTGCGCCGCCTGTACGGCGATGCCGGCTATGCCCGCGTGCGCGCGGCGCGCATCGCGGTCGTCGGGCTGGGCGGCGTCGGCTCGTGGGCGGTCGAGGCCCTGGCGCGCAGCGGCGTCGCGTCCCTGGTGCTGATCGACTTCGACCAGGTCGCGGAGTCCAACATCAACCGCCAGGTGCAGGCGCTCGGCAGCACGGTGGGGCAGGCCAAGGTCGATGCCTTGCGCGCACGCGTGGCCGACATTCACCCGGGCTGCATGGTGCACGGCGTCGAGGAGTTCGCGAACGCGCAGAACTGGCCGGGCCTGCTGCCCGAGCCGGTCGATGGCGTGATAGATGCCTGCGACCAGGGCCACGCGAAGCTGGCGCTGGCGGGATGGGCGCTGGCCCGGCGCGAAGTGGCCTTCGTAAGCGCGGGCGCCGCGGGCGGCAAACAGGCGGCGCAACTCGTGGAAGTGGCTGACTTGTCGGAAACCACGCACGATCCGCTGCTCGCATCGCTGCGGCAGCGCCTGCGCAAGCAGGGTGCGCGCCGGGAAGGGCGCATCGGCCTGCGTTGCGTGTTCTCGCGCGAGAGCGTCAGCGCCCCGGCGGGCGCTTGCGATGTCGATGGCAGTCTGAATTGCCACGGCTACGGATCGAGCGTGATGGTCACGGCGACCTTCGGACTCGTGGCTGCCGGAGAAATGTTGCGGCAGTGCATGGCCCGGGCTTGATGCCCAAAAAACCCATGCTAGAATGGCGTGCTCTACCGCTAACGAAGCAAACGCCAGTCAGCGGGATCGCCAGGGTTGTTAGCTCAGTCGGTAGAGCAGCGGACTTTTAATCCGTTGGTCGCAGGTTCGAATCCTGCACAACCCACCAGCGCAAGCTGGACAGTTTCGGGCTCTTAGCTCAGTTGGTAGAGCAGCGGACTCTTAATCCGTTGGTCGTAGGTTCGAATCCTACAGGGCCCACCAAAAAAGCTAGCAAAATCAGGCACTTGGCGTCGAAAGCGCTAAGTGCCTTTTTGCATTTGGCTTCGGATATTCCCACCGTGGGAATATCCGGCGTGCGGAGCGCACGGCGTTTCGCCATCTTCGAGCGTTCGTATACCCGCGCCGTCGCCGATGGTGAAGCACCGCGCCTCGTTTCAAGGTCCCCGGTCCGGCTGGACCGACGCCGCGTCCGGGTCCGGGCCGGCGGGCGGCAGCGGCGCTTCCCTGCCGCGCTCCCGGTCGCGCTGCGCCAGCTCGGCATTGACCTCGGCGCCCAGCAGGATGGCGTACGCCGACAGCAGGAACCACATCAGCAGCACGACGGGCGCGCCGATGGAGCCATAGGTCGCGTCGTAGTTGGCGAAATGCCGCACGTAGACCGAGAAGGCGGCCGAGCCGGCCAGCCACAGCACGATGGCCAGTGCCGCGCCGCGGTCGCGCCATGACCAGGGGGCGCCGCGACGGTCGGGGCCGAAGCGGTACAGCACCAGCAGCCCCAGCCAGACCACGGCCGCGATGATGGGCCAGCGGGCGTACGCGGCCACGCCGCGCAGCAGCGGCGCGAGGTGCAGGAATTCGAGCAGCGCCGGCAGCACGACGACGCCGGCGATGGCCAGGATGCCGCCGCCGATGGCGCCCAAAGTGAGCAGCAGCGCCAGCGCGGTGCGGTGCATGAACCCGCGCTGCTCGCGCACGTCATAGGCCACGTTCAGCGCTTGCATCAGCGCGCGCACGCCGGCCGAGGCACTGAACCAGGTCACCGCCAGCGCCACGGCGGCACCCAGGCCCAGCGCATCGGCATTGGCGCGGGACAGTTCGTCGAGCTTGGCCAGCAGCGGCTCCAGCGCGTCGGCGGGCAGCACGCCGGCCAGCGCCGAGATCTGCGCGCCGACCTGCGCTGGATCGAGCAGCAGGCCATAGATCGCCACCAGCGCGGCCAGGGCGGGGAAGACCGCGAGCATGCCGTAGAACGCGACGCCGGCGGCCACGATGCTGAGGTGGTCCTCGTCGATGCGCGCGCTGATGGCCTTCAGGAAGGACCAGTGGCGGCCGAAAGCCTGGCGCCGGGCCGCCAGCCCGGCCAAGCCGCCCGCCGGGCCGTGGCGGTAGGGGCCGGCCCAGTTCATGGCGCGGCCATCCAGAAGGCCCCCCAGGCCGCCAGCAGCGCCGCGGCCGCGACCGCGGCCCGGTGGGTGGCGAACCAGAACTGCGCGCTGCGGGTGCGGGCCTGCTGGTCGAAGCGGCCGTGCGCGCCGTGGTCGCCGGGCACGGGCGCCCACAGGTTGTCGCGGCGGTCCGGTGCCGGCGGCTCCTCGGACTGCTGGCCTGCCACGGCCCGCACACCGAGCAGGCGGTCCAGGAAGCCGGGCATCACGCGCGTGCCCAGGATGGCCTGCACCGCGGGCCAGCCCACCCACAGCTCGCGCCGGGCGTGCGTGGCGGCCCAGTACACCGCGCGCGCGGCGATCTCGGGCTGGAAGATCTTGCCCATCGGCTGCGGTCGCCCGGGCATGCGGGTGCGGCCCCACTCGAACTGCGGTGTGTTGAAGGCGGCCAGCTGCACCATGGTCACGCGCACGCGGCTGGCCTCATGGACCAGCTCGCAGCGCAGCGCATCGGTGAAGCCGCGCACGGCCGCCTTGGCGGCGCAGTACGGCGCCTGCAGCGGAATGGAGCGGTAGGCCAGCGCGGAACCCACCTGCACGATGGTGCCGGCGTCGCGCGGCTTCATGCGGCGCAGCGCGGCCCGGGTGCCCCATACGGTGCCGAGGTAGGTGACCTCGGTGGCGCGCACGAAGTCGTCGTGCGGGATGTCGTCCAGGCGCGCGAAGATGGTCGCCATCGCGTTGTTCACCCACACGTCGATGCGGCCCCACTGCCGTTCGACCTGCTCGGCGGCCGCCTCCACCTGCGCCGCCTCGGCCACGTCCGCGCACAGCACCAGCGCCTCGCCGCCCAGGCGCTCGACGTCGGCCCGGGCCCCCTCCAGCCCGTCGCGCCCGCGCGCGAGCAGGCCGACCCGCCAGCCGTGCCGCGCGAACTCCCGCGCCACCGCGCGGCCGATGCCGGCTGAAGCGCCGGTGATCACCGCGACAGGGGCGTCCAGGGGGTGGTCGGGAGGGGCCATGGGGCTTGCTGTGGCTGTCGTCGGCGCATCCCCGGCAAGGACCGCGCCCGGCCGCCGGTGCAGGCGGCGCCACCGCCATGGCGGTGCGGTGGCGGCGCGGCGAGACCGCCAGCCCTTGCAGGCCATGGCTTCGGCCCTCTTGGCTTCAGCCCTCCCGGGCCGGGCGCTGGCTGGCGGTGAGGCCGCCCAGCAGGTCGATCGGCAGCGGCAGCACGAAGGTGGAGGCGCGGTCACCGGCCACCTGCGTCATGGTCTGCAGGTAGCGCAGCTGCATCGCGCCCGGTTCCCGTGCGAGCAGCGCGGCGGCCTCGGTCAGTGCGGCGGCGGCCTGGCGCTCGCCCTCGGCGTGGATCACCTTGGCGCGGCGTTCGCGCTCGGCCTCGGCCTGGCGGGCGATGGCGCGCACCATCGACTCGTCCAGGTCCACGTGCTTGATCTCCACCTGCGTGACCTTCACGCCCCAGGGGTCGGTCTGCTCGTCGAGGATGCGCTGGATGTCGGTGTTCAGGCGCTCGCGCTCGGCGAGCATCTCGTCCAGCTCGTGCTTGCCCAGCACCACGCGCAGCGTGGTCTGCGCCAGCTGGCTGGTGGCGGTCAGGAAGTCCTCCACCTGGATGATGGCCTTCTGCGCATCGACGACGCGGAAGAACAGCACCGCGTTGACGCGCACCGAGACGTTGTCGCGCGAGATCACGTCCTGCGGCGGCACGTCGAAGGTCACCGTGCGCAGGTCCACCCGCACCATCTGCTGCAGCGCCGGGATCACGACCACGAGGCCCGGGCCCTTCACCTTCCAGAAGCGGCCGAGCTGGAACACCACGCCGCGCTCGTACTCGCGCAGGATGCGCAACGAGGCGATAACTAGAAAAAGGAGCGGCAGCAGCAGCGTGCCGAGGGCGAGGTCGAACATCATGGCGGCGGGCCTCCTGGGTTGGCCGGCAGGCCGGCTTCGGGGTCGGGTTCCACGTGCAAGTCCAGGCCGTCGCGCCCGGCCACGCGCACGTGCTGGCCGGGTGCCAGAGGCTCGCCGCTGTGCGCCCGCCAGCGTTCGCCGTGCACGCGAACCCAGCAGGTGGCGGGCTCGGTGCCGGTGACCGGGCCGATGACCTCGCCGGTGGCGCCCAGCATCGGTTCGGCGCCGGCCACCACCGGCCGGCGTCGCGCCCGCAGCGCCATGGCGCCGCTGCCGGCCGCCAGCAGCGCCGACAGCATGCCCAGGCCCAGCAGCAGCGGCAGCGGCACGCCGTAGCCGGGCTGCTCGGTGTCGAACAGCATCACGCCACCGGCGACGAAGGCGACCAGCCCGCCCAGGCCGAGCATGCCGAAGCTGGGCGAGAAGGCCTCGGCCGCCATCAGCGCCACGCCCAGCGCCAGCAGCGCCAGGCCGGCATGGTTGACCGGCAGCAGCTGCAGCGCGAACAGCCCCAGCAGCAGGCAGATGGCGCCCACCACGCCGCCCACGCCGAAGCCGGGGGCGTAGAACTCGAACAGCAGGCCGTAGACGCCCAGCATCATCAGGATCAGCGCCAGGCTGGGGTTGGCGATGACCGAGAGCAGCCGGCTGCGCCAGTCGGGCAGCAGGTGGCGCACTTCGGCGCCGCGGGTGCGGATCGCGCGTTCGCCGGCGGCGGTGCGCACGCTGCGGCCATCCAGGCGGGCGAGCAGCTCCGGCAGGTCGCGCGCCACCAGATCGATCACGTTCTCGCGCAGCGCTTCATCGGCGGTGAGGCTCGCACCCTGGCGCACCGCGCGTTCGCCCCAGTCGGCGTTGCGGCCGCGCTGCCGTGCCAGCCCGCGGATGAACGCGGCCGCGTCATTCACCTGTTTGGCGGCCATGGCGTCGCGCGGCGGCGTGCCGGGGTTCGACGCGGCGCCCGGCGCGGTCGGCACGGGTGAAGGCATGCCCACGGCCACCGGCGTGGCCGCGCCCACGGTGGTGGACGGCGCCATCGCGGCGACGTGGCTGGCGTACAGGATGTAGGTGCCGGCGCTGGCGGCCCGGGCGCCGGAGGGCGCGACCCAGGTGGCCACCGGCACCGGCGAGGCGAGGATGGCCTGGATGACCTGGCGCATCGCGAGGTCCAGGCCGCCGGGCGTGTCGAGCTGCAGCACCACCAGGCCGGCCCCCGCCTCGCGCGCGCGCCGCAGGCCGCGCAGCACGTAGTCGGCGCTGGCGGGGCTGATGGCGTCGCTGAGTTCCAGCACCACCACGGCCCTCGGGGCATCGGCCGCCTGGGCCATCACGCGGGACGGCGCCGCCACCGACCAGGCCAGCAGCGCTGCCAGCAGGGCCAGCGCGGCGCGCAGGCCGGCCTGCCCGATGGCGGCCGGCCGGACCGGGCGGCGGCGCGCAGGCCTCTGCATGGCCGTCCTACACGATGCGCGGCGTCCAGCCGGCATAGCGTTCGCGCACCTGGCCGCGCGGCAGGCTGAAGCCCACCAGCGCCAGCCCCGCCAGCGCGGTGGCCCAGGCGGCCACCGGCGGCGCCGGGATGAGCAGCGCGGCCACGAACAGCCCCAGCCCCAGCGGCACGATCAGCAGGCGGGCGGTGCGCGCGGCCTCGCCGCAGGCGATGGCGACCACGGTGATCACGAGCGCGCCGGCCAGGTGGTGCGCATCGGCCAGCGTGCCCTCGGCGCCCAGCCACAGCCGCGACGTCATCAGCGCCGCGCCGATGGCCAGCGCCAGCGCCAGCGGCCAGGTCAGGTGCACGCCGCCGGTCCACATGTCGACGAGCACCTGGCGCGGCGAGCGCTCGAACTCGCGCGCGTCATCGCGCTGCGCGCCCTCGTCGGTGTCGCCCCACAGCAGCACCGCCAGCAGCGGAGCCCCGGCGCGGCGGCGGCGGCGCAGGAACTGGCAGGTGGCCACGATCTCGTCGATGGAGTAGGGGATCTGCACCAGCATCGCTGCCGCGGCGATCAGGCACAGCGTGCACCAGGTGCCGATGACGATGGGCTGGATGACGATGAAGAAGATCGACACCACGCCCAGCGGCACGATCATCAGGCCGAACAGCAGCACCAGCCACGGCATCGTGCGCCAGCGCCGGCGCGAGCCGACCACGCCGGTCAGGATCTCCAGCAGGTAGGTCAGCGCGCCCACGCCGGCGTCCGGCACCGGCCAGGCGCGCGAGACGGCGGAGGTGATGATCTCCTCGGTGCCGTTCTTCGGGTCCGGGCCGCCGGCGAAGAAAGGCTCCCACACGCCGTCGATGTGGCCGAGCTGGTAAGCCGTTAGATACCTGGAGACGTGCAGCCCCACCAGCGCCAGCACGATGATGGGCAGCCGCTGCGTCCAGCTGGAGGGGTTGAAGCTCCAGCCCGGCGGCCCGTCCGGCCCGCGCGTGGCCGCCAGCGGCGACACGCCCGGCTCGGGTGGCAGCCCGATCGCGAAGCCGATCACCAGCGCGCCCAGCAGCGTGTCGTGCAGGTAGCCGGCGGCCGTGGGCGCCCAGAACAGCAGCGGCGCGCTCATCACCCACAGGCCGATGGCGGCGCAGGCCCAGCGCGCCCAGGCCAGGCGCCAGGACAGCGCCAGCGCGGCGAACACCAGCAGCGCCAGGCCGCTGAGCCGGTCGCTCCAGGCCAGCGCGCCGGATTGCAGGCCCAGCAGCGGCGGCGACACCAGCAGCCAGCTGGCCAGGCCCAGATTGGCGAATGGCGCCCACAGGTAGCGTGCATGCTGCTCGCGCACCAGCGCCTCATGGTCGCGGCGCACGCCCTCGGTGTCGTCGGTGGTCTCGGCCGTGGCCTTCATCCACGGCGGCTCGGTCACGCCGTTGGCCCGATACCACCCGGGCGGGTCGTCCTTCAGCGCCTGCACCAGCGCGGGCAGCACCTCGTCCAGCCGGTGGCGCGGCTCCCAGCCCAGCAGGCGGCGCGCCTTGGACGTGTCCAGCGCGTAGTGGTCGTCGGCCATCTCGACCATGAAGGGCCGGATGAAGGGCTTCTTCCCCTGGTCGATGGCATCGGGAATCAGCGGCTCCAGCTTCTCCTGCAGCGCGGCCCCCAGCCTGGCCGCCGGCTTGGGCAGGCGCAGCGTGGTCCATTCGGCGTCGCCGTGCAGCAGCCGGCCGATGCGGTCCTGCAAATCGTCGTAGCCCAGGGCCCCGGGCTCGCCGACCAGGATGGTCTCGCCCGGCGGCAGCTCGGCGCGGCGGTCGACGGCGCGGCGGAAGGCATCTGCCATGTCGTCCTTGTGCAGCATGGATTGGCCGGCCTCGGGATCGCCGGCGTAGAGGTGGCTGGTGAAGTCGCGCTCGTAGATGCGGGCGATCTGCTGCGTCAGCGTGGGCACGGCGCTGCGTTCGTCGTACACGCCGGCCAGGTGCAGCAGCAGGAAGGGGATGTGCCCGTGCTCCTCGCGCACCACCGCCTCGGCGGCGGCCTTCGACTTCGGGTAGGCCCACTTGGGCGCCAGCGGCTGCGATTCGTCGATGCGCTCGCCGGGCCGGCACGGCGCGTGGACCAGCATGGTGCCGGCGTACACGAACTGCTCCACCTGCAGCGGCTGCAGCGCGCGCAGCAGCGCCCGCGTGCCGCCGACGTTCACTTTGTCGTATAGGGGGTTGTCCTCGCCGGTGAAGTCGAAGTAGGCCGCCAGGTGGATCACGCTGGCGATGCGCGGGCCCCAGCGTTCCTTGAACTCGCTCAGGGCCCGCTCGATCGACGCCTGGTCGCTCAGGTCGACGCCCAGCAGCGGCACGTTGGCCTGGCGGCCGGGGCGGTCCATGCCCACCACGCGGTAGTCGCGTGACAGCGCCTTCACCAGCCGGGAGCCGATGTCCCCGGCGGCGCCGGTGATGAGCACGATGGGCTTGGCGTCCATGCTGGTTCAGCCGGTGCAGGCCACGCGGGCGGACTTCACCTCCTCGAAGCCGCCGGGCCGGCGGTGGCGCAGGTCGTGGATGCGCGCGCCGAGGCAGGCGCCGCGGTCGCTGAAGTTCTCGTTGTCGCGGGTTGTCACGCTCGCGGCGGCCGGCATGGCGCCGGCCAGCCCGGTGGGATGGATGGAAGGCAGGTGGCTCCGGTTCATGCGTCGCTCCCAGCTGCAGACCTTCCGGTTGCCTGCAAGCGGTGTTCCCCCTGCCGAGCCAGGGCTGCTCGACGTGGCGGGTTCGGGCAGCGGTGCGCAGGAGACCGGCGCCCGGCCGTGAAAGCATTTGTGCAAGAAGGTCTGCATGGTTTGCCGCTGCCGCCCACACGGAAATGCAGGCTTTTCCGATCGAGCGGCAATGAAACAAATGGACGCGTTGTTAAACCGTTAAAGACCCGTCAAGTGCCGATCGTCGGACGGATTGCCCGTCGGTACAGGCTTTGCCGCCGAGACAAGCACACCTCACCGCGATGAAGGAGACGACATGCAATCAGGAGACGAGATGCGAGGAGACGAGATGCGATCACTGGCCAGTGAACTGATCGGACGCACCGTCGCCGCCACCGACGGCGACGTGGGCCGCATCGAGGATCTTTTCGTCGACGACGAGCGCTGGGCGGTGCGCTACCTGGTGGTGGACACCGGCAGCTGGCTGGCGTCACGGCGCGTGCTGCTGTCGCCGGCCAGCACGGTGGCGAGCGCCCCGGCCCTGGGAGCGCTGCCCGTGGCGCTGACCCGGGAACAGGTCGAGCGGGGTCCTGACGTGGACACGCAGAAGCCGGTTTCCCGGCAGTACGAGATCGCGCATGCGCTGCACTACGGCTACGACACCTACTGGAACGGGCCGGCGCTGTGGGGCGCGACCATGCTGCCGTCGATCCGGCACGGCATGGTGCCGGGCGTGGTGCCCGGGCTGGTGCGGCCGCCTCTGGGCAGTCCGCCACCGGGCGGCCAGGCGCGCAACGAAGTGCAGGAGCTGGCGCTGCAGGCCGAGGAGGAGGCCCGAAGCAGCCACCTGCGCAGCGCCCGCGAGATCATCGGCTACGGTGTCGAGGCCAGCGATGGCCGGGTCGGCGCGCTGGACGACCTGGTGGTCGAGCGCCCCAGCTGGGCGGTGCCGCAGCTCGTGGTGGATGCCAAGCCCTGGTGGCCCGGCGGCCATGTGCGCGTCCCGGCCGGACTGGTGGCTGACATCGACTGGAGCGGCCGCGTACTTCGTCTGTCATGCCGCCGTGACGAGCTGCCGAAGGCGGCCTGAGCTGCACCACGCCGGGCGGCACCGCCGCAGCCGGTGCGGGCCTTTGCCTTGCCGCGGCCGGGCATGGAACGCCCGCCCCGAGCCTCATGGGCCGGGCGCACGCGGGTCCGATGGCGTCCACCGTCGTGCTGGCCTTGGCCACCGCAAGCGGCTGCAGTCGCCGTTGCAGCAGGGGCTGACCGTCCTGGGGCCGAGCCGGCCAGCTAACTCACCGAAGGCGCGGCATCGGCGCGCCCCGCCGGCCGTCCGGCTTCGGCCGGGGCGTTCGCAGGCTGGGGCTGTTCGAGCACGCCGCGCACGTACAGCCGCTTCGTCATCACCACGCACACGACCATCAGCGGCGTGGCGAACACCAGGCCCAGCGGGCCGAACAGCACCCCGAACACCACGGCCGCCAGCAGGGTCAGCGCCGGCGGCAGCGCCACCGCCCAGCGCTGCACGAAGGGCAGCAGCAGGTATTCCTCCGCCTGCTGCAGCACGACGAAGAGCAGCAGCACGTACAGCGCCATCGACGGACCGGCGGTGAAGGCCGCCAGCACCGACAGCGCCCCGGCCACCAGTGCGCCGATCAGCGGCACGAAGGCCAGCAGGCCGGTGATGAGCCCCAGGGCCAGCGGCAGCGGCGCCCCCAGCGCCAGCAGGCCCAGCGTGGTGGCACCGCCGAGGAACAGCATCGAGATGCCCTGGCCGAGCAGCCACCGAGTCAGCGCATGGCCGGCGGCGTCGAGCGCGCTGCGCGCGGCGGCGCGGTGCGACGGCGGCACCAGCCGGACCAGTCCGTCGACGTAGGTGCCGGGCGAAAGCGCCAGGTACACCGCCACCACCAGCATCAGCAGCAGGCTGCCCAGCGCACCCAGGGTCGCGTTCATCATGCTGGCCAGGCGCATCGCGTCCACCTGGCCGGGCAGGTCCCGCAGCAGGTCGACGAACTGGCGGCCGAGCGGGTCGTTCTCCATCACCTGCCGCGCCGATGCCAGGGCCTGGGGCACGCGCTGCCGCAGCTCTTCCATCTGGCGTCCGATGGAATCGCCCACCAGCCAGCCCGCCAGCGCCAGCAGCGCCGCCACGGCGGCCAGCGCCAGCGGCACGGCCAGCTTGCGCGAACAGTGCAGGCCGCGCTGCAGCAGCCGCGCAGCCGCACTCATCGCGCAGGCGAGCACGATGCTGCCGAACACCAGCACCAGCACGTCGGCCAGGCGCGCCAGCAGCAGCGCCAGCACCACCGTGGTTGCCACCAGCAGCACCCGCTGCGCAAAGGACGAGGAACTCGCTCGGTCAGCCATGCCCGATTCCCGGGCAAGCGCTGCGCCTGGCCACGCCGCCGCGGCACATCGCTTGCCGGACCGGTGGCGTGCGCCACGCGGCTCAAGCGCCCGTCGCCCGTCGCCCGTCGCCCGTCGCGCGGGAAGCCGGCCGGCAGGGTGCCGGGCGCCGCACCCGTTGCATGCATCGCAGGAAAGGACTCGTCACCATGAACCACGATTTCCCATCCACCGCCGCCCTGGCGGCGGCCTGGGCTGCAGCCGCCTGGGTCGCGGTGGCGCCCGCGTCGGCCCAATCCCCGGCGCAGCCCGGTGGGCAGGCCCCGGGGGAGGCGTCCTCGCAGGCCACGCCCGTTCCCATGCCCTCGCCCGCCACCAGCGCCAGCATGGTCACGCAGGCCGGGCGCAGCTTCGTGCAACAGGCCGCCGCGACCGGCATGGCCGAAGTGGCGGCCGCCCGCCTGGCCTTGCAGCGCAGCCGCGATGAGCAGGTGCGGCGGTATGCGCAGCGCATGCTGGACGACCACGAACCCAACAACGCCGTGCTTCGCCGCCTGGCCGCTCAGCACCGCATCGACCTGCCCCAAGAGCCAGGGGGCCAGGACGCCGCGATGCTGCGCGACCTGCGGGCGACGCAGGGCGAGGACGCGTTCGATCAGCGTTATGTCTCCCACTTCGGGGTGGCGGCGCACCAGAAGGCCACGGACCTGTTCGAGCATCACGCGCGCAACCTCGCCGAGCCGTCGCTGCGCGACTACGCCGGCCGCACGTTGCCGACCCTGCGCGAGCACCTGGCCATGGCTCGCCGGATGGATGCCGCATGGCAGGCCCGCGCTCCCGCTGCCGGCGGCGCCCGCGGCACGCCGGGGGCGGTTGCCGGGGTGTCGGCTGCCGATCGCGAACTGAGCGATGCCCGCGACACCGTGACCGAGGCGGTGCAGATGGTGCAGCAGCTGAAGGCCGATCCGCGCACGGCGGCGCTGCTGCCCCGGGCCAAGGCCGTGCTGCTGCTGCCCGACTACGGGCGCGGCGGGCTGGTGATCGGCGCGCAGGGCGGGCAGGGCGTGCTGGTGGCACGCCAAGGCGACGGGTGGAGCGACCCGGTCTTCTACAACCTGGGCGGCGTCAGCGTGGGCGCGCAGGCGGGCGCGGCGGCGGGACGCATCGCCTTGCTGCTGATGACCGAGCGCGCGCTGGAGCGCGTGCGCTCGGACAGGCGCTTCTCGCTCACCGCCGATGCGGGGCTGACCGTGGCTGACCTGTCCAGGAGGCGGCAGGCTTCCGGCGGCAAGCTCAGCGACGTCGTGCTGTGGTCGGACACCCAGGGCGCCTACGCGGGCGCCAGCGTGGGGCTCAGCGGCCTGATCATCGACCGGGATGCCAACGAGGCCTACTACCGCCGCCCCGGGGTGCAGGTGGCGCAGATCCTGGACGGCCGCGTGCAGAACCCCAATCACAACCTGCTCGAGATGGTGCTCAGCGTCTGACCGCCCCGGCCACGCACCGATCCATACCGTGTGAAAGACGCGGCCACCCCGCGCCATGAACCACCAAGGGCCGGCACCTCCGGACGCGCGCGCCGGCCCGCACCAGGAGCACGACATGGGCATGACCGTCAGCGACCAATTGCTGCAGCGCCTGCATGAGTGGGGCGTCCGCCGCATCTACGGCTACCCGGGCGACGGCATCAACGGCCTGATGGGCGCCTTCGACCGCATGGGCGACCGGATGCAGTTCATCCAGGCCCGGCACGAGGAACTGGCGGCCTTCATGGCCACCGCGCATGCCAAGTTCAGCGGCGAGGTGGGCGTGTGCATGGCCACCTCGGGTCCCGGCGCCATCCACCTGCTGAACGGCCTGTACGACGCCAAGGCTGATCACCAGCCGGTGCTGGCCATCGTCGGGCAGCAGGCGCGCGCGGCGCTGGGCGGCGACTACCAGCAGGAGGTGGACCTGGTGAGCCTGTTCAAGGACGTGGCCCACGAGTACGTGCACATGGCCACCGTGCCGGCGCAGGTGCGGCACCTGGTGGACCGCGCGATGCGCATCGCGCGCGACCGCCGCAGCGTCACCTGCCTGATCGTGCCCAACGACCTGCAGGAACTGGACGCGGTGGAGCGGCCGCCGCGCGAGCATGGCACCGTGCACTCCGGCATCGGTGTCACCTATCGCCCGGCGGCACCGGCCGAACCCGAGCTGCGCGCCGCCGCCGACGTGCTGAATGCCGGCCGCCGGGTGGCCATCCTGGCCGGCGCCGGCGCGCTGCATGCCACGGACGAGCTGATCGCGGTGGCCGAGCAGCTGGGCGCGGGCATCGCCAAGGCGCTGCTGGGCAAGTTCGCGGTGCCCGACGAGCTGCCCTTCGTCACCGGATCGATCGGCCTGCTGGGCACCGTGCCCAGCTGGGAGCTGATGACCGGCTGCGACACGCTGCTGATGGTGGGCTCGTCGTTCCCGTACAGCGAGTTCCTGCCCGAGGAAGGCCAGGCGCGCGGCGTGCAGATCGACCGCGACGGCCGCAAGCTGTCACTGCGCTACCCGATGGAGGTGAACCTGGTGGGTGACAGCCAGCGCACGCTGCAGGCGCTGCTGCCGCTGCTGAAGCGGCAGGAAGACCGGCGCTGGCGCGACGAGATCGAAGCCAAGGTGCGCCAGTGGTGGACCGTGGTCGACAAGCGGGCGATGAACGCGGCCAAGCCGATCAACCCGCAGCGGGTGTTCTGGGAGCTGTCGCCCCGGCTTCCGGACAACGCCATCGTCACCTGCGATTCCGGCTCCGCCGCCGCCTGGTACGCACGCGACCTGAAGGCGCGGCGCGGCATGATGGGCTCGTTGAGCGGCGGCCTGGCCACCATGGGCAATGCGGTGCCGTATGCCACCGCGGCCAAGATGTGCCACCCCGACCGCCCGGTGATCGCGCTGGTGGGCGACGGCGCCATGCAGATGCTGGGCCTGAACGGCCTCATCACCATCGCCCACCACTGGAAGCGGTGGCGCGACCCGCGCCTGGTGGTGCTGGTGCTGCACAACGCCGATCTCAACATGGTCAGCTGGGAGCAGCGCGTGAGTGCGGGCGACCCGAAGTTCAGCGCCTCGCAGGACCTGCCCGGGTTCCCGTACGCCGGCTACGCGCGCCTGCTGGGGCTGCACGGCCTGCTCGTCGACCGGCCCGAGGACGTGGCCGCCGCCTGGGAGCAAGCCCTGGCCGCCGACCGCCCCATGCTGCTGGAGATGCTGACCGATCCCGACGTGCCGCCGCTGCCGCCGCACGTGACCCGGCAGCAGGCGATGAACTACGCCAGGGCCTTGCTGCACGGCGATCCCGACGCGCGCGGCATCGTGATGGCGAGCATGCGGGAGGTGTGGGACCAGATCGCCACGCGCAAGGCGTGAGGCGCGGGCGGTGCTGTCACTGACTGCCGCAGCGGCACGGCGCTTGCCCGCGCTTCCCCGAGACGTGGAAGTGAGCTGCCCCATGAGCACCACAGCACGCAGCCGGTGCGCGGCGCTGCGCGCGGCTATGCCGCGGCTGCGCGCCGCCATGCCGCGGCTGCACGCCGCGGGCCTCGCCGCCGCCGCGGCGCTTGCCGGCGCGGCCGCCGGGCACTTCCGCATCCGCGCGCAGCCGAAGCAGGGCGGGCCCCAGGTGGAACTGGGCTTTCGCGAACGCATGGGCCGGCGGGCCGGCCGCTAGCCGGTGGAGGCCGGGGCAGTGCAGGCCGCCCGCGTCCCGCTGCCGGCGTGCGCGGCGCCGCCCGCCGCCCCGGGTGCCGTCTATCCGCCCATCGAGGACTACGCGCTCATCAGCGACTGCGAGTCGACCGCGCTGGTCGGGCGCGACGGCTCCATCGACTGGTGCTGCATGCCGCAGATGGATTCGGACAGCAGCTTCGGCCGCCTGCTGGACTGGCACCAAGGCGGCCACTGCAGCATCGCGCCTTCCGGCCCGACCGCCGTGCAGCGCGGCTACGTGGAGGGCACGGCCGTGCTGCGCACGCGTTTCGACGCTGCGCAGGGCAGCGTCGAGCTGCACGACTTCTTCGCGATGAACGGAGGGCCCGGCGAGTTCGACGGCACCGACCACCTCGCCCGGCTGGCCCGTGGCCTCAGCGGCGAGGTGGCGTTGCGGGTGGAGGTGGCGCCGCGCTTCGACTTCGGCACCATCGTGCCGGACCTGCGATGCGTGGGGCCCGGCCTCTACACCGCCTGCGGCAGCAACAAGGGGCTGCTGATCCATTGCAGCCGTCCGCTGGTGCTGGACCGCGCGGCGTGCATGCTGCGGGGTGACCCGGCACTGTGCCGCGGCGAGACGCTGGCGCTGTCCATCCGCTTCGTGCCGCCCGAGTTCCTGGCCGACGCCGTGAGGCGCTGGCACCCCGACGATGGCGAACTGGGCGCGCGGCTGCAGCGTACGCTGGCGTGGTGGACCGGCTGGGAGCGCAGCGGCAGCAGGCCGCCGCACCCGGACCCGTTCACCCGCCGGTCGGCGCTGACGCTCAAGGCCCTGTGCTTCGAACGCACCGGCGCGCTGGTGGCGGCGGCCACCACGTCGCTGCCGGAAGCGCCCGGCGGAACGCGCAACTGGGACTACCGCTTCAGCTGGCTGCGTGATTCGGTGCTGGCCGTGCGGGCGCTGCATGCGCTGGGCCACGGGCGCGAGGCCGACCGCTTCCGTGCCTTCATCGAGCGCAGTGCCGCGGGCAATGCGCGCCAGCTGCAGCTGATGTATGGCGTGGACGGCCGGCGCCGCCTGCCCGAGATCGAACTGGGCCACCTGGAGGGCTGGCGCGGCGCGCGGCCGGTGCGGGTGGGCAACGGGGCGGCGCGGCAGAGCCAGCTCGACATCTACGGCCACCTGCTCGAACTGGCCTGGCTCGGCCACGCGAACGACCGCGTGGACCCGGACTACTGGGACTTCCTGGTCCATGCGGTGGACACGGCCTGCGAGCGGTGGTGCGAACCGGACCACGGCATCTGGGAGATGCGCGACGCACCACGGCATTTCGTGCACTCGAAGGCCATGTGCTGGGCGGCGGCGGACCGCGGCATCGCGCTGGCGCGGCGGCACGGCCTGCCCGCCCCGTTGGCGCGGTGGCACGGCGCGCGCCAGGCGATGCGCGAGGCCATCGAACAGCATGGCTACGACCCGCGCCGCGGCGTCTACTGCCAGGCCTTCGGCGAAACCCAGGCCGATGCCGCGCTGCTGTTGCTGCCGCGGTTCGGCTTCGTCGCCTTCGACGACCCGCGGATGCAGCGCACCGCCGAGTGGATTCGCCGCCGCCTGGACCGCGGCGGCCTCTTGCTGCGCTACGACCGGCCCGATGGCCTGCCGGAGCCGGAAGGCGCCTTCGTGCCCTGCACCTTCTGGCTGGCCGAGTGCCTGGCGGGCCAGGGCCGGCGCGACGAAGCGCTGCGCGCCTACCAGCGTGCCTGCCGCTGCGCCAACGAGCTGGGCCTGTTCTCGGAGGAGTTCTCGCGCGATGGCCGCGGCATGCTGGGCAACTTCCCGCAGCTGCTGACGCACCTGTCGCAGGTGACGGCCCGGCTCGCGATCGATGCGATGGCGGGGCCGCCGCGCAGCCATGCCTGCGGCCGTGGAGGATGACCTCCAAAGTGAGCGTCAGCCGCGGCGGCTGCCGCCGGCCCGCGGCGCGAGGCACAGCGCTTGCCGGCCTCAGGCTGAACCGGCACGCCGGCCTTCGCATCCCCCGCGCAATCCGCGGAACCTGGCAGCCCTCCGCCCGGATGCCGCCCAGGGCCGCCCGGGCCGCTGCGCTGCCCCGCATGGCCGCGCAACTGCGCATCGAGCTTCCGGCCGAGCCGCGCAGACGCGACGCCGACATGCTGCGCGACCTGCGGGCCACGCCCGCGGGTGACGCGTTCGATCAACGTTATGTCGCCCTTTCCTGCGTGGCCGCGCACCGGAAAACCACGGAGCTATCGCAAGAATCGAGCGGCCATGCGGGGTGCAGGCCGCGGCGCGCTGACGGCGCATGTGCGGGAAAGGGCTGCGAACCGCGCTGCTGCCGCGGGACCTTCGTTTGCCCGAGCCGGCGCAGATGAACCTCGCCGGCCTGAACCTCGTTGACCTGGTCCTCGTCGCCGTGATGGCCGCCAGCCTGTGGGGTGGGTGGCGGCGCGGCCTGGCGGCTGGCGCCGCGGAACTGGCCACGCTGGTGGCCAGCGCGGCGTTTGCGCTGGCGGCCTACCGGCTGCCGGCGCGCTGGCTGGGCGGCGAGGGCTTCGGCGTGTGGGCGATGCCGCTGGCCTTCCTGGGCAGCTTCCTCGTGGCGCGCGTCGTGCTGGGGCTGCTGGCGGGGCGCCTGCTGGCGGCGCTGCCGGCGCATGCCCACCAGCACCGCGCCAACCGCGTGCTGGGGCTGCTGCCGGGAGCCGCGAACGGCCTGATCTACGCCGCCATCGTCGCGGCCTTGCTGCTGGCCTTGCCGCTGTTCGACGGCTTGACCCTCCAGGCCCGGGAAAGCGCGCTGGCGCAGCGCCTGTCGCGCCCGGCGCAGTGGCTGGAAGCCAGGCTGTCGCCGATCGTCGATCCCGCCGCCCGCGCGACGCTGGGCCGGCTCACCGTGCGGCCGGGCTCGCGCGAAACCATCCAGCTGCCTTTCCAGGTCGCGCAGCCGCGGCCGCGGCCGGACCTGGAAGCGCGCATGCTCGAATTGGTCAATGCCGAGCGCGCCGCCGCCGGGCTGCGTCCCCTGCGGTCGGATGCGGACCTGACGCAGGTCGCGCGCCGGCATTCGGCCGACATGTTCGCCCGCGGCTACTTCTCGCACATCACGCCCGAGGGGCGCGATCCCTTCGAGCGCATGCGCTCGGCCGAACTGCGCTTCGTGGCGGCCGGCGAGAACCTGGCGCTGGCGCGCTCGCTGCAGCAGGCCCACGACGGCCTGATGGACTCGCCCGGCCACCGCGCCAACATCCTGCGGCCCGCCTTCGGCCGCCTGGGCGTGGGCGTGCTCGACGGCGGGGTGCGCGGGCTGATGGTGACGCAGAACTTCCGCAATTGAGCCGGGGACGGGGCCGTCAGGGCAGGCGCGGGGCCCTTGCCACGCCATCGCCGGGCCCGGTGGCGCTTGGCGGCCAGGGCGATGCCCCCGCGCGACGCGGAACACCGCTTGCCGGGTCGGCGGGCACATCACCGCAATCGGACGGCGCACCCCACACCGCCTGCCCACAGCAAGGAATCCCGACATGGCCAAGAGCGTGAGCGTGCTGCTGCCGCAGCGGCTGCATCAATGGGGCCTGCGGCGCATGGGACTGCCGGGCCGGTGACCGCCGCATGGCCCCCTGGCACGGTCCCCCCTCGGTGGCGCAGCTCGATGGCTCGCCGCGCCGGTGCTACTACAGTGGCCGCCGGCTGTCGCGTGCGGTGGCGGTGGATGACCTGCGCGCCATGGCGCACCGGCACCTGCCGCGCTTCGTGCTGGAGTACCTGGAGGGCGGTGCCGAAGGCGAGACCACGCTCGCGCGCGAGCGCACTGCGTTCGCCGACTGGCGCTTCCTGCCGCGCCAGTTGGTGGACGTGTCGCGGCGCAGCCTGCACACGCAACTGCTGGGGCGCGATGCCCCATTGCCGCTGGCGGTGGCGCCCACCGGCCTGAACGGCCTGTTCCGCCACGGCGCGGACATCGTCCTGGCCGAAGGCGCGGCGCGCTGCGGCGTGCCGTTCGTGCAGAGCACGATGTCCAACGACCGCCTGGAGGACGTGGCGCGCGTGAAGGACCTGCGCCACTGGTGGCAGCTCTACGTCTTCGGCGGCGACGAGGTCTGGCAGGAGCTGCTCCGGCGCGCGGACGCGGCGGGCTGCGAGGCGCTGGTGCTGACCACCAACGCGCAGATCTTCGGTCACCGCGAATGGTCCGCCCGCACCCGCGCGGGCCCGTCGCGGCCGACGCTCGCCACCGCACTCGACGCCGCCTTGCACCCGCGCTGGGCGGCGCAGACGATGCTGCCGCACGGCATGCCGGTGTTCCGCAACGTGATCGACTTCCTGCCGCGCGACCAGCGCGGCTTCTTCGACAGCGCGTCCTGGGTCCGCGCGCACCAGCCCACCTCGCTGTCCTGGCGCACGGTGCAACGCATCCGCCAGCGCTGGCGCAGGCCCTTGCTGATCAAAGGCATCCTGCACCCCGACGACGTGCGCCGGTCGATGGACGCCGGCGCCGACGGCATCGTGCTCAGCAGCCACGGCGGCCGCCAGCTGGACGGCAGCGTGGCGCCGCTGGACGTGCTGCCCCAGGCGCGCCGCATCGCCGGCGGCCGCGCGGCGCTGTACCTGGCCGGCGGCGTCCGGCGCGGCACCGACCTGCTGAAGGCCCTGGCGCTGGGGGCCGACGCGGTGATGCTGGGCCGGGCCCCGCTGTACGGCCTGTGCGCCGGCGGCGCCGATGGCGTGGCGCTGGCGCTGCGGATGCTGCAGCAGGAAGCGCTGGATGCCCTGGGCCTGCTCGGCGTGGCCTCGCTCGGCGCGCTGGAGCCTTCGCTGCTCGCGCGGTCCGGCACCCTGGCGGCCGGACCCGCGCCCGGCGGGGCCTGAAGGCCGAAGGCTGAAATGGGGCGCCCGGCGCGAGGGCGCG
Organism: uncultured Burkholderiales bacterium; assembly: GCA_946480465.1. Next base: position 65,039 of record CAMLJY010000004.1, read on the forward strand.
GGCGTTCAGGGCCCCGGTTCCGGTCCCGGCGGCGGCGCCGGCGGGCCGCCAGCACTGCGCCGCCGCGCGCCGCGGCCGGGCGCCAGGCGGTGGCCCAGTTCATGGCGCAGCCGCTCAGAACGAGAGCCAGGCGGCCAGCAGCGCGGCGGCCACCACCGGGGCGCGGTGCGTGGCCAGCCGGAACTGCGCGCTGTGGAGGTGGGCCTGCGGGTCGAAGCGGCCGTGTGCACCGTGGTCGCCCGGCACGGGCGCCCACAGGTTGTCGCGGCGGTCGAGCGGCAGCGGCTCGTTCGACTGCTGGCCCTTCACCGCGCGGGCGCCCAGCAGCCGGTCCAGGAAGCCGGGCATCACCCGCGTGCCCAGGATGGCCTGCACCGCCGGCCAGCCCACCCACGGCTCGCGCCGTTCGTGCGTGGCCGCCCAGTACACCGCGCGGACAGCGATCTCGGGCTGGAAGATCCTGCCCATCGGCCGCGGGCGCCCTGGCATGCGCGTGCGGCCCCATTCGAACTGCGGCGTGTTGAAGGCGGCCCGCTGCACCATCGTCACCCGCACGCGGCTGGCCTCGTGCACCAGCTCGCAGCGCGTCGGTGAAGCCGCGCACCGCCGCCTTGGCGGCGCAATACGGCGCCTGCATCGGGATCGAGCGGTCGGCCAGCGCCGACCCGGCCTGGACGATGGTGCCGCGGTCGCGCGGCTTCATGCAGCGCAGCGCGGCCAGGGTGCCCCAGACGGTGCCGAGGCAGGTCACCTCGGTGGCGCGCACGAAGTCGCCATGCGAGATGTCGTCCAGCCGCGCGAAGATGGTGGCGGCAAGGACCGCGCCCGGCGCCGGCGCTGGCGGGGCTGTGCCGCCGGCGGTGCCCGCCGTGCGGCTCCCTCAGCCCAGCGCATCGGGCGCCAGCAGCACGGCCGTGTAGCCCGCGGCGCCGGCCAGGAAGGCGGAGAAGCGGCTCTCGCGCTCTTCCGGCAGCTCTTCCTTCATCACGTTCAGGATGACTGCGCCGGAGAGAAAGGCCACCAGTACCGCGAGCACCGCGTCGTCCAGCCGCCCGCCCAGGCCCGCCGTCCAGCCCAGCAGGGCGGCGGCGCTCAGCAGCCAGCGTCCCACCTGGTCGTAGCGCTCGTGGTGGTGCTCGCGCAGACCGTGGTCGGCGACGACGAAGTGCAGCCCCATGGCCAGGGCATAGAGCGCCAGCCCGTGCAGGCCGGGATCGTCGCGGTGCAGCAGCAGGTAGCCGACGATGGCGTTGTAGACGGCGAAGGCGCCCACGTGGACCCAGAACACCGGCGCGCTGGTGCCGGCGCGGGCGCCGCCGCCATGGCGCCGGCGCGACGAGACCGCCAGCCGCTCCAGGCCGTAGAACGCCGTCAGGCCGCCCAGCGCCACCAGATAGACGTGGTGCTCCGCGAAGGCCAGCGCCGGCGAGGCCTGTGCCAGCACCCGCTGCCCGCGGTGCAGCTCCGGCAGCAGGTGCAGGAAGACGTAGGCCACCGCCACGCCGCCCGCCGCCGACAGCCAGCGGCTGCGCGGCACCCGGGACAGGCGTCCGATGCGGCCGATGAAAAGGTGCACCACCACGAAGGCGGCCACGGCGAGCAGGGCGGGGAGTGGGGCCATCGCAGCCGACGGACGACGCGGTTCGGTGTCCTTGCCTTCAGCCCTTCCTGGCCGGGCGATGGCCGGCGGTGAGGCCGCCCAGCAGGCCGATGGCGCGCACCTTCCAGATGCGGCCGAGCCGGAACACCACGCCGCGCTCGTGCTCGTGCAGGATGCGCAGCGAGGTGCCAACAAGCAAAAGACGCGTCAGCAGCTGCGTGCCGGGGGCGAGGTCGAACATCATGGCGGCGGGGCGCGTTCGTCGTACACGCCGGCCAGGTGCAGCAGCAGGAAGGGGATGTGCCCGTGCTCCTCGCGCACCACCGCCTCGGCGGCGGCCTTGAACTTCGGGCAGGCCCACCTGGGCGCCAGCGGCTGCGGCTTTGTCAGCCATGGCCGGAGGTCAGCCCGAGCAGCTGACGCGCGCTGACTTCACTTCCTCGAACCAGCCGAGCTTGCGGTCGCGCAGGTCGGGAATGCGGGCGCCGGGGTTCAGTGTGGCGGTGCGGTCGTTGAAGTTCTCGTTGTCGTAGGTGGTCACGCGCGCCTTGGGTCCGACGATGGCGCTGTCCCAGTCCTGCCAGGCATCGCCGGGGGCGTCCATGTTGGCCATGTCCACCGGGCCCACCAGGGTCAGTGACTCGCCGCGGAAATTCTGGTTGTCGTAGAAACGGACCCAGCAGCCGTTGCCCAGGTTCGGGTCCGCCCCCTGCGCGGCGGGCAGCAGCACCAGCACCGCCGTCACCGGCAGCGTGGGGTTGCTGCGCTGGTTCGCCGCGGTGCCTGACGTGGTGCTGCCCGCGGTGCCGGATGCGGTGCCCGTTGCCGTGGTGTTCGTGCCGGTGTTGCGCGTGTTCTGTGTGTTCTGGGCGCTCTGCGCGTACTGCGAGCCGGCCGCATTCGCATTGCCTGTGGGGTTGCCGGTGCTGTTGGCCATGGTACCCGTGCCGCGGTTGTCCGCCGCCCCGGCGCAGGCCGCGGCCACCGTGCAGGCGGCGGCCAGCACGGCACGGCCCAGGCGGGCGGGGCGCTGATTCGCAGATCGGTCGTGTCGGTTCATTGCTTCTCTCCTTCGGATGGGCGATGCCGGCGCTGCCGCCGGCCGGTGGGGATGGGATTCAGCGCGGCACGCAGTCCACGCGCAGCGACTCGATGTCTTCGCCGCGTCCCGTGCGCAGCGTCATGTCCTTGACCCGCTCGCCGGGCTGCACGGTGGCGCCGTGGCCTTCGAATCCGACGCCGGTGTAGGCGCTGAGCACCGCGCGCGGCCCGGCCACGGCGCTGTCCCAGTCGCGCCAATGCGCGCTCACCGCGTCCAGCCGGGGCAGCGCCAGCGGGCCGGCCAGCACCAGTTCGCGGCCCTTGAAGTCGATGCCGTCGTACAGCCGCACCCAGCAGCCGCGCGCCAGCTTGTCGTCGATGGGGAAGCTGCCGGGCACCACCAGGGTCCGTGGGGGAACCGGCAGGGGTGGTGCGTCGGTGGGCTGTGCCGGCGCGGCCGTGGATGCGGTGATGAGCGCGGTGACGAGCAGCGCCGGGATGCACAGCGCCCACGCGGTTCGCCGGGCGCCTGCGCCGCCGTGCGGCGCCGCACCTGATGCATGGGATGGTCCGTTGCGGGTGTGACGGGTGGCGGCCATGCCGCCGATCTGCAAGGCGCGTTCCTTCCCCCACGAACACACAGGCACCGCACGCGGGCGGCAGACCGGCGTCAGCCTGAAAAAAGCTCCGAACGGATTGCCGCTGCTGGCCACGCAGGTATGCAGGCTTTCCCGATCGGTCGCCGCCGGCCGACGGACGCGCCATTAATCCGTTAATGCATCGGATGGGACCGTTCGTCGGTTTCCCCGCACCGGCGGAACGGGGCTTGCCGCGCGTGCGTGGGCGTGGCGCACGTCGCGCCGCGAACCGTGGCGCAGTAGCGCGCGAAGGAGAAGACATGCGGAAGCACCTGGCCAGCGAACTGATCGGCCGCACCGCCTCCGCCACCGACGGCGAGGTCGGCCGCATCGTGGACCTGTTCATCGATGACGAGCACTGGGCGGTGCGCTACCTGGTCGTCGACACCGGCACCTGGCTGGCCTCGCGCCGGGTGCTGCTGTCGCCGGCCAACCTGGTGGCCGAGGCCCCGGCCGTGGGCCCGCTGCCGGTGGCCCTGACGCGCGAGCAGGTGGAGCGCAGCCCCGACGTGGACACGCAGAAGCCGGTGTCGCGGCAGTACGAGATCGCCCATTCGCTGCACTACGGCTACGACACCTACTGGGGCGGGCCTTCGCTGTGGGGCGCCTCCATGCTGCCTTCCATCCGCCACGGCGTGGTGCCGGGCGTGCTGCCGGGTCTGGTGCGGCCGCCGCTGGGCAGCGGGCCGGAGCATCCCGAGCCGCCTTCCGAGGCGCAGCAACTGGCCAGGCAGGCCGAGCAGGAGGCGCAGCGCAGCCACCTGCGCAGCGCCAGCGAGATCATCGGCTACCACGTCGATGCGAGCGATGGCCGCGTCGGCACCCTCGACGACCTGGAGGTGGATGGCCGCAGCTGGGCGGTGCGGCAGTTCGTCGTCGACACCAAGCCCTGGTGGCCGGGCGGCCACGTGCGCGTGGCGCCCGCGCTGGCCAAGGACGTCGACTGGAGCGGCCGCGTCCTTCGCCTGCAATGCAGGCGCGACGAGGTGCCGAAGGCGTAGCGGCTGACGCCGCGGGGGCCGCTAGGCCGGCCCCACCTGCAGCGGCACGTACAGGCTTGCTTCCCCCCGCCGCACCAGCAGCGCCACGCTGCCGCCCGCGGGCAGCCCGGCCACCAGGCGGTTGAATTCCGCCAGGCTGGAGAAGCGCTGCCGGTTGATGGCCACGATCACGTCGCCGCGCTGCAGCGGCGCGTCGGCATTCACGCCCTGCACGCCCTGGACCACCAGCCCGAAGTCGATGCCCAGCTCGCGCCGGCGCGGGGCCGGCAGTTCGGCCAACGCCAGGCCCAGCCGGTTGCTGGCGGGGGCCTGCGGCCCGGCGCCGCCGGGGGCCTGGCGCCCACCGCCCGCCGCCTGCTGCTCGCCCACCGTCACCGACAGCGTGCGGCTGGCGCCTTCGCGCCACACCTCGAGGCTGGCCCGGGTGCCGGGTGCCGTGCGCGCCACCTTGCGCGGCAGCTCTTCCAGGCCGCCGACGGCCTCGCCGTTGAAGCCGGTGACGATGTCGCCCACCTGCAGGCCGGCGCGCTGCGCCGGGCTGCCCGGCTCCACCGAGGTGATCAGCGCACCGCGCGCCGAGTCCAGCCCGAAGGAGCGCGCCAGGTCCTCGCTCACCTCCTGGATGCCCACGCCGAGCCGGCCGCGCGTCACGCGGCCGTGCTCGCGCAGCTGGCGCGCCACGTCCATCGCCATGCCGATCGGGATCGCGAACGAGACGCCCATGTAGCCGCCCGTGCGGCTGTAGATCTGCGAATTGATGCCCACCACCTGGCCGCGCAGGTTCAGCAGCGGACCGCCGGAATTGCCGGGGTTCACCGCCACGTCGGTCTGGATGAAGGGCACGTAGGTCTCGTCCGGCAGCGAGCGCTGCGTGGCGCTGACGATGCCGGCGGTGATGGTGTTGGCGAAGCCGAAGGGCGAGCCGATGGCCGCCACCCATTCGCCGGCCTGCAGCTGCTGCGAATCGCCCAGCGTCACCACCGGCAGCCCGCGCGCCTCGACCTTCAGCAGCGCGATGTCCGTCTGGCGGTCGCTGCCCACCACCTTGGCCTTGTACGAGCGCTTGCTGTCGGCCAGGCGCACCAGCACCTCGTCGGCATCGGCCACCACGTGCGCGTTGGTCAGCACGTAGCCCTCGGCTTCGATGATGAAGCCCGAGCCGATGCCCTGGCGGCGGAACTGGCGCTCGCCGCGTTCGCCCGGTCCGCCCGGTCCGAAGGCCTCGGGCGGCAGCATGCGGCGGAAGAACTCGAACAGCGGGTCGTCCGGCATGGGCCCGGGCGGCCGGCCCGGCCACTGCGGCCTGCCCGAGGCGAGGGACGGCGCGCGGCTGCTGGTCGTCACGTTCACCACCGCGGGTCCCACCTGCCGCACCAGGGCCGTGAAGTCGGGTGCCGCCGCACCGGTGGTGGCGGGCACGGTGGCCGCGGCCGGCGCCGCGGCCAGGCCCAGCGCCATGCCGGCGGGCGGCGCGTCGCTGCGCTCCGGCGAGCAGGCGGCCATGAGGGCGCCCAGCGCACAGCAGGCCACGACGATGCGTCCGTTCCGGCGCATGGCCCCGCTGCCGCGCGGCGGCCTGCCCGCGGCCGGGGCGGGCAGTTCGATCCTGGTGGGTGGGTGGATGTGCATGACCGCTCCGACATCGTGTGCACGCCCTGTCCGGCAACGCGCGTGCCCCCGGGGCTGGCTGGCATTGCCACGGCGGGACCGATCCTTGCCGCGGGTGCCATCACGGGCGCTGATGTCGGTGGAGGGCGGTCATGTTCTTCGACAGCTGGGAGGGCTTGGGAAGGGTGGTGATCGTGGGCGTGCTGGCCTACATCGGGCTGGTCCTGCTGCTGCGGATTTCGGGCAAGAGGACTTTGTCGAAGCTGAACGCCTTCGATCTGGTCGTGACGGTCGCGCTCGGTTCGACGCTGGCCACGGTGCTGCTCTCGCGTGATGTCGCCCTGCTGGAAGGGCTGCTGGCATTCGCCATCCTCATCGCCCTGCAGGCCGCGATCACGTGGTTGTCGGTGCGGTCGCAGCGTGTCGCCGGCCTGGTGAAGGCGGAACCCGCGCTGCTGGTCTTCGAAGGGCGGATCCTGGTGGAAGCGCTGAAGCGCGAACGGGTGACGGAAGACGAGGTCCGGGCGGCGATCCGGGCCGACGGGTGCATGGCGACCGAGCAGGTGGTCGCCGTCGTCCTGGAAACGGACGGCAGCCTGAGCGTGCTGCGGGTGCGGTCGCCGGCAAGCGGGGCTTCGGCGTTGCGCGGCGTCAAGCGGCCGCATGCGTGAACGGCGTGTCGCCACCCGCATGGCCGGTCAGGCCTGCGTCAGCGGCGGGTTAGGCAACGGCGCGCTGCAACGCAGCGGGCGGACCTGCCGCTGACGTCCGCTCCGGTGCCCAGCTTGCTGGTCGCTTTGGCCGCTGGGTGTCCGCCGATGGCGCGCAGCATTCGGCCGGCAATGGGCGTGCCCTGCCGGCCCGCCGCCGGCCGGGGGCACACGGCTTGCCGCCGCACACCCCGAGGCCTCCACCGCATGAAAGAAGCTGCCACCATGAAGCACCACCAACCGCACGCCGCAGCCCTTGCCACGGCGCTGGCCGCCGCTGCGCTGATGGCCATTGCTCCGGCAGATGCGCCGGCCCAGGCGCCGTCGTCCACGGGCCAGGCCCAGGGCCAGGCGCAACCCACGCAGACCACGCCGGTGCCCATGCCCTCGCCGGCGACCAGCCGCAGCATGGTCACGCAGGCCGGGCGCAGTTTCGTGCAGCAGGCCGCGTCCGCCGGCCTGGCCGAGGTCGCCGCCGCCCGCCTGGCGCTGCAGCGCAGCCAGGACACGCAGGTGCGCCAGTTCGCGCAGCGCATGCTGGACGACCACATTCCCAACAACACCATGCTGCGCGGCCTGGCGCGCCAGCACCGCGTTGCGCTGCCGGAAGGCCCGCAGAGCGAGGACGCCACCATGCTGCGCGACCTGCGCGCCATGCCGGCCACGGACGCGTTCGACCAACGTTATGTCGCCCACTTCGGCGTGGCGGCGCACCAGAAGGCGGTGGACCTGTTCGAGCACCACGCCAAGACCCTGGCCGAGCCGATGCTGCGCGACTACGCGGGCCGCACCCTGCCGACACTGCGCGAGCACCTGGCCATGGCGCGCCGGCTCGACGCCACGATGCAGGCCCGCGCCCCCGGCGCCACCGCGCCGCGCACAGCGCAGAACCGCACCGATGCCGACCACGAACTGCAGAACGCCCGCGAGACGGTGAGCGAGGCCGTGCAGATGGTGCAGCAGCTGAAGGCCGACGCCCGCAGCGCCGCGCTGCTGCGGCAGGCCAAGGCCGTGCTGCTGCTGCCGGACTACGGGCGCGGCGGCCTGGTCATCGGCGCCCAGGGCGGGCAGGGCGTGCTGGTGGCGCGCCAGGCCGATGGCTGGAGCGACCCCGTCTTCTACAACCTGGGCGGCGTCAGCGTGGGCGCGCAGGCCGGCGTGGCGGCAGGCCGCATCGCGCTGCTGCTGATGACCGACCGCGCGCTCGACCGGGTGCGGTCGGACCGGCGCTTCTCGCTCACCGCCGATGCCGGCCTGACCGTGGCCGACCTGTCGCGGCGGCGGCAGGCTTCCGGCGGCAAGCTCAGCGACGTGGTGGTGTGGTCGGACACCCAGGGCGCCTATGCCGGCGCCAGCGTGGGCGTCACCAACCTGATGATCGACCGCGAGGCCAACGAGGCCTACTACCGCCGCGCCGGCGTGCAGGTGGCGCAGATCCTCGACGGCCGCGTGGCCAACCCCCACAACAACCTGCTCGACCTGGTGCTGGGCGTGTGACCGGACACCCCGCGCAGCCATGACGATGACCCCTGAAAGGAGCGTCCCATGCAGGCGAAGATCCTCAACGAGGCCCCCGAGCGCACCTGCGCCCTGGTGCTGCAGACGGGCGAGGAGGTGGTGGCCGCGCTGGAAGGCTTTGCGCAGGAACACGGCTTGGCGGCCACGCGCATCACCGCCATCGGCGCGTTGCAGCGGGCCGTGCTCGGCTACTTCGACTGGCAGCGCAAGGACTACGAGCGCATTTCCGTGGACGAGCAGGTGGAGGTGCTGTCGCTGATCGGCGACGTGGCCCTGGCCGATGGCCGTCCCAAGCTGCATGCCCACGTGGTGCTGGGGCGTCGCGACGGCAGCACGGTGGGCGGCCACCTGCTGTCGGGGCACGTGCGACCGACGCTGGAGGTGCTGATGGTGGACTCGCCCTCGTACCTGGCGCGCCGGCACGACCCGGCCAGCGGGCTGGCCCTCATCCGCATGGAGGCCGGCCCGGAAGGCCCGGACTCACCCGCCTGACAGGCGCCCTTCGACGCCGGCGCCGCTGCATCGCAGCCACCGCCGAACACCCAAGGAGAAAGACATGGCCAGGACGACGGTGAGTGATCAGCTGCTGCAGCGGCTCGAGGCCTGGGGCATCCGCCGCATCTACGGCTACCCGGGCGACGGCATCAACGGCCTGATGGGCGCCTTCGACCGCATGGGCGACCGGATGCAGTTCATCCAGGCCCGGCACGAGGAACTGGCGGCCTTCATGGCCACCGCGCATGCCAAGTTCAGCGGCGAGGTGGGCGTGTGCATGGCCACCTCGGGTCCCGGCGCCATCCACCTGCTGAACGGCCTGTACGACGCCAAGGCTGATCACCAGCCGGTGCTGGCCATCGTCGGGCAGCAGGCGCGCGCGGCGCTGGGCGGCGACTACCAGCAGGAGGTGGACCTGGTGAGCCTGTTCAAGGACGTGGCCCACGAATACGTGCACATGGCCACCGTGCCCGCGCAGGTGCGGCACCTGGTGGACCGGGCGGTGCGCATCGCGCGCGACCGCCGCACCGTCACCTGCCTGATCGTGCCCAACGACCTGCAGGAGATGGAGGCGGTGGAACAGCCCCCGCGCGAGCACGGCACGGTGCATTCCGGCATCGGCGTCACCTTCAAGCCCGCCACGCCGTCGCAGGACGACCTGCTGGCCGCGGCGGAGGTGCTGAACGCCGGGCGCAAGGTGGCCATCCTGGCCGGCGCCGGCGCGCTGCACGCCACCGACGAGCTGATCGCCGTGGCCGAGCAGCTGGGCGCCGGCATCGCCAAGGCGCTGCTGGGCAAGTTCGCGGTGCCCGACGAGCTGCCCTTCGTCACCGGATCGATCGGCCTGCTGGGCACCGTGCCCAGCTGGGAGCTGATGACCGGCTGCGACACGCTGCTGATGGTGGGCTCGTCGTTCCCGTACAGCGAGTTCCTGCCCGAGGAAGGCCAGGCGCGCGGCGTGCAGATCGACCGCGACGGCCGCAAGCTGTCACTGCGCTACCCGATGGAGGTGAACCTGGTGGGTGACAGCCAGCGCACGCTGCAGGCGCTGCTGCCGCTGCTGAAGCGGCAGGAAGACCGGAGTTGGCGCGAGCAGATCGAAGCCGGCGTGCGCCAGTGGTGGACCGTGCTGGAAAAACGCGCGATGAACGCGGCCAAGCCCATCAACCCGCAGCGGGTGTTCTGGGAACTGTCGCCCCGGCTGCCCGACAACGCCATCCTCACCTGCGACTCCGGCACCGCGGCCGCCTGGTATGCGCGCGACCTGAAGGCGCGGCGCGGCATGATGGGTTCGCTAAGCGGCGGCCTGGCCACCATGGGCCCCGCGGTGCCCTATGCCACCGCGGCCAAGATGTGCCACCCCGACCGGCCGGTGATCGCGCTGCTGGGTGACGGCGCCATGCAGATGCTGGGCATCAACGGCCTCATCACCATCGCCCACCACTGGAAGCAGTGGCGCGACCCGCGGCTGGTGGTGATGGTGCTGAACAACGCCGACCTGAACATGGTCAGCTGGGAGCAGCGCGTGAGCGCGGGTGAGCCCAAGTTCAGCGATTCGCAGGACCTGCCGGCCTTCCCGTATGCCGACTACGCGCGCCTGCTGGGCCTGCACGGCATCCGCGTCGACCGTCCGGAAGAGATCGCCGGCGCCTGGGAGCGGGCCCTGTCGGCCGACCGGCCGGTGCTGATCGAGATGGTCACCGATGCCGACGTGCCGCCGCTGCCCCCGCACGTGACGCGCCAGCAGGCGACGAACTACGCCAAGGCCCTGCTGCACGGCGACCCCGACGCGCGCGGCATCGTGATGGCCAGCATGCGCGAGGTGTGGGACCAGATCGCCACCCGCAAGTCGTGACCCGCGGACCGGACGCGACCGCATGACGACCGCCACTGCCGCCCCGCCTGCCGTCGACGCGAAGGCGCTGCAGCACACCCTGCGCCAGCGCGTGAAAGGCGAGGTGCGCTTCGATGACGGCAGCCGCGCGCTGTACGCCACCGATGCCTCGAACTACCGCCAGGTGCCCATCGGCGTGGTGATCCCGCGCGACGTGGACGACGTGGTGGCCACGCTGGCCGCCTGCCGCGAGCACGGCGCGCCGGTGCTGCCGCGCGGCGGCGGCACCAGCCTGTGCGGGCAGTGCTGCAACGTGGCGGTGGTGATCGACTTCTCCAAGTACATGAACCGCGTGCTGCACATCGACACCGAAGCCCACACCGCGCGCGTGCAGCCCGGATGCGTGCTGGACGAGCTGCGCACCGAAGCCGGCCGCCACGGCCTCACCTTCGCGCCCGATCCCGCCACCCACAACCACAACACCCTGGGCGGCATGATCGGCAACAACTCCTGCGGGCCGCATTCGGTGATGGGCGGCGAGACGGTGCACAACGTCATCGCGCTGGACGTGCTCACCTACGACGGCCTGCGCCTCACCCTGGGCGGCGGCGACGACCTGCGGCGCCTGCGCGCCCAGGGCGGACGCGCGGCCGAGATCGGCGAGCGCCTGCACGCCCTGGCGCAGCGGTGCGCGCCCGAGGTGCGGCGCCGCTACCCCGACCTTCCGCGCCGCGTCTCCGGCTACAACCTGTCGTGGCTGCTGCCCGAACGCGGTTTCGACCTGGCCCGGGCCCTGGTGGGCAGCGAAGGCACCTGCGTGGTGGTGCTGGAAGCCACGCTGCGCCTGCTGCCCCAGCCGCCGTGCACCACGCTGCTGGTGCTGGGCTACGCCAGCGTGTACGAAGCCGGCGACCACGTGCCCGAGGTGATGCAGGCCGGCCCCATCGCGCTGGAAGGCATCGACGACCGCCTGGTGCAGGACATGAAGCGCGCCGGCTTGCACGCAAAGTACGCGGATCTTCTGCCGCCCGGCCGCGGCTGGCTGCTGGTGGAGTTCGGCGGCGACAGCCAGGAACATGCCGATGCGCAGGCCCACGCGCTGATGCGCCGCCTGCGCCGCGCGGACAAGCCCCCGGCCATGAAGCTGATGGCCCGGCCGGACGACGAGCAGCACGTGTGGAAGGTGCGCGAATCCGGCCTGGGCGCCACCGCGCACGTGCCCGGGCAGCCCCTCACCTGGGAGGGCTGGGAAGACTCCAGCGTGCCGCCCGACAAGCTGGGCGAGTACCTGCGCCGCCTGCGCGCACTGCTGGAGCGCTACGGCTACCACGGCGACCTGTACGGCCACTTCGGCCAGGGCTGCGTGCACACCCGCATCGACTTCGACCTGGAGACCCAGCCCGGCATCGACACCTACCGCCGCTTCATCCGCGAAGCGGCGCAGCTGGTCGCTTCCATGGGCGGCTCCATCTCCGGCGAGCATGGCGACGGCCAGTCCAAGGCCGAGCTGCTGCCCATCATGTTCGGCCCGGACCTGGTGCGCGCCTTCGAGGAGTTCAAGGCCATCTGGGACCCCGGGCAGCGCATGAACCCCGGCAAGGTGGTGCATGCCTACCGCGCCGACCAGAACCTGCGCCTGGGGACCGACTATCAGCCGAAACCGGTGGCCACGCGCATGTTCTTCGCCGCCGACCAGGGCGACTTCGGCCGCACCACGCTGCGCTGCGTGGGCGTGGGCGAATGCCGCAAGCGCGACGGCACCATGTGCCCGAGCTACATGGCCACCGGGGAAGAACAGCACAGCACCCGCGGCCGCGCCCACCTGCTGTTCGAGATGCTCAACGGCGAACGCGACGGCGGCGTGCTGAAGGCCGGCTGGCAGGAAGAAGCGGTGAAGGAGGCGCTGGACCTGTGCCTGTCGTGCAAGGCCTGCAAGCACGAATGCCCCGTGAAAGTGGACATGGCCGCCTACAAGGCCGAGTTCCTGGCGCACTACCACGAGCGCCACCACCGGCCCATCAGCGCGCACGCCTTCGGCTTCATCGACCGCTGGAGCGCGCTGGCCGGCCACGCGCCGTGGCTGGCCAACGCCTTCTCGCAGCACCAGCCCTTCGCTGGGCTGATCAAGCGCGTGGCCGGCATTGCGCCGCAGCGGCGGCTGCCCGCCTTTGCGCCACGCAGCTTCCGCCGCCAGTTCATGGCGATGAACGGCGGGCGCCCGCCGGCGACGGGCCCCGGCGCCGGCCGCGGCGAGGTGCTGCTGTGGCCCGACACCTTCAACGACCATTTCCACCCCCAGGTGGCGCAGGCTGCCGCCGCGGTGCTGGCGCGCGCCGGGTTCCAGGTGCGGCTGCCGCGCCGGCGGCTGTGCTGTGGCCGCCCACTTTACGAGTTTGGATACCTGGACGAAGCCCGTGCCTACTTGCGCCGCACGCTGGACGGGCTGCAGGACGAGCTGCGCGCCGGCACGCCCATCGTGGTGCTGGAGCCGGCCTGCCAATCGGTGTTCAAGGAAGAGCTGCCGATGATGCTGCCGCGCGAGGAACAGGCGCGGCGCCTGCGGCAGCAGTGCTTCCTGCTGGGCGACTTCCTGCAGCAGCACGCGCCCCACCTGGAACTGCGCCCGCTGGACCGCCCGGCGCTGCTGCACCTGCACTGCCACCACAAGACCGTGCTGGGCGCCGGGGCCGACCATGCCCTGCTGCAGCGCCTGCGCCTGGAGCTGAGCGAGCCCGACAGCGGCTGCTGCGGCATGGCCGGCTCCTTCGGCTTCGAGGCGCACAAGTACGAGGTGTCCATGCGCTGCGCCGAGCGCGTGCTGCTGCCCGCGGTGCGCGAGGCGCCGGCGGACCGCCTGCTCATCGCCAGCGGCTACAGCTGCCGCGAGCAGATCGTGCAGGCCACCGGCCGCCGCGTGCTGCACCCGGCCGAGGTGCTGCAGATGGCGCTGCCGGAGCGGGGCTGAACCGGACGGGCGCGACGCCTGCCCCGCGGGGGGCAGTGCAAGGATCCGTGCCGACCCGAGAGCAGCAGCCCGCCGCGATCACCCCGGTCGTCGGCAGGCCGCCCTGGCCCTGCAGTCCACGCTGGCGCAAGGGCAGGCAGTGAAGCGGGACAGTGAAAGGCAGGCCCCGGCCCGTTCGAAGCGGGCGGCGTGAAGCGGGGCCCTGGACCAGCTACCGCGCCGTGACGAACAGGCCGCGGATCAAGGGCCAGTTCACGTTGCGGAACCGCTTGCCGGTGAGTTCGACGTCGATGCCGTGGAACACCGGGTTCAGCCCGGTCGCGCGCGGACCGAGCGAGTCCTGCACGTGCACATGCACGTGCGGGAAATCGCTGTTGCCCGAGTTGCCGCAGCGGCCCAGCAACTGGCCGACCGCCACCTGGTCGCCTTTCGCCACCTGCACGCTGCGCTGCTGCAGGTGCGCGACGAAGACATGGCGCCCCAGTGGCGTGGAGACCACCACGTGATTGCCCGCGGGGCGTTCCCTGTCGCTGGTGCCCAGCGGGTTGTCCGGCAGGTTGCCCACCGCGGCGGACACCGCGCCGGAGACGGGTGACAGCACCGGCTGGCCCCAGCAGAAGAAGTCCTGCAACCGCGTCGGCCTGGGCAAGGACAGCTCGCGCTCCTGCGCGCCGCCCACCTTCGAGAAGTCCACCCCATACCACTGCGCCCGCACCGCCATGTGGTGGTTGACGTTGATCGTGTCGCCCCCTTGATGGACGAACCAGCGGCCAGTGAACGGCAGCCGCAGTTCCTGGGCCTGCGCGGCCGCCGCGGCGACGGTGATCAGGGCGGCGCCGAGGATCCGCCGCCAGGCGCATGGGGTGGTGGGGCAGGGCGAGGGGGGAGATGGACGCGGCGAAGGCATGAAGGCGGGGCGGCAACCGGCGCGCCCGGGTGGGCGCGGCGCAGGATTGGCATCTGGCGCTGCTCGCGAGGATCGTCAAGCGAACAATTCCCGCGCTTGACGTGGGTCGGTGGCTCGAAAACCCGAAGCCTCGTGGCTGGAGGGCGCGGAACAATTCGTCGGCGGATACCGAGGAGGTGTTCGGAGTGAGGGAATTGAATGACTTGGGTGGGTCGGTATTGGTGCGCCATTCTGATGAGCATGGGTGGCCGCTTCAGACTGGTCAGAGTCATTCGCAGGCGGGGGCTGAGCGGCCGCTTCGGCCGTCACCCGACATTCCCTGAGTACCGATCAATCCGCGGAGATGTCAAAAGCTCCCCACCTGCTGGCTAGAACCAAATGAGACACCAGCAGCGGGAAGTAGCTCCGGCCTGCATCGGCAAAAGTTCAGGGGAATCGAATGACAAATGATCCTGCCGGCTCGACTTGGAAAAAGTGGGACTTGCACGTCCACACGCCGTCGTCGCTGGTCCACAACTACCCCGGCGCCAGCCAAGACGAAGCCTGGGAAGCCTTCCTGACGGACCTTGAAGCCTTGCCACCAGAGTTCAAGGCCATAGGCATCAACGACTACATCTTCATCGATGGCTACGAGCGCGCGCGCAAGGCCAAGCTCGAACAAGGCCGGCTCAAAAACATCGATCTCCTGCTGCCGGTCATTGAGCTGCGTTTGGACAAGTTCGCCGGGGTGGTCAAGAAGGATAAGGACGGCACCTATTCACAGTCCGGCTGGAACCGCATCAACCTGCACGTCATCTTCGACGCTATGGACCCGGCGGTCATCCAGCAGCAGTTCCTCAACGCGCTGACTCCGAGCTACCAACTGATTCCGGACTCAAGCGACTTGAAGGGCAAGTGGAACGCCGTGATCACCCGAGAAAGCCTGGCTGAGCTTGGGAAGATGATCGTCGACTCAGCGCCGCCTGAGAAAAAGGCGGACTACGCGTCTCATTTGCTGGAGGGTTTCAACAACCTCTGTGTGAGCTTGGAGAAGGTCGTCGCTGCCCTGGAGAAACCCTACTTCGCCGGCAAGTTTCTGGTCGCCGTCGGTAAGACCGAATGGGCCAACCTCAAGTGGGACGACCAATCCATCGCCGAGAAGCGCAACATCATCAACCAAGCCGATCTGGTATTCACCGCAGCCGCGAACCCTGCGGAATACCACGCGGCGCGCAAGAAGCTCTCCGAGTCCAACGTCAAGGCCACGCTGCTCGACTGCTCCGACGCGCACGCGCCGAGGGCGTCGGAGGACAAGGACCGCGTCGGCAACTGCTTCACCTGGATCAAGGCCGACGCGACCTTCGACGGCCTCGTCCAAGCCATCACCGAATTCGAGGACCGCGTATTCATCGGCGACACGCCGCCCAAGCGGCTCCTGGTCGAGGCCAACCGCACCAAATACGCCTCCAGTATCCGCATCAACCGCAAGGTCGGCTCCACGCTGGCCGATCCTTGGTTCAACGTGGACATGCCGCTGAGCCATGACTTGGTCGCCATCATCGGCAACAAGGGGAGCGGCAAGAGCGCGATGGCCGACATCGCCGCGCTGGCCGGTGACACCAAGAACTTCAAGAGCTTTTCGTTCCTCAAGGACACGCGGTTTCGCAACCCGAGGAATAAGCTCGCGCAGCACTTCCTCGGCGCACTCGGCTGGCACGACGGCACCGAGTCCGAGCGCCAGCTCGACCAAGACCCGTCGGAGACAAGCGTCGAGCGGGTGAAGTATCTGCCACAGAGCTACCTCGAGACGCTGTGCAACGAGCTCGGCGACGGCGGCTCGGCGACGTTCGACACCGAGCTGCGCAAGATCATCTACACGCACGTTCCGGAAGATGCGCGGCTGGGCTACACGTCCATGGACGAGTTGCTCGACTTCAAGGTCGCGGAGATCGACAGCGCGCGCGAGCAGGTCGTCAAGGAAATCTCCAAGGCCAATGCGGAGATTCTGCAGACCGAGCGTAGGCTGACGCCGGAATTCAAACAGTCGCTGCAAGAGCAGCTCGATGCCAAGGTCGCTGAATTCAACGCCCTGGTGGCATCTAAGCCCGCCCAGGTGGAAGACCCCACGGCGTCGGAAGCGGCCCAGGAGGAGTCGAAGGCGGCCACCGAGAAGATTCAAGCCCTTGAAGACGAGCTCAAAAAGCTGGGCAATGAAGAGAAGCTTCTCCGCGACAAGAAGGCCGCCGAGGCGAAGCGGCAAGCCGTGCTGAGCCGCATCGTCCAAGCCATCGCGAACCACAAGAAGGCCTACGAGCAGTTCGTCGCGGAGTTGGCACCCATGCTCGCCGAAGCTGGCGCGGCCGTAGAGGCGTCCGAGGTGGTCGAGCTGAGGATCGACACGTCGCGGATTGACGCGCTCGGCAAGACAACCAAGGAATCCATCGCGTCCATCGACGCGGCCCTCGCCAATCAAGAACTCACAGGCCTGTCCAAGCGGCGCGAGGCGGCCGAGGCGGCGATGGCTGACATCAAGAGCAAGCTCGGCGAGAAGCAGCGCCTGTTCATCATCTTCAAGGATCAGGTCGCCAAGTGGGAGCGCGCCCAAGCGGAGCTCACCGGCAGCAAGGACAAGCCGCAGTCCATTGAATGGTTCAAAGCTGAGATTGAGTCGCTGGCCGCCCTGCCCGTCAAGCTGGCGGAGCTGCGGGCGCGCCGCGTGGAACTGGCCAAGACGGTCCACGAGCAACTGGGCAAGACGGTCGAGGAATACCGCCGCCTGTATGGGCCGGTGCAGGAATTCGTCAAATCCGCCGCGCAGATGGACATGCACCTACCGCTGGATTTTGCGGTGCGGATCGAAGAGTCGGACTTCCAAGACCAATTCTTTCCTCGAATCAATCGGCAGGCGCGCGGAAGTTTTGCCGGCGTTGACGAAAGCGGCCAGCTCATGCGTGGATTGCTCAAAGAGGTCAACTTCGGAGACGTGGAGTCGACGCTGAATTTCCTCGAGACCATCGACGACATGCTGCACTTCGACCGGCGTGAGTCCGGCGGCGGCCGCGAGACCAGGATCGCCGACCAACTCCGAAAAGGCGGAGAGCCCCAGGACATCCTCGACTACCTCTACGGCATGAGCTATCTCGAACCGCGGTATTCACTCACGTTCGACGGCCAAGAGATCAGCCAGCTTTCGCCGGGCGAGCGCGGCCTGCTCTTGCTGGTCTTCTACCTGTTGGTGGACAAGGACGACATTCCGATCATCATCGACCAGCCCGAGGAGAACCTGGACAACCAGACCATCTTCAAGGTGCTGGTCAAGTGCATCAAGGCGGCCAAGCAGCGGCGCCAGGTCATCATGGTGACACACAACCCCAATTTGGCGGTGGTGTGCGATGCAGAACAAATCATCTGCGCGACCTGCGACAAGGCGACCAACACGTTCAACTACGTCTCGGGCGGCATCGAGTCGCCGGTAATCAAGGCCATCGTCGTTGAAATTCTCGAGGGCACCGAGCCTGCCTTCAAGAATCGGAAGCGCAAGTACGGTCTTTGATGGCGGTACGCTGGCGCTCAAAGGCTTAGACGTCACCGCCGTGGACACGTCGAAGGACTGCTTGATGTCGGTGCTCGGTCGCAGCAGAAACAGCCGCGACTGACGGCAGCCGCTGCTGAACAGCCACTTCCCGCCCTTCACCCACCCCCACGTTCCCCCTCGGCCCGGCACCGCCTCCCGTTCCCCGCAGCACCGCCTCGCCCACCTGCCTTTCCAGCGCCACCAGCATGCGCCGGCTTGCGCAGAGGCGTGGGCTTTCAGCAGCAGGGGCCGAGCCTGCCCGCGTGCGGGCGGCGGCGAGGAATTCCCGGCCGGTCTGGTCGAGTTGCCGGAAACAGGGATCGCGCATCTGCGACAGCCGTTCGCGCAATGTGGTTTCAATTCAAACGCCTGGCGCTTGTCGTGAACTTCGCCGCCCATGCGGCCGCCGGGTGTCCATCATCCATTTGAAGGCGCCGGCCACCCACGACGAGCCACCGGCAATGGGGGCGATGGGGTGATAGCGCAAACGGGATTCGTGCAAGCGGATTTGCCGCGGTGAGCGCAAGGGTCTGCCGCAGAAGCGGGTGGCGGCACCGATCCGAATGCGGGCATGCGCGTTGCCGCCGATCAATCCAATTCATACACAAAGGAGTCAGGTCATGAACCGAATGGGAACCCGGACACTGATGCTCGCGCTCGCGGCCCCGTTGGCGCTTGGCACGCTCGCGTTGCCATCTGCCGCCCTGGCCCAGCAGGCCGCCGCCACCCACGCAGGCCAGCGCAGCGAAGCCCGCGACACGCTGCAGGAGGCGCAGCGTGTGGTGCGCAAGATGCAGGCCGACGCGGACCTGCGCCAGCAGATGCAGCGGGCGCAAGGCCTGTTCGTGCTGCCCAACTTCGCACGCGCCGGGCTCGGCGTGGGCGTGAAGGGCGGTGAAGGCGTGCTGCTGGCGCGCACCGGCACCAACCAGTGGAGCAACCCGGCCTTCTACAACGTGGGCGGCATCACCGTGGGGGCGCAGGCCGGCGCCTCGGCCGGCCAGATGGCCATGCTGCTGATGACGAAGCAGGCGGTGGACAGCTTCCGGCAGCAGAACAACTTCTCGCTCAATGCCAACGCAGGCCTTTCGATCATCGACTGGTCCGCACGTGCGCAGGCCTCGGCCGGCAAGGGCGACGTGGTCGTCTGGTCGGACACCGAAGGCCTGTTCGCCGGCGCCACCATCGGAGTCAGCGACATCCAGTTCGACGAGGAAGAGAACCGGGCGTTCTACGCCCTCTCGGAACGCCGCGCCAACCCGGCGGCCGTGTTGGACAGTCCGCCTTCCACCGCCCCGCAGGCGGCGCGGCAGCTGCGCATGACGGTGGCGTCGGCAGCCAACGACTCCACTACCTCGCGCGGCACCCAGCCGCGCGCGGAGAACGATGTCGTCGTGGGCAGCAACGCGCCGGGCGCGGGCATGCGCGCTGCGCGCACCGACCGCAACTGAGCCCGGCCGACACGCCGCGCGCCGCGCCGCCACCGCCGCGCTGCCCGGCGCGTGAATTGCGGCGCCGGTGCCAATGCCGGACACCACGCCGCAGGCCGGGGTGGCGGTGGCGATGTCTCGGGTGGCGCTCGGCGTAGGGGTACGGGGGCGCTGTCCGGGCATGTTGTCCGGGCGCCTGGCCGTGCAGGCGGTTCGCGGCCCGGGCGTCACGCCGGCTCTTCGGCGCCGAAGTCGTCCATCTGGATCAACCGGTGGGCCGCGCGCAGGTCGGCCAGCGCGGCCGCGGAGTCGCGCGCTTCGGCGGCGGCCAGCTCCAGCGACCGATGGGCAGGCCAAACTGCTCGCGCACGCGGCCGTAGCCGGTCATCACCAGCAGCGCGGTCTGCTGCAGCGCGGCGCCCAGCGCCGGCAGCGAGATGGCGCGGCCCGCGGCCAGGCATTCCATCAGCATGCGCCAGCCCTGGCCCACGCAGGCTTCGCCGCCGATGACCCAGTCCATGGGCACGAAGACGTCCTCGCCGCGCACCGGGCCGTTCATGAACGCGGAGTCCATCGGCCGGTGGCGCCGGCCGATGTCCAGCCCGGGCGTGGGCACGGGTACCAGCGCGCAGGTGATGCCCAGCTGCTGCCGGCCCGCGGGCCGTGCCGGGTCCACCGCCTGGAAGGCCAGGCCCACCAGGTTGGCGACCGGGGCCAGCGTGATGTAGCGCTTGTCGAAGCGCACGCTGAAGCCGCGCTGCCGGCGGCCGCCGGCCTCGCGCTCGGTGAGCGTGCCGGTGTCGGGGATCGACGCGGCATCGGACCCGGCGTAGGGCGAGGTCAGGGCGAAGCAGGGCAGCTCGCGGCCATCGGCCAGGCGGGGCAGGTGGTGCTGCTTCTGTGCGGCAGTGCCATAACGCATCAGAAGCTCGGCCGGGCCGAGCGAATCGGGCACCATCACCGTCACCGCGGCGGCCACGTTGGCGGTGGCGATGCGGGTGAGCACTTCGCCGTGGGCGAAGTGGCCGAGGCCGGAGCGCCGGCGCGCGGCGGTCCGGCGGCACTCCGCGGGCCACCAAGGAACCGTCAAGGGTGTGGAGGTGCGCGTGCCGCCGCGGTCGCGGCGCGCATCTGCGTCTCACGCTGGGGGCGGCGCACAAGACGTGGGCGGAAAGAGGGTCCGAACGGGTTGCCGCTGTGGCGCTCGCCGGCATGCAGGCCTTCCCGATCGGGCACTGCGGCAGCCGGTGGGCGCAGGGTCAGGCCGCTGGTTCGGCGGATGCCGCCGTGCGTCCGCTTCCTGCGCCGCCGGTACGGAGCTTGCCGCGTCTCGCGTGGCCGTGGCGCACGCCGCGGCGCGAACCGTGGCGCGAACCGTGGCGCGAACCGTGGCGCGAACCGTGGCGCCAGACGCCCGAAGGAGCAGACATGCAGAACCAACCGGCCAGTGAATTGATCGGCCGCACCGTTTCCGCTACCGATGGCGAGGTCGGCCGCATCGTGGACCTCTTCGTCGACGATGCGCAGTGGGCCGTGCGCTACCTGGTCGTCGACACCGGCAGCTGGCTGGCCTCGAGGCGCGTGCTGCTGTCTCCGGCCAGCGTGGTGGCCGAGGCCCTGGCCGTGGGGCCGCTGCCGGTGGCCCTGACGCGCGAGCAGGTGGAGCGCAGCCCCGACGTGGACACCGAGAAGCCGGTGTCGCGGCAGTACGAGATCGCCCATTCATTGCACTACGGCTACGACACCTACTGGAGCGGGCCTTCGCTGTGGGGCGCCGGCATGCTGCCTTCCATCCGCCACGGCATGGTGCCGGGCGTGGCGCCGGGGCTGGTGCGGCCGCCGCTGGGCAGCGGGCCGGCGAATGCCGAGCCGCCCACCGAGGTGCAGGAGCTGGCCATGCAGGCCGAGCAGGAGGCGCAGCGAAGCCACTTGCGCAGCGCGCGCGAGATCATCGGCTACCACGTCGATGCGCGCGACGGCCGCGTCGGCACGCTCGACGACCTGCTGGTGGATGGCCGCAGCTGGGCGGTGCGGCATCTCGTCGTCGACGCCAAGCCCTGGTGGCCGGGCGGGCACGTGCGCGTGGCGCCGGCGCTGGCGAGCGAGGTCGACTGGAGTGGCCGCGTCCTTCGCCTGCAATGCCGCCGCGACGAGGTGCCGAAGTCCTAGAAGGCACTGTGCCGGCGCGCTGCCACCCGCCGGCCTTCAGCCCACCGCCAGGTCGCCATCAGGCCACGGCGGTGCTGCCGCGCAGCGCGAGCCACTTGTCGATGTCCTCCAGCCGCAACAGGCCGTGCAGGCGGCCGTCGGAGACCACGGGCACCGGCAGGGGCGTGGCGGTGCCACGCCCGGCGATGGCGCCGGCCACGTCGGCCGCGTCTTGCGCCGGCTCGGCCACCAGCAGCTCGCTGGCTGGCTTCATGATCTCGCCGACGCGGCGCAGCGCGCGTTCGGCCACCGGCACCCGCTGCACGTCGGGCAGCCCCACCAGGCCGACCAGCCTGCCGCCGTCCAGCACTGGAAAGCTGCGCTGGTCGGATGCCAGCAGGTGTTCGTCGATGAGCGCAGTCACGCTGGTGTCGGGCGTCACGCTGTCGACGTCGGCCCGCATCAGCTGCGACACCGGCACGCCCTCCAGCGCGCGCTGCGCGAGCAACTGGCGGTAGCTGAGCAGCGCCGCGTTGTGCAGGAACCAGCCGATCAGCGCCAGCCACATCCCGGGCAGCACGCCGGTGCCGAACACCGGCACCCAGAGCCCGAAGGCCATGCCGACGCCCATGGCGATCAGCAGCAGGCCGAAGGCGCGGCCCAGGCCCGCCGCCCAGCGCGTGGCGCGCACCACGTTGCCGGTGGCGCCCCACAGCAGCGCGCGCAGCACGCGGCCGCCATCGAGCGGGAAGCCCGGCACCAGGTTGAACAGCGCCAGAACGATGTTGACCGGCCCGAGCCACAGGATCACCGTGGCCGCCGGCCCCGCGGCCGCGAGCGTCGCGGCGGGGTCTTCCGGAGCGGCCCCCCCGGCGAGTGCCATCGCGGCGCCGATGAACGTGCAGGCCGCGCCGATCACCAGGCTGGTCAGCGGACCGACGATCGCCATCCAGAACTCGTCTTTCCAACGGCGCGGCTCGTGTTCGAGCTGAGCCACGCCGCCGAAGACGAACAGCGTGATGCGCTTCACCCGCACCCCCAGGGCAACCCCGACCAGCGCATGCGACAACTCGTGCACCAGCACCGAAACCACCAGCAGCGCGGCGGCGGCCAGCGCGGTGAGCCAGTGCGTGACCGCGCCCCATTGCGGATGCCAGGCCGGAAATACGCCGAGTGCCAGGCCGGAGGTGACCAGTGCGAAGACGATCAGCAGGCTCCAGTCCAGCGCGATGTCGACGCCGGCCAGGCGGCCGATCCGAAAGCCAATGTTCATTCCACTTCTCCCGCCTTGTCAGGATTGCCGCAAGGTTGACGTGTCCATCGTGCGCTAGGTTTCTCGAATGTCGTTGACCCGTTGTCTGGGGGCAAGGCAGCGTCAGCGCACGACGAACGGCAGCTGCAACGCACCCATGCGCTGGCCGTCCCGGCCCTGGATCAGCTGGGCCTGGAAGTCGACCTGCCGCACGCGGCTGTCGAGATCCGGGAAGTACAGAAAGCCCGACACGCTGCCGCCGGCCTCGATCACCCCTTCGGGAATCGCCATTTCCAGCATGTCCCGCGTCGGCAGCCGCACCGTCCAGCGCGGGTAGTAGGTGTCGTAGTACACGGGGCTGTAGGTCCACGGGTGGGCCCAGTGCGGCAGCCCGGGGTAGTGCCGCACGTACCAGGGCGCCAGGTAGAAGCGCGAATGCGTGAAGCGCGGGTGGACTGTCACCGGCGTGTCGGCGGTCTGCGTCACGCTGCCCTGGATGCGCAGCGGCGGCAGCGGGGTGTAGTGCGTGCCGCGGCCGGTGGCGATCGAGAAGTCCTCGTAGCGCACGCGCACCGGCTGGTCGCTGCGGTTGTCGATCGTCACCAGCAGCGGCGTCAGCTCGCTCGACAGGTCGTCGGGATAGCCTGACCAGGCGCCGGCCTGGACCGTCATGCGCACGCCCGCGTTCTGCGTGACCGCCGCCAGCGGCTGGCCGGGCACCAGCTGCGCGCGCTCGGCGGGCATCAGCTGCGGCTGCGCACAGGCGGCCATCAGCGCCAGCGCGGCAAGGGCCGGTGCACCCAGGGTCATGGAGGGCAGATTCATGTCGAACTCCTTCAAAGCGTCGTCATGCCGGGGCGGAGCAAACGGGGGCCCTGGCATGGCGCGGCGGGCACGGCAGGCGCGCCGCCGGATCGTGGGTGCAAGCCGCTGTGGTCGGCGGGCGTGCCAAATGGCCGGCCTTGCAGCCCGAAACGCGGCGATCACCCGCGGTGGCCCGTCGCTCGAACGCGGAAGGCATCCACCAAGGAGGGAAGGCCTGGCGTTCGAAAGACGCGGCCATTTCCGCCTGCCGGGATGGGCGGCCGCGGACCTGCGTCACGGATGCGCGGGGATGCGCCGGCCTGTACTGAACGAGGCCGTGCCTTCTGGCGGCGGCATGACCACGCGTGGTGTGCCACGGCGGGATCGATCCTTGCCGCCGGTTGCCATCACCTGCGCTGATGCTTCGAACGGGGGAGGGCGGTCATGTTCTTCGACAGCTGGGACGGGTTGGCAAGGGTGGCCATCGTGGGTGTACTGGCCTACCTCGGGCTGGTTCTTCTGCTGCGGGTTTCCGGCAAGAGAACCTTGTCGAAGTTGAATGCCTTCGATCTTGTCGTGACGGTCGCGCTCGGTTCGACGCTGGCGACGGTCCTGCTCTCGCGTGACGTTGCCCTGCTGGAAGGGCTCCTGGCCTTCGCGATCCTGATCGGCATGCAGGCCGGGATCACGTGGCTGTCGGTGCGGTCGCTGCGTGTCGCCGGCCTGGTGAAGTCGGAGCCTGCGCTGCTTGTCTTCGAAGGGCGGTTCCTGGCGACGGCGCTCAAGCGCGAACGGATGACGGAAGACGAGGTTTGGGCGGCGATCAGGGCGGACGGGTGCGCGGCGATCGATCAGGTTGCCGCCGTCGTGCTGGAAACGGACGGGAGCCTGAGCGTGCTGAGGGCGCAGGCATCGGCAATGGGGGTTTCCGCGTTGCACGGCGTCAAGCGGCAGGGAGCGTAAAGCTTCGTTCCCGTGCCTGATCACCGACGCGTGCCTGTCGTGGAACCGGCGCCGCGGCACGGCCTCGAAAAGCTGAGCTGCACGAAAGGAGCCAGACGATGACGACGATGAAGTACCTGCAATCTGTCTGCGCCGCGGCGGGCCTGTGTGCCGCCGCGGCGGCAGGCGCGGCCACCACCGGCACCAGCGTGGCCGGTCATCCCTACGTCAGCGGCGGGGTCGGCAACAGCGAACAGCAGGCGCTGCGGGCGGACCGCGGCCGCTACAGCCTGTGGGCCGTGACCGCCGCGCGCGGATCAGGGGCCTATCTCGCCGAAGTGCGCGTGCGCGTGACCGACGAGCAGCAGCGCACCGTGTTCGACCGCGAGCTGGACGGGCCGTGGCTGATGATCGACCTGCCGCGCGGGCGCTACACCGTGGAGGCCAGCCACGACGGACAGACGGTGCGCCGCACTGCTTCCATCGGCGCGGGCGGGCCTCAGCGCATGGTGCTGTACTTCAATGTCCCCGGGGCCGATGCGCGCGCAGGCTAGGTTGTGCCGCGCGCCGCCCGGCGGCGCTGGCCACGGTGCCTGGCGCGCCGGGCAGTGAAAACCTTGCGGAGACTGACCATGCTGGCCATCACGACCCAGGCGGCGCACAGCAGCGAGCAACTCGCGCTGAGCCGCATCTACCTGTTGCTGTTCCCGGTTCCCGTCGTGCTCTTCGTCGGCGCGCTGTGCACCGACGCCGTCCATGCCGCCACCGGAGATCCGGGTTGGCTGCATTTCTCCGAATGGCTGATTGCGGCGGGATTCGGGCTGGGCACATTGGCGGCCATGGTGCTCCTGATCGAGTTCATCACCAATGCGGCACTGCGGCGGGCCGGACGCGGCTGGGCGCACCTGCTGATGTTCATGGGCGCGATGGCCGTGGCGCTGGCCAATTCAATGGTCCATGGCAGCAGCGGCCGCACTGGCGACGTGGTGCCGTACGGGCTGGTGCTGTCGGCCGTCGGCGCGGCCCTGGCGCTGGGCGCCGCGGCGACGCTGTTCCGCGCCCGCGCCAGGCCATTGCACGGGGGGTTCGATGGCGGTGCCGATGCCGCCGAGCTGGCCGGGCGGCGAGAAGGAGAGGCCGGGACGACGCGCGCCGGCGGCAACCGGCGCCCGGGCACGCCGGGTGCCGCCCATCGTGTCCGTTGAATCGCAATCCGCGCAGCCGCCTCGGCGCTGCCGGGAAAAAGGAGTTGATCATGAAGGTACGTGACGTGATGACTGTGGACGTAGCGGTGGCGAACCCGGAACAGACCATCGGGGAAGCGGCGCAGCTGATGGCCGAACGTGACATCGGCGCGCTGCCGATCGGCGAGGACGACCGGCTCGTCGGCATGGTGACGGACCGCGATCTCACGGTGCGCGCGCTTGCCGAAGGCCGCGGGCCGGAGACGCCGATCCGCGACGTGATGTCCGACGAGGTGATGTACTGCTTCGAGGACGAGGACCTCGACGAGGTGGCGGACAACATGGCCGACGTACAGGTCCGGCGCATGCCGGTGGTGAACCGCGACAAGCGCCTGGTGGGCATCGTCTCGCTGGGCGACGTAGCCAGCTGGGAGGAGGCGGACACGACGGGACGGGCCATCGCGGGCATTTGCACCCCGGGGGGGCCGCACTCGCACACCGCGCGCTGAGCGGTACCGCTGGCAAACGGACACATCGCCAGATCGTGCGTCGATAACGTGCTAGGGGCGCGGCTGCCGATGATCCGCCTCGCGGGTGGTTCGGCAGCCTCGGCGGCGCAGCGGTTGGCGGCAGCGCGCGGGGCGCGGGCCGGGGCACGCGGCGCTCCCGGCGCCTGGGCGTACGCCCTCGCTGGCCGTTGGTTCCACCGGGGCGGCGCGCAGCTTGCGCAGCGCCACGAAGGAAGGCCCGTGGCCGGAAGCCGGCGGGCGCGGCATCCCCGGTGCCCGCCGGCTGACCGCCGGACGGGTTTTTCAAGAGTTGCTCGGCTGCAGGCCGATGTGCCGCGTAGCTAACGTGTAATGCGAGCGACATTGCGTCACTTGTGCCTTGGCACCACGGATTCCGGCGCTGGATCATGGTGGCGTGTGTGGTGCCGCGATGTTGCTGAACTGCCCGGCCGGGGCCGCGTGCCTTCGCCGTCTCGGCGCGGCGGTGCCGCCGCGCCGCCGAGCCGCCGAGCCGCGGGCCCGTCCCTTGCCGCGACCGGGCATGAGCACCTCGTCCCGCCCCTTGCCCCCCACCCCGGCCGCGCGCCGGCCCGACGACGGCCGCCGCGCCGACCCCGGCAGCCGCGGCCGCTGCCGTGCCGGACTGCACCCGCGGGTGCTGGTCCTGGCACTGGCCCTGGGCGGCATCGGGGCATATGCGGCCGATGCCCCGGTGGTGCCCGACGGCGTGCAGGCCTGCCGGCGCGAGCCCGGTGCCCTGTGCATCGAGGCGCGGCTGGCCGGTGCCGACCTGCGCGCCGTCGCGATGCGTGGCGCGGACTTCTACCGGGCCGACCTGCGGGCGGCCGACCTGCGCGAAGCCGACCTGCGCGCCGCCAACCTGCAGAACGCGCGGATGTCCGGTGCGCAGCTGCAGCAGGCTCGCCTGGGCGAGGCGGACCTGCGCCGTGCGGTGCTGCGTGGGGCGGAACTGGAGCGCGCGGTTCTGGCTGGCGCGCAGTTGGACGACGCGGACCTGCGCGGCGCGGATCTGCGCCGGGCGGACCTGAGGCTGGCGCACCTCCACGGTGCCGAGCTGGCCGGGGCCCACCTGCAGGGGGCGGACCTTCGGCGCGCCGACCTGAGCGCGGCACAGCTCACCGGCGCGTTGCTCGACGGCGCCGACCTGCGCGGCGCGGTACTGCGCGATGCCGAGCTGGACGCAGCGACCTTGGCCAATGCACGCATCGACGCCACCACCGTGCTGCCGCTGCGCATGCGCGCGGCGCTGGGCGAGCCGCCGGTGCGGTAGCGCCGCCGCCACTGGCCTCCCAAGCCTTCGGCTGGTCCATCCGCACGGCCGCGGAGGTACGGCGCTTGCCCGGACCTGTGCGAAGCACATGCAAGGAACCACCGCCATGAACACGACAGCACAGAGCCGATGCCAGGCACTGCTCGCGGTGATGCCGCGCCTGCGTGTCGCCGGCCTGGCCCTTGCCGCGGCGCTCGCCAGCGGTGCCGCCTGGCCCCAGCCGTACGAGCAGTCCGCCGGTGCCTACACGCTGCGGGCCAGCGTGGTGTCCAGCATGGACGTCGCCGAATCCACCGCGCGCGAACATGGGCTCGACCGTTCGCCGGTGCACGGCGTGCTCAACGTCACCCTGCTCGAGCGGCATGGCGGGGATGCGCCGGCGGTGCCGGCGCGGGTGGAGGCGAGCATCACCAACCTGTTCGGCGCGCCCCACAGCGTGGAGCTGCGGGAGACGCGCGTGGGCGGCTGGGTCTCGTACACCGGCAGCTTCCGGCATGCGCCGAGCGAGGTGCTGAACTTCAGCATCAACGCGCAGCCGGAGCAGGGCGGGCCGCGGGTGGAGCTGGCCTTTCGCGAACGCATGGGCCGCCGCCGCTAGCCGGCCCGGTTGTCGCTGCGCGTCAAATGCAACGGCTGACCGTCACACCGTGCCCCGTCGCAGGCGCGGTTCCCGGGGTCGCGCGCGGGGCACTTGCGGGTGCCGCTGCCGCCGCGGCACCCGCCCTGGTGCGGGCGGCTGCGCTGATGGCCCTGGGCGTGGCCTGCCTGCTGCTGGCCGGCTGCGGCCTGCTGCGCCGCGACGAAGCCGAGGCCGACGCAGCCTCGGCGCCGCCGCGTCGGCCCGCCCCCGCGGTGCAGGTGGAAGTGCGCGCGCCGGGCGAGCTCGCCAAGCTGCTGTCCACGCACCTCGACCTCGCCCGCCTGCCGCCGCGTGCGGACGCCGCGCCCGGCAGCCCCGGCATCAGCGAGGCCGAGCTCGAACGCCAGATCGCGCAGGTGCCGGCCCAGGCGCGCGAGCTGCTGGGCACCGAGGGCTACTTCGAGCCCAGCATCGACGTGCAGCGCCTGCCCGCGGACGGGCCGCGGCCGGCCGTGCGCCTCGTCGTGCAGCCGGGCCCGCGCTCGCTGGTGCGCGACGTGCGCATCGACGTGCAGGGCCCGCTGGCCGATCACACCCGCGAGCAGGCGCCGCAGGCGCGCGCCGCCCAGCGTGCCCTGCGCCACGGCTGGCCGCTGCCGCCGGGCGCGCCTTTCCGCAACGCCGAGTGGTCCGAGGGCAAGCGCGATGCGCTGGCGCAGCTGCGCGCGCAGGGCTACATCGGCGCCGAGTGGGCCCACACGCGCGCGACCGTGCATGCCGACGACCGGCGCGCCGACCTCGAGCTGGTCGTCGACAGCGGGCCGCTGTTCCGCACCGGTGTCCTGCGCATCGAGGGCCTGCGCCGCCATGACGCGCAGACGGTGCGCAACCTGGCCGACTTCGGGCCGGGCGCGATCGCCAGCGAGCAGCGGCTGCTGGACTTCCAGGAGCGCCTGGCCAACAGCGGCCTGTTCGACGCCGCCACCGTGCAGTACCTGCCCGAGTCCGGCGCCGCGAACACGGCCCCGGTGCTGGTGACGGTGAACGAGCGCACGCTGCAGGAAGCCACCCTGGGCCTGGGCATCGATGCCAACGTGGGCTTGCGCGGCTCGCTCGAGCACCACCACCGCCGCGTGCTCGGCCGCGCGCTGACCGCGCGCAACCGGGTGGAGCTCAGCAGCGTGCGGCGCGCCTGGGAGGGCGAGCTGAGCACGCACGCGTTGCCCGGCTTGTGGCGCAACCTGGTGGGCGGCGCGGCCGAGCGCATCGAGTCGGACACCGACGTCGTCACCGCCACCCGGGTGCGCGTGGGCCGCGCCCAGGACAAGCACTCCATCGACCGGCTGGTCTTCGTCGAGGCCGAGCGCTCGCGCCAGCGCGGGCCGGCCGGGCGGCTGGACTCGAGCGCGCTGTCCGCGCATTACCACGGCATCTGGCGCGAGGTGGACAACGTGCTGCTGCCCACCCGCGGCCACGTGTTGGCCGGGCAGGGCGGCGGCGGCATCGCCAGCGCCGACCCCGGCCGGCGCGGTCCCTTCGCCCGGCTGTACGCACGCTGGCACTATTACCGGCCCATCGGCCGCAGCTGGCACCTGGCCACGAGGCTCGAGGCCGGGCAGGTGTTCGCGCGCGAAGGCGTGGTGGCGCCGGAGTCGATGCGGTTCCGCGCCGGCGGCGAGGAGTCGGTGCGCGGCTACGGCTACCGCGAGCTGGCGCCAGTGGTTGATGGTCAGGTCACGGGCGGCCGCGTGCTCGCCACCGCCAGCGCCGAAATGGCGCGGCCCTTGCTGAAGCGGCTGCCCGAGCTGTGGGGCGCGGTGTTCGTCGATGCCGGGCGCGCGGCTGATCGCTGGTCCGACCTGAAGCCGGCCGTGGGTGTGGGCGTGGGCCTGCGCTACCGCAGCCCGATCGGGCCGGTGAAGCTGGACCTGGCCTATGGCGAGGAGGTCGACCGCTTCCGCTTGCACCTCACCGTGGGCGCGACCTTCTGAACGCCATGGCGGACCTGCCCAGCCGCCGCCGTTGGCCGCTCATCCTCGGTGTCAGCGGCGCGGCCGTGCTGGGCCTGCTGGTGCTGCTGGGCGGGGCGGCCTGGTGGCTGTGGCGCAGCGAGGCCGGCTTCAGCTGGCTGCTGCAGCAGGTGCCCGGCCTGGAGCTGCGCGGCCGCGAGGGCCGGCCCGACGGCGGGCCGTTCCGGGCCGAATCGCTGGTGTGGCGCGGTGCCGGCTTCTCGGTGGAGGTGGACGGGCTGGCCTGGCGCGACCTCGGGTGGCGCTGGCGCCCGCATGAGCGCGCCTGGCTGCGCATCGAGATCGACGCGCCGCAGGCGCGCCGCGTTCAGGTGCGCACCGAGCCCGGGCCGGAGCCGGCGCCAGAGCGCGGCGGTGCGCCGTCTTCGCTGGTGCTGCCGCTGGAGCTGGTGCTGCACCGGCTGGCGGTGCAGACCTTGCGGGTGAACCAGCAGCCGCCGCTGCAGGGGCTGGCCGGCGAGTTGCACCTGGGCGACGAGCAGGGGCGGCTGCACCGCATCGGCCCCCTGGTGGCGCAGCGGGCGCCGGCGGCCCTGTCGCTGCAGGCGCAGGTCGGTGCCGTCGGTGACCTGCGCGTCAGCGGGCGCCTGCAGGCCACCAGCCTGGCCGGGGCGCCGGTGCCGTGGCGCGCCGAGGCGGTGCTGGGCGGCACCGTGCCACGGCCGACCGTCGAGGCGCGGCTGGCCGCCGGCGCGGGCGGGGCGGCCGGGCGCGCGGACCTGCAGGCCACGCTCGCGCCCTTCGCGGCCTGGCCGCTGCTGGCCTTGCAGGCGCAGGCCCAGGCGCTGGACCTGGCCGCGCTGCAGGCCGGCTGGCCGGTCACGCGCCTGGGCGGCCGTGCCGTCGTCACCAGCACCGGCGCCGAGCAGCCCGCCACGGCCGAGCTGGCCCTGCGCAACGAGGCGGCCGGCCCCTGGTCCGCCCAGCGCCTGCCGGTGCAGGCGGTGCAGGCCACGCTGCGCGCCCGCCCGGCGCGGCCGGATGCGCTGGAGGCCCGCATCGAGACACTGCAACTGCACGGCCACGGCGATGCCGGGCGCTTGAGCGGCGAGGGCCGCTGGGTCGGCGAAGAGCTGTCGCTCGACCTGCTGTTGCAGGCGCTGCAGCCGGCGCGGCTGGACGAGCGGCTGGCCGCCATGCACCTGGGCGGGCCGTTGCGGCTGCGCCTGTCGGGGCTGGGGCTGCCTTGGGCGGCCGGTGCTGCGCCGGCATCGGCGGCCCCCGCGCTGTCCGGCACGGTCGGTGCCGAGCTGGCGGGCCGGCTCGGCCGTGTCGACGGCCGGCCGGGCGAGCCGCTGCGCATCGCGCTGGCGGCGGCCTTTGAACGGCCGGCCCCGGGCCGGCTGCAGGTGGCCCTTGAGCCCTTGCGGGTGCAGGCGGCCGGATCGTCGGTGGCGCTGGAAGGCCGTGTGCGGCGTGATGCCGCGGCGAACTGGGCCGCCACGGTCGCAGGCCGTTTCGAGCGCGTCGATCCCAGCCAGTGGTGGGCCGGCGCGCCGGGCTCGGCCTGGCGACGCGGACGCCATGCCCTGGCCGGGCAGTTGACGGCCGACCTGCGCTGGCCGGCCGCCGCGCCTGGTGCCGAGCCGCAGGGCTGGCACGCCCTGTTGCGCCACCTGCGCGGCGAGGCCCGCGTCGACATCGCGCCCAGCCGGCTCGCCGGCCTGCCGCTGGAGGGCGAGCTGCGCCTGGCCGGCGGCGAGTCCGCCACGCGTGTCGAGGCCCGGCTGCAAGCTGCAGGCAACCGCGCCGAGGGCCGCCTGGAGGCGGCCGACGCCGCCGCGCGCGACCGCTGGCACCTGAAGGCCGATGCGCCGGCGCTGGCGCGGCTGGCGCCCATCGGCCGCCTGCTGCCCGTGCTCGAAGCCTGGTGGCCGCGCCAGGGCAGCCTGCAGGCCGAGGCCGATGCCGCCGGGGCCTGGCCGGTGCTGACGACCGAAGGACGCATGCAGGCGCGCGCGCTGGTGCTGGGCCCGCCGCCTTCCGGCACGGCGCGCGGTGCAGGTGACGGCCCGGCCCCGGGCGCCGCCGCCGAACGCGTGGACCTGCGCTGGCAGGCCACGCCCGGACGTCCGGCGGCGCCGCTGTCGCTGGTGCTCGATGCCCGGGGCCTGCGCCAGGGCGGCAGGCGCATCGAGACGTTGTCCGCCCGCGTGGACGGCACGCTGGCGGCCCACCGCTTCGAGCTGCAGGCCGCCAGCCCCGTGCGGCCGCCGGCCTGGACCGATGCCTTGCTGTCCGGCGGCGGCGCCCCGCCGCGCGGCACCGCGCTGGCGCTGGCCGGCGAGGGCCGGCGCAACCCCCTCGCCGATGGCGCCGTGCGCTGGCTGTGGCAGCTGTCCACGCTGCGCCTGGGCCCGCGCGGCGGCGGCGCGCCCTGGCTTCAGGCCGGTGGGCTGGAGGCGGCGCTGCGCCTGGCGCCGGACGGCAGCGTCGCCGCGGCCGAACTGGCGCCGGGCCGGCTGCGCCTGCGCGAGGCCGTGCTGCAGTGGCACCAGGCGCTCTGGCACGCCGGTGCCGGCGGCGCGCCGCCGCGGGTGCGGCTGGCGGCCGAACTCGAACCGCTGGCCGTGGTGCCCTGGCTGCAGGCCTGGCGGCCCGACCTCGGCTGGCAGGGCGACCTGCGCGTCGGCGCCACCCTGCGTGTGCACGGCGCCGGCACGCTGGAGGCCGATGCGGTGGTCCAGCGCACGGCGGGCGATCTGGCCGTGCAGGTGGACGGCGTGCGCCGCACGCTGGGCCTGAGCGCGCTGCGCTTCGCGCTGTCGGCCCAGGGCGGCACCTGGCGCCTGCGCCAGCAGGTGGCCGGCGCGCAGATCGGCAGCATCGAAGGAACGCAGACGGTGCGCGCCGCGCCCGGCGCGCCGTGGCCCGGGGCGCAGGCGCCGGTCGAGGGCACGCTCGAGGTCCGCAGCGCCGGACTCGACACCTTCGGCGCCTGGTTGCCGCCGGGCTGGCGCATCCAAGGCCGGCTGGAGGGCCGCGTGGCCATCGGCGGACGCGTCGGCGCGCCCACGCTGCAGGGCCGCGTGCTGGGCCGCGGCTTGGAGGCGCACAACCCGCTGCTCGGCGTGCAGGTGCAGGACGGCCAGCTCGCGCTCGATTTCGATGGCGACAGCGCCCGCCTGCGCAGCCTGACGCTGCAGGCCGGCGAGGGCACGCTGCAGGCCAGCGGCAGCGCCGACTGGTCCGGCGAGCCGAGTGCCCGGCTGCAGCTGCAGGCGCGGCAGTTCCAGGCACTGTCGCGGCAGGACCGGCGCGTGGTGGTCAGCGGGCAGGCCGAGGCCCGCTTCGGGCAGCGCCTGAGCCTGCACGGCCGCATCACCGTCGACCGTGGCTACATCGACATTGCCGCGCTCGACGCGCCCAGCCTGGACGAGGACGTGGTGGTGATCCGCCGCACCGCGGCCGGCGGCGCCGGGCCCGTTCCCGCTGCCCGCACGCCGGTGCGGGCGGGGCAGCAGCCGGCCGGGCCGCTGGCCCAGGCCGACCTGCGGCTGGTAATCGACCTGGGCGACGACCTGCGCCTGGTCGGGCGCGGACTGGAGACCGAACTGCACGGCCAGCTCACCGTCACCACCGACGACGGCGCCCTCGCGGCCCACGGCGCGGTGCGCACGGTGGGCGGCACCTATGCCGCCTATGGCCAGAACCTCGTCATCGAGCGCGGGGTGCTGTACTTCAGCGGCGAGCCGGCCAACCCGCGGCTGGACATCCTGGCCCTGCGGCCGGACATCGACGTGACCGTGGGCGTGTCCATCCAGGGCCTGGCCACCAGCCCGCGCGTGCGCCTGTACAGCCGCCCGCCGATGAGCGACATGGAAAAGCTGTCCTGGCTGGTGATGGGCCGCGCGCCCGCTGGACTTGGCCGCGACGACACCGCGTTATTGCAGCGTGCCGCCCTGGCCCTGCTGGCGGGCGAGGGTGCCGGCCGCAGCCCCGGCCTGCTGCAGCGCCTGGGGCTGGACGAGCTGTCGCTGCGCCGCGGCGAATCGGGCGACCTGGCAGGCACCGTGGTCTCGCTGGGCAAGCAGCTGTCCGAACGCCTGTTCATCGGCTACGAACGCGGGCTCAATGCCGCGGCCGGCTCCTGGCACCTCCTCTACCGCATCGCCCGCCGCCTGACCCTGCGGCTGCAGGCCGGGGAGGAAAGCGCCGTCGAGGCCGTCTACACCTGGCGCTGGAACTGAGATCTGAGGGCCCTCGGGGTGATCGGCCATGCCCGTTCATCACGCCGGCAGACGCCCGCCCGCCGCTGCAAATGTTCGCCTTGGCCCGGGCCGTCGCTTCCATCTGCGCCTGGATGGGACGCCCTCGGGTGTCGAGGCCGGGACCGCGAGGCGGCCACCGCCTCCGCGCCCCGCCCGGAGCGAACACGAGCCGGACCAGCTCGCGGGGCACGACGGCGGCCCGTGGCGGCCGGAGGCATGCGCGTTGCCATGGAGTCAGCTCGAAGGTCTCGAGTCGAAAGGTGGTCCCCATGAGAGAAGGCAAGCGCATTCACCTGTCCCAGCTGCTGCTGGGCTTAGGGCTCGGAGCCGTGCTGATGTACGTGCTCGATCCGCAGCAGGGCCGGCAGCGGCGGCAGGT
The DNA here is from genome assembly GCA_946480465.1 of uncultured Burkholderiales bacterium. The sequence goes on from CAMLJY010000004.1 coordinate 99,669, forward strand.
CGCCCTGGGCGAGGTGCAGCGCCGCATCCAGCCCATCGCGGGGGCGGGCGGCCGCTGGACTTCGATGGACCGTGACGAGTGGATCCACCAGGCGCGGGCGCATCGCGGCGGCCTGCTCGGCCTGCTGGTCGGCGGTGCCGCCGCCGGCCTGGCGGTGCGCGCGCTGCTGCGCGGCGGCGGATGGCGCGGGGTGGCGCACGGCGGCGCGCGCGGGCAGCCCATCGAGCTGGAGAAGTCGATCCACATCGCCGCCCCGCCCGAGGAGGTGTACCGGCTCTGGAACGATTACGACAACTTTCCCCGCTTCATGTCGATGGTGGAGCAGGTGCGGCCGCTCGGCGGCGAGCGGTCGCATTGGGTGGTCAAGGGCCCGGCGGGCGCGCGCGTGGAATGGGACTCGGTCATCACCGAGCGCGTGGCGGGCCGGCTGCTGGCGTGGCGCAGCGAGCCCGGGGGCGCCGTCGAGCACGCCGGCCGCGTGCAGTTCACGCCCGCGGCCTCGGGCACGCGGGTCACGGTGCACCTGTCCTACCACCCGCCGGGCGGCCGCCTGGGCCATGCCGTGGCCGGCCTGTTCGGGCGCAACCCCGAGCAGGAGATGGATGCCGACCTGCAGCGCATGAAGTCGTTCATCGAAGAAGGCATGCCGGTTCCGGACAGCAGGCCCGCGACGGTGTCCGGCGCGGTGCGCCCGGACTTCACCGGTGCCGGCTCCGCCCATTGAAGAAGCCGTGGTCGCGCCCCGTGACGTTCGTGCCGACCGAATTGCCGCTGCGGCCGCCAGGGTCTTCCCGGCCGCGGCCATGGCAGCGTCATTCGAGGTTTAGCAGGTAGTCCGCGATCAGCCGGGCATGGTGGTCGGTGAGTCCCATGTCCGGCATCGCCGTGCCGTGGTGCAGCGCCTGCGGCTGCTGCAGCCAGCGCACCAGGTTCGCGTGGGTGTTGGGCAGGCCGCCGGGCAGCAGCTGCCGCCGCGCGAAGCCTTCCAGCGGCGGCCCCACGTGGCTATCCGGGCCCGCCAGGCCCGGCACCCGGTGGCAGGCGATGCAGGCGTATTGCCGCAGCGCCAGGCGCGCCTGCTCACGCCTATCACGCGATTGCAGCGGCTGCTGGTCTGCGGTGGCGGCCGTCGCGCAGCCCGGCGACGCGCCGCAGGCCTGCGATGCGGTCCGGCACTGCTGGGGGTCGGTGCCGGCCATCGTGCGGGCGTAGTCGGCCGGGGTCAGCGTGGCCAGCCGGTCGACGAAGGCGGTCACGGCCCACAGCTCGCTGTCGGTCAGCCGCAATTCCCAGGCCGGCATGCCGCTCATCTTGATGCCGTGGCGGGTGATCCAGTACACCTCCTCCGGCCGCCAGCGGCGGGCCGCGTCCACCAGCGGGCCGGGCAGGGGCTGCAGGCTCTTGCCGATGTCGTCCTGGGCGACGCCAGGCCCGCCGTGGCACTGCACGCAGTGGTTGCGGTAGCAGGCCGCGCCCAGGGCCAGCCGCTGCGGCTCCCGCAGCGGCGGCGCCTGCAGGCCGGCGGCCCGGCGGCGCACCGCCTGGTGCATCGTCACTTCCAGCAGCCTGTAGACGAAGGCCGTGTGGGAGGTGGTGGCCGAGATGTCGTAGATGCCGAGGTGGACGAAGGCGGCCGCTGCCGCCACGGCGAGCAGCGCTGCGGCCAGCAGCGTGGCGAACACGGCTTTCATCGGGGCGGTCGGGGAAGTCGAGGGTCTCGCCCGCCCAGGCAAGCGGCGCACCTTGCCGGCCGGGCACGATTCCTGTTCCTGCGCCGCCATGCACACCACCTTGCTTGCCGGCGCGCTGTCCGCCTGGCTCGTCCTGATGGCCGGCTGCGGCGCCCGGCATGGCGCCGGCGAAGGCACGCCCGGCGTTGCGGGCGGGAATGCCGAGCGCGGCCAGCGCCTGCTGGCGCGCTACCAGTGCGGCAGCTGCCATGCCATTCCCGGCGTGGCGTCGGCCGCGGGGCGCACGGGGCCGCCGCTGATGGCGTTCGGGCGGCGCAGCTACATCGCCGGCCACGTGCCCAACGGCCCCGAGACGCTGACCCGGTGGCTGCTCGAACCGCAGGCGCTGGTGCCGCATGCGCGCATGCCGGACATGGGCGCCAGCGAGGCCGATGCGCGCGACATGGCGGCCTACCTCCAGTCGCTGCGATGAGCGCCTCCGCGCGGCCGTTCCGGAGGAGGCGCTCCCCTCCCTCGGGGAGGTGGCCGCGCAGCGGCCGGAGGGTCGTTCGATGAGCGCCTCCGCGCGGCCGTTCCGGAGGAGGCGCTCCCCTCCCTCGCGCAGCGGCCGGAGGGTCGCCTGATGAGCGCCGTCCCGCCCGCCCAGGCCCCTTCGGTGTTCGCCCCGGCCGGGGTGGAAGCCGCCGCCCTGCACGAGGTGAGCATGGTGCTGCTGGCCGCCGCCACCGGCATCTTCCTCGGGGTGATGCTGCTGCTCGGCCTGGCACTGCGGCGCGGCGGCAAGCGGCCGGTGCCCACCGCCTGGTGGGTGCTGGGCGGCGGCATCGGCCTGCCCGTGGCGGTGCTCACGCTGCTGCTGCTGTACGGCACGCTGCGCACCGCGGGCCTGGAGCGCACGCTGGCCGACCCGCCGCTCGTCGTCAGCGTCACCGGCCGGCTGTGGTGGTGGGAGGTGCGCTACCGCGACCCGGCCGGTGGACAGGACGTGGTGCTGGCCAACGAACTGCGCCTGCCGGCCGGCCGCCCGGCGCAGATCGCCCTGGCCTCGGACGACGTGGTGCACAGCCTGTGGGTGCCGCAGCTGGGCGGCAAGCGTGACCTGGTGCCGGGGCGCATCAACCACCTGGTCTACACGCCCTCGCGCACCGGCGTGTTCCGCGGCGCCTGCGCCGAGTACTGCGGGGCGCAGCACGCGAAGATGGTGCTGCCGGTGGTGGTGATGCCGCCGGCGGACTTCGCGGCCTGGCTGGCGGCCCAGGCCCGGCCTGCGATCGCCCCGCCGACGGAGCGGCTGGACGCGGGCGTCCGCGCCTTCCTCGCCCACGGCTGCGCGGCCTGCCACACGGTGCGCGGCCTGAACGGCCCGGTCGGCCGCGGGCCCGACCTCACGCACGTGGCCAGCCGGCTCACGCTGGGCGCCGGCACGCTGCCCAACGAACCGGGCGCCGCCAAGCGCTGGCTGGTCGGCGTGCAGGCGCTGAAGCCCGGCGCGCGCATGCCGTCCTATGCCCATCTGGACGCGGCCACGCTCGACGCGCTGGCCGCCTACCTGGAGCACCTGCGATGAGAGGCACCGACGACGACGGCGCGCGCGTGCTGCCCAACCGCCTGCCGCGCCCGCCGGGCGAGCTGCAGGCGCTGGAACGCGTGTGGGCGCTGCCGCGCGGCTGGCGCTCGGTGACCGCGGTCAACAACACCTACATCGGCAAGCTCTACATCGGCACCGCCCTGCTGTTCCTGCTGCTGGCCGGCGTGCTGGCCCTGCTGATGCGGGCGCAGCTGGCCGTGCCCGGCGCCACGCTGATCGGCCCCGACACCTACAACCAGGTCTTCACGATGCACGGCACCGTGATGATGTTCCTGTTCGCGGTGCCGATCGTGGAAGCAGTGGCGGTGTACCTGCTGCCGAACATGCTGGGCGCGCGCGACCTGCCGTTCCCGCGGCTGTCGGCCTATGCGTACTGGGCCTATGCCTTCGGCGGGCTGGCCTTCTTCTGCTCGCTGTTCTTCGGGCTGGCGCCCGACGGCGGTTGGTTCATGTACCCGCCGCTCACCAGCGGCGAGCAGTCGCCGGGCATCAACGCGGACTTCTGGCTGCTGGGCATCGGCTTCATCGAGATCTCCGCCATCGCCGGTGCCATCGAGCTGATCATCGGCATCCTGCTCACCCGCCCGCCCGGCATGACGCTGGGCCGCATGCCCGTGTACGCGTGGGCGATGCTGATCGTGGGCTTCATGATCGTCTTCGCGTTCCCGGCGGTCATCGCCTGCACCGCGCTGCTGGAGCTGGAGCGGGCCTTCGACTGGCCGTTCTTCGACGCCAAGCGCGGCGGCGATCCGCTGCTGTGGCAGCACCTGTTCTGGTTCTTCGGCCACCCGGACGTCTACATCATCTTCCTGCCCGCGGCGGGCATGGTGTCGGTGATGCTGCCGGCGCTGGTGGGCACGCCGCTGGTGGCGCACCGCGCCGTCATCGGCGCCTTGCTGGCCACCGGCTTCTTCAGCTTCGCGCTGTGGGCGCACCACATGTTCACCGCCGGGCTGGGCTCGCTGAGCCTGGGCTTCGTGTCGGCGGCCAGCATGGCGGTGTCGGTGCCCGCGGGCATCCAGGTGTTCGCCTGGCTGGCCACGCTGTGGCGCGGCGGGGTGCGCTGGAACACGCCCACGCTCTTCATCGTCGGCTTCCTCGTCACGTTCACGTTAGGCGGACTCACCGGCGTGATGGTGGCGGCGCTGCCGTTCGACTGGCAGGCGCACGACAGCTACTTCATCGTCGCCCACCTGCATTACGTGCTGATCGGCGGCATGGTGATGCCGGTGTTCGCCGCGCTGTACTACTGGATGCCGCTGCTGCGCGGCCAGGGCCTGAGCGAACGCTGGGGCCGCTGGGTGTTCTGGCTCGTCTTCGGCGGCTTCCACCTCACCTTCTTCCCGATGCACGTCGCCGGGCTGCTCGGCATGCCGCGGCGCGTCTACACCTACGACGCCGGGCTGGGCTGGGAGTGGCCGAACCTGCTGGCCAGTGCCGGCGCGGTGCCGCTGGCGCTGGGCATCGCGCTGCTGATGGTGGACGTGGCGCGCACGCTGCGCCGCCCGCCGGCCGAACACCGCAACCCCTGGAACGCGCCCACGCTCGAATGGCTGCCGTCGGCCGACTACGGCATGCGCAGCATCCCGCAGGTGGAGGGCCGCGATCCGCTGTGGCGGCGGCCAGGGCTGGCCGATGAGGTGCGGCAGGGGCGCCACTGGCTGCCCGGCACGGCGACGGGGCTGCGCGAGACCCTCGTCACCACGCCGCTGCGCGCCGAGCCCAGCCACGTCATCGTGCTGCCCGGACCGGGGTGGACGCCCGTGCTGGGCGCCCTGGGCACGGCCGCCTTCTTCCTGCTGCTGACGGTGAAGTGGGTGGCATCGGCCTTCGTCTTCGGCATCGCCGCGGTGGCGTGCGTGTTGATGTGGCTGTGGCAGACGGACCGCCTGCCGGCCACGGGCGTGCAGGTGGCCGACGGTTTGGCTATCGAGGGCGTGAATGTTGCCGATGGCACGCGCCTGCCGCTGGGCGCGGTGCGCACCCGCTCGCATTCATGGTGGGCGACGGTGGTGCTGCTGCTGGTCGATTTCACCGTGCTGGCCTCGATGGCCTTCGCCCACGTGCACCTGGCCATGCTGCTGCCGGTGTGCCCGCCGCCGGGCGCCGCGCTGCCGCCGCTGGAGCGGGCGGCGCTGGCGGCCGGTGGTTTCGTCGCCAGCGCCGCGCTGCTGTGGTGGAGTGGCCGGCCGCTGGCCGCGCGTGCGCTGGGGCGCGGCCGCCTGCTGCCGCTGCTGGTCGCCGCCGGCGCGCTGCTGCTGGCCTTCGGCGGCCTGTACGCGGCGATGCAGGGCACCGGCCTGGCGCCGACCGCGCACGGCTGGAGCGCGTCCATCGCTGCGCTGGTCGGCTACGTCGGCTTCCGCGTGGTGGTCGTGCTGCTCGCGGCGGCGTTCCTCGGGGCCCGGGTCTGGTGCGGGCTGGTCACGGCCCGCCAGCGGGCCAGCTTCGACAACACCGCGCTGCTGTGGTGGGGCTGCTGCGTGCAGGGCGCGGCCGTGGCCTTGCTGCCGCATGCCGTCGCGGCCTTCATGCCATGAGACACCCGGCACGGCGGGCCTCGCCTTTCTTCGCCGGCATGTGGTCGGGCACTGCGCCGCTGCTGCTGTGGGCCGCTCACTTTGCGTTCTGCTACCTCGCGGTCGCGGTGGGCTGCGTGGACCTGCTGGGCAGCAGCCCGTCCATCACGGCGGCGCAGCTGCGGCTGCTGCTGGCGGCCGGCACCGTGCTTGCGCTGGCCGCCGGACTTTGGCTGCTGCGGCGCGCGTGGCAGGAGGTGCAGCGGCAGCCGGGCGGCTTGTCCCCCAGGGTACGGCTGGTGGGGGCCGGGCTGGCGCTGGTGGCGATGCTGTGGGCCGGCCTGCCGCTGGCGCTGCTGCCGGTGTGCCACGCCGGCTGAAGATCCGGCGGGAAGGCCGACTGGAAGGCCGACTGGAAGGCCGACTGGAAGCCCGGTCCGTGGGGCCCGGACGCGGGCGTGCCGGTTGCCGGTGGCCGGGGCGCGCAACCATCCCCATCACGGACCATGTTCAAGGACCTGCCCCTGTGGGCCAACCTGGCCGCCCTGGCCGCGGCCGCCGTGGCCGTCTGGTGGGCGGGCGCCGGGCTGGCGCGGCATGCCGACGCGCTGGCGCGCAAGACCGGCATCGGCCAGGCCGTGGTGGGCATGCTGCTGCTGGGCGGCATCACTTCGCTGCCGGAGCTGGCGGTGGCGGTGACCGCGACGCTGCATGACGCGCCCCTGCTCACCGTCAACGACATCCTCGGCAGCGCGGCGATCAACGTCGTCATCCTGGCGCTGGCCGACGCCCGCTACGGCCGCGGCGCCCTCACGGCCACGCCGGGCCATCCGCAGGTGCTGCTGCAGGGCGCGCTGTCCGTCGTGCTGCTGTTGCTGACCGCGGCGGCCGTGGTGGCGGGGGACCGCATGGTGATCGGCGTGGGCGCGTGGAGCTGGGTGCTGCTGGCCGGCTATGCGGTGTCGGTGCGCATGGTGTCGCGTTCGGCGCACATGCATTCCTGGGTGCCGGATCCCGACGGACCGCATCACGACGCGCCGCGCGATGCCGGAAAATCCCGCGAACCCGAGGCCTCGCGCGCACGGCTGGTGGGGCGCATCGCGGTGCGCGGCGCCGTGATCCTGGCCGCCGGCTTCGTGCTGGCCCAGAGCGCTGAGGGCATCGCCGAGCAGAGCGGCCTGGGCAACAGCTTCGTCGGCGCCGTGCTGCTGGGCCTGTGCACCTCGCTGCCCGAGGTGAGCACCGTGCTCGCCGCGGTGAAGCTGGGCCGCTACGAAATGGCGATAGGCGACGTGTTCGGCACCAACCTGTTCAACGTGACGATCATCGTGCTGGTCGATGCCATCCACGGCGGCCCGCCGGTGCTGCAGGTGGCGGGTGCGTTCGGCGCCTTCGCGGCGCTGCTGGCGGCGCTGCTCACGCTGCTGTTCATCGCTGGCGTCATCGAACGCCGGGATCGCACGCTGTGGCGCATGGGGGCCGATTCGCTGGCGGCGCTGGCGGTGTACGCCGCCGGCCTGGCCGTGCTGTACCGGCTGCGTTGACGGGCGGGGCCCGCCGCCCGGGCGGCGCGCCGGCCCTACGCGATGAGGAAGGCGATCACCGCCACCAGCGTCGGGGCCAGGGCCCCGAGCAGCAGCCCGCCCGCGCCGATGGACTCGTCGGCGAAGCCGCGCTTGAGCAGGGCGACGCCGGCCGGGTTCGGCGCGTTCGCGATGACGGTGAGCCCGCCGCCGGCCACCGCGCCGGCGACCAGCATGTACTTCGCTTCGTTGCTGATGCCGCTGATCTGCGAGCCCAGGTAGGTCAGCGCCGCGTTGTCGGTGATGGCGGTGAGGCCCAGCGCGCCGAAGAACAGCGCCACCGGCTCCAGGCTGGAGACGATGGGCTGCAGCCACCACCGCTGCAGGCCGCCCAGCACGACGAGTCCGGCAAGGAAGAAGGCCACCAGCAGCGATTCCTTGATGATCAGCGGGTTCTGGTGGCGCTCGTAGGCCTGGGAGAAGCCGAGGAACAGCAGGAACACGCCGAGGAAGGCGACCGGGTGGTGGGCCAGCAGCACCACCGCCGCCAGCAGCACCACGTGCACCGCCGCGATCGGCCACGGCACCGGGGGCCGATCGGACCCCGGCGCGGCCGCGGGCGCGGCCCCGGCCTGCAGGTGGCGGCGCAGCACGAAGGCCGCCGCGCTCGCGTTGACGACGACCGCGATCGCCGCCTTCCAGCCGAAGGACGCGAACATGAAGGCGCTGTCCCACTGCCAGACGGAGGCCACCATCAGCACCGGCGGCGCGGCGTAGGAGGTGAGCGTGCCCCCGATCGACACGTTGACGAACAGCACGCCGAGCGCGAAGTACTTGACCCCTTCGGGCAGTTCGGGCCGGAAGACGATGGGCGCCAGCATCAGCGCGGCGATCGTCATCGCCGCGGGCTCGGTGACCAGCGACCCCATCAGCGGCACGGCGGCCAGGCCCAGCCAGGCGGTCGCGAGCGGCGTCGGGATGGGCGCCAGCCGTGCGATGGCCTGCACCGAGTTCAGGACGGTCGCCGAGATCGGCCTCGAGGCGGCGATGACCATCACGACGAAGACGAACAGCGGCTCGGTGTAGTTGCGCGATTCGGCGTAGGCAAGCGCCTCCTGGCCGTTGCTGACGAGCGCCATCGTGAGCACCAGCACCATGGCCCAGAAGCCGAAGACCACTTCGACCTCGCCGAGCAGGTGGAACAGGCCCGCGTGGCGGGGAAACCGATGCGCCAGCCGCTCGAACTGCTTGGTCGAGAAGGTGTGGAGCAGGGCGATGGCGAAGATCGCGCCGGCAATCAGGTCGATGGTGGAAGTGGGCATGCGAAAGGCGGTCGAGGCAAGGCTGCGTGGCGGCCCGACCAGCGCATCAACCTGCCACACCCCCATGGCGTGGCACCCGGGCGCGGAGTCTACTGGACAGGCCGTCCCGTTCGTCCGCGCGGTGCTCGGCAGGCTTCAGGCGGAAGCCATGCGCTTGCACTCCTCGGCGCATCGGCGGCAGGCCTGCGCGCAGGCCTGGCAGTGCTGGTGCTCGTGCCGCGCGCACTCGTCGCCGCAGGCCTGGCACACCTGGGCGCACAACTGGCACAGCGGCTCGGCGAACTCGCTGCCGCGTGCCATGTACCCGGCCGCCATCCGGCAGATGGCGGCACAGTCGATGTCGAGCGCGATGCAGCGGGCCATCGCCTTCACGTCCTGCTCGCGCAGGCAGGCGGTGGCGCAGTGGTCGCAGGCGTCCGCGCAGGCGTTGCACGCTTCGACGCAGGCTTGGTGGATCTGGTGCATGGACTTCTCCTTCGAGAGGTGGCAGGGGCCCGCCGCGGGCCGTCAATGCGGCCCGGCGGACGGAGGGCCAAGGCCGGTTCCGGCCTGACGGCCATCGGGCGCGTCCCGGCGGCCTTGGTTCCGGCCTGCTGGGCAAGGCCGGAGCCCGCGCCCGATGGTCCGCCGTGGCCGAGCAGCCGCGGCCGCGAGGCACCTCAGGCTTCCTGGAACGCCAGCTCCCGCTTGCTGCGCACCGCCGGCAGCGTCACGGCCACCAGCAGCAAGGCGGCGGCCACCAGCAGGCCGGCCGACAGCGGCCGCTGCGCGAAGGTGTTCCAGTCGCCGCGCGACAGCAGCAGCGCGCGGCGCAGGTTCTCTTCCATCATCGGCCCGAGGATGAAGCCCAGCAGCAGCGGCGCCGGCTCGCAGCGCAGGCGATAGAACGCGAAGCCGAGCACTGCGAACAGGGCCACCATGTAGACGTCGAAGGTATTGTTGTTGACCGAGTAGACGCCGATGCAGCAGAACGCCGCGATGGCGGGAAACAGGAAGCGGTAGGGCACGGTGAGCAGGCGGATCCAGATGCCGATCAGGGGCAGGTTCAGGATCACCAGCATCAGGTTGCCGATCCACATCGATGCGATCAGGCCCCAGAACAGCTCGGGGTTGCTGGTCATCACCTGCGGCCCCGGCTGGATGCCCTTGATCGTCATCGCGCCGACCATCAGCGCCATCACCGCGTTCGGCGGAATGCCGAGGGTCAGCATCGGGATGAACGAGGTCTGGGCGCCGGCGTTGTTGGCCGATTCAGGCCCTGCCACGCCGCGGATGTCACCCTTGCCGAACTGGCTGGACTGGCGCGCCAGCTTCTTCTCCAGCGTGTACGCGGCGAAGGACGACAGCAGCGAGCCGCCCCCCGGCAGGACGCCCAGCAGCGAACCCAGCGCCGTGCCGCGCAGCACGGCGGGGGCGGCGAGGCGGAAATCCTCGCGCGTCGGCCACAGGCCCTTCACGTCCTTGGTGAACACCTCGCGCTGCTCCGCGGGGCGGCCCAGGTTGGCGATGATCTCGGCGAAGCCGAAGAGGCCCATGGCCAGTGCCACGACGCTCACACCGTCCGTTAGCTCCGGAATGTCGAAGCTGTAGCGCGGCACGCCGGAGATGACGTCGGTGTTCACCTGCCCGATCAGCAGGCCGAGCAGGATCATCGCCACCGCCTTGATCAGCGAGCCGGAGGCCAGCACCACCGCGCCGATGAGGCCCAGCACCATCAGGGAGAAATACTCCGCCGGACCGAACTGGAAGGCCAGTTCGGTCAGCGGTGGCGCGAAGGCGGCGATGACCAGCGTGGCCACCGTGCCCGCGAAGAAGGACCCCAGGCCCGCGGCGGCCAGCGCCGGTCCCGCGCGGCCGCTGCGGGCCATCTGGTAGCCGTCGATGGCGGTGACGACCGAGGCCGATTCGCCCGGCACGTTGATCAGGATGGCGGTCGTGGAGCCGCCGTACTGCGAGCCGTAGTAGATGCCCGCCAGCATGACCAGCGCCGGCGTCGCGTCGAGCGAATAGATCGACGGCAGCAGCATCGCGATGGTGGTCACGGAGCCGAGGCCGGGCAGCACGCCGATCAGCGTGCCCAGCAGGCAGCCCATGAAGGCATACAGCAGGTTCTGCAGCGACAGCGCCGTTTGCAGGCCGAGGGCGAGGTTCTCGATCATTTCCATGGCTGCCTCACGACATGAACGCCGGCCACACGGGGATGGTCAGCTGCAGTCCCTTGATGAACACGGCCCACGATCCGGCGGTGAGCACGAGGCAGTTCAGCAGCACTTCGCGCCAGCGGAACTGGTCCGACGCCGTGCTGATGACGATGATGAGCAGCGGCAGCGTCAAGGCCATGCCCAGCCGGGGCAAGGCCAGGCCGAACGCCACGATGGCGGCGACGACGATCACCAGCGGCCGCCAGCGGATCGGGCCCATCGGCGCTGGCGCCGATGCACCGATCAGCGACTTGGCGGTGATCACGGTCCCCAGCAGGGCGAGCAGCAGGCCGAGCCCGAGCGGGAAGTAGCCGGGCCCGGGCCGAACGGAGCTGCCCATCGAGTAGTTCGAGGCCCCGATCGCGAACCCGGCGCCTGCCACGGCGAACAGGAGGCCGGACCAGAAGTCTTCGCGGTTTCTCGCACGCATGATGTTGCCCTCTCAATTGATTTGCACAAATGTAGAAAGGGGGGCGCGCGGAGCGCATGCGTACTTCCCGCACAGGGGCCTTTGGATTCGCGCGGGTTTCGCCTCCGGCGCGCGAACCCATCCGGGGCGCGCGGCCGGGCGCGGCACTGCATTGTGACAAATGTATACTTCTGCAGTCGCAGTTTGCCTGGCGGCGAACCGCGGCACAGGAGTTCGGGGGCCTCTTCGGAGGCCCCCTTTTTTTTCGCCCGGCCTCTCCCGGCCGGGCGCCGGGCGCAGCGCCGCGGCCTCAGGCCGGCTGCGCTTCCTCCGCCAGCGCGGTGCGTCCGGCGTAGACGGTGAGGTGCGGGAACGGGATCTCGACGCCGCGCCGATCGAAGGCTTCCTTGATCCGCTGCAGGAAGGCGCGGCGGACCGTCCACTGGGCCAGCGGGGCCACCTTGAACCGGCTGCGCAGCACGACGGCGCTGTCGTCGAGACGCTCGACCCCGGCGATCTCCAGGTCATCGAGGATCAGCGGGGCGAGGGCTTCGTCCGCCCGCATCGCCGCACCCACCCCTCGGATGATGTCCAACGCTTCGTTCACGCTTTCGCGGTAGGCCACGCCGACGTCCATCACCGCGAAGGCAAAGCCGCGGCTCATGTTCGTGACGGTGGTGATGAGGTTGTTGGGAATGAAATGGACGTTGCCGTCGTAGTCGCGCAGGCGCACGTGCCGCAGCGTGATGTCCTCCACCAGGCCGCCGATGCCGGCCACGTTGACGACGTCGCCGGTGCGGATCTGGTCCTCGAACAGCAGGAAGAATCCGGTGAAGTAATCCTTCACCAGGCTCTGGGCGCCAAAGCCGATGGCCAGGCCCACCACCCCCGCCGCACCCAGGATGGGCGCCAGGGAAACGCCAACCTCGGCGAGCACCAGCATGACGGCGATGGCGCTGATGACGAGGGCCACCAGGTAGCGGATCACGCGGCCGAGCGTTTCCGCGCGGCGTGCCGCCTCGATGCCTTCCAGGCGCGCCTGGATGCGGATGCGCACGCCCCGCACGAGGCGCTGCAGCACGGCGATGGCGATCCACGCCGCGGCCACGATCAGCACGATGCGGACAGCCGCCAGGGCCGGGCCGTACCACTGGTTCCAGTCCACGCCTGCGAGGTGTGTGAACAGCTCGCTCATTCAGTCTCCGAGAGGGTCAAGATGCATGCCCGGACCATAATGCATTTTCACAAATGTTCATCGCCGACCGACCGTGCCGAAGGGATTCGGGCGGCCCGGCCTACCGCCGGCCGGGCCGGTTCTTGTCCCAGATCGCGAGCAGGATCAGCCCGTAGGTGACGAGGCGGACGAGGTAGTGCACCGGCGAGTCGTCCTCGTTCCACGAGTTGGTGAGCGCCATGTCGAAGCGGTTGACCGCCTCGATCCAGAACGCGAGCATGAAGAACAGAAAGAAGCGGTCGCGCGTGCTGAGCCAGTAGCGCAGGAAGAACAGGCCTGCGAAGAACGAGCCGATGGCGATGCCGCCCAGCAGCGTGTGGTTCAGGGGGTCGATCACCTCAGTCGCCCTCCAGGATCAGCCCGGTCAGCAGCAGCATGACGGAGACCAGCGCGACGACGAGCCGCCAGGTCGAGAGGTCCGCCGCGGTCAGCACCAGCCTGTCCAGCACCAGCAGCACGTTGTTCACCGTGAGGCCGCCGAAGCACAGCGCGCTCCACAGCAGCATCCGGGCGTGGGTCTTCAGGTAGGCCCGCAGCAGCAGCCACGCGCAGCAGCAGGCCGTGGCGGCACACAGGAAGTAGACGATCTTGGCCACTCACCGGTCCCTTCTCAGCTTGAACGCGTCCGCGAACCGCTGGGCGGTGCGCTGGGTCGCGTCGTGGATGAGCTTCGTCACGCCGACGAGATCTTCGGCATAGGCCCGGGCCAGTGCGTCCAGCAGGCCGTCCAGCGCGGGGTTGCCCGGTTCGTAGCGGTACTGCCCTTCGTCGCAGCACAGCAGACCCGCGTCGCACAGCGATTGCAGCAGGTTCACCGCCACCTGCTCGGGGACGTAGAGCCGCGCGCCGACCTCGGCCGCGCTGCGCCGCTGGCCGGGCTGCGTATGCATCAGGAGCACGGCCTCCAGGTGCGGGACGGAGGGGATGCTGGTCAGGATGAAGCGCTTGAGGTCGGGAGACATGCTGCTCAGGGAGGCGCGGCGAGCGCGCACGGCTTCTTCAGGCCGCGACGGGGTCGGCCGGTACGTCTTCCGTCAGCGCGGACAACTCGGCGAACGAGTCCACGCGCACGATGTTCGGCACGCGCAGCACCTCGGGCGATTTCGGATCCATCGCGAAGGCGCGGTCCACCCGGCGCAGCAGGCCGATGTCGTTGATGTTGTCGCCGACGGCCCAGGTCGTCGCGATGCGGGGCTCCGCCGGGTCTTCCAGGAAGCGCGCGAGCACGTGGCTCTTGCAGATCGGCGCGCCCTCTCCGGCGTCGAGCGGCTGGAAGGCCGGGTTGATGCGCAGGCGGCCGCTGCAGACGTCGCTGTCGAACTGCACCGTGTGCGCCAGCGCGAAGTCGGCGAACACGCGGCGGCGCAGGATCTCGGCCGCGACGAAATAGCTGTCGCTGACCACGCCCACCATGAAGCCGTTGCGGCGCATCCGGTTCACGAAGGCGATGGCTCCGGGCCGCAGCCGCAGGCTGCGGGCCACCTGTTCGAACTGCCGGCGGTGCACGAACTTGAAGAGTGCCGCGATGCGTTCGCTGCGCGTGACGGCGTCCCCCGCCGGATCGTCGAGCAGGCCGGCCAGCGCCTGCTCGCGGCCGGTGGCGCGCGCCAGTTCGACGATGAAGCGCTCCGAGGTGATCGTGCCGTCCATGTCCAGCAGCAGCAGGCGCTGCCGGTTGCGGCGGCGGGTGAGGATGTATTCGATCGACGCGGTGGCCAGCCGCTGCGTCTCGTACATCGCGGCGATCTGCTCGACGTGCAGCCGCCCGGCCTCACGCGCGCGCGAGTAGATGACGCGCGACACCTCGTTGGCCATCGCCGTCAGGTCCAGCAGCGGCTGGCTGTCGTGCTCGAGCGAGCCGATGTCGACCTCGACCACGCGTGCGCCGCTGCGGTGGGCGTCCAGCAGCAGGCCGATGTCCACGCCGTAGCCGTTCTCGAACTCGAGCGTCTGCAGCAGCGAGCGGCGCGCCGCGATGATGCCGCCCAGCGGCTGGGCATAGTGCGACAGCTCGGGGAAGAACACCTTCAGCATCGGCTTGGCCGTGAGTTCGGTGACGCGGCCGCCGCCGCGGCCGAACCGGGCCTTGACGAAGTCGGCCTCGCCGCGCAGCAGCGGCCGGCACAGGTCGGTCACGATGCCGGGCCGCAGGCCGGCCAGGTCGCCGTCGAGGTAGACGATCAGCTCGCACTGGCCTTCGCCGAGGCCGTCGTGCATCGACGCACCCTTGCCGAGCATCGTGCTCGTTATCACGTGGGCCCCGGCGCGGCGGGCGAGCGCGGCGGTGTCGTCGATCGAGCTGTCGTCCACGACGATCACCTCCGCCGTGGCCGGGTCGGACAGCGCGTAGCGGACCACGTCGGCGATGCGCGCCGCTTCGTTCAGTGCCGGGATGACGACGGTGGCGCAGGCCTGCATGGGCAGCTGGAGCACCGCGGCCGCCAGCTGCGGCGGTGCCGCCTGGGGCCGAGCCGGCGCGGCCCGGCGGCGTGCTGCCATGACCCGGCCGGCCTGCTGCAGCAGCCAGCGCCACGCCGTGCGAAGAAAGTCGTTCATGGTGTCTCCTTGGGGGCTGCCGCGGGAAGGGGGGGGACCGGCAGCAGGGCGGCCAGCTCGGGGTACATGGGTGGGGTCAGCAGGCGGGCGATGCCGCTGGCCAGCAGCGCGCAGGCCATGAGGCTGAGCACCATCGCGTGGCCGGCGACCATTTCCATCACGATGATGAAGGCGGTGATCGGGCCCTGCGTGGCCGCCGCGAGGAAGCCGACCATGCCCAGCGCGATCAGTGGAATGGCCGCTTCGCGCGATACGCCCAGCAGCAGCGCCACGTCGTGGCCGATGCCTGCGCCGATGGACAGCGAGGGCGCGAACATGCCGGCCGGCACCCCGGTCCATGCCGACAGCCAGGTGGCGCAGAACTTGAGCGCGGTGTAGACGCCGGGCAGTTCGGCCCGGCCCTCCAGCAGCGCGCGCGTGGGCGCATAGCCGGCGCCCGCCGTGAGGCCGCCGGTGGCCAGCGTGATCACCGCCACGGCCAGCGCGCAGCCGGCCGCGAAGCGGTACGGGAAGGCCGCGCGCCAGCGGCCCAGGCGGCCCGGCAGCGCGCGGGCGGACGTGATGAGCAGCCGCGACAGCAGGCCGCCCGCCAGCCCGCACAGCACCGCCACGAGCAGGCCGGGGCCGAGCAGGCGCCACGAGAGATCCTGTACCCGCAGGCGCCCGAAGTAGGTCTCGTTGCCGAAGACCGACACCGCGACCAGGCCGGCCAGCACGATGCTGGAGATGATCAGCGCGCTGTGCTGCATGCTGCGCCGCCGCGACAGCTGCTCCAGCGCGAAGATGACGCCGCCCAGGGGCGTGTTGAAGGCGGCGGCGATGCCGGCGGCGGCACCGGCGACCATCAGGTCATGCTGGTCGATCGGGGAGCGGTCCGACAGCCAGCGGCGCGCATGCAGCATGACGCCGGCGCCGACCTGCACGGTCGGCCCTTCGCGTCCGATCGACAGTCCGCCCAGCAGGCCGGCCGACACCAGGCCGATCTTCTGCAGCGACAGGCGCAGCGAGACCAGCCGGGCCAGCCGCGGCGGCTCGAGGTCGTCTTCCAGCGCGCGGACGACATGTGGAATGCCTGAACCGGCGGCACCGGCCACGAAGCGGCGCGTCCACCACAGCACGGCCACGGTCACCAGCGGCGTCCATGCCAGCGCCGCCCAGGCGGCGTACGGGGACGACGCCCGCGCGCTCGTGAAGGCATGGCTGGCGGCTTCGGCCAGCAGCGCGAAGCCGACCACCAGCAGGCCGGTGGCCGCCGCGTAGACCAGCACCACGGCGCGATCGGCCCACAGGCGTCCGCCTGCCAGCTCGGTGGCCAGGTTGCGCCAGAAGTCGGGCGCCAGCCCGTGCACGGCGCTGCGGCCGGAGGCCAGCGTGGCGCTGGCCTGCCGCCAGGCACGATGGAGCCGGGCGGCTGCCAGAGCGCAGGCGCGCGGGATTGTCGGCATCGGGAAATAACTCCTGAGGCACGCGTGCCCCGACCGGTGATCAACGCATGCGCTGTTTCGAGACGGCGGCCGACGGATCGGCCGTGTGGAGACTGGACAGGGCCGGCTTGCCGGCGCGAACCGCCTCGCGGTGCGCCTGGCGCTCCATCCACAGCAGCCACAACCAGCCGCTTGCCGCGGCGTCAAGGGCGAACAGCAGGCCGATCAGCCACCAAGCCGCTCGTCTTGGCATCGGTTGGCGTCCATGTATTTGCACAATAGTATCAGGCGTGCCCAATTGCGGCATCCGGGTCGATCCCGGGGAACTTTCTACTGCTGGCCCAGCGGAACGCCGGCGGCCGTCTCGTCGGGCTGCAGCGCCTCGATCAATACCGCGAGATCCTTGTCGAGGCGTGCCAGGGTCTTGGTGTCCAGCCGCGCCAGGGCGTCCGGAAGGACGCCGTGGAAGGGGCCGGGTGCCTTGCGCAGCAGCTTCAGCCCGCCGGGCAGGATGTGCAGCTGCACCGTGCGGCGATCCGGGCCGTCCTTCGCGGCGGCGATCAACTCCATGGCGAGCAAGGCCTTGACGAGGTTGCTGGCGGTGGTCTGGTGGATGTCCATCGCCTGCGCCAGGCCGCTGACGCCGACGCCGGGCTGGTCGCGGATCACGCTCAGGGCCCACAGCTGCGCACCGCCGATGCCGGCGCGCTTCTCGACCTGCTGGAAGTGCGTCTTCACGGCGTTGAAGACGATGCGGAACTTGCGCAGCACCCGGGCGGCGGGCACCCCCAGCTCCTGGCGGACGGCGGGGTCTTGTTCTTCGGGCTGGGGGCGGGGCTTGCGGGTCGGGGCGGGCATTCGCCGATGATAGGGGCGCGCCTGCGGGCCTTGGCTCTCCGATCACCGGGTGCCTTTCAGGGCGGCCGCGGGGCGGACCGGGTGCGGCCCCGCGGCCTCACCGCACCTGGACCGCCCGCAGCCGCAATGCATTGCCGATCACGCTGACCGACGACAGCGCCATCGCCGCCGCGGCGACGACCGGCGACAGCAGCAGCCCGAAGAACGGATAGAGCAGACCGGCCGCCAGCGGAATGCCCGCCACGTTGTAGGCAAAGCTCAGGAAGAGGTTCTGCCGGATGTTGCGCATGGTCGCCCCCGACAGCGTGCGCGCGCGCACGATGCCCAGCAGGTCGCCCTTCAGCAGCGTGATGCCCGCGCTTTCCATCGCGACGTCCGTGCCCGTACCCATCGCGATGCCGACGGTGGCGGCGGCCAGCGCGGGCGCGTCGTTCACGCCGTCGCCGGCCATCGCGACCACGCGGCCTTCGGCCTGCAGGCGCTTCACCACGGCCGCCTTGTCCTCGGGGAAGACCTCGGCGACGACTTCGCCGATGCCCAGCTGCCGCCCGACCGCCTCGGCCGTGGTGCGGCCGTCGCCGGTCAGCATGACGACCCGGACCCCGGCTGCCTGCAGGGCCTGCAGCGCGGCCGGCGTGGTGGCCTTGACGGGGTCGGCGATCGCCACGAAGCCTGCCAGCCGGCCGCCGACGCCGACGAAGATCACCGTGGCCGCCTGCTGCCGCTGGCCTTCGGCGGCCGCGGCGAGCGGGCTGCTGTCGATGCCTTGCTCGGCGAGGAACTTGGCGCTGCCCGACACGACCACCTGGCCGTCCACCGTGCCGATCACGCCCTTGCCCACCGGCGAGTCGAAGTCGCTGACCGGGGCCAGCGCCAGGCCGCGCGCCTGGGCCTCCATGACGATGGCCAGGGCGAGCGGGTGTTCGCTGGCGCGCTCGACGCTGGCCAGCTTCTGCAGCACGTCCTGCGCCGAGACGCCCTCGGCCGGCTCGACGTGCACGACCTTGGGCCGTCCTTCGGTGAGCGTGCCGGTCTTGTCGACCACCAGGGTGTCGACCTTCTCCATCTTCTCCAGCGCCTCGGCATCGCGGATCAGCACGCCCAGCTGCGCGCCCTTGCCGACGCCGACCATGATGGACATCGGCGTCGCCAGGCCCAGCGCACAGGGGCAGGCGATGATCAGCACCGCCACCGCCGCGACCAGCGCATGGCTGAAGGCCGGCGACGGCCCCCAGGCGAGCCAGGCGGCGAAGGTCAGCGCCGCGACCAGCATCACCACCGGCACGAACCAGCCGGCCACCTGGTCGGCCATGCGCTGGATGGGCGCGCGGCTGCGCTGCGCGGCGGCCACCATGTGCACGATCTGCGACAGCAGGGTGTCGGCACCGACCTTCTCCGCCCGCATCACGAAGCCGCCGGTCTGGTTCATCGTGCCCGCCGTCAGCTTCGAGCCCACCGCCTTGGCCACCGGCACCGGCTCTCCGGTGACCATGGACTCGTCCACGTTGCCCTTGCCTTCCGCCAGCTCGCCGTCGACCGGCACCTTCTCGCCCGGACGCACGCGCAGCAGGTCGCCGACCTGGATGGTGTCGACCGGCACGGTCTCGTCGCCGCCGTCGTGGTTCACCTTCACGGCGGTCTTCGGGGCCAGGCCCAGCAGGGCCTTGATGGCGCCGGAGGTCCGTTCACGCGCGCGCAGCTCGAGCACCTGGCCGAGCAGCACCAGCACGGTGATGACGGCGGCGGCCTCGAAGTAGACGGCCACCGCGCCATCGGCCAGCCGCAGCGCCGGCGGAAAGCGCTGCGGCGCGATGGTGCCGACGATGCTGTAGAGCCAGGCGGCGCCCGTGCCCAGCGCGATCAGCGAGAACATGTTCAGGCTGCGGTGCTTCACCGACGCCACGGCCCGCACGAAGAAGGGCCAGCCGGCCCACAGCACCACCGGCGTGCCCAGCAGCAGCTGGATCCAGTTCGACAGCTGCTGCCCCAGCAGGTGGTTCAGGTTGGTCAGGTGGCCGCCCATTTCGAGTGCAAAGACCGGCAGGGTCAGTGCGGTGCCGATCCAGAAGCGGCGGGTCATGTCCTTCAGCTCGGGGCTCGCCCCTTGCTCGGCGGTGGCGAGCACCGGCTCCAGGGCCATGCCGCAGATCGGGCAGTGGCCCGGGCCCAGCTGCCGGACCTGAGGGTGCATCGGGCACGTGTACTCGGCCTGGCCCGGGTCGCCCGTGGGCGCGGAGGCGGGCGGGCCGGCGTGGATGTGGCCATGGCCGTGGCCGTGGTGGTCGTGGTGGCCGTGGTGGCCGTGGTGGCCGTCGCCGCGGTCCTGCGGCTGGTGATCGTGAACGCCGGTCTGGCTCCGCGCCGCGTGGTGGTGATGCTGCGCGGCATGGTCGCGGGGTGGGCTGGGGATGGTCGGCATCGCGCTCTCCTGGGCTTGGCGGGACAGTCTCAACCTTCCAATGATCGGAAAGTCAAGCGGTGCGTCCGGCCGGGCGCCGGCAGTGGCAAGGCAGGCGCCCGCGGCCACTCGGGCAGCGCGCCCGGCGCGGCCAGGGTCGCCGCATGCGGAACGCGCGGGTTTGATGCGCATCAACGCAGCCCCCCCTGCTGCCGCGTGGACTTGGGTCGCGGCGCTTGACCTTGTCCCCGTGGCAATCCTTAGAGTGCCGCCTGCACCAACCACCACCGATGCGGGGCGCGGGGCACCTGCCCACCGGTCCGCACGGCCCCACGCCCATGAAGCGCCGTCACGTCTTCACCGTCCTCGCCGCAGGCCTCGCGGCTTCCGCCTTGCCGTCGGCCGCGGCACCGGCCCTGCCGCGGATCGATGTCTTCAAGAGCCCCACCTGCGGCTGCTGCGGCGCCTGGGTGGATCACCTGAGGGCCGCCGGCTTTGCGGTGAAGGTCACCGAGGTCCAGGACACCACCGCCACCCGCCGCAGCCAGGGCCTGCCCAGCCGCTTCGGCAGTTGCCACACCGCCCTGGTCGAGGGCTACGTCATCGAAGGCCACGTGCCGGCGGCAGACGTGAAGCGGCTGCTGGCGACGAAGCCGGTCGCCATCGGCCTGGCGGTGCCCGGCATGCCGGCCGGCTCTCCCGGCATGGAGAACGGCCACGCCAGGGCCGCCTTCGATGTCCTGCTCATCGACAAGAGCGGCCGGGACAGCGTGTTCGCCCGCTACGCCGGGGCCTGACGCCGCCGGCCACGGCCGCTCGCGGTGGACGCGGCGAACGCGGTGACCCGTCGCGCGGATGACGTTCGATTGACGCGGCGCAAGCCCGCGTGCCGTCCGCTCGCCGCGGCCGAATCCCCATCGATACACTCGACCGCGATGCCGCGCCGCCCCTTCCACCGCCTGACGACCGCGTTGCTCGTGGTCATGTCGCTGCTCTTCTCGCAGCTGGCGCTGGCGAACTACCTGTGCCCCGAGCAGGCCAGCGCGGCGACGATGGGCGAACGCATGGCGGCCGGCCTGCCGTGCGAAGGCCTGGACGCCGACCAGCCGGCCTTGTGCGCCGGGCACTCCGCGGATGCTCCGCAGTCGGCCGAGACGGCCAAGCCGCCGACCCTGTCGGCGCCGCTGCTGATCCTGGTGCTGCAGCTGCCCTTGGCACTGCAGGCCAGCGCCGCGCGGACCCTGCCCCCGGCCGCGGTGCCGGCGGCGCATCCGCCACCCGACCCGCTCTTCCTGTCCACGCGCAGACTGCGCGTCTGATCCGCTCCGTCGACCGACCGGTGCTGGCGCGGCCTGGCCGCATGCCGGCCATGTTTCCGCTCGTCTTCGGAGCCTTGGATGTTCACACCTGTCCTGCGCGCAGTCCTCCTGGCTGCCGCCCTGCTGCCGGCCGCCCGCGCCGCCGCGGCACCTTTGTCGCTCGACCAGGCGATCGGCCTGGCCGTCGAGCGTTCCGCGCTCACCCGCTCGGCACGCGCCGGCACGCAGGGCGCCGCTGAACTGGCGCGCGCGGCCAGCCAGCTGCCGGACCCGATGCTCAGCGTGGGCGTCGACAACCTGCCGCTGAACGGGCCCGACCGGTTCAGCACGTCGGCGATGGACATGACGATGAAGCGCATCGCCCTCGCCCAGGAGTGGGTCCCGGCCGACAGGCGGGCGGCGCGCCAGGCCGTCGCGGCGGCGATGGCCGACCGCGAGGCGGCGATGGAGCGCGTGGCCGCGGCGGAAGTGCGCCTGCAGACGGCGATGGCGTACCTGGACGCGTACTTTGCAGGTGAGGCGGCCGTGCTGGCCACCCTCGCCGAACGGCACGCCCGGGAAGCGCTGGAGGTGGGCAAGGGCCGGCTGGCCAGCCCGGCCGGCGGCAGCGCCGGGGCGCTGGGGCTGGCCGGCGCGCTGGGCAGCGCCGAGGACGATTCGGCCGAGCAGCGCCAGCAGCAGGCCGCGGCTGCGGCCAACCTGCAGCGCTGGACCGGCGCGCCGGCCGGCCAGCTGCTGCCGCCGCTGCTGCCGGCCGAGCCGGCCGGGCCGGACTACGTCGCGGCACATCCGCAGGTGGCGCTCCGCCTGCGCGAGGTCGAGGTCGCACGCCACGAGGCCGAGCTCGCCCGGCTGGCGCGCCGCCCCAACTGGACGGTCGAGCTGTCCTACGGCCAGCGCCAGGGCCGTTCCGACCTGGTGTCCTTCGGCGTCAGCATCCCCTGGCCGGTGGCGCCGGCGGCGCGCCAGGACCGCGAGACGGCGGCGAAGCTGGCACAGGTGGACAAGGCCGAGGCCGAGCTGGAAGAAGCCCGCCGGGCCGCCGCCGGCGAGCATGCCGCCCTGTCCGGCGACGCGCAGCGCTTGCGCGCGCGCATCGAGCGCTTCCAGGCCGGCGTGCTCGCACCGCTTCAGCAACGAAGCGCGGCGACGCTGGCGGCCTACCGCGGCAACCAGGCAGAGCTGTCGATGCTGTTCGAAGCCCGCCTGGCCGACGTGGAGGCGCAGCGAAGGCTGCTGATGCTTCGGCGCGACCTGGCCCGGGTCCAGGCGCAGCTGGTGTTCAAGCCCGTTTCCCAAGCCCAAGGAGCAGCGCGATGAACCGCCTCGCCACCGCCGCCATCGCCGTCGCCGCCGTCCTGGCCGTGGGCGGTGCCGCCTTCCAGATCGGGCGCCAGTCGGTGCGCCACGAGGCCGCGGCCGCGCCCGCCGCCGCGGCATCCGCCGCCGAGCGCAAGGTGCTGTACTGGCACGACCCGATGGTGCCCGGCCACCGCTTCGACAAGCCCGGCAAGTCGCCCTTCATGGACATGCAGCTGCAGCCCGTGTACGCCGACGAGGGCGGTGCCGACGGGGGCATGAACCCGGGCGTGAAAGTGAGCCCGCAGGTGCAGCAGAACCTGGGGCTGCGCACCGCGCTGGTGAAGAAGGCGCAGGTCGGCCCGTCCTTCGAGGCCGTGGGCGCGGTGCAGTTCGACGAGCGCCTGGGCGTGGCCGTGCAGACCCGCGCTAACGGCTATGTAGAGCGTCTGCTGGTGCGCGCGCCGATGCAGCGTGTGGTCCGGGGCCAGCCGCTGGCCACGCTGTTCGTGCCCGAGTGGCTCGGTCCGCTGAACGAGATCGCGGCGCTGAAGCGGGCCGGCGCCGCGGCCGAGCTGGTGGCCGCGGCGCGCGAGCGCACGCGCGCGCTGTCGATCCCCGACGAGCTGGTGCGCCAGGTGGAGGCCGGCGGCCCGCCGCAGGCATGGACGACGCTGCTCGCGCCGGCCAGCGGCGTGGTGGCGGAGCTGGGCGTGCGCGAGGGCGTGGCGGTGTCCCCGGGCATGACGCTGTTCCGCATCGCCGGGCTCGAGAAGGTGTGGGCCGTCGTCGAGATCCCCGAGGCCGAGGCCCTGCGGCTGGCGCGCGGGCACGAGGTGACGGCGGCGCTGCAGGCCGACCCCGGCCGCGCCTTCTCCGGCACGCTGCAGGAAATCCTGCCGCAGGTGAACGCGGCCACGCGCACGCTGCCGGCCCGCTTCGAGGTGGACAACCCGGGCGGCCGGCTGGTGCCGGGCATGCTGCTGCGGGTTCAGGTCGCCGGTGCCGCGGCGCCGCGGCTGGTGGTGCCGACCGAGGCCGTGATCCGCACCGGCACCCGCGCGGTGGTCATCGTGCGTGCGGACGATCGCCGCTTCGAGCCGCGCGAGGTGCAGCTGGGCGCCGACCTGGGCGAGCAGCTGGAGGTGCTGCAAGGCCTGGCCGAAGGCGACGAGGTGGTGGCGAGCGGCCAGTTCCTCATCGATTCGGAGGCGCGGCTGCGCGCCGTGCTCGGCAGCATGGCCGCCAGCGGAGCCGGCAAGTGATCGCGGCCCTCATCCGCTGGTCGGTCGCCAACCGCTTCCTGGTGCTGATGGCCACGGCCTTGCTGGTCGCGGCGGGCTGGTGGTCCGTCGCGCGCACGCCGGTCGATGCGCTGCCGGACCTGTCGGACACGCAGGTCATCGTGCGCACCAGCTTCCCCGGCCAGCCGCCGCAGGTGGTCGAGGACCTGGTCACCTATCCGCTGACGACCACGATGCTGAGCGTGCCGGGCGCGAAGACGGTGCGCGGCTATTCGTTCTTCGGCGACTCCTTCGTCTACATCCTCTTCGACGACCGCACCGACCCGTACTGGGCCCGCTCGCGCGTGGTGGAGTACCTGAACCAGGTGCAGGGCCGGCTGCCGGCGGGCGCCACCGCCGCGCTGGGGCCGGACGCCACCGGCGTGGGCTGGGTCTACGAGTACGCGCTGGTCGACCGCAGCGGCCAGCACGACCTGGGCCAGCTGCGCGCGCTGAACGACTGGTTCCTGAAGTTCGAGCTGAAGACCGTGCCCGACGTGGCGGAGGTGGCCAGCGTCGGCGGCATGGTGCGGCAGTTCCAGGTCGTGCTCGACCCCGACCGCATGCGCCAGCTGGGGGTCACGCAGGGCATGGTGGTGGATGCGCTGCGGCGGGCCAACCAGTCGGCGGGCGGCTCGGTGGTGGAGCTGGCGGAGGCCGAGTACATGGTCCGCTCGCAGGGCTTCCTGAAGTCGCTGGACGACTTCCGCGGCATACCCATCAAAGTGAGCGGCGCCACGCCGGTGCTGCTGCGCGACGTCGGCTTCGTGCAGGTGGGGCCCGAGATGCGCCGCGGCATCGCCGAGCTGGACGGGGAGGGCGAAGTCGCCGGCGGCATCGTGGTGATGCGCTCGGGCAAGAACGCGCGCAGCACCATCGCCGCCATCCAGGCCCGGCTGGAAGCGCTGAAGCCCAGCCTGCCGCCGGGGGTGGAGGTGGTGGCGACCTACGACCGCTCCAGGCTGATCGACCGCGCCATCGACAACCTGGCGACCAAGCTGCTGGAGGAATTCATCGTCGTCGCGCTGGTGTGCGCCGTGTTCCTGGCCCACCTGCGTTCGGCGCTGGTGGCCGTGGTCACGCTGCCGGTGGGCGTGCTGGCGGCCTTCATCGTGATGCACGCGCAGGGCATCAGCGCCAACATCCTGAGCCTGGGCGGCGTGGCCATCGCGCTGGGGGCGATGGTGGATGCGAGCGTGGTGCTGGTCGAGGCCGCGCACAAGCAGCTCGAGCATTTCGAGGACCGGCAGGGCCGGCCGGCGACCGTGGCCGAGCGCTGGGCGCTGGTCACGCAGGCGGCGGTGGAAGTCGGCCCGGCGCTCTTCTTCTCGCTGCTGGTGATCACGCTGTCGTTCCTTCCGGTGTTCACGCTGGAAGCGCAGGAAGGGCGGCTGTTCTCGCCGCTGGCCTTCACCAAGACCTATGCGATGGCCGCGGCCGCCGGCCTGTCGGTCACGCTGGTGCCGGTGCTGATGGGCTACCTGATCCGCGGCCGCATTCCGCGCGAGGCCGCGAACCCGGTGAACCGCTTCCTGATGGCCGCCTACCGGCCGGCGCTGGAAGCCGTGCTGCGCTTCCCGAAGGCCGCGCTGGTGGCCGCGGCGCTGGTGCTGGCCGTGACGGCCGTGCCCGTGCTGCGCCTGGGCGGCGAATTCATGCCGCCGCTGGACGAAGGCGACCTGCTGTACATGCCCACCGCGCTGCCGGGTCTGTCGGTGTCGAAGGCGAGCGAATTGCTGCAGCAGACGGACCGCCTGATCAAGACCGTGCCTGAAGTGGACCGCGTGTTCGGCAAGGCCGGCCGGGCCGACAGCGCCACCGATCCGGCGCCGCTGGAGATGTTCGAGACCACGATCCAGTTCAAGCCGCGCGAGCAGTGGCGGGCGGGCATGACGCCCGACAAGCTCGTGGAGGAACTGGACCGTGCGGTGCAGGTGCCGGGCCTGTCCAACATCTGGGTGCCGCCCATCCGCAACCGCATCGACATGCTCGCCACCGGCATCAAGAGCCCGGTGGGCATCAAGGTGGCGGGGCCGGACCTGGCCACCATCGACCGGCTCGCGACCCGCATCGAAACCGTGGTCAAGGATGTGCCCGGCGTGTCGTCGGCGCTGGCGGAACGGCTCACCGGCGGGCGCTACGTCGACGTGGACGTGGACCGCGCCGCGGCGGCCCGGCACGGCCTGTCGGTGGCCGACGTGCAGGCCATCGTCGCCACCGCCATCGGCGGCGAGAACGTCGGCGAGGTGATCAGCGGCCGCGAGCGTTTCCCGATCAGCGTGCGCTACCCGCGCGAGATCCGCGACTCGCTGCAGCGCCTGCGCTCGCTGCCCTTCGTCACCGGGCAGGGCGCGCAGCTGATGCTGGGCGACGTGGCCACCGTGCGGCTGCAGGACGGCCCGCCGATGCTGCGCAGCGAGAACGCGCGCCTGTCGGGCTGGGTCTACGTGGACGTGCGGGGGCGCGACCTGCGCTCGGTGGTGCGCGACATGCAGGCCGCCGTCGCCGGCGAGGTCAGCCTGCCGGCCGGCTACGCGCTGTCCTGGTCCGGACAGTTCGAGTACCTGGAACGCGCCACCGAGCGCCTGAAGCTGGTGGTGCCGGCCACGCTGGCGCTCATCTTCATGCTGCTGTACCTGCTGTTCCGCTCGGCCGGCGATGCCTTGCTGGTGATGGCGGCGGTGCCGTTCTCGCTGGTGGGCGGATTCTGGTTCGTTTGGTCGTTAGGGCATGCGATCTCGGTGGCCACCGCGGTCGGCTTCATTGCGCTGGCGGGGGTGGCCGCCGAATTCGGCGTGGTGATGCTCGTCTACCTGAAGAACGCGCACGCGCAGCGCCTGGCCGCGGGCGAGCCGGACGACGAGGCCACCCTGCTCGCCGCCATCCGCGAAGGGGCGGTGCTGCGGGTGCGGCCCAAGGCGATGACGGTGGCCGTGATCATGGCGGGCCTGCTGCCCATCCTGATCGGCCACGGCACCGGATCGGAGGTGATGACGCGCATCGCCGCGCCGATGGTGGGCGGCATGGTCACCGCGCCGCTGCTGAGCATGCTGGTCGTGCCGGCGGCCTGGTACCTGGCGCAGCGGCGCCGCAGGGCGCTGCCGCTGGCGGGCTGAAGCGGCGCGGACCCACCGCGCGGGCCTGGGCCACCGGGTCGCGGGCGGCGGGCGGCGGGCGGCGGGCGGCCCGCGGCGTGGACCCTCGTCTTGGAGCTGCCCCCCCAGCCGCGCGGGCTCCGGTGCTTGCGCCAACGATCTAATAATCGTTAGACTGTAGGCATGAGAGAGATCAAGGACCAGCTGTACGACCAGGTCGCGCGCATCGGCAAGGCCCTGGCCAGCCCGAAGCGGCTGGAGCTGATCGAGCTGCTGTGCCAGGGCGAGAAGGCGGTCGAGCTGCTGGCCGCGCAGGCGGACATCAGCGTCAAGCTGGCCAGCGCCCACCTGCGCGCGCTGCGCCAGGCGCGCCTGGTGGACACCCGGAAAGAAGGCAAGTACGTGGTCTACCGCCTGGCCGGCCCCGGCGTGGCGGACCTGTGGGTGGCGCTGCGCGCGCAGGCCGAGGAGCGCCTGGTCGAGCTGCAGGTGGCGCTGCGCCAGCTGGTGGCGCAGGGCGACGGGCTGGAAGGCGTCGACCGCAAGACCATGCTGAAGAAGGCCGCCGCCGGCGAGCTGCTGGTGCTGGACGTGCGACCGGCCGAGGAATACGCCGCGGCCCACCTGCCGCATGCGCGCTCCCTGCCGGTCAACGAGTTGAAGAAGCGCCTGGCCGAGCTGCCGAAGGACACGCCGCTGGTCGCCTACTGCCGTGGCCCCTTCTGCTTGATGGCCAAGAACGCGGTGGACCTGCTGCGCAAGCGCGGCTACCAGGCCTTCCACCTGAGCGACGGCGTGGCGGAGTGGCGCGCGCGCGGCCTGCCGATCACGCCCGGCGTGGCGTCCTGACCCTTCCGATCCCGAGGAGCCCCCATGTTCTTCCGCCAACGCGCCGCCGCGCACGCCACGCTGTCCTACCTGTTCGGCTGCGCCGGCGTCGGCAGGGCGGTGGCGGTGGACGTGGTGGCCGGCGACGAGGACTGGTTCATCGCCGAGGCGGCCCGCACCGGCGTGCCGATCTCCTACGTCATCGACACCCACGTGCATGCCGACCACCACTCCGGCGGCCTGGCGCTGGCGCGGCGTACCGGTGCCGCCTATGCGCTGCACGAGAGCAACCGCGGCCGCACCGGCTTCGACTTCATGCCGCTGGCGGACGGCCAGCGCCTGGACGTGGGCAACGTGGTGGTCGACGTGCTGCACACCCCGGGCCATACGCCCGACAGCCTGTGCCTGCTGGTGCGCGACCTGCGCCGCGGCGACGAACCCTGGTTCGTCATCACCGGCGACACGCTCTTCGTCGGCGCGGTCGGCCGGCCGGATCTGGCCGGGCAGGAACGGCCGATGGCGGCCCAGCTGCACGACAGCCTGCACCGCCGGCTGCTGACCCTGCCGCCCGAGCTGGAGATCTACCCCGGCCACCAGGCCGGCAGCGCCTGCGGCGCGGGGCTGTCCGGCAAGCCGGCGTCGACCATCGGCTTCGAGCGGCGCTTCAATCCCATGCTGGCGCTGCCGCGCGAGGCCTTCATCGACGCGCTGGTCGCTCAGGGGCCGCCCAAGGACCCGGGCATGGACGGCACCGTGGCCGCCAACCTGCGCGGCGTGCCAGAAGCGGCCGGTGCAGTCAGCCCGACGCTACTGCCGTGAGCATGCAGTTCGGCCTGCGCGCCAACCTCGGCCAGGTGCTGCAGCAGCTGCTGCAGGTGCTGCTGGTGGGCATGACCATCGGCATGATGCGCAACGTGGTGCCCGCGCTGGCAGAGGGCGAGTTCGGCGTGCCGCGCGGCTCCTTCATGCTGCTGGTGGCCTTCGTCGTCGCCTTCGGCTTCGTCAAGGGCGCGATGAACTTCGTCGCCGGCCGCCTGGCCGAGCGCATCGGCCGCCGCCGCGTGCTGCTGCTGGGCTGGCTGGTCGCGCTGCCGATTCCGCCGCTGGTGTACTTCGCCGCCTCGTGGTCGTGGATCGTCGCGGCCACGGTGCTGCTGGGCGTCAACCAGGGCCTGACCTGGTCGATGACGCAGACCGCCAAGCTGGACTTGACGCGCGCCGACCAGCGCGGCCTGGTGATCGGGCTGAACGAGTTCGCCGGCTACGTGGGCATGGCAATGGCCGCTGTCATCACGGGTTATGCCGCCGTGCTGACGGGCCCGCGCGAAAGCCTGCTGTGGTTCGGTGCCGCGGTGACCGGCGTGGCCACGCTGCTCAGCGTCTCGGTCGTGGCCGAGACGCTGCCCTGGGCGCAGGCCGAGCCGCCGCCGGCAGCTTCCGCCGCGCCGGCGCTGCGGCCTCGCTACCCGCAGGGCGTCAGCGCCCGGCCCGGCACCGCCGAGGTGTTCGCGTTGATGAGCTGGCGCGACCGCCGCATGGCCGCGCTGTGCCAGGCCGGTCTGGTGGAGAAGTTCGTCGATGCGCTGGTCTGGGTCTTCTGGCCGGTCTACCTGCACCAGCAGGGCGTAGGCCTGGCCGGCATCGGCTGGATCGTCGGCCTCTACGGCTTCACCTGGGGCGGGGCGCAGTTCGCCACCGGCCGGCTCTCCGATCACATTGGGCGTCATCGGCTCAATGCGGGCGGCATGCTGGTGTGCGGCGCCGGCGTGGCGCTGCTGCCGCTGGGCAGCGGCATGGTGTGGTGGGGCGGCGCCGCGGTGGTGGCGGGCCTGGGCATGGCCATGCTGTACCCCAACCTCAGCGCCGCGGTGGCCGACATCGCGCACCCGGCCTGGCGCGCCTCGGCCATCGGCATCTACCGCTTCTGGCGCGACCTGGGCTACGGCATCGGGGCGCTGGGCCTGGGCGCCGCGGCGGCCCTGGGCGGCGGCGTCGAGGCCGGGTTCTGGTTCGTGGCGGCGGCCATGGGCCTCTCCGGCGCGGCGCTCTACCACTGGGGCGAAGAAACCCATCCCCGACTCCATCCTGCACTGCCATGAACGACGCCATCTACCTCGACCACAACGCCACCACGCCGGTGCATCCGGCGGTGCTGGACGCCATGCTGCCGTGGCTGCGCGAGCACTTCGGCAACCCCTCGTCCTCGCACGCCCGCGGGCGCGCGGCCGCGCAGGCCGTGGCCACCGCGCGTGAATCGGTGGCCGCGCTGATCGGCGCGTCGCCGGCCGAGATCTTGTTCACCGGCTGCGCGACCGAGGCCAACAACCTCGCGCTGATCGGCGTGGCGCAGGCGCTGCAGGGCGTTGCGCAGGCGCCGGATGGAACCGCGCACGCGGTGCATGGGACCGCGCAGGCGCGCGGGAGTGCCGCGCCGCAGCCGCGCGCGCCGCGGCACCTGGTCATCACCGCGGTCGAGCATCCGGCGGTGATGGCGCCGGCGCTCTGGCTGCGCGAGCAGGGCTGGGCGCTGACGATCGTCGAGGTCGACCGCTTCGGCCGCGTCGATCCGGCCGACATCGCGAAGGCGCTGCGGCCCGACACCGCGCTGGTGTCGGTCATGCAGGCCAACAACGAGGTCGGCACGCTGCAGCCGGTGGCCGAAATCGCGCGCCTCACGCGCCCGCGCGGCGTGCTGCTGCACACCGACGCGGCGCAGACGGTGGGCAAGATCGGCGTGGACGTGGACGCGCTGGGCGTCGACTTGCTGTCGATCGCCGGGCACAAGTTCGGCGCGCCCAAGGGCGTGGGTGCGCTGTACGTGCGTGCAGGCACGCCGCTAACGTCCATCATGCACGGCGCCGGCCAGGAGCACGGCCTGCGCCCCGGCACCGAGAACGTGGCGCTGATCGCGGCGCTGGGCACCGCGGCCCGGCTGGCGCAGCAAGCGCTGCCCGGGCTCACCGAATCCCTGCGCCAGCGCCGCGACCAGCTGCACCGGCTGCTGGCCGAGTCCATCCCCGGCCTGCAGCTGAACGGCCATCCCGAGCACCGCTTGCCGAACACCCTGCACGTCTCATTCCCCGGCGTCAGCGGCGGGGCGCTGCTGCAGCAGGCGGCCGGGGTGGCGGCATCACTCGGGTCCGCCTGTCATTCGGCCAGCGATGCCGTCAGCGGCGTGCTGGCGGCGATGCAGGTGGACGCGGCCCGCGCCGCGGGGTCTGTACGGCTGTCGGTCGGGCGCACGACCTCTACCTCCGACGTGGCTGCCGCAGCCGAGGCGCTGGTGCGGGCCTGGCGCGCGCTGGCGGGCCAGCCCTGCCCGTCGATCAGCGCGCGAACGGCGGCTGCTGGCGACTCGGCTTGAGTGACCAAGGCTTGGCGGCGGGTTGATTCCCGCAGCCAGCAGGCGATGCCGAGGACGCCCGTGCCGCGGTGCCGGCGGCCGAGGCGCCTCCCACTGCGCATCCAGTGGGAGTCGCTTCGGACGTCGAACCGTGAACGTTCAGACTGACGGGGCCTCGCGACGTCGGAGCAGCGCGCGCAGGCCATCCAGTTCAGGCGCCGCCGGCATCGTGGCCTGGGCGGTGCCGAGCGGGCACCAGGGGTAGGGCAGGGCGCTGGCCCAGGCCATGGCCTCGGGCACCAGCTCGGGCGGCAGCACCAGCATGCCTTCGATGGTG
The DNA here is from genome assembly GCA_946480465.1 of uncultured Burkholderiales bacterium. Next base: position 130,896 of record CAMLJY010000004.1, read on the forward strand.
ATCACCAGGTCGCTGACCAGCCCGCTGGCCGCGTCGAAGGTCCAGGTGTAGGTGCCGCTGCCGGTGCGCAGGCGCCCGGAGGACTTCTCGGACATCACGACCAGCCAGCCGCCCACGAAGCGCGGGACCGGTGCTGCCGGGGGCTCGCCGAGGCAGAAGGTGTAGACGTTCTCGTAGGTCTGGTTGAAGTGACGCACCAGCACGTCGGTGATGCCTTCGCGGCCCTGCGTGGTCTGCGGGAAGCGGATGGTGTCGGTCTGCACGTCCATGGTCAGCCGGGCTTGGGCCGTGAAGGCCTCCGGCATGTGGTGCGGGCGGTTCTGGTCCTTGGCCAGGATGTAGCTGCTGATGGCGGCGGCGGGGGAGGAAAGTTCTTTCATCGGGAAGTCGCAGGAGGCTTGCTGATTGGCTGAAGGAAAGGGCCTGCACCGGCCCCGCCGCCGCGGGGCGCGGCGGCGGCTGGGGTGCAGGCAGGGCGGGTCGGGGCGGCTCAGCGCTGCCGCGGTACCACCGCCCACTGCGGCGCGGCGCGGTAGTCGGGCTTGGCGCTGCGTGAGGCGTAGCGGTCCCAGGCAGCCTGTGCACCCGGCATGCCAAAGGTGGCGCTCACGGCCAGGGCCGGCTGCATCTGGGCCACCATGCCCTCGACGCTGCGCGGGTTGCCCGTCATCTCCCCGGCCAGCCACACGCGCCAGCTGCCCTTGTCCTTCTCCCGCTGCGTGAGCCAGTCGGCCTGGGCCTGGCTGCCGCAGGGCTGGTCGAGGTAGCGGGCACCGGTGCTGTTGACCATCGGGATGAGGCTGCCGTCCGCGGCCTTGTCGCGCATCGTGGCCTGGTAGGCCTGGCCGAAGCTGGTGACCAGGGCCGCGCCGGGAGCCGCCTTCACGGCCAGCTCGTAGACGGCAGCGTCGATCCAGCAGAAGCCCGGCGCCGTCATGCGGCCGATGGGGAACTGCGCCTTCCAGGCCAGCAGCGGCCGGGCGCTGTCGAAGCCCAGTTCGGCCAGGTGGCCGACGCTCCAGGTGAAGTAATCGTCCTGCCAGGGCGCGATGCCGGTCCTGGAGCCGGCGGTGGGGTACTCGATCGGGTCCATCGCGTACTGGCCGCTGCCGTCGATAACGCCCAAGAGGTTCGGCTTGGCCGTGCTGTAGGTGGCGTTGTACCAGTCCAGGTTGTTGGCCACGCGCTGGCTGAAGTAGGTCTTCATCGGGTGCGCGTCGGGCGTGATGTAGGCCGCCTGGCCCAGCGTGCGCAGGCTCCAGGCCTGGCCGCGGACCTGGTCACTGCGCAGCAGGCCCTTGTCGTGCCCGCGGTACGCCGGGTTGAGGGCCACCATGTTGTAGTTGGCCCAGAACTGCAGTTCCTCCAGGTAGAAGTGGTCGCCGGTGACCAGGTAGGGCACGTAGGCCAGCGAAGGCTGGTGGGCGCGGTCGGGGTGGATGGGGGCGGTGCTGCAGTCGCCGCCGCAGGGCGGGAAGGCGTCGGCCTTGCCGGTCTTCGGGTTCACCGTGTCGCTGTAGTTTGCGATGAGGGTCATGTACGGGTGGTCCCCGAGCGAGACCGGCAAGCCGGTGGCCTTGTCGCGGTAGTGGATGGGCCAGGTGCCGGCCAGGTCGCCCACGCCCAGGGTCACGGCTTTGGCACGCGGGTCCGTGCTCAGCAGGTACAGCGCGGTCCATCGCGGCAGCGGTGCGATGTCGGACCGGGCGCCGGTCTGGGGCATGTAGGGCGTCATGACGCCGATCGTCATCAGGCCGGTGCTGGCATTGGCCCAGCTTTGCGCCAGCCCGGACAGCGCGGCTTCGGTCGGCACGATGCTGCTGTCGTAGCTGGGCAGCGCGCCCGAGGCCAGCAGCGACTCGGTGCGGTGCTTCACCTGCACCTGCGGCTCGCCACCCCACCAGAAGGTCTTTTTCCAGCGTGCGTGGTGGAAGTGCTTGAGGCCGGCCTGCTGGTAGGCGGGCGCGTTGCCCACGTCCACGCGCAGGTCGTAGACGAAGTTACGCGGCGCGGGCTCGTAGGCCCAGTTGTTCTCCAGCACCACGTCCACCTTGGTGCGGTTGTGGCCGGCGTACCAGCGCACCGCGAAGCGCGCGCTGAGATGCGGATGCGCGTTGCCCGCCGCGTCGCGCAGCGGTACCGCCAGCAGCCACTCATTGGCCTGCTGTCCCTTCAGCCAGGGGTCCCCGCTGCCCTGTTGCAGCAGTTCGGCGGCGGATGCGCTGTAGCTTCGTCCGTCGACGGTGATCTGCACGCCCGCCTTGAAGCCGGCGCGCAGCAGTTCGGCTGCGGTCGAAGGCACGCCCATCGGACGCGGTGCCACCGCGGCCTGCAGCACCAGCGGCACCTGTGCGCTGGCCAGCAGCCGCGGCAGCACGCCGGACACCACCGCATGCCGGACCGAGCCATCGGCGTGCGTGGCCTTGACGTCCATTTGCAGCGGCAGCTGGGTCCCGTCGGGAAGGGTGGCCGCCAGGCCCGAATCGGGGCGCAGCGCACCCGGCGCGAAGGGGTGGCCGAAGCTGAAGGGGACCTGGGTCTGGTCGGCGCGGGCGGTGCTGACCAGCGCGACTTCGGCCAGGCCCTGCACTGGCGCCGGCGCGGTGGTGGGGCCGGTGCCGGTGCGGCTGCTGCGCGCATCCACGGTGGCCTGTGCCTGCTGACGCGTCGATGCGGCGCTATCGGAACGGGCCTGCTCTTCGGCGCCGCCACCACAGCCAGCCCCGAGGCTGGCTGCCGCGGCGGCGGCCAGGGCGATGGACGTGGAGCGCATGCGGCGCGGGGAGACGGGGTACTTCATCGGTCAGCTCTCCTGAGCAGGGGTGGGGGGATGGGTGGACACGCGGCAGCGTGGCGACGTGGCGGGGGCGCGGGGGGCGGCCAGCAGGCACGGCGCCAGCAGCGAGATGAGGAACAGCGACATGAAGCCGCTGACGACCAGCGCCAGCGCCACCAGGCCGCCCAGGTACAGGATGGGCTGGTACTGCGAGCACAGCAGCACCGCGAAGCCGGCCGAATACACCAGCACGTTGAACGTGATGCCGCTGCCGGCGCTGCGGATGGCGGCACGCAGCGCGTCGTCCACGTCCAGGCCCGCTGCCAGGCCGGCCTTGATGCGGTGCAGGTAGTGCACCGAGTAGTCGACGATGCCGACGACGATGAACGAGATGAGCGCGGTGCCGATGTTCAGCTCGATGCCGGCCAGGCCCATCGCGCCGTAGTAGACGAGCGTGGTGGCAGCCAGCGGCAGTGCGGTCAGCAGGCCTTCGGGCACCGAGCGCAGCCACAGCATCAGCACCAGCGTGACCGAGCCCAGCGCCAGGCCGATGCTCACCGCCTGGCCCGAGACGATCTCATCCAGCACCGCGCTCCAGATCACCGGCGTGCCGGCCACGTCCACCTGCAGGTGCGCGGGCTGGTGCTGCGCCAGCCAGGCGCGCAGGGCCTGCAGGAAGCGCTCGTAGTCGGTGGCGCGGCCGGTGTTCAGCGCGAACAGCATGGCCGCGGCGCTGCCGTCGCGCTTGAGCACGTAGTTCAGCTCGTCGCCGCCGCCGTTCTCGTACATCAGCACCAGCTGGGCGATCAGCGCATCGCCGTCCGTCACCTGCCCGTCCACCAGCTCGCGCGCCCGCGGCAGGCGGTCGTGCGCGGGCTGCAGGTCGTGCAGCGCGTGGTTCATGCGCCGCAGGTAGCTGGCCAGCGAGTAGGTGTAGCTGACGTGCGGCTGCGCGCGCACGAAGGCTTCGAGCCGGTCGATGAAGGCGAGCGTCTCGCTGTCCAGCACCGTGGCGCCGCGCCGGTCGCCAATGCGCAGCCAGCCCGGGCTGGTGCCGGCGAGCTTGGCGTTGATGAACTCGTCGGCCTGGCGGTAGGCGTTGTCGGCGCGGAAGTAGCTGGCGCCGGCGTCTTCCACCACGATCTGCGTGGCCATCCAGCCGCTGCCCAGCAGCAGCGCCAGCAGGACAATGCCGGCCGGTTCGCGGTTGCGGATCAGAAGCTCCAGCGCGCGCGCCAGGAGGCGGCCGAGGCGGCCGGCCGGCAGGCCGGACTCACCCGCCTCACTGGCAGCAGGCGCCGACGGTTGCGGCACCGCCTGCGCGCGCAGCAGGCTCAGCCAGGCCGGGATCAGCAGCAGCGAGATCACCTGCGCGCTGACCAGCCCCACTGCCATGAAGAGGCCGAAGCTGCGCACGCTGGACAGCGCGGTGGCGGTGGAAAACAGGAAGCCGACGACGGTGGTGACGGTCGTCAGCACCACCGGCGAGACCATCGCGCGCATCGTGCGGCGCATGGCTTCGGGGCCGCTGGTGCCGGCGCGGCGCTGCGCGTAGAACTCGTTCAGGAGGTGGATGGCATCGGCGCCGCAGATGGTGACGAGGAACACCGGCAGCATGCTGGTGATGGTGTCCATCGGCACCCGCAGCAGCGCCATCGTGCCCAGCGTCCACACGCTGCACATCACCACGTTGAGCAGCGGCAGCAGCACGCCCAGCGGCCGGCGGAAATACAGCACCAGCACCACGCCGATCACCAGCACGACCAGCGGGAACAGCGTGTTCAGGTCGCGTTCGGTCAGGCGCTGCGCCTCGGCCACGGCCACCGCCACGCCGGCCACGTGCACCGTGTCGCGCCAGGCCGGGTGGCGGCGGCGGTGCTCGTCCACCAGGCGGGTGACGGCCTCGTGCGCGCGCAGCTGGCCTTCGGCGTCGTCCTGCTTCAGCGCCACCTCGATCACCACCTGCGTGGTGGTCTCGTCCGCGGACACCAGGCCGCGCAGCATCGGGTTGCCCAGCACGCGCTGGCGCACCTGCCGTGGATCGGCATCGCCTTCGCGCAGGCTCTTGCGGATGCTGAGCATGCCCTGCTCGACCAGGATGTTGTCGGTCGCGGCCAGGCTGGCCACGGCTTTCACCGGGTAGAGCCGGCGCGGCAGCTGGGCCAGGAAGCTGTGGTCGGCGGCGGGCAGCGGCAGCGTGGCCGCCAGCGCGGCCAGTTGGTCGGCGGCGAACACGTCGTTCTGGTCCAGCCCGCCTTCGGCGATGGACCGCACCAGCGCCCGCAGCGCCGGGGTGCGCGCGCCGTGGGCCTCGTCCAGCGCGCGCAGGCGCGCCGCATCGGCCGGCGTGGCCAGCATCAGCCCGCGCGCGTCGCGGCTGAGGGCCAGCACGGCGCGCAGCGTCTCGGGGTTGAAGGCGCCTTGCGGGTTGTGCAGGGCGACCTGCACCGAATCGAAGGTGCCGCCGAACTCGCGCCGCAGGTCCAGGATGGAGCGGCGCGCGGGATGAGATTCGGCCAGCAGGTAGGGGTTGGTGTCGTAGCCCAGCTGCGGCAGCTGCCAGGCGAAGAACAGCGTCACCGCGGCCAGCAGCGCCAGGATGGCGCGCGCCCGGCGCTCAACGAAGCGCAGGTAGGCGGCCATGGTCGATTCCCGTCTTCAGGATGTCCTGCCGGAAGAGCGCGTCGTCCAGCCCCTGGTCGTAGCGCACGTTGCGGAACAACAGCGTGGACGAGCGGCCGCTCACTTTGTCGTGCATCACGCTGTCCATCACCGACCAGATGCCCTGGATGCGCTCCAGCCGCCGCACCTCCAGCTGCTTGTAGAGCAGGCCGGCGGGGTCGTGGAAGGACTGCCTCAGCACGATGAAGGTCTGCGCATCCACCCACAGGCGCTGGCGGCCGTAGCCGGTGCGCTCGACCACCTCGGTGGAGAGCGGCTCGCGGTCGATGACGATGCAGTCGCGCTCCAGCACGCGTTGATGCCCAAGGGGCGCGCCCTCGTGGCTGGCCAGCACCTGGCGGTGGTCGCGCACGCGCAGCCGGTCCAGGTCGGCGTAGGAGAACTGGCTGCCCATGAAGGCGCCGCGCTTGTCGTTCACCGCCACGCGGCGCACCTGGCGGAAGGCCGGCAGGTAGATCCACTGCTCGTCGGGCTGGGCCGAGTCCTCGTCGCGCGTGAGGCTCAGCAGGCCCACGCCGCGCACCGGCGCGGGGTCGGTGAAGTACAGGGTCAGCCGCTGGTCGCGGCCGTACTTCTTCTGCAGGTACAGCAGCTGCCGGTCGCGCCGCGTGCCGTCGGCTTCGGTCAGGGTCAGCGTCACGTCGGCGCAGATGTCGCGGCCATCGGGCCGGTCGCGCACGCGTTCGAGCACCTGGTCGGCCGAAAGGGCGCTTGCAGCGGCTGGGGCAGTGGCCCTGGCAGGGTGGACGGCCAGCGCGGCCAGGCCGGTGGCGACGGTCCGTCTTCGAATCACGGGTACTCCTTCATCAGAAACGGAACAAGGCCTGGGCCTGCAGCCGGTCGTGCGCGTCGAAGGCGCCGAACATGCCCGCGGGCCGGCCGCTGAAGACGTCGGCGCCCAGCGTGTATTCGCTGCGGTCGCCGGGCTTCCAGGTGGCCTTCAGCTGCAGCCAGGCGCCGTCGTCGCGGTTCAGGTAGCGCGTCCAGGCCACCCGGGTGTCCAGCCGCGCGCCGAAGCTGCTGCCGCTCAAGGCCAGCGTCACCAGCCCGGTGTGGCGCCGGCCCGGGTCGCCCGGCTGCCAGGCGCGCAGGTGGTGGCCGCTCCATTGGGCCGTCAGCATCCAGTCGCGCCACACGCGGTCCAGGCCCACCAGGCCGTCGATGACCGTGCCGCGCGCCGTGCCGTCGCCGCCGGGCCGGCCGGCGGCGAAGGTGCTGCGCGGGCTGACCGCCCATTCGGTGCGCAGCGTCAGCGCGTCACCCAGGCCGCGGGCGATGGAGACACCGGCCACGCGCCGCCGCGGGTAGCTGGCCTGCCAGGCCTCGCCGGGTGCCGCGTTCCAGGCCACCCGGCGGTAGACGGGCTCGTCTTCCCGCGTGATGAAGAGGTGGCCGCTGAGGTCCAGCCCGGCCTGGCTGCGCGACCAGTGCAGGCCCAGTTCGCCGCTGCGCAGGCGGCGGGCGGGGCGGCGTTCCGGCAGCAGGACCGGTGCGGCGTCGGCAGGCGGCACCGGGGGCCCGAACGCACTGCCCGGCAGCGCCGGGCGCGTGGGCACGAACCACGGCAGGTACAGCAGCTCCAGGCTGTCGTCGCCGATGGCGCGCACGGCGCGCAGCATCGGCACCGGCCGGCGCGCGGCGCCGAGGCCGGGCAGCACGAACTCGCGCAGGTCCAGCGGGTTGACGATGTCCAGCACGCGCAGCTCGTCCGCGCGGCCCCACACCACCTGCTGCAGCCCCGCGCTCAGGTTCCAGCGGCCGGCGCGGCCGGTGGCATGCAGCTCGCGCCAGTCGGCGGACAAGCGGTATGCCTCGCGCGATTCGCGGGCGTACGCCGGGCTGCGGTACGCGTCGTTCCAGCGCAGCCGGCCTTGGGCGTGCAGGCGCAGTTCATCACCCTGGGCCTCGTACTTCAGGTTCAGCTGCAGCCCGCGCACCGGCACGCGGGGGGGCGTTTCGTGCAGGTGCGTGGCGAACTGGGCGGCCAGTTCGCCTTCCACCGTGGTCGTGGCCCTGGCCGCCAAGGGGACCGACGCGGCAGCGGCGAGCAGCGCGCAGGCCGCCGCTGCGCTGCGTGCGTGCCGGCGCGTGGCGCGGCGTGCGGTGGGGGCTGGCCTGCTGCTCACGGGGGCGGTCTCATGCGCCGAACGTGAAGCCGCCATCGACGACATGGCTCTGGCCGGTGATGCCGGAGGCCTCGTCGCTGGCGAGAAAGGTGATCAGCACCGCCACCTCGTGCGGGTTCAGCAGCCGGCGCAGCGGCATGCGCTGGCGCGCGCTGCGCAGCACGTGCTCGTGCGGCAGGCCGGACTCCGCGGCACGCAGTGCCAGCTCGCGGCGGTACATCGGCGTGTCGACCGGGCCCGGCAGCACGGCATTGACGGTGATGCGGCGCCGCGCCAGGTCCAGGGCCAGGCTCTTCGTGAAGCCCAACAGCGCATGCTTGGACGCGGCATAGGCCGTGTTGCGTGCGGCCCCGCAGCGGCCGAGCACCGAGGCCACGTTGACGATGCGCCCGCCGTCGGGCATGCGCCGCAGCGCCTCCAGTGCGGCGAAATAGCTGCCGTGCAGGTTGACGTCGATCACGCGACGCCAGGTGGCGCTGTCTTCCGGCTCGTTCTCGCACGCGATGCCGGCGCTGTTGACCAGCACGTGCACCGGCGCCTGCGGCGGCAGCGCGGCCGCGAGGGCCTGCGCGAGCTGCTCTGCGTCGGCCACGTCGGCCACGCAGCAGGCCACGCGTGTGCCGGGTGACTCGTCGCGCAGCGCGCGCGCCTGCCTTTCCAGCGCGCCGGCATCGAGGTCGATCAGCACCAGCGTGCCCGCGCCCAGCGTGCCGAAGTGGCTCGCTGCCGCGCCGCCGATGCCACCGCCGGCGCCGGTCACGATCACGGTCTTGTCCTGCCAGGCCATGCGCGTTCCTCAGGCCATCTTCAGGCCGCCGTCGAGGTGCAGCACCTCGCCGGTGACGTAGCGGTTGGCGCGGCTGGCCAGGTAGGCCACGGCCTCGGCCACCTCGTCCACATGGCCGTACCTTTTGACCAATAGGCGGTCGAGGATGTACTGCTCTGCGTGCTGGCGGATGGCGGCGGACATCGCGGTCTCGATGACGCCCGGCGCCACCGCGTTGACCATCACCTGGCGCGGCGCCAGCTCCACTGCCATGGCCCGCGTGAACGATTCCACCGCGCCCTTGGACGCGGCGTACAGCGACTGCCCGCGGCCCGGCTTGCTGGCGGCCGCCGACGACAGGTTGACGATCCAGCCGCCACGCTGCCGCAGCATGGCCGGCACCACCGCACGCGTGACGTGCACCACGCCCAGCAGGTTGGTGCGCAGCACGGCCTCGATGTCCTCGTCCTGCGCGTCGGCCAGCAGCCGGTCGCGCACGATGCCGGCGTTGTTGATGAGCACGTCCACGCGCTGCCAGCGCTCCAGCACGGCCTGCACCAGGCGCTCGGCCTGCGCGGCGTCGCCCACGTCGGCCTGCAGCAGCAGCGCCTGGGCGCCGGCCTGCTCCACGGCGGCGGCGGTGGCTTGCGCGCCGGCCTCGTCGTGCTGGTAGTTCAGTGCCAGGTCGCAGCCGTCGGCCGCCAGCCGCAGCGCCACCGCGCGGCCGATGCCGCGGCTGGCGCCGGTGACCAGGGCCACGCGCCGGCGTGGCACGGTGGTGTCTGCCTTCACAGCGAATCTCCTTGCTTGTCGTCGGCCAGGCGGAAGCCGTGCAGCGCGGCCAGCGCGGCGATGTCGTGCACCTGCTTCTTGCTGATCGGGCCGCAGGCGTCGTGCAGGTCCCGGCCGGCCAGGCCCAGCACCGCGGTTTCCGCCATGCAGGCGAAGAGCTGGCCTTCGCCCAGGAAGGCGCGTGCGGCGGCAGGCAGGCTTTCGCCGAAGGGGGTGCTGACCAGGCCGCCCTGGAAGCAGTGCAGGTCGGGGCGTGCGGCGGCGGTGCCGGGCTGCACGTTGCGCGGCACGCCGATGTCGCAGACGATGGCGCCGCGGCCGAAGTCATCCGCCGCCAGGAACGGCTCGGGCGGGTTCGCCGCGCAGATCACGAGCCGCCCTTCGCGCACGCGGGCGCGGTCGGTCGTGGCGATCACCCCGGGGTCGCGCCCCGCGGCCAGGCGGCGCGCCAGCTGGCCGCGTCTTTCAGGCGGCAGGTTTCGGATCTCGTCATGCGCCTCGTCGCACAGCGACTGCACCAGCCGCTGCAGTCGGCGCTCGGCACCGTCGCGCCCGCTGCCCACCAGCACCAGCCGGCCCACGCGATCGGCCAGCAGGGTCGCGCAGGTGGAGGCGATGTTGCCCGGCGCGCCGACCACCACCGCGGTCTCGTCGGCCAGCACCAGGCCGTGGCGCTGCGCGGCGCGTTCCAGTGCCTGCAGCGCCATCGCCACCGTCAGCGCATTGCCGGTGGTCAGCGCCATGCCGGGCACGCGCAGCGCGGTGCCGTTGTGGCTGACGATGGAGGTGTACATGCCCAGCCCCGCGAGCGCGCAACCGTCGGCCTGCGCGGCGCGCAGGCGCTCTTCCAGGTCGGCACGGATGCCGTCCAGCTCGCCACGGGCGAGCCAGCCGGCCATCTGCTCCGAGCACACGGTGAGCGGGTACAGCACGAAGTCCACCGCGCTGCCCTGCGGCGACGCGATGCGCACCGGCGCGAAGGGCGCGGCCCGCGGGCTCGGCGCCATGCGCAGCACGAATTCGCGCAGCTGCGCCGCGCTGAGGCCGGCGAGCGACGGGTCCACGTCGGCCAGGTCCTGCGGTGCGATCAGGTGGTTCAGGAAGGCGACGCGCCGCACCGGCCGGGCGCCCGGCGGGGCGGCCACGGCCGGCGGCGTGGCCGGGCTGGCGGTGCGGTGGTCGCGCACGTCGTCGCGCGGCTTGGCGCTGCCGGCCAAGGTGAGCGGGTGCACCCAGTGCAGCGCGTCGTCCGCCTGCACGATGCGGCACAGGTGCTCGAAGGCCTGGCGGATGCGGGCGATGTCGGCACTGTCCAGCAGCACCGAGGGTTCCAGGCGCAGCACGTTGGGCGCGCTGCCGGTGGGGGCGACGCGCAGCCGGTGTTCGCGCAGCAGGTGGCCGGCCAGCAGGTAGCCGAAGCCGCCGTTGTGCGCGAAGCTGCGCACCACGGCGGAGCCGGCGTCGTGGGGCTCGTGGAACTCCACGCCGATGAAGAGGCCGCGGCCGCGCACCTCGCGCAGCACGTCGGGGTAGGCGGCCTGAACCTCCCGCAGCGTGGCCAGCAGCTCGTCGCCGCGGCGGCGCGCGGTCTCGTAGAGGCGGCCGCCGTCGGCTTCCAGCAGCGCCAGCGCCTGCAGTGCGATGCCGGCGGAGAAGTCGTCTTCGGCGAAGGTGGAGCTGTGCACCAGGCCGAAGCCCGGCTGGTAGGCGCTGCGCCGCATCAGCACCGCGGACAACTTGGCCAGGCCGCCGCCGAGCGCCTTGGACAGCAGGTAGACGTCGCCGCGCAGCCCGCAGCCGGTGCTGGCCAGGAAGCGGCCGGTGCGGCCCATGCCGCTCTGGATCTCGTCGACGATCAGCGCGCAGTCCAGCGCCCGGCTGGCCAGGCGCAGCTGGCGCGCAAAGTCAGCGTCCATGCAGCGCACGCCGCCTTCGCCCTGGATCGGCTCGGCCAGCATCGCCGCCACCAGCGGCAGCGGCCGTTCGACGACGCACACGCCGCTGGGCTGCAGGTCGAGGTCCAGCACGACGGCGCGCAGTTCGTCCACCAGGCGCCGCAGCGCCGCGGCGTCACCCAGCGGGATGAAGCGCACCTGCAGTCCGAAGCCCTGGAACGGCGCCCGAAAGCCCGCATGGTGCGTGAGCTGCACGCTGCCGATCAGCTTGCCGTGGAAGGAGCCGGCCAGCGCCACGAACACCGGCGCGCGCTGGAACTGCGCGTGGTTGTGTGCGGCCACGGCCGCCGCCAGGTCGTCCAGCCGGCTCGCACCGGGGCACTGGGCGCGCACCAGCGGGTGCGCGCAGGCTTCCTGCAGTGCCCGGGCCGCCGGGCCATCGGCGGCACACCCGCCGTGCGGACTGCGCTGCAGGCGGTCCAGGTGCCAGGCCACGTCCTGCTGCAGCGCCTGCAGCTTGCGGCCGCGCTCGTATTCGGCGTGCTTCAGCGCCAGCTCCACCGCCTCGGCGCCGCTGTTGGCGAAGTGGGCGATGAAGGGCTCCGGCGTGTCCAGCTCGCGCTGCAGGATGCGGTTCAGCGCCTCGGCCAGCGCGCCCGATCCTTCGCGCAGCGAGAACTGGGCATGCACCGGCACGCCGGCTTCCAGCAGCTCGCGCGCACGGCGGACGATGGCCGGGTGGTGGTGGCCGAACAGCGTGGCGCCGTAGCCGCCCACCAGGTCCAGCACCTCCACCTCGCGGCCAGCCTCGTCGCGGTAGAACAACGACGACCCGGCGGCGCGGGTGTAGCTGACGTCCAGCGCCACGGCGCGCAGCATGGCGGCCAGCTGGGGTTTGACGTGTTCGGCGTAGGCGGACATGGGGCTCGGTCAGGCGCGGGGATCGGACAACAGCAGCACGGAATGAAGGCCCGGCGCCGCGGCGGAGAACACGGCGACGTGCCGTGGCGCCTGCGGCGCGGCGCGCGGCGTGGGCACGCGCTGGTGCTGCAGCATCAGCAGCGCCGCCAGCGCACCGACGGGGCAGCCCGGGATGGCCCCGGTGATGGCGGCTGCGGGCACCAGCAGCGGCTGCTGGCGCAGCGGCGGCGGCAGGGCGTCCGCCAGCCCGGCGGGCGGGCCGGCGTCCAGGCTGACCAGCGCATCGATGGCCTCCACCGGGATGCCGCGTCTTTCGCGTGCCAGCGCCAGGCCGTGCTGCCAGGCCTGGGGCGCGGTCGGCGCACTGCTGCGGCCGATGCCCGACAGCAGCGCCAGCGGCCGTGCGCCGCGCCGTTCGGCGTGCTCGAGGGTTTCGAGTACGAAGGCCACGGCGCCTTCGCCCTGCGGCGCCGTGGCGGTCGTGCTGCCGCCGAGGCAGGCCCGGGCCAGCGCCAGCGGCTCGTCAGGGTGGCCGGCGCAGGCCACCAGCGCCAGGTCGCAGTCGCCGCGCGCCAGGCTGAAGCTTGCAGCATGGATTGCGGCCAGCCCGTCGTCTTCCGCAAAGGCGCCGCAGTCGCCGCGCAGCGCGAAGGCCAGGCTCGCCATGGCGAGCAGGTTGTTGGCGAGGCTCTTGATGGCGAAGAACGGATTGGCGCCATGCCGTTCCAGCACTTCGCGTGTGAGTGCCGCAGCGGAGAACTCGTTGCGAGCGGCCAGGGCCGACAGGGTCGACAGGGCCGCGCTGAAACTGTCCGCCGAAGGGTTCGCCGCGTCTGCCTGGCACGCAAAGACGCCGCAGCGCTCCGGCGCCGTGGCCGGCGCCGGCCACCCCGCCTGCTGCAGCGCCTGGCGGCTGGCCAGCACGCCCCATTCGGCACAGCTGCTGGCATAGCGGCGCAGCTTGTGGGGCAGGGCGCTGCGCGCTTCGGCACGCAGCGCCGCATCGACGTGCCCGAACCGCAGCGGCGGGTCGGAAGCCGTGTCAGCGGTCGCGTGAAGGCCGATCGCCGAGGTGCCGGCCAGCAGGTGCTGCCACAGCTGCGCGGGGCAAGCCGCGCCGGGCAGCACGCAGCCGGTGCCCGTGATGGCGACCGTCACCATGCCTGCCGCTCCCCTGGCGGCGCTTCAGCGCGGCTGATGGCCAGCGACACGTTGAGGCCGCCGAAGCCGAAGGAATTGCACAGCGCCTTCGTGGCCTGCGTCGGGCGCGCGCGCTGCGCCACCACGTCCAGCCCGCAGGCCGGGTCGGGATGGTCCAGGTTCAGCGTCGGCGGCAGCCAGCCGGTCTTCAGCGCCAGCAGGGTGGCGATGCATTCGGGGCCGCCGGCGGCGGTGATCAGGTGGCCGAGCTGCGACTTGTTGGCGCTGACCGCCAGGCGCCGGTGGTGCTCGCCCGCCGCGAACACGCGGCGGATGGCACGGGCCTCGGCCACGTCGTTCAGCAGCGTGGACGTGCCGTGCGCGTTGATGTGCTGCACCTGCTCGGGCGCCCAGCCCGCATCGTGCAGTGCGCGTTGCATCGCCAGCGCGGCGCCCAGGCCTTCGGGGTGCGGCGCGGTCGGGCGGTGGGCGTCCATCGAGCTGCCTTGGCCGCTCACTTCGCCGTGCAGCGTCACGCCGCGGCGCAGCGCCCGTTCCATCGATTCCAGCACCACCATGCCCGCGCCTTCGCCGGCCACCAGGCCGCTGCGCTCGCGGTCGAAGGGGCGGCACAGGTGTGCGCCGTGGCGCTCGTCCACCGAAGGCGCGCCCAGCAGGTGCAGCGCGAGCATGGTGTGGAAGTTCAGCACCGAGTCGGCACCGCCGGCGATCACCACCTCGGCCTCGCCGCGGCGGATCAGCTGCAGCCCCAGCCCGATGGCCTGGGCCGCGCCGGCGCAGGCGGTGTTGAGGTTGAGCACCGGCCCGCTGCAGCGGTGCTGGCGCGCAATGGCCACGGCCAGGTGGTCGTTGCCATGGCGCAGGCCGGGGTCCAGCTGCGCCCGCCGTTCGAACAGGCGCGCCCAGCGCGGGCCATCGGCGCCCAGGGCCAGCAGCATGCCGCGCGCGTCCGGCTCCGGCGTGCCCGAGCCGATGACCACCGCCACCCGGGCACCGGCGGTGCCGTCCGCCACGCCATCGGCCAGGCCGGCATCGGCCAGGGCCTGCTGCGCGGCGACCAGGCCGAAGCGGCTGCGCCGGTCCAGCGCCGCCTGCAGCGGGGGCCAGTGGCCGAAGCAGCGTTCGAACTGCAGGCGGTCCACCGGCGCCGCGTAGCGCACCGGGAAGTCGGCCACGCCTTCGGGCTGCCAGGGCCGCACCGCCGATTCGCCGGCGAGCATGCGGCGCCACACCTCGCGCCAATGGAAGCCCAGGCCGCAGACCACGCCCAAGCCGGTGACGGCCACGCGCGTGCTCACCGCACCCCCTGTGACAGCACCAGCGCGGCGCAGGGGCCGTGCGGCGCCTCGGCCACGATGAGTGCATGCGGGCTGGGCAGTGCCTCGTCGCCGTGCACGCGGCCTTGGGCATCGATGCGCAGGCGCCGGCCGCGGCGCAGGCCTTCGTGTGCCAGCAGCAGCGCCAGCACCGGACCCGCCGGCCCCAGCTCGCCCAGCCAGGCGTGCGTGTGGTCCAGCGTCCAGCCAAGGTCATGGCGTGTGATCTGCGCGGCCGCCAGGGCCTGGTCGACGAGCACGCGGCGGGCCGGCGCCGCGGCCGCCGTTCCGGGCTGCACGCAGCCGCGGGCGTGGCCGGCCACGCGCGTGTCCGACGGGCCGGGCGGCCGCGGGCTCAGCACGGCAAAAGCCGCACCTTCGGCGGGAATGCGCGTGGCGTCGCCCCACCAGCCGGCGGCCTCCAGGCGCAGCAGCAGCGAGGGATTGATCTTCGGGCTCACCGCGCCGGCCACGGCCGCATCGCCGTGGCCTTCGGCGATGGCGAGCGTGGCCTCGATGAAGGCCTGCAGCCCGCTGTCGGCCCAGGGCGAGCAGATGCCCATCGGCCCCATCAGACCGAAGCGCGACGAGATGTGGGCCGCCGCGGTGGCGTTCAGGCCGGTCAGCCCGGCGAAGGGCGGCGATTCGCGCAGGCACAGCGCGGTGTCGGGCTCGGCCAACCCGGCCGCGTGCGCGGCCTGCAGCACCGGCCAGGGCGGTGCCGGCTCGTCGACGGTGGGCAGGCCCAGGTACAGACCGATGTGCTCCGGCGCCGTGGTGGCGAAGGCCGCGCTGCCCTGCACCGCGCGTGATGCCCCCAGCAGCGCCATCGCCGCCTGCTTGTCCATCATGCGCAGCGTGCGGCGGTCCACCTGCAGCGCGGCGGCCGTGGGCGCATCGATGGGCAGCACCTCGGGCCAGGGCGAGGGCGGCGGGTCGTCCGCGTCGGGCCAGGGCCGCAGGCCGCGCTGGCCCGAACACAGCGCGTCCCAGATGGCGCCGAGGTTCTCGCCCGCGGCGCAGAAGGCCGCGGCGCTGTCGATGCAGACGGGGCGGAGAGGTTTCGCCACGCTCATGCCGCGCTGAACACCAGCACGCCGTTCTGGCCGCCGAAGCCGAAGGCGTTCGACAGCACATGGCGCAGGCGCGTGGCGCGCGGCCGCTGCACGATGGCGAGGGCTGCGGTGTCGGCGTCGCCCTGCGTGAAGTTCAGCGTGGGCAGCAGCTGCTGCCGCCGCAGGCTCAGCACCGCCAGCACCGCCTGCAGCGCGCCGCCGGCGGCCAGGCAGTGGCCCAGGGCGGACTTGTTCGCGGTCACCGGCAGTTCGGCGCAGCGTTCGCCGAACACGGCCTGGATGGCCAGGCTCTCGCAGCGATCGTTCTGCGGCGTCGACGTGCCGTGCGCACTGACATGGTCGATGGCCGACGGCGGCAGCCCCGCGTCGGCCAGCGCCGCCTGCATGCAGCGCGCGTAGGCCGAGCCATCGGCCGGACTGCTGGTGATGCGCCAGGCCTCGGCCTGCTTCGCGAAGCCGCTGATGCGGCCCAGCACGGTGGCACCGCGGCGCTGCGCATGCGCGGCCGATTCCAGCACCAGGAAGCCGCTGCCTTCACCCATCAGGAAGCCGCTGCGGTCGCGGTCGAAGGGGCGGCTCAGCGTGTGCGGCTGCGGGCTGGGTTGTTCGCACAGCGCGCCCAGCAGCTGGAAACCCAGCAGCGGCACCAGGTGGCACAGCGCCTCGGTGCCGCCCGCGATCGCCACGTCGAGTTCACCCGCTCTGATTCGGTGATAGGCCTGGCCGATCGCGATGGCACCGGCGGCGCAGGCGTCGCTGCTGGTCACCGCGCCGGCGGCGGCGCCCAGCGCGCGCGACACCGCCGCGGCCGGTGCGTGCAGGGGCGGCGCCGCGCCAGCCGCGCCGGCCGTGCCCGCGCGCCCGGCCAGCAGCCGGGCCAGCCTGGCGATGGACGGACGGCCGTCCGGACCCAGGCTGCGGCCCATGTCCAGCAGGTCGTCGGCGGTGCAGGTGACCTTGTTCGAGCCGACGAAGACACCGGTGCGCTCCGGCGCCGATCCGCTGCTGGCGCTGTGCTCTCGCGCCTGCCGTGCCGCGTGCAGGGCCAGCAGGGTGGGAACGCTGAATGGTCGAACGTGCGACGAGTGCCCTTCGCCCAACACCGCGTCCACCGGGAAGCGGCGCGACAGGTCTTCGAGCAGTGCCGGCGACACGTGGGCGCAGGCCGCATTCGGCAGGCCGCTGGCGGCCAGCCCGGGGTGCACGCGAATGGCCGACTCCAGGCGCTGCAGTGCGTCGAACAGTTCGCCGGCCGTCGCCATCGTCCCGCAGACGGCACCCACGCCGGTCACGACGACCTCCTGCCGGGCGCCGTCGCGCGTCATTCAGCGATGGCAGTGATCGATGGCAGCAGCGCGGCGACGGCCCGTGCCAGCACCTCGTCACCGGTGGCGGGCCGCAGGCGCTGGCCGCAATCGGCGCAGGCCGCCGGGCCGATCGGCAGCACCACCGCGCGGGTGCCGCCACAGTCGCTGCAGGCCGGGGGCAGGTGATCGAACAGCGCGTGGCACATCGAGGCCAGGTTGATCGGCGCCGTGGTGGCGTAGACCTGGTAGGACGACGCGTCCTCGGCCAGGCCGGTGTAGGCGTAGGGGCTGCGGGCCAGCAGCTCGGCGCCTTCGCGGGTCAGCGTGCCGTGGGCCGTTTCGAAGCGGCGCGCCGTGCCGGCCAGCCGCGCCGCATGTTCCAGCACCGTGCGCGTCGGCAGCCGGATGTCCAGCCGCCTTTCCAGCAACGACCGCAATTCGACGAGATCGAGCGATTCAACGCCCAATTCATTGACCATCGACATGCCATCGCCAATGCGCAGCGGGTCTTCGCCGAGCACGTGGCCCAGCAGTTCGATCACGACCCGAACCAGTTCCTGTCTTGAATAAGGATTGTTCATATCGCCAATGCAACGACGAAGACCCGTCGAGTGGCGGCCATTCTGTTGACACTGGCATGCCCCGGCCAAGAAAGAAATTTCCGCTTGGCTTCATCGAAATTTTTTGTGAGCGATGGCTGCGCGTTGTGGCATGCGCCGTGGTGTTTCCCTCGTAGGTGCGGGTGTCCGGTGGGGCGATCAGCGTGCCTTGGCCGCTCGGCAGCGATCGGTGTTCAGGTGATTTTCAGCTTCGACCCCCACGAACTTGGGGTGTGAAATCGCCATTCACGCATGCAGCGCGGACGCCGCGCCTGCCCGCATGGCGTTCGGCGGCGTACGGGATGCCCGGTGCGGGTGCGCGGCATGCCGGCGATTGGGGAATTGGCCGTGCGGCGGCGTCCAATGAAATTGACCGATCGGGGGTCATCGCAATTGCCGCGAATTCCGTCACGCCAATGTCATTTGCAATTAATAGATTGCCGCCCTTTCCACTTCATTTCACGCCAATGTCAGAGACTCTTTCCGCGGCGAGTCCGGCCGCCGGTGCAGCCCGCATCGTCGCGCTGGCGTCCGCGGTGCCGCCCACCGCCTGGCAGCAGGCCGAGCTGTACGACCGGCTGTACCGCGACGCCTGGGCCGGCGTCGACGGTGCGCGGGAACTCTTCTGCCACCGCCGGCTCGGCAAGCGCCATCTCTTCCACGATGCGGCCGATGGCCGCAGCGACCTGGCGATGGAGGAGCGCATGCGCATCTGGAAGCGCGGATCGCTGGAGATCGGCCGGCAGGCGCTGGCGCGCGCGCTCGGCGGCATCGCGGCGGACGAGGTCGGCAGCTACATCGTCGTCAGCAGCACGGGGCACGAAGGGCAGGCGCCCGACCTGTCGCTGGCGCGCGAGATGGGGATGCGCCGCAGCCTGCGGCGCACCACCGTGGGCCACATGGGTTGCCAGGCCGCCTTCAACGGCATCAAGCTGGCACTGGATGCGCTGGCGGCCCGGCCCGAGGACGCGGTGGTCGTGCAGTGCACCGAGATTTCCAGCGCCCACTTCAACCGCGCCGATGGCAGCAAGGAGCAGGTGGCCGCGCAGGCGATGTTCGGCGATGCCAGCGCCGCGCTGGTGCTCAGCGCCGACCCGGCGGCTCGCGGTCCCCGCATCCTGCGCACCCACACCGAGATCATCTATGCCGAGCAGGACCGGCTGAACCTGCGCCTGCAAGGAGATGGTTTCCGGATGACGATGTCGCCGGCGCTGCCGGCCCTGCTGGCCGCGGCCGCGCCCGGCTTCGTGCAGCGCCTGCTGGCGCCGCTGGGGCTGGACGTGGCGGACGTCGGCTGCTGGGGCATCCATCCCGGCGGTCCGCGCATCGTCGAAGCCGTGGCGGGCGCGCTGCGGCTGCCGCCGCAGGCCACGGCGGTGTCGCTCGGCGTGCTGGCCGACTACGGCAACTGCGCCTCGGCCACCATCCTGCTGATCCTGGAACGCCTGCTGCAGGAACGGGCGCCCGAGGCCGGCACGCACGGCGTGCTGCTGGCGTTCGGCCCCGGCCTGACGCTCGAGGCCATGGTGCTGCAGTTCTGAACGGAGGCACCCGATGCGATGGCAATTGAACCGGTCCGTGCGGCTGGCTCGGCTCAGCCTGCGGCGGCACCTGGCGATCCAGCTGCGGCGGCACCTGGAGCCCCTCTGGGCCGGCCTGGGCGACGTGGAGAGCTGGTTGCTGCGCGGCCGGCTGCCCGCCGTCGACCGTCCGATCTACGTCACCGGCATGGCGCGCACGGGCACCACCATCACGCTGGAAACGCTGAGCCGGCATGAAGACGTGGCCACGCACCGCTACCTGGACATGGCCCAGCCTTTCCTGCCCTACCTGTGGCACCACATGGCCCGCCGGCTGCCGCTGCCGGCCGCTACCGCTCAGGAGCGCATCTGCCTCGACCGCATCATGGTGACCCGCGACAGCCCGGAGGCGGTGGAGGAGGCGCTGTGGATGCGGTACTTCCCGCGCCTGCACGACGAGGCGGTTCCGGCCGTCCTCGGCCGGGAGACGAGCTGCCCGCGCTTCGAGGCTGGCTATGCCGCCCACATCGGCAAGCTGCTGCTGGCGCGCGGGCGGCCGCGGTACCTGAGCAAGTCCGACGACAACCTGACGCGCCTGGCCTACCTGGTGCGGCTGTTTCCGGGTGCGCGCTTCATCGTGATGGTGCGGCAGCCGGAGCTGCATTTCGCCTCCTGGATGAAGCAGCACCAGCTGTACGAGCGGCTGCAAGCGCACGACCCGCGCTGGTTCCAGGCCATTCGCACCATCGGCCACCATGCGTTCGGGCGTGACCAGCGCTTCGTGAACCTGGGTGACCCGGAGTTGAGCGCGCGCATCCGCAGCCACTGGGATGCGGGGCGGCATGCCCGTGCATTCGGCCTCTATTGGGCGGCGACCTACGGCCACGTGGCGGCATTGTGCGAAGCCGACGTGCTGGTGCGGAAGGCCGTGCTGATCGTGCGCTATGAGGAGTTTTGCGCCGACCCCCACGCAAGCCTCGGCGCCATGCTCGCGCACGCTCAGCTGGACCCCGGCCGCTTGCAGGTCCCGCTGCCGGTGCTGGCCGCGGCCATCGCCGCGCCGGCCTACTACCAGGCCACGCTCGACGATGCGGAGCGGGCGGACCTGTGCGACACCACCAGCGGCGTGGCCCGCCGGCTCGGCTGCGCGGATGCCCGCGCGGGGTGACACGCCGGCAGTCCGCCAGCGGCCACCGCAGCGCCAGCCCGAACGAGTGCGCCATCATCAGCAGCAGGGCCGCGCGCACCGCCATCTCCGTACAGACACCGCGGTAGGCGGGATGTCCGGCTGCGGGGGGCTGCTTGCGCGCAGGGCGCGGCTCAGGCGCGCAGCCGCTCGCCGGCCTTGCGCCAACGCAAGCCGCGTGGCCCCGCTGCCGCCGAAGATGCAGGCGTCGCACCGACGCCCTGCCATGCCCATGCTCGATCGCACGATGCCGCGCCACGCGGCCGCTTCCGCCTTGCCGGCGCCGCGCGCTGAACCGGTTCCGGCCATCGACCCGGCGTTGCCGGTGAGCCTGCCCAACGAAGGCTTCGACCGCTGGCTGCATGCGCAGCTGGGGCACGCCACCGCGGGCGTCTCGCCGGCCGCCTTGCTGCTGGCGCAGACCGACTGGCTGGCGCACCTGGCGTTGTCGCCGGCCAAGCAGGCCGAGCTGGTGCACAAGGCCTGGCGCAAGGCGATGCGCCTGGCGCTGTACCTGCCGCGGGCGCTGCGTTCGGACGGCAGCTGCTGCATCGAACCGCTGCCGCAGGACCGCCGCTTCGCCGACCCGGCGTGGCGGCAGTGGCCGTTCAATACCATCGCGCAGTCCTTCCTGCTGATGCAGCAGTGGTGGCACAACGCCACCACCGGCGTGCGCGGTGTCTCGCGCCATCACGAGGAGGTCGTCAGCTTCATCGCGCGCCAGTTGCTCGACGTCGTGTCGCCGGGCAACTTCGTGCTGAGCAACCCGGCCGTGCTGCAGCGCACGCTGGCCAGCGGCGGCAGCAACCTGATGCGCGGCGCGCTGCACTGGTGGGAAGACTGGCAGCGGCAACTGGCAGGCCGGCCGGCGGTCGGCACCGAGGCCTGGCACGTCGGCGAGAACCTGGCCTGCACGCCGGGCCGGGTGGTGATGCGCAACGCACTGGCCGAGCTGATCCAGTACACGCCCACCACAGACCGCGTGCATCCCGAGCCGGTGCTGATCGTGCCGGCCTGGATCATGAAGTTCTACGTGCTGGACCTGGCGCCGCAGCGCTCGCTGATCGAGTACCTGGTGGCGCAGGGCCACACCGTGTTCTGCCTGTCGTGGAAGAACCCCGGCGCGGCGGAACGCGACTTCGGCATGGAGGACTACCTGCGGCTCGGCCTCTTCGAGGCCTTGCGCAGCGTGCGGGCCCTGGGCCTGAAGGCGCCCGTGCATGGCGTGGGTTATTGCCTGGGCGGCACGCTGCTGGCCATCGGCGCGGCGGCGATGGCGCGCGACGGCATCGACCGCCTGGCCAGCCTCTCGCTGCTGGCGGCGCAGACCGACTTCAGTGAACCCGGCGAGATCGGCCTCTTCATCGACGACAGCGAGGTCACCTTCCTCGAGGACCTGATGTTCGACCGCGGCTACCTGGGCGCCGACCAGATGGCCGGCGCCTTCCAGCTGCTGCGCTCCAACGACCTGATCTGGTCGCGCGCGGTGCAGGAGTACCTGATGGGTGAGCGCGCGCCGGTCAGCGACCTGATGGCCTGGAATGCCGACACCACGCGCATGCCCTACCGCATGCACTCGCAGTACCTGCACCAGCTGTTCCTGCGCAACGACCTGGCGGCGGCGCGGTTCCGTGTGGCCGACCGGCCGATCGCGCTGTCCGACATCCGCGTGCCGGTGTTCGCGCTGGGCACCGAGTTCGACCACGTGGCGCCCTGGCGCTCGGTCTACAAGCTGCACCTGGCCGGCGATGCGGACATGCGCTTCGTGCTGGCCAGCGGCGGGCACAACACCGGCGTGGTCAGCCCGCCCGGCACGGCGCACCCCGGGGCCGGCTACCGCGTGCTGGACCGCCCGCCGGGCGAGCGCTACGTCGACCCCGAGCAGTTCCTCGCGCTGGCGCAGGCGCAGCAGGGCTCGTGGTGGCCGGCCTGGCAGCGCTGGCTGGCGGAACACTCGAGCCGGCCGGTGGCGGTGGACCGGGCGGCCGGCCAGCGCCGGCCGGATTTCGGTGCGGCACCCGGGCAGTACGTGATGGAGCGTTGACGCCGCGGCCGCGTCAGCCGCTCGCCCAGGCCATCCCCACGCCGACGAACGCGGCAGCGGCATAGCCGGCCGCGATCGCGCGTCCGAACGCGGGGCCGCCGGCGCTGCGGGCCATCACGGCCTTGGTTGCCATGTTCGACAGCAGCGCCGCGCCGATGGCCAGCACGGCCGCGCCGGCGGGTGCCGCGCCTGCGGCGTGTGCATGGGCGAGCGAGATGGTCACCGCGTCGAGATCGGCCAGCCCGGCGACGAAGGCCGAGCCGACCAGGCCGGTGGTGCCCAGCCGCTCGCGGGCCAGTTCCACGATCACGGTGACCAGCGCCAGGTAGATGCCGAAGCCCAGCGCCGTGCTGAGCTCGAAGGGCGGGATGTCGCCGGCGGCTTCCCCGCCGGCGCTGCCGCGGCGGCGCCAGCAGCGCAGGCCCGCCAGCAGCAGCACCAGGGCCGCCGCCAGCAGCGGTGCGAGCATGCGCACGCCCAGCGCGGGCGCCAGCGCCAGCAGCAGGATCGCGACGCGCGCGAACATGACCGCGCTCGCGCACAGGGCGCCGGCGAGGGCGGGTGATCGCAGTTCCGGCCGGTCCCGCTGCTTGCGTGCCAGGGCCAGCGTGACGGCCGTGGACGAGGCCAGGCCGCCGAGCAGTCCGGTCCACAGCAGGCCGCGATCGCTGTCCGTCGCGCGCATCGCGACGTGGCCGCAGGTGGACAGCGCGGCGACCAGCACCACCGCCCACCACAGGCGATAGGGATTCAGGTCTTCGAACGGGCCGACGCTGCGGTCGGGCAGCAGCGGCAGCACGACCAGCGACAGCACCAGCAGCTGCAGCACGGCGCTCAGTTCGCGCCGCTGCATCTGCAGCAGCCAGCGGTGCAGCGTGGACCGCAGGTTCAGCACCACCGCGACCAGCACGGCCGCCGCCACCGCGCCGAGCGGCATGCCCAGCGTGGCCAGGGCCCCGAGCGCGACCGTGAGCAGCTGCGTGATGGCCGACGTGGCACTGAGGCTGCCGCTGCTGCGCACCGATTCGCTGTAGGCCTGCACGTTCAGCAGCGCGACGCCCAGCAGCCCCGCGGCCAGCGGCCAGGCGCCTGCCGTGGGAACGATGGCGCCCAGCACGCCGCCCAGCAGCCCCAGCAGGGCATGGGTGCGCCAGCCGGCGACGCGGCCGCCATCGGCCAGCTCGCGCTCACGCCAGCCGCGCTCGAGCCCGATGACCAGGCCGACGGCCAGTGCGGCCGCCAGGGCGCCGTAGGACTCGTTCATGGGAATGGATTGCGGCACAAGGGAGTGGGCCAAGCCTGCATTGGGCCCGTGCCCTCGGCCGACCCGCTTGACGCGCCGCAAGCGCCGTGGGCGTGCGGTCGGTGCGCGGTGGGCGCGCGGTGGGCTCGGCCGCGCAGGGCGATGTCCGACATCGTCGGTTCACCGACTGTTGCCGAGCGGTTCGGTGCGTTTTCGGGCCGTTGACAAGCGGCGCCTAGGCTTGATTCGTCAGCAAAGCCCATCAGGAGACCGCCATGGACCAGCAGGCTCAGCACAGGACGACGGGCCGGACGCAAGCGCACGCGCAGGGCATGCCCATGGCAGGCGGCGGGCGTGTGCCGGCGTCCGCCGGTGCCGTGGATGCCGCCTTCGAGTTGCGCTTCCATTCGCTGTTCATCGAAGGGCGCGGCTACTCGTTTCCGTGCGACCGCGAGGGCCACGTCCTGCTGGACGGCTTGAGCGAGCGGGCGCGGCTGAACTACTTCTTCGCGCGCAAGTGCGTCGGCCGCGAGTTCGCGGTGCCGGCGGTGCAGCCCGCGGCGGTGCAGTGAGCCGCGGCCTTGCGATTGCGCAAGCGCCCGGCCCGGCCGGGGTGCCACAGTTTGCGGATCGACGGAGGACGAAACCCATGGGCATGGCCAGCGAGCGGTCCGCCACGGCGGCGATGCAGGACAGGCTGCAGCAGCGTGCCGAGCAGCTGCGGGCGGAGTTGCGTGCGGCGCAGGCCGGCGCACGGCGGCCGGAAGCGGCCGGTGCCGAGGTGGAAGACCTGAAGGACCGTGCCGGGCAATCGGCGGCCAGCCGCGTGCACGATGCGGAGGAAGAACGCGACCTGGGCGAGCTGGCCCAGGTCGAGGCGGCGCTGGCGCGCATCGAGGCCGGCCACTTCGGCGCATGCGCCGATTGCGGCGAGCCGATCGGCGAAGCGCGTCTGGCCGTGATGCCGGCCGCCGAATGCTGCGCGGCCTGCCAGGCCGAACGCGAGAGGCACCGCGCCGCCCCGGCGCGCCCGGCCTGAACGCCGGCCCGGCGCGGGTGCGACGCCCATGTCCGCGGACCCTGACCCCGGTGCAGCGGGCCCGATGGTCTCGAAGCGCACGGCCCTGATCGCCCTCGCGCTGTTCGGCTTCCTGTTGCTGACCTTGGGCCGTGGGCTGGTGCAGCCGCCCATCCGCGAGCGGGTGGTGCCGTACAGCACGCTGGAGCAGGCCCTGGCCGATGGCCGCGTGGCGCAGGTGGACGTCGGCGACGAGCTGCTGCGCGCGCAATTGAAGCTGGCGGAGCCGGACGGCACGCAGGTGCTGGTGTCCTCGGCCGTCGAGCCGGCCCTGGCCGAGCGCCTGGGGCGTTATGGCGTGGCCTACCAGCGCATCCGCGAGCCGGCCTGGCTCAAGCAAATGCTGGGCTGGGCGCTGCCGCTGGCGGTGATGGTGGGCTTGTGGTCGCTGATGGCGCGCCGCGCCAGCGGGCTGGGCGCGGGCATGCTGGGTTTCGGGCAGAGCCGGGCGAAGCTGTACATGCAGGCCAGCACCGGCGTGCGCTTCGACGACGTGGCCGGCGTGGATGAAGCCAAGGCCGAGCTGCAGGAGATCGTCGACTTCTTGAAGGATCCGAAGTCCCACGGCCGGCTGGGCGCGCGCTGCCCCAAGGGCGTGCTGCTGATGGGGCCGACCGGCACCGGCAAGACCCTGCTCGCCCGCGCCGTGGCCGGCGAGGCGGGCGTGCCGTTCTTCTCGATCAGCGGCTCGGAGTTCATCGAGCTGTTCGTCGGCGTCGGCGCGGCGCGGGTGCGCGACCTGTTCGAGCAGGCGCGCCGCAGCGCGCCGGCCATCATCTTCATCGACGAGCTGGATGCGCTGGGCCGCGCGCGCGGCGCGGCCTCCGGCTTCGGCGGGCACGACGAACGCGAGCAGACGCTGAACCAGCTGCTGGTGGAGCTGGACGGCTTCGACGCCAGCGCCGGAGTGGTGCTGCTGGGGGCCACCAACCGGCCCGAGGTGCTGGACCCCGCGCTGCTGCGCGCGGGCCGCTTCGATCGCCAGGTGCTGGTCGACCGGCCGGACCGCGCGGGGCGGCGCGCCATCCTGGGCGTGCATGCGCGGCGCATCCGCCTGGCCGCCGGCGTCGACCTGGACCAGGTGGCCGCGCTGACGGTGGGCTTCGCGGGCGCGGACCTGGCCAACCTCGTCAACGAGGCGGCGCTGGCCGCCACCCGCCGCAACGGCGATGCAGTGACGCTGGCGGACTTCACGCAGGCCATCGAGCGACTCGTCGCCGGCATCGAGAAGCCGCGCAGCCTGCTGGGCGTGGAAGAACGCCGCATCGTCGCCTACCACGAGCTGGGGCATGCGCTGACCGCGCTGGCGCTGCGCGCCGGGCCGGCGAGCGAGCAGGTGCACAAGGTGTCCATCGTCCCGCGCGGCGTGGGCGCGCTCGGCTACACGCTGCAGCGGCCGTCGGAAGACCGGCACCTGCATCGCCGCAGCGAGCTGCAGGTGCGCCTGTGCGTGCTGCTGGGCGGGCGCGCCGCCGAGATGCTGGTGTTCGGCGAGCCGTCCACCGGCGCGGCCGACGACATCGCGCGGGCCACCGATCTCGCGCGCGACCTGGTGATGCGCTTCGGCATGGACGACGCACTGGGGCCGGTGGCCTATGCCGAGGAGCGGCCGCGCTTCCTGCCGATGCCGCTGGCGCCGGAGTCCACGCGCCTGCTGGCGCCGGGCACCGCGCAGGCCATCGACGCCGCGGTCGGCCGCGTGCTCGGCGAGGCGGAGCGCCGGGCGCGCGCGATCCTGGAGCACAACCGCGTGCTGCTGGACCGCGCGGCCGAGGCCCTGATCCAGCAGGAGACGCTGGACGAAGCGGCGCTGGCCGTGCTGGCCGCCGGGCTGCGCCTGCCGGGCGCGGCCGAGGTGCCGCGCCGCGAGGGCCTGGCTGCGTGAGCGCCGCGCGCGCGCAGGCGCTGGCACGGGACCGTGCCGCGGCGTCGGCGAGCGGCACCCACCCGCCGCGGGCCGACACGGCGGCGCAGCTGATGCGCGGCTCGGTGCTGCGTGCACGCGCGCAGGACAGCGTGCGCGCGCTGCGGGCGCGCCTGCGCGGCGGCGAAGGGCTGGGCGAGCTGGTGTGCGTGGTCGACGATCGGCAGCGGCCGCTCGGCTTCGTCACCGCCCAGGGCTTGCTGGCGCTGGACGACGAGCAGGCGGTCGGCACGGCGGCGCTGCACGCGCTGCCGCAGGTGGGGGCGGAGACCGACCAGGAGCGCGTCGCCTCGCTGGCGCTGCACCACGAGGTGCCGGCCGTGGCGGTGGTCGATGGCGAGGGTGCGCTGCTGGGCGTGGTCGGCGCCACCGAGCTGCTGCGCATCCTGCGCGAGGAGCATGTCGAGGACCTGCACCGCCTGGCCGGCATCTCGCGCGAAGCGCGGCGCGCGCGCCAGGCCATCGATGCCCCGCCGCTGCGCCGCGCGCGCCACCGCCTGCCGTGGCTGATCGTCGGGCTGCTGGGCAGCATCGTCGCCACCTGGGTGATGTCGCGTTTCGAGCAGGTGCTGACGCTGCGGCCGGCCATCGGCTTCTTCGTGCCGGCGCTGGTCTACCTGGCCGATGCCATCGGCACGCAAAGCGAGGCGGTGGCCGTGCGCGGGCTGTCGCTGAGCCACGCGCGCTTCGCGCGGCTGCTGGGCGGCGAGGTGCGCACCGGGCTGCTGATCGGCGCCACGCTGGCCCTGCTGGCCTGGCCGCTGGTGGGTTTCGCGTTCGGCGACTGGCGCCTGGCCACCGCGGTGGCCGGTGCACTGGCCGGCGCCAGCGCCCTGGCCACCGGCATCGGCATCGCCTTGCCGTGGCTGCTCGGCCGCGCCGGGCTGGACCCCGCCTACGGCAGCGGGCCGCTGGCCACGGTGATCCAGGACGTGCTGACGCTGCTCGTCTACTTCGGCGCGGTGTCGATCGTGGTCGTGTGACCCTGGGCTGGCGGCCACGGGGCCGCGGCCATCGCCACCGATCGGGCCGCTACTTGCGAAGGCCGCAGGTGTTGATGCCGAGCAGCGTGTAGAGCGGGCACCAGCCGATCGCCGCGGTGAGCAGCGGCACCACGCCGATCCAGCCCCAGGGGCCGATGGCCCCGGCCGCCGTGGCGCCGATCAGCCCAACGCCCAGCAATGCGCGCAGCGCGCGATCCAGTCCGCCTTCGTTGCGGGTCATGCCTTGCTCCTGTGGTGCCCCGTGGGCGATGCGGCGAGCTTGGCGCCGATGGCCGCCGCCGGAGCTGAGCAGGATCAATCGATGGCGACGAGGCCGGACATTCAATGGGTGGCGGCCCCTCAGCCGCGCCGCGACCGCCCCGACGACGATGCCGACCCCGCCCGTGCAAACACCTTGCGGTCCTGCGCGCTGCGTTCCAGCTGCCGCGCGATGCTGCCGCAGACCAGGTCGCACAGCGCGTAGACCGAGTCGTCGGCAATGCGGTAGTACACCGCCGTGCCGCGGCTTTCGCGCGCGACGAGGCCGTGCTGCATCAGCAGCGACAAGTGGCGCGAGATGTTGGCCGAGCTGTAGCCGCAGGCCTGCGCGATCTCGCCGACGTTGCGTTCGCCGCCGCGCAGCAGGTTCAGGATCTGCAGGCGCGTGGGCTCGGACAGTGCCTGGAAATACGCCGCGACCTGCGACAGTGCCTCGGGGGGCAAGCCTTCCATGCGGGAACAGGAGGTGGATGGTGGATCGCGATGATGCCTCATTGTCCGTTCCGCTCGAGAGTCCATTGATTGGCACGCACTTGACTACTTGCGTACATAGTTAAATACTAGCTCATCAACGAATCAAGGTGGGCACGGAGAGAGCAATGAGTCGGAAGCACGTGTTGGCGGCGCTGGCCGCGGCTGGCCTGGCCGCCATCGGGGTCCCCGGGCACGCCGCGGGGCCGGCCGCCGCCGCGGCGGACGAGGTGCCCGCGCTGGCCAGCGCGGTGGTCGCTTCCGGCGCGCCGGCCCAGGCCGCCGGCTACGACGGCGTGGTGGAGGCGCTGCGCCAGACCGTGCTGGCTGCGCAGGTGCCGGGCGCGGTGGTGGCGCTGAACGTGAAGGCGGGTGACCGGGTCAAGGCCGGGCAGGTGCTGGTGCGCCTGGATGCCCGCGCGGCCGAGCAGCAGGCCGGCGCCGCCGCGGCGCAGGTGCAGGCCGCACGCGCGGCACAGGAGGCGGCCACCAGGGAGTTCGAGCGCCAGAGGCAGCTGCACCAGAAGAACTACATCAGCCAGGCCGCGCTGGACCGGGCCGAGGCGCAGTACAAGTCGGCCCAGGCCCAGGCCGCGGCGCAGCTGGCCGCGGCCGGCGCGGCGCGCACCGAATCGGGCTTCTACACCGTGAAGGCGCCGTACGACGGCATCGTCTCCGAGGTGGCGGTGGTGCTGGGCGACCTGGCCATGCCCGGCCGCCCGCTGCTGACCCTGTACGACCCCGCCGCGTTGCGCGTGACCGCCGCCGTGCCGCAGTCCGCCGCGCCGCGGCCGGACAGCACGCCCCTGGCCGAACTGCCGGGCACGCTGGCTGGCGGGGCGCCCGCCCGCATCACCCCGCTGCGCTGGCAGCTGCTGCCGGCCGTCGACCCGGCCACGCACACCATGCAGCTTCGGCTGGACCTGCCGCCCGGCACGCCTGCCGCGCCCGGCATGTTCGCCAGGGCGTGGCTGCCGGCCGCCGGGGCCAGGGCCACGGGCGCGCAGCGCCTGTCCGTGCCGGCTGCGTCGGTGGTGCGCCGCGCCGAGCTGACGGCCGTCTACGTGATCGGTGCCGACGGCAAGCCGCTGCTGCGCCAGGTGCGCCTGGGGCCGCAGAGCGGCGATCGGGTGGAAGTGCTGGCCGGCCTCGCCGAAGGCGAGCGCGTGGCCCTGCAGCCGCAGGCCGCGGCGAGGGTGCGCTGATGGCCACGCTGGGCCTGTCCGGGCGCATCGCGCGCTTCTTCCAGTCTGCGCAGATCACGCCGCTGCTGGCGCTGGTGGCGCTGCTGCTGGGCGCCTTCGCGGTGCTGGTGACGCCGCGCGAGGAAGAGCCGCAGATCAACGTCACCATGGCCAACGTGCTGATCCCGTTCCCCGGCGCGGCCGTGAAGGACGTGGAGCAGATGGTGGCCGTGCCGGCCGAGCAGGTGCTGTCGCAGATCGCCGGCACCGAGCACGTGATGAGCGTGTCGCGCCCGGGCCTGGCGATCATCACCGTGCAGTTCAAGGTCGGCGTGCCGCGCACCGAGGCGCTGGTGCGGCTGTACGACACGGTGAACGCGAATGCGGACTGGCTGCCGCGCGGTTTGGGCGTGGGCGAGCCGCTGATCAAGCCCAAGGGCATCGACGACGTGCCGATCGTCACGCTCACCTTGCACGCCAAAGGCGTGGACACCGGCGCCTTCGACCTCGAACGCGTGGCGCACACGCTGGAAGCGGACCTCAAGCGCGTGCCCGGCACGCGCGAGGTCACCACCATCGGCGGCCCGGGCCGCGCGGTGCGGGTGGAGATCGACCCCGCGCGCATGGCCGGCACCGGCGTCACCGTGGCCGAGCTGCGCCAGGCGCTGCAGTCGGCCCACCTGGGCGCGCCGGTGGGCGAGCTGCTGGGCGGCGACCGCGCGGTGGCGCTGGAGGCCGGCCCCTACCTGCGCGATGCGCGCGACGTGGGCGAGCTGGTGGTCGGCGTGCGCAACGGCCGGCCGGTGTTCCTGCAGGACGTGGCGCGCGTGGTCGATGGCCCGCTGCCGCCGCAGCGCTACGTGTGGCACGGCACGAAGGACGGCGACGCGCCGGCCGTGACCATCGCCATCACCAAGAAGCCGGGCGAGAACGCCATTGCCGTGGCCGAGGCGGTGATGCAGCGCGTGCAGGCGCTGCGCAACACGCTGATCCCGCAGGGCGTCGAGGTGGCCGAGACGCGCAACTACGGCGCGACCGCCAACGACAAGGCGATGAAGCTGATCCAGAAGCTGCTGTTCGCCACCGCCTCGGTGGTGGCGCTGGTCTTCGTCGCGCTGGGCCGGCGCGAGGCGGCCATCGTCGGCAGCGCGGTGATCCTGACGCTCACCGTCACGCTGTTCGCCTCCTGGGCCTGGGGCTTCACGCTCAACCGCGTCTCGCTGTTCGCGCTGATCTTCTCGATCGGCATCCTGGTGGACGACGCGATCGTCGTGGTGGAGAACATCCACCGGCACATGGCGCTGCACCCGGACAAGACGCTGGCGCAGCTGATTCCCGGCGCGGTGGACGAGGTGGGCGGGCCGACCATCCTGGCCACGCTCACCGTCATCGCCGCGCTGCTGCCGATGGCCTTCGTCTCCGGGCTGATGGGCCCGTACATGAGCCCCATCCCCATCAACGCCAGCATGGGCATGCTGCTGTCGCTGGCCATCGCCTTCGTCGTCACGCCTTGGGCTGCGCGGCTGTGGATGAAGCACACCGGCCACGGCGACCCCCACGCGCACGGCGCGCCCAAGGGCCTGGGCGCGAAGCTGGGCCCGCTGTTCGAGCGCGTGTTCCGCCCGCTGCTGGACGAACAGCGCGGCGCGCGCCACCGCGCGCTGCTGGGCCTGGCCGTGGCCGGCCTCATCGCGGTCTCGCTGGCGCTGCCGGCGCTGGGGCTGGTGGTGCTGAAGATGCTGCCCTTCGACAACAAGTCGGAGTTCCAGGTGGTGGTGGACATGCCCGCCGGCACGCCGGTGGAGCGCACGGCCGCGGTGCTGCGCGAGCTGGGCGCGCACCTGGCGCGCCAGCCCGAGGTGACCGACTACCAGGCCTACGCCGGCACGGCGGCGCCGATCAACTTCAACGGCCTGGTGCGGCAGTACTACCTGCGCGCCGGCGGCGAGGTGGGCGACCTGCAGGTGAACCTGGTCGACAAGCACCAGCGCAGCGAGCAGAGCCACGCCATCGCCACCCGCGTGCGGCCCGCGCTGCAGCAGATCGGACGCCGCCACGGCGCCAACGTCAAGGTGGTGGAGGTGCCGCCCGGCCCGCCGGTGCTGTCGCCCATCGTGGCCGAGGTCTACGGCCCCGAGGCCGAAGGCCGGCGCCAGGTGGCGCAGGCCGTGCGCCGGGTCTTCGAGCAGACCCCCGGCGTGGTGGACGTGGACGACTCGGGCATTGCCGATGCGCCGCGCAAGCTGCTGCTGGTGGACCGCCGCAAGGCCGCGTTGCTGGGCGTGCCGCAGGCAGCCATCGTGGGCACCTTGCGTGCGGGCCTGGCCGGCGAGGCCGCGGCCTGGCTGCACGACCAGAGCAAGTACCCCGCGGCGGCCACCATCCAGCTGCCGCCCGAAAGCCACGGCGACCTGGACGCGCTGCTGCAGCTGGGCGTGCGCGGCGCGGCCGGCCAGCTGGTGCCGATCCGCGAGCTGGTGACGGTCAGCGACACGCTGCGCGAGCAGCCGCTGCACCACAAGGACGGCTTGGGCGTCCACTACGTGGTGGGCGACATGGCCGGCGCCGTGGACAGCCCGCTGTACGGCATGTTCAAGATGCGCGACGCGATCCAGCGCATCGGCACGCCGGGCGGCGGCACGCTGGCCGAGTACTTCATCCGCCAGCCCGCCGAGGCCTGGCGCGACTACGCCATCAAGTGGGACGGCGAGTGGCAGATCACCTACGAGACCTTCCGCGACATGGGCGCCG
>CAMLJY010000005.1 GCA_946480465.1 uncultured Burkholderiales bacterium
GGAGCCGGTGTACGAGAAGTACGTGCTGAAGGCGCTGGGCATCACGCGGCTGACGGAACCGCGTTGAGGGGGAGGCGTCGTCGCCGCGATGGCGCCGCGATGGCGCCGCGATGGCGCCGCGATGGCGCCGCGAGAACCGGCCGACATGCCAGCATGCCGGCTGGCCATGCCGACCCTGATTCCGGCCGCTATCGCGCCACTGAAGCGGCTCTCCCCGCAATGGCCTGCAGCCGCGCGTAGTCGCCGGGCCGCACGCCCAGCACCTCGGGCGGTGCGAACTGCCGCATGCGTTCGCGGAAGGGCGCGCGGTTGACGCGCACGACGGCCATGCCCTGCGCGCGCAGGCTTTCCTCGTCCACCAGCTCCTGGCTGATGACGCCGATGCCCACCCACAACGCGGCCTTCTTGACGTTGCGAGCGACGATGCGGCGGTCTTCCGGCGTCAGCTTGTCCCAGGCGCTGCGGCCCACCACCACGCTGGTGATGTCGTAGATGTGCGCCGTCAGCATCACGAAGCGCTGCTGCTCGTAGAAGCGGCGATTGCGGATGGTGGGCAGGGGGTTCTCCTGCATGTCGATGCGCCGCTCCTGAAGGGCGCCGTAGACCTCGCCCAGCGGCAGCATCGCCGGCGTGGCGCCCATGGCCTCGGCGAACAGCCGGTACGGCGTCGCGCCGGCGACGCGGAAGCGCTGGCCCTTGAAGTGCTCGGGTTCGGTCAGCGCCTTGTTGGCGGTGACGTGCCGGGCGCCGTAGTAGACCCCCGCCAGCATGGTGTGGCCGGTCGCCTGGTGATAACCATCCATCAGCTCGGCCAGCAGCGTGCTGTTCAGGTACTTGCGCGCATGTTCGATGTCCTGGAACGCGAAGGGGTAGTGGCTGAGCGCCAGCGGCGGGTACTGCGCGGCCAGCATCGCCATGCCGCAGTAGCAGAGGTCGATGGCGCCCTGCGACAGCAGTCCCGGGTAGTCGGGCTCCTTGCCCGCCTTGCCGGAGGCGATGATGGCGATGCGCACCCGGCCCTGGGTCTCGTCCTCGATGGCGCGGGCGGCCCGTTCGGCCTGTTGGTGGTAGACCTCGCCCGGTTCGTAGGCATGGGCCCAGCGCAGTTGCAGCGCCTCGGCCGATGCGGCGCTGCCGACCAGCAGCGGCAGCGCCGCCAGCAGCGGCCGCACCACGCCGGCCAGCCAGCGCCGCCAGGGCGCGGTGCCCGCCGGCTCAGGCGGCCGCATGGTGCGCCACCGCTTCGACCGCCGCCGGGCGCAGGCGCAACGGCGCCAGCGCCTGCGCCGCCGCCACCATGCGCCGCGCCGCGCAGGCGGCGCCGAAGCCGTTGTCGATGTTGACCACCGTCACGCCCTGGCCGCAGCCACACAGCGCCGCGGCCAGCGCTGTTTCGCCGTTGCGGGCGGCGCCGTAGCCGATGGAGGTGGGCACGGCGATCAGGCCGGACGGCAGCAGGCCGGCCAGCACGCTGAAGAGCGCGCCCTCCATGCCGGCCACCGCGATCACCAGCGGGTAGCGGCGCAGCGTCTCCACCTGGTCCAGCAGGCGCCAGAGGCCGGCCACGCCCACGTCCGCGATCTCGTCGCTCGCCAGCCCGAAGAAGCGCAGCGTGCGCGATGCCTCGCGCGCGACGGCCAGGTCGCCCGTGCCGGCGGTGACGATGGCGATGCGCGCCGGCCCGTGCGGCGGCGCGCAGGCGCCGGACCAGGCCGTGCGCGACAGCGGGTCGTGGTCCAACGGGTGCGGCAGTTCGTCGCGCTGCGCTTGCGACAGGCGCGTCAGCAGCAGCGGCTGGCGGCGCGCGCTCGCGTCGTCGAGCAGCTCGCGCAGCTGGCGCGTGGTCTTGCCGCTGCACAGCACGGCCTCGGGCAGGCCGGTGCGCGCTTCACGCGCATGGTCGAAACGGATCTCGGTGCTCACGGCCCAGGTCCTCCGCAAACATCACGACCGCAGGAAGGCGCTGCCGCGCCGGTACAGCTCGTAGCGCGGGGCCGGCAGGCCGCGCGCGCGGCACAGGCGTTCCAGTTGCTCGCGCAGTGGTCGAGCCGAGTCGGATTGCACCTGTGCGAGTGCATCGGCGTCCAGTTCGATCACCGGGCCGTCGTGGCGTCGGCGCAGCCGCACGGGGCCGTCGGCGAAACGATGCCGCAGCAGCGATTCCACGCCGTCGATGAAGCCGAGGTCCTGCGGTTCGATGCGGATGCCGGTCTCGATGCGGCTGGCCAGGCAGGGCGAGGGCGGCAGCTCCGCCAAGTCCGCCAGGCCCAGTGCGCGCGCCAGGCGCCGGACGTCGGCCTTGCGCAGGCCGGCCTCCACGTAGGGGTGGCGCACCTGGTGCTCGCGCGCGGCCTGCAGGCCGGGGCGATAGTCGCCCAGGTCGTCCAGGTTGGTGCCCGAGGCGATCTGGTCCGCGCTGCGTTCGCCGATGGCCGCATACAGGTGCGACTTGCAGTGGAAGCAGCGGTCCACCGGATTGGCGCGGTAGTCGGGGTTGCCGAACTCGCCGGCGTTGATCAGCTCGAGCCGCCAGCCCTCCTGGCGCGCGTGCTGCACCACGCGGTCGGTGGCGGCGGCGGGCACCGCGGGCGAGAGGGCGTGGAACACGGTGACCGGTGCCGCGGCATGGCGGTGCGCCACCCAGGCGAGCACCAGGCTGTCAATGCCGCCGCTGACGGCCAAAGCGAGCGGCCCCAGCGCGTCCAGCACCCCATGCAGGCGCGGCAGCAAGGCCGCTCCGTCGTCGTCACTGGACATCATGGCCAAAACCTCCGGGGCGTCCATGCAGCTTCTCGCGCGTGGCCCACAGCCCGATGCTGGGCGTGGGGATGAAAAAGACCTGCTCGCCGTCGACCTCGTTGAAGCCGGGCTTGAGCCGGTCCGGCGGATAGCGGCGCATCGCGTCGCCGATGTCGGCGCTGGCATAACCCACGGATTCGATGGCGGCGCGGTCGAGCTTTCCCGGCGCGTAGCGGATGGTGAAGCGGCCTTCCGACGAGCCGTGGATCAGGTGCGCGGTGGCATGCGCCAGGTCCTGCAGGTCGGCCTGCTCGCGGTACTGCGCCATCACTTTCAGCGTGCCGCAGTAGCCGTACTTGCGGATCAGCGCGTCCACCTCGGGCTTCTCGCCCAGGCGCTTCAAGCCGGGGGCAATGATGAGCAGCTCGCCGCCATCGGCCAGTGCCATGCGGGTGCGGTACACGGCCTTGTTCGCGACCCAGGTGCTGAAGAACTCGTCGCCCTGCATCAGGCACACCACCTTCTTCAGCGGCTCGTCGAACACGGTGATGTTCTGCTCGCGCGCCTGGCGCGCGGCGGCCAGGTAGGTGTCCAGGTCGTCGCCGACGAAGACGCCGGTGTGCACCAGCTCGCCCGCTTCGTCGCGGGCCATGGTCACCTGCAGGTAGAAGTCGGGCAGGTGGCCCAGCAGCTGCTGTTCGGCGTGGTTGAAGCAGTGCCGTACCGGGGTGATGAGCTGGCCCAGGTTGTTCTCGATGCCGCAGCAGGCCGAGGCGATGTGCATCGCGCAGATCGAGGGCTTGCCGCCCAGGCCGATGAAGTAGTTCTTGTTGTGATTGGCGAAGCCGAGTACTTCGTGCGGTACGACGTGGCCGATGTTGATGATCCAGTCCCAGCCGCCTTCCATCAGCATGCGGTTGAGCCAGATCGGGAAGGCCCAGTCGGCCGCGCCGGCGGTGGCTTGGCGCACGAAGTCGGCCGGCACCTCGCCCAGCTGCACGCAGCCGTCGCGCCAGTCGTGCGCATGGATGCGTTCGTGCGGGATGCTGCCGAACATCTGCGCGTTCTGCTCGCGCGTGTGCGGCTCGTGCTGGCCGAGCGTGGGGATGACGTGCACCTCGGCCTCGGCCGCCAGCAGCCGGTAGAAGCATTCGGTGATCCAGCCGCTGCCGGAGTGCATGCGGGTGATGTCCGGCGGCAGCAGCAGCACGCGGCGCGGCCGACGGCACAGGCGCCTGCGTGCTTCATCGACCGCCTGCGCGACGAGCTGTTCGACACGCGCGCGGCTGATCGACGGCGCGGTTTCGGTGAACCAGGGCATGGGGATTCCGGGATGGTGGGAGGAATGCGGGGCTTCAGCCCCGCAGGCTCTTGCCGCTGGCGGCGTCGAAGACGTGGGCATGCTCGGCCGCGGCCTGCAGCGACAGCGCATGGCCTGCCGCGAAGTCGTGCCGTTCACGGAACACCGCCACGAGATCGCTCTCGGCAAAGCGGGCCACCACCATGGTTTCGGCGCCGGTGGGCTCCACCAGCACCACGCGGCAGGGCAACCTGCCCGCCGGGCCACCGTGGCCCGCGTGCAGCCGGAGGTGCTCGGGCCGCACGCCGTAGACCACGGCCTGGCCGTCCACGCCGGCCACGTCGGACGGCAGCGGCAGCTCCGCATCGGCGCCGAAGGCCACGCGCAGGCCGGTGCGGTCGCGGCGCACGACGCCGCGCAGGAAGTTCATCGACGGCGAGCCGATGAAGCCGGCGACGAACTGGTTGGCCGGCCTGTCGTACAGCGCCAGCGGCGCGCCGCGCTGCTCCACCACGCCGTCGCGCATCACGACGATCTGGTCACCCATGGTCATGGCCTCGATCTGGTCGTGCGTGACGTAGACCGAGGTGGTCTTCAGCCGCTGGTGCAGCTCCTTCAGCTCGGCGCGCATCTGCACGCGCAGCTTGGCGTCCAGGTTGGACAGTGGTTCGTCGAAGAGGAACACCTGCGGGTTGCGCACGATGGCGCGGCCCATGGCCACGCGCTGGCGCTGTCCGCCGGACAGCTGCTTCGGGTGCCGGTCCAGCAGCCTGGCCAGGCCCAGGATGCGCGCGGCGTCGTCCACGCGGCGCGTGATCTCGGCCGCGTCCACCCGCGCCAGCTTCAGGCTGAAGGCCATGTTCTCCCGCACCGTCATGTGCGGGTAGAGCGCATAGCTCTGGAACACCATCGCGATGTCGCGGTCCTTGGGCGGCAGGTGGTTCACCAGCCGGCCGCCGATGTGGATCTCGCCGCCGCTGGGCTCTTCCAGGCCGGCGATGGTGCGCAGCAGCGTGGACTTGCCGCAGCCCGAAGGGCCGACCAGCACGGTGAACTGGCCGTCGGCAATGTCGATGTCGATGCCGCGGATGATGTGCACGTCGCCGAACGACTTCTGCACGCCCTTGATCTGCACTGCAGCCATGGAGTTTCCCTGAGCCAGGTATTTGGTGAGTTATCCCTTCGTCGCGCCCGCGGTGAGTCCCGCGACGATGTAGCGCTGCACGAACAGGGTGATGAGGAGCACCGGCAGCGTGATGACCACGGCCGCCGCCATCAGCCCGCCCCAGTCGACGCTGGAGTAGGCGATGAAGTTGAAGATGGCCACGGGCAGCGTGCGCGCCTCGTCGCCGGAGAGCACCAGCGAGAACAGGAAGTTGTTCCAGCTGAAGATGAAGGCCATGATGGCCGCGGTGATGATGCCGGGCACGGCCAGCGGCAGTGCGATGCGGAAGAACACCGCGGCGGTGCCGGCGCCGTCGATGCGCGCGGCCTCTTCCAGCTCCACCGGCAGGCCTTCGAAGAACGGGATCATGATCCACGCGATGAAGGGCATGCCGACCACCATGTGGCTCAGGATGAGCGGCCAGTAGCTGCCCACCAGCCCGAGGCGGCTGAACACCAGGTACCACGGCACCATGAAGATGATGCCCGGCACGATGCGCGCGGTGAGCAGCAGCACGCCCAGCCAGGTGCTGCGCGTACGCGCGATGGCGTAGGCCGCCGGCAGCCCCAGCGCCAGCGAGGCCAGCGTGGACGCCGCGGCCACGACGAAGGTGTTCAGCAGGTACTCGCCGAAGTTGTGCTGCGCGAAGACGTTGCGGTAGTTGTCCAGCGTGGGCGTGAAACGCAGCAGGCTTTGCGTGCTGGTGATGTCGATCTGGTTCTTGAACGAGTTCAGCGCCATCCAGATGAAGGGCAGCATGAACA
Organism: uncultured Burkholderiales bacterium; assembly: GCA_946480465.1. The sequence continues at coordinate 5,969 of CAMLJY010000005.1, forward strand.
GCAGCACCACCAGTGCGATGGCGGCATGGCGCAGCAGCCCCAGCGCGGCGCTGCGGGCGTGGGCGCGGCGGGCCTGCCGCAGCGCATGCCCGGATGGGGAGGCGGAAAGCGGCATCGCCTGGACGCTGAAGTGAGCGGGTGAGGACATGGGACGGACAGGCTCAGGCAGCGGTGCTGCCCCAGCGCTTCTTGAGGTCGATGAAGGCCAGGCTCACGCCAAGCACGATGGCGAAGAAGACGACCAGCAGGCTGGAGGCCTTGCCGAGGCTGAAGTACTCGAAGGACTGCACGTAGCCATAGATGTTCATGGTCTCGCTCGAGTAGTCCGAGCCGCCGCGCGTCATCGTGTAGATGATGTCGAAGGTCTTCAGCGCCTCGATCGAACGCAGCAGCAGCGCCGCCATCACCGTGGGGGCCAGCAGCGGCAGGGTCAGGTGCACGAAGCGCTGCCAGGCGCTGGCGCCGTCCACGCGCGCGGCCTCGAAGGGCTCGGCCGGCAGCGTGGCGAGGCCGGCGACGAGGATCAGCGCCATCATCGGCGTCCACTGCCACACGTCCACCACCACCAGGCACAGCAGGGCCTGCGAGCCCGAGCCCAGGAAGGGCTGCGGAGGAAGCCCCAGCGCGCGCAGCATCGCGTTCAGCGGCCCCACGCTGGGCTCCAGGATCAGCAGCCAGGCCATGCCGATGGCCACCGGCGTGGCCACCATGGGCAGCAGGATCAGCGTCTTGGCCAGGTGCTGGCCGCGGAACTTCTGCTGGATCAGCAGCGCAATGGCCAGGCCCAGCGCCAGCTCCACCGGCACCGCGAGCAACGTGAACCCGAAGGTGCGCAGCACGGCCCAGCCGAAGCGGCTGTCGCGGCCCAGCAGCTCGGCGTAGTTGGCCAGGCCCACCCACTGCGGCGGCTTCACGGCCGAGCCGCTCCAGTCGTGGAAGCTGAGCCAGGTGGTGTAGCCGACCGGAAACAGCATCATCGCGCCGATGAACAGCAAGGCCGGCAGCACGAAAGGCAGGCTGGGGTGGCGGATCTTCATCGCGTGGCCGCTCGCTTTGGCTGTCACTTGGCCTGCCTCACTTGTCCTGCAGCAGGAAGGCGTTGAGCGCCTCGTGCGCCTTGCGCAGGCTGGCCTCCACGTCGCCGCCCTGGATGGACACGACCACGGGGTCGCCGACGATGTCGCGTGCCGGACCCACCTTGATCACGCGCGGCCGGTCCTGGCCCACGCCGCGCTTGACCTGCACCTGCACCACCTTGGCGTAGGCCTCGGGGAAGCCCTTCAGGCCGTCGGGCGCGTTCCATACCGACGCGCGGGCGCCGGGCACGCCCTTCTGCTGCAAGGCCATCACCACCGGCGCGCTGGTGGCCCACTTGACGAATTCGAGCGCCGCGCCGTCCTTCTCGGGCGAGGCGGCGTTGACGCCCAGTGCCCAGGAGGTGACGTTGTAGTTGCGCGCGCCGGCCGGGCCCTGCGGAAAGGGCGCGAAGCCGACCTTGTTGGCCACGGTCGACTTTGTGGTGTCGATCAGGTTCGGATAGAAGACGTCGGCATCCACCCACATCGCCGCCTTGCCGTCCTGGAAGGCCGCCAGCGCGTGCGGCCAGCTCATGCTCAGCACGCCTTGCGGGCCGTACTGGCGCAGCAGGTCGCCGTAGAACTTGTAGGCGGCCAGCGCGGCGGGCGAATCGAGCGCGGACTTGCCGTTGGCGATGAAGTTGCCGCCGAAGCTGAAGAGGAAGCTGCTGAACTGCGTGACCAGCGGTGCGCGCTGCCCCCGCATGACGATGCCGGCCACGCCGTTGGCCGGGTCGTGCAGCCTGGCCGCGGCAGCCTTCAGCTCGTCCAGCGTGGCGGGCGGCTTCAGGCCGGCCTTGTCGAACAGGTCCTTGCGGTAATAGACCATCTCGCGCTCGGTCACGATGGGCACGCCGTAGACGGCCTTGTCGAAGGTGACGGTGTCGCGCGCGGCTTCCTGGAAGTCGGACCAGGCCCAGTCCTTCTCGCCCTGTGCCAGCGGCAGCAGGTTGTGCAGCCAGCCGTTGGATTCGAAGACGCGGCCCTCCTGCAGCGGCCGGAACATGAAGGCATCGGCCCGGCTGGAGCCGCTGGTCAGGCCGATCTGCAGCATCTGCGACAGCGCGTCCTCGTTGTAGGCGGCCAGCACCACCTCGATGCCGCTGGCCTTGCGGAACTCGTCGACCAGCGGCTGGATCGTGTTCGACCAGGGGTGGTTGGCCATCACCACCCGGATGCGCTTGCCGGCGTGGCCCTTGGAAACGCCCTGCGTCAGCGGCGTACTTTGGGCGTTGGCGATGCCTGCCAGCGCCAGGCTGCAGGCGGCTGCGAGGGCTGATCGGCGGGACAGGGTGCAGGTCATGGATCGTCTCCGGTTGTCGTCGTGGTCGTGAAGGCGCAGCGATCCCCCTGCGCTGCCCCGACGAAGGCATCGCATCGCCCGGCGCGCCGGGGTTAAGGGGGTTCCGGCGGGGCCGGCGGCTTACGGCGGCGCGTTCATCGCCAGCTCTGGGCGAACTCGCCGATGACGCGTTCGAGGTGCGCACGCATCGCCTGGCGCGCGGCGTCCGGCTGCCCGGACACGATGGCCGCGAAGATGCGCTGGTGGTCGGCCTGCGACTGCTTGCGCAGCTCAGGCGAGTGGAAGTGCTGCTCGATCTGGGTCCAGATCGGTCCGCGCACCTGGTCCCAGAGGTTGGTCACCGTCTGCAGCAGCACGCTGTTGCCCGTGGCCGCCGCGATGTGCAGGTGGAACTGGCGGTCGGCTTCCTGGTTGAGCGCCTTGTCGTCGATGTGCTCGCGCATCTTCGCCAGCGCGCCGAACATGCGGTCCAGGTCGCCGTCCTGGCGGGCGCTGGCGGCCACGGAAGCCACCTCGGACTCGATCAGGCAGCGCGCGCGCAGCAGTTCGAACGGGCCGGGGCCGGGCTCGGCCGGCGTGGCCAGGCGCGCGGCGCCGGCAGGCGGCTGGCACACGTAGATGCCCGAGCCGCCGCGCACCTCGACAAAGCCCTGGACCTCCAGGGCAATGATGGCCTCACGCACGGCGGTGCGGCTGACGTCGAAGCGCTCGGCCAGCGCGCGTTCGGACGGCAAGCGTTGGCCGACCAAAACTTCACCCTGTCTGACCAATTCAACGATGTTGGCGGCCAGCTTGAGGTAGCCGCGGTCGACCGAAGCAGAGGGGCCGCCGGAGGCAGGCTCTTCGGGCGTGGGCGAGATCAGTTGCAGAGGCATGGCGTGGCGAGTGGTCGGACCAATTGTTATTGGTCTAACCACATTCGGGTGTAATGGTTTACCACTATAGGCGCAAAACCGCCGCGACGGGCCCAGGCCTCGGATCGGATCTCGGTTCGGCACGAAATCGGTGGGCAGCCGCATGCCGTCGAGCAGCAGCTTCGACATGGGCATGTCCAGGTTCAGCTGGCGCGGTGGTGGGCGCGGTGGGGGGCGCGGCTCGAGGCGCTTCCCGGGGCAGGCGCACCCGGCAGCGGTCGGGCCGGCAGGCCTGGCGACGCGCAGTGCTGGCGCGGCGGGAGGGCGGCCGCCGAATCGGCCCGGGCCCGCGTGCGGTGCAGCCGGTCCACGGCCTGCGCCAGGTCGTCCAGGTCGGTCCACGGCCCGGGGCTCAGGCGGATGCGGCGCAGGCCGTAGGTGCAGATCACGCCCTGCCGCTCCAGTTCGTCGAAGAAGGCCCGGCCTTCGGCGTCGCTGTCGAAGCCGATGGTGGTGTTGCCCGACGGCAGCGCGACCGGCAGCACATGGAAGCCCGATTGCTTCAGTTCGTGCCTCAGCCGCGAGGACAGCTCCATCACGTGCGCCTCGATGGCGGGGCGCCCCAGCCGCGCGATGAATTGCAGGCCCTGGCGCAACAGCAGCATGGACAGGAAGGGCTTGCCGCCGCCGCCCGCATCGAGGCGCGCCGCCGAAGGCAGCGCCTGCACGTCGCCGAGCGGCAAGGTCCAGTCGCGCAGCCCGGCCCAACCGTCCGCCGCGGGTTCGCGTGGCCACGCGGGCGGCAGCACGCCGATGGCGATGCCGTTCGGCCCGCCCGCCCACTTGGCGCCCGAGAAGCACAGCGCGATGCGATCGCCCATCACGCGGTGGTCGGGCCACTGGCTGAGGTCGGCGACGAGGTGCACGTCTTCGCGCGGCCTGGCCTGGGCGATGGCGTGCAGGTTGTAGCGTCCGCCGGATCGGTACTCCTGCGATTCGACCAGCACCGCGGCGGGGCCGGTGCAGGCGCGCACGGCATCGACGTAGGCCTGCGTGGTCGGCGCGACCCAGGTCACCGCCGTGAACAACCGGGCCATCAGCGGCAGGCTGGCGTAGGCCTGCCTCGTGGCGATCAGGCGCATGCCAGGCCAGCGCTGCAGCAGGCATTCCAGGATGGTGCGCATCACCGAGGTGGTGTTGGCACCCACGAAGACGTCCTCCGGCGCGCAGCAGAAGAGGCCGGCCACCAAGGTGCGGATGTCGGCGCCAATGGTCTCGAAGGCGCGCGCCTTCTCCGCGCCGAGCGTGCGGATGCGGCAATACTCCGCAAAAGGCGCGGCATCGGCGAAGGCCGGGGCGGTCTGCCCCCAGTTGAGCCACACCGCGCCGGCCGGAAGGATGAACGCCTGCTTCGGCACCGGCAGGCCGGGCGCGGCCGCCGGATCCGGGTTGCCTGCTGCCGCGGCAGGGGGCGGCGCATGAAACGAGCCTGGGGTGTCCATGTCAGGTCCTTGTGTCAGCCCCGTGCTCCCTGTTCATCTCATCTGCTATTCCATGCGGGGGTCCAGTGCATCGCGCAGGCCGTCGCCCAGCAGGTTGAACGCGAGCACCGTGAAGAAGATGGCCAGCGACGGGAACAGCGCCACGTGCGGCGAGGTGACCATGTCGCTGCGCGCTTCGTTCAGCATCGCGCCCCATTCCGGCGTGGGCGGCTGCGCGCCCATGCCCAGGAAGGACAGGCTGGCCGCCGTGATGATGGACGTGCCCAGGCGCATCGTCATGTACACCACCACCGGCGACAGCGTGCCGGGCAGGATGTGGCGCAGCACGATGGTGGCGTCGCTGGCGCCGATGCTGCGCGCCGCTTCCACGTAGGTCAGCATGCGCAGCGCCAGCGTGTTGCCGCGCACCAGGCGTGCAAAAGCCGGCACGCTGAAGACTGACACTGCCACGACCACGTTGACCATGCTGCTGCCCAGGATGGCGACCACGCCCAGCGCCAGCAGGATGCCGGGGAACGCGAAGAGCACGTCGCAGACGCGCATCACGATGCGGTCCCACCAGCCGCCGTAGTAGCCCGCCAGCAGGCCGAGGAGGGTGCCCGCCAGCGCGCCCAGGGTCACCGAGAAGAAACCGGCCGCCAGCGACAGGCGCGCACCGACCAGGATGCGGCTGAAGACGTCGCGCCCCAGCGCGTCCACGCCGAACCAGTGCTGCAGCGAGGGGCCGGCGCCGAGCTTGTCGTAGTCGACGAAGTTCTCCGCGTCGTACGGCGCAAGCCAGGGCGCGAAGAGGGCGATCACGCCCAGGACGGCGATGAAGGCCGCGGCCGCCAGCGCCAGCCGCTGGCGGCGGAACTTGCGCCAGGCTTCGCCCCAGGGCGTGCGCACGGCGGATGCGCCGGCTGCCAAGGGGGACGGCGCAGCGGCGGGGTGCGCCGGCAGGGGGGCGGGGGCGACGGCCTGCGTGGTGCTGCTCATGGCGGGGTCGTTCACTGGTGTTGGATGGCGGGGTTGACGAAGCCGTAGATCACGTCGACCGCGAGGTTGATCAGGATGAATTCGAGCGAGAACAGCAGCACCAGCGCCTGGATGACGGGGTAGTCGCGCATGGTCACGGCGTCGACCAGCAGGCGGCCGAGCCCCGGCCAGTTGAAGACCGACTCGACGACGATCGATCCACCCAGCAGGAAGCCGAATTGCAGGCCCATCATCGTCACCACCGGGATCAGCGCATTGCGCAGGCAGTGCGTGAAGATGACGGTGTGCTCGGCCAGCCCCTTGGCGCGCGCGGTGCGCACGAAGTCCTCCTGCAGCACCTCGGCGAAGGAGGCCCGCGTGAAGCGCGCCATCACCGCCGCCACCGCCGCGCCCAGCGTGAGCGAGGGCAGGATGTAGTGCTTCCAGCTGGAGGCGCCCACGGTCGGCAGCCAGCCCAGCTGCACCGAGAACAGCTGCATCAGCAGCATGCCCAGGCCGAAGGCCGGGAAGGAGATGCCCGAGACGGCCAGCGTCATGCCCAGGCGGTCGGGCCAGCGGTTGCGGAACACCGCGGACAGCATGCCGATGCCCATGCCAAGCACCACCGACCAGGCCATGCTGGCCGCGGTGAGCAGCAGCGTGGGCGCGAAGCGCTCGGCAATTTCCGCGGTCACCGCGCGCCGCGTGCGCATGGACTGGCCCAGGTCGCCGTGCGCCAGGCGCCCCACGAAGCTGGCGAACTGCTCGGGCAGCGGCCGGTCCAGGCCCAGGTCCTGGCGCAGCCGCTGCACCGTGGCTTCGTCGGCGTCCAGGCCGGCGGCCAGGCGCGCCGGGTCGCCGGGCAGCAGGTGCACGAAGGCGAACACCGCGACGGCCACGATGGCCAGCGTGACGCAGAGCCCGGCGAGTCTCTTGAGGACGTAGTTCCACATGGCAGGCAGGCGCGTGCGGCGCGCTTCAGTCCTTCAGGCCGATCTCGCTGATGTCGACGTTGCCGTCGGGCATCACGTACACGCCGGACAGGCGCTTGCTGCGGGCGTACAGGTTCTGCTCCGTCACCAGCGGCGCCCAGGGCACGTCGGCCCAGATGCGGTCCTGCACGTCCTTGTAGATGGCCGCGCGTTCCTGTTCGTCGGGCGAGACCAGCGCCCGGGCGATGCCGGCGTCCACCGCGTCGTTCTTGTAGTAGGCGGAGTTGTTGAGCCTGGGCGGCCAGGCCTCGGACGCCAGCAGCGGGCGCAGCGCCCAGTCGGCCTCGCCGGTGGAGGAGGACCAGCCGGTGTAGTACATGCGCACGCGCGCCGTCTTGGGATCGGGCGCGGCGTTGACCCACTCGGTGCGCTGGCCCACCTCCAGCGCCTGGACGCTCACCTTGATGCCCACCTGCGCCAGCTGCTGCTGGATGAACTGGATCGCCTTCTGCGCCGTGGTGGTGGTGTAGGCGCTCCACAGCACCGATTCGAAGCCGTTCGGGTAGCCGGCCTGGGCCAGCAGCGCACGCGCCTTCTTCGGGTCGTAGGCCAGGGGCGTCTGCCTGGCCGCGTACTTCACGCCTTGGGGAACGATGCCGTCGGCGGGCATGGCATAGCCGTTGAAGGCCACCTTGGCCAGCGCCTCCCTGTTGATGGCGTGGTTGATGGCCTGGCGCACGCGCAGGTCGTCGAACGGCTTCTGCAGCATGTTGAAGCTGAGGTACCGCAACACGATGGAGCGGGCGCGCACGATGTCGAGCTTGGGGTTGTTGCCCAGCAGCTCGGCCTGCTCGTAGGGCAGCGGGAAGGCGAAGTCGGTCTCGCCGGTCTGCAGCATGGCGGCGCGGGTGTTGTTGTCGAGCACCGGCTTCCAGGTCAGGCTCTCCACGCCGGGCGCGACGGCTGCATTCCAGTAGCCGGCGAACCGCTTGAACCTGACGTGGTCCGTCTGCTTCCAGTCGACGAACTCGTAGGGGCCGGTGCCCACCGGATGGAAGCCGATGTCCTTGCCCCACTTGCGCAGCGCCGCCGGCGAGATCATCGCGGCGGAGGGATGGGCCAGCGTGTTGATGAAGGGGCCGAAGGGTTCCTTCAGCGTGATGCGGACGGTGGCCGGGTCCAGCGCCTCCACCTTGGCGATGCGGCTGAACTGGTTGTTGCGCGCCAGCCTGTTGTCGGGGTTGGCGGCACGCTCCAGGTTCAGCTTGACGGCTTCCGCGTTGAAGTCGGTGCCGTCGTGGAACTTGACGTTCCGGCGCAGCCGCAGCGTGTAGGTGCGGCCGTCCTTGGAGACCTCGAAGCCTTCGGCCAGCGCGTTCTTGATCAGCAGCTGCTTGTCGAACTGGAACAGCCCTTCGTAGACCGATTTCGTCACCGCCGTGGTCAGCGTGACGGTGGTGTTGTAGGGGTCCAGCGTTTCCGGCTGGCCGCCGATGGCCAGCACCACGTCGCGGGCGGCGGCGGCGTGGGCCGTGGTGGCCATCGCGGCCAGGGCCAGCAGCGAACGGCGGAGGATGCGGGCGTTGATCAGCAGGTTTGCCATGTGGACGTTCCTTGCGGTGAGGGATCGGGGGACGGGCCGGTGCGCCCCGGCTGGCGCGCGCCGGGCGGGACGGTCAGGCCGCTGCTTCCAGTGCGAAGCGGCCTGGGGACACGAAATGGCCGGCGCCCACCTCCACCATGGGCGGCACCGTGGGCTCGTCGCCGCAGGCGCGGATGGGGCTGGGGATCTCGCCCGACAGCAGCGGGCGGGCGTGCCGCCGCGCGGCGGGGTCGGGGACCGGCACCGCCGACATCAGGCGGCGCGTGTAGGGGTGCTGCGGCCGCTCGAACACCGCGCGGCGCGGGCCGATCTCGACGATCTGCCCCAGGTACATCACCGCCACGCGATGGCTGATGCGCTCGACCACGGCCATGTCGTGCGAGATGAAGAGAAAGGCGATGCCCAGCTCGCGCTGCAGGTCCAGCAGCAGGTTGACGATCTGTGCCTGCACCGACACGTCCAGTGCGGAGACCGCTTCGTCGGCCACCACCACCTTGGGGTTCAGCGCCAGCGCGCGGGCGATGGCGATGCGCTGGCGCTGCCCGCCGGAGAACTCGTGCGGATAACGCCGTGCATGCTCGGCCTTCAGGCCCACGCGGTCCAGCAGCCAGCGCACGCGGTCGCGCGCGCGGTCGCCATCGGCCATGCCGTGCACCAGCAGCGGCTCCATGATGGAGTAGCCCACGGTCTGGCGCGGGTTCAGCGAGGCATACGGGTCCTGGAACACGTACTGGATCTGGCGGCGCATCGGCTGCAGCTGGCTGCTGCCCAGGCGGGTGATGTCCTGGCCGCCCAGCAGCACCTGGCCGGCCTGGCTGCGCACCAGCCGAAGCAGCGAACGGCCGGTGGTGGACTTGCCACAGCCCGATTCGCCGACCAGCGACAGCGTCTCGCCGGGGTACAGGTCGAAGCTGACGCGCTCCACCGCATGCACGCGCCGCGTCACGCGGCTGAAGAGGCCGCTGCGCAGGTCGAAGCGGGTGGTCAGCTGGCGCACGCTGAGCACGGGGCCGCCGGCGCGGCGCACGGTGTCGTGCGATGGCTGGGGCGCAGCCGCGGCCGGCGCGTCGCCGAGCACGTCGAAGCGTGCGGGCAGCTCGGTGCCGCGCATGGCGCCCAGGCGCGGCACGGCGGCCAGCAGCGCCCGCGTATACGGATGTGCCGGGGCATTGAAGAGCGCTTCGGCCGCGCCTTCTTCCACCTTGTCGCCCTTGAGCATCACCAGCACGCGGTCGGCCACCTCGGCCACCACGCCCATGTCGTGCGTGATGAAGAGCACCGCCATGTGCATCTCGGCCTGCAGGTCGCGGATCAGCTGCAGCACCTGCGCCTGGATGGTCACGTCCAGCGCGGTCGTCGGCTCGTCGGCGATCAGCAGCGAGGGCCGGCAGCACAGCGCCATGGCGATGACCACGCGCTGCCGCATGCCGCCGGAGAGCTGGTGCGGGAAGCGGTCGAGCATCGCCCGAGCCTCCGGGATGCGCACCAGGTCCAGCATGCGCAGCGCCTCGGCGCGCGACGCGGTCCGGCTCTTGTGCTGGTGCACGCGGATGGACTCGGCGATCTGGTCGCCGACGTTCAGTGATGGGTTCAGCGAGGTCATCGGCTCCTGGAAGATCATCGCGATCTCCGAGCCGCGGATGCCGCGCATCGTGTGCCGGTCCGCCGTCGCCAGGTCCAGCACCCCGGCGCCACGGGTGCGGAACGCCATTCGCCCTTGCACGATGCGGCCGCCGCCGTATTCGACCAGGCGCATCAGCGCCAGCGAGGTCACCGACTTGCCCGAGCCCGACTCGCCGACCACGGCCAGCGTCTCGCCGTGGTCGATGTGGAAGCTCAGGTCGCGCACGGCGTCGACGCTGCGCTCCGGCGCCGTGAAGCGCACGCCCAGTCGATCGACCTCGAGGACGCGGTCCGGTGGCAGGTTCATGGCGATCGTCCTAGCTTGCAAAGATGGCGGCCAGCGGTTCCTGCCCTTCGCGCACCCAGGCCCGGTACATGCCGGCCGAGTTGAAGCGCAGCGACAGGTGGCCGGAACGGTCGATGGCGATCAGGCCGCCGCTGCCGCCGAGCGGCGCCACGCCTTCGTCCAGCGTGGCCGCCACCGCCTGGTCCAGCGGCTGGCCGAGGTAGCGCATGCGGGCATGCACGTCGTAGGCGGTGCTGGCGCGCAGGAAGTGCTCGCCGGTGCCGGTGGCGGAGACGGCGCAGCTGGCGTCGTTGGCGTACACGCCGCCGCCGGGCACGGGCGTGTCGCCGACGCGGCCGGGCTGCTTGTTCGTCATGCCGCCGGTGGAGGTGGCGGCCGCGAGGTGGCCGTGCCGGTCCAGCGCCACCGCACCCACCGTGCCGTAGCGCCCTTCCTGTGCGGGGGCGAGCGCCGCGGCGTCGTGGTCCAGCACCTGCTGCGTGCCGCTGCGCGCCCGCACGGCCTGCAGCTGCGCGAGGCGGTGCGCGGTGCCGTAGTAGGCGGGGTCCACCAGCGGCAGACCGCACTCGGCGGCGAAGCGGTCCGCCCCTTCTGCCGCCAGCAGCACGCTGCGGCCCTGCTGCATCACCGCGCGCGCCGCGAGCACCGGGTTGCGGATGCGGCGTGCACAGGCCACGGCGCCGGCGGCCAGGTTGCGGCCGTCCATGATGCCGGCGTCGAGTTCATGCAGCCCATCCGCGGTGTAGACCGAGCCGTGGCCGGCGTTGAAGAGCGGGCAGTCTTCCAGCGCCACGGTGGTGGCGGCCACGGCGTCCAGCGCGCTGCCGCCGGCCGCCAGGACGCGTTCACCGCAGGCCAGCGCGGCGAGCAGCGCTTCGCGGTAGGGGCGCTCGCTGCTGCCGGAACCAGCGGCGATGGTGCCGGCGCCGCCGTGCAGCGCGAGGACGTAGGGAAGGCGTGTCATGCGTGAATGAACCGAACCATGCATCGATGAGTGAATGATATGGTTCATTCATCGGGTTGTAAATGGTTTCATTCAGCGCGGGGGATGCCGTCGCCGGCGCATGCCCGCGCTCGTGCGGGGCGCGTCCGGTGGCCGCGGGTATGCTGCGGTGCCCGAAGCCGACCGCCATGCAAAGCGCACAGAACCGAATCGAAGCCGCGACCGCCGGCGCCTCTGCCACCCTCGCGCGCGTGGGCCACTGGATGACGGCCCACCCGATCCAGACCCTGTCCATCAGCGCCGAAGAGATCGCCGAGCGCACGGGCACCTCGGTGTCGGCGGTCAACCGCTTCTCGCGGGCCGCCGGTTTCGAAGGCTTCAGCGACCTCAAGGCGGTGCTCGGGCACGAGCTGCAATCCATCACCGACCCGCTGCACAAGCTCGGCCGCAGCGGCGCCAAGGAGCCGCCCGCCCGGCGCGCCGCGCCCGCCATCGACGCGCAAGCCCTGCATCAGGCGGCATCCAACCCGGCCATCGCCCGCCTGGCCGGGCGCCTGCTGAAGGCGGAGCGCGTGTGGCTGCTGGGCCTGGGCCAGAGCAGTTTCCTGACGGCGTATGCCACCCACATGTTCACGCCCTACCTGCGCAACGTGACCTCGCTCGCCGGCCAGGGCGGGACGGAGGTGGCGGCGCGCCGCCTTTCCGTGTGCGGCCGCGGTGACGTGCTGGTTGCCGTGTCTCTGCCGCGCTATTCACGCGACACCATCAGCCTGGCGTCCTTCGCCCGCGAGCGCGGCGCCTACGTCATTGCAGTCACCGACACGGCCGACGCTCCGCTGGCTTCGGTGGGCAACGCCACGCTGCTGGTGCCCGCGGCGCATCCGGTGCTGTCCAGTTCAGGCCTGGGTGCGCTCGCCGTGCTGGAAGCATTGGCCGCCGCGGTGATGCAGCTCAATCCGGAGGCAGCGGTGATCGCGCGCGACCTGTCGGACATGGTGTTCTCTTACCTCGCGACCTCGGACCAGGCGAGCGGGCCGCTGATCGACAAGGCGGCTGCGCCGTCCAGGCAGGCGCGGCGCTGAGCTGCGCCGCCAGCGCAACCGCCTCGGAGCCTGTGAAGTATTCCGGCGCCGTCTGGGGCGCACGAGCGGGCGTGGCGGAATGCTTCACGGGTTCTCACGCCGCAGGCGCGCCTGCCGAGGCCTGTTCAGCCGCCTGCACCGCCGCCGTCACCCGCAGCAGCGTGTCCGGCGTCACGCTGATCGCGTCGATGCCCATCGCCACCAGCTGCCGCGCGAAACCGGGGTCGTCCGAGGGCGCCTGGCCGCACAGGCCGACGTGGCGGCCGTGGCGGTGCGCGCCGGCTATGGTCTGGCGGATCAGCGCCAGAACGCCGGCGTCGTGCTCGTCGAAGTCGAAGGCCACCAGCTCCGAGTCGCGGTCCACGCCGAGCGTCAACTGCGTCAGGTCGTTCGATCCGATCGAGAAGCCGTCGAACAGCTCGGCGAAGGCATCGATCTGGATCACGTTGTTCGGGATCTCGCACATCACGTAGATCTCCAGGCCGTTCTCGCCGCGGCGCAGGCCGTGGCCGGCCATCGCGGCCAGCACGTGATCGGCCTCGTTGATGCGGCGGCAGAAGGGAATCATCAGCTTCACGTTCGTCAGGCCCATCTCGCCGCGCACGCGGCGCATGGCCTCGCATTCCAGCGCGAAGCCTTCGGCGTAGGCCGGGTGCGCATAACGCGACGCGCCGCGGAAGCCGATCATCGGGTTGGCCTCCACCGGCTCGAACCAGCGGCCACCAAGCAGGCTGGCGTATTCGTTGGTCTTGAAGTCGGACATGCGCACGATCACCGGCTTGGGCCAGAAGGCGGCCGCGATGGTGGCCACGCCTTCCGCGAGCTGCCGCACGAAGTACTCGGCCGGGCGCGCGTAGCCGCGCGTCAGCGCATCGATCTGCGCGCGCACCGCCTGGTCGTCGATGCGCTCCGGATGCACCAGGGCCATCGGGTGCACGCGGATGTGCTCCGCGACGATGAATTCCATGCGCGCCAGGCCCACGCCGTCGTTGGGCAGCAGGGCGGTGCGGAAGGCGGCCTCGGGGTTGCCGAGGTTCACCATCACCTGCGTGCGCGGCCGCGGCAGCGCGGTGGCGTCGACCAGCTGCTTCGAGTAGGGCAGCGCGCCGTCGTACACGCGGCCTTCGTTGCCGTGGGCGCAGGAGACGGTCACCTGCTGGCCGGTCTCGATGGTGCTGGTGGCGTCGCCGCAGCCCACCACCGCCGGAATGCCTTGCTCGCGCGCGACGATGGCCGCATGGCAGGTGCGCCCACCGCGGTTGGTGACCACCGCGGCGGCGATCTTCATCACCGTGCCCCAGTCGGGCATGGTGGTGTCGGCCACCAGCACCTCGCCGGGGCGGAACTCGCCCAGGTGCGACACGTCGGCCACCACGCGCGCCCGGCCGGAGGCGATGCGCCCGCCCACGGCGCGGCCGGTCACGCACGGGGCGGCCGTTGCATTCAGGCGGTATTCGTCGATGACGCCCGGCGCCAGGCGCGAGGCCACCGTCTCGGGCCGGGCCTGCACGATGTAGAGCCGGCCGTCCAGGCCGTCCTTGGCCCACTCGATGTCCATCGGCACCGGATGGCCCGCACGTTCGCCGTAGTGGCGTTCGATGGCCACCCCGGCGCGCGCCAGTTCCAGCACCTCGTCGTCGGCCAGGCAGTAACGTGCACGATCCTCGTCCGAGACCGGCTGGTTGCAGGTGGTGTCGCGGCCGGCGCGCGCGGCGTACACCATGCGCACCGCCTTGCCGCCCAGGCTGCGCCGGATCAGCGCCGCGCGGCCGGCGGCCAGCGTCGGCTTGAAGACGTAGAACTCGTCCGGGTCCACCGTGCCCTGCACCACGTTCTCGCCCAGGCCCCAGGCACCGGTGAGGAACACCACGTCGCGGAAGCCGGTCTCGGTGTCCAGCGTGAACATCACGCCGCTGCTGGCGCGGTCGGCCCGCACCATCTTCATCACGCCCACCGACTGCAGCACCGCCAGGTGGTCGATGCCGCGCTGCGCCCGGTAGGCGATGGCGCGGTCGCGGAACAGGCTCGCGAAGCACAGGCGCACGGCGTCCAGCACGCGGGCGTCGCCGGCCACGTTCAGGAAGGTCTCGTGCTGGCCCGCGAAGCTGGCTTCCGGCGCGTCTTCGGCGGTGGCCGAGCTGCGCACGGCCAGCGTCACCGCTTCGCCGTACTCGGCGCGCAGCTGCGTGCAGGCGGCGCGGATCTCGTCGGCCAACTCGGCTGGCAGCGGCGCGCCGGCCACCAGGTCGCGTGCGCGCCGGGCGCGCCGTGCCAGGTCGTCGATGTTGGCAACGTCCAGACCGGCCAGCGTGTCGTGCAGCGCGGCGGCGACCCCGGCGCGTTCCAGCGTGTGGCGGTAGGCCTCGGCGGTGACGGCGAAGCCGTTCGGCACGCGCACGCCCAGCGGCGACAGCTCGCGCACCATCTCGCCCAGCGAGGCGTTCTTGCCGCCGACCGAAGACACGTCGGCCAGGCCGATCTCAGCGAACCAGCGGATGAAGCGAGCCATGGCAACGGCCTCCGTTCAACAGGGGACGCGACCATTCTGGGCAGCGAAGCCGCGCGCGGATTGATCATGATCAGTCCGCCCGCCCATGCCCGCGTCAAACATCGAAGAAGCGATTTCGGAGGACTTCCATGCCGGGCAAACAACTGCTGTTTCGTGAAGACGCGCGCGAGCGCATGCACCGCGGCATCGACCTGCTGGCCGACGCGGTGATGCTGACCCTGGGCCCGCGCGGCCGCACCGTGATCCTGGACAGCGAGTTCGGGCCGCCGCAGATCGTCAATTCCGGCGTGCTGGTGGCCAAGTCCATCGAGCTGCCGGACCGCTTCGAGAACATGGGCGCGCAGCTGCTGCGCGAGGTGGCCGCGCGCACCAGCGAAATGGCCGGCGACGGCACCACCACGGCCACCGTGCTGGCCCACGCGATGATCCAGGAGGGCCTGCGCTACCTGGCCGGCGGCATGAACCCGATGGACCTGCGCCGCGGCATCGAGCAGGGCGTGGAGGCGGTGGTGGCCGAGCTGGGCAGGCTGGCGCGGCCCTGTGAAAGCTCGCAGGAGATCGCGCACGTGGCCGCCATCTCGGCCAACAACGACCGTTCGATCGGCGCGCTGCTGGCGCAGGCCATCGACCGCGTCGGCCGCGATGGCGCGATCACGATCGAGGACGGGTCGGGCCTCGTCAGCGAGCTGGAGGCGGTGGACGGCCTGCAGATCGACCGCGGCTGGCTCTCGGCCTACTTCATCACCGACGCGGAGCGCCAGGTGGCGGTGCTGGAAGACGCGGCCATCCTGCTGCTGGACCACCGGCTGTCCTCATTGAAGGACCTGCTGCCGCTGCTGGAATCGCTGGCCAAGGAAGGCCGGCCACTGCTGGTGATCGCCGAAGACGTGGACGGCGAGGCGCTGGCGACGCTGGTGGTCAACAGCATGCGCGGCAGCCTGAAGGCCTGCGCGGTCAAGGCGCCGGGCTTCGGCGACCGGCGCAAGGCGCAGATGCAGGACATTGCCGTGCTGTGCGGCGGTACGCTGATTGCGGAAGAGGCCGGCCGCAGCCTGGCCAACGCCACGCCGGGCGACCTGGGCCGCGCGCGCCGCGTGGAGGTGGGCAAGGACACCACCACGCTGATCGGCGGCGCCGGCGCGGCCGACAAGATCCATGACCGCGTGGCGGGCCTGCGCCGCGAGCGGGCCAAGGCCGGAAGCGACTACGAGCGCGAGCAGCTTGACCAGCGCATCGCCAAGCTGGCCGGCGGCGTTGCGGTGATCAAGGTGGGCGCGGCGACCGAGACGGAGCTGAAGGAACGCAAGATCCGCGTCGAGGATGCCTTGCACGCAACGAGAGCGGCCGTGGAGGAAGGCATCGTGCCCGGCGGCGGCGTGGCGCTGCTGCGCACGCGGGCGGTGCTGGACGGCCTGAAGGGCCCGAACCTGGACCACGACTGCGGCCTGCGCATCGTCGCGCGGGCGCTGGAGGCGCCGCTGCGCCGGCTGGTGATGAACGCCGGCGACGAGCCCTCGGTGGTCATCGAGCGCGTGCGCGCCGGCGAGGCCCGCGCCTTCGGCTACAACGCCGCCACGCGGGAGTATGGCGACCTGCTGCAAATGGGTGTTATCGACCCGGCCAAGGTGACGCGGCTGGCGCTGCAGAACGCCGCCTCGATAGCGGGCCTGGTGCTGACCACCGACTGCATGATCGCCCGGCTGCCGGCGAGCCCCATGCCGGGGCCGGGGGGCGGGCTGTCCATGCCGGAGCTGTGATCCGTTGGCCGCCCGGGGGCCCGCCCCCTCTGGGAACACCTCCGGGTTTGTCCGGACCCGCGGCGCCGCCGCCGTGCGCAGCATGGCCACCATGTCCGCCACCCCCTCCCGGCCGTCGGCCACGCTGCTCGGCGCGCTGCGCGACGAACTGCAGCGCCATCCCCCCTTCGGCCAGATGGCGGCCGGGCAGGTCGACGCGTTGCTGGCGGCCGCGCGCGAAGCCTACTTCGCGCCCGGCGAGGTGATCACCGGGCCTGAAGACGGCGTGGCCGGCTGGCTGTACGTGGTGCGGCAGGGCAGCGTCAGCGGCCGGCGCGGCGGTGCGGCGGGGGCCGCCGCCACCGAGTACGGGCCCGGCGAGATGTTCCCGATGGCCGCGGTGCTCGCCGACCGGCCCAGCAGCACCGTCTTCACGGCGAACGAGGACTGCTTCTGCCTGGCCGTGCCCGCGGCCACCGTGCGCGACGTGGCGTCGCAGAGCCCGGCGCTGGCGGACCACCTGGGCTCGCGCGTCATGCAGCTGCTGGCGCTGGCCCAGGCTGCCGCGCGCGAGGGCTTCAGCGCGCAGGCGCTCGCCGAGCAGTCGCTCGAATCGCGGCTGGCCACGCTGCCCGCGCGCCAGCCGCTGGCCTGCGCGCCCGGCACGCCGCTGGCCGACGCGCTGCAGCAGATGCATGACCGCCGCGTCGGCTCGGTCGTCGTGGTCGATGGCGACGGCCGGCCCGGCGGCATCCTGACCCGGCACGACATCCTCGGCCGCGTCACGCTGCCGCAGCGCCCGCTGTCGACGCCGATCAGCGAGGTGATGAGCGCCCCGGTGCAGTGCCTGGACGCCGCCGCCACGCTGCAGGACGCGGCGCTGCTGATGGCGCGCGACGGCATCCGCCACGTGCCGGTGACCGAGCGAGGCCGGCTGGTCAACATCGTCTCCGAGCGCGACCTGTTCGCGCTGCAGCGCCAGTCGCTGAAGCAGCTCGGCACGGCCATCCGCGCCGCTGCGTCGCCGGCCGAATTGCCGGCCCTGGCGCGTCAGATCCGCGCCTTCGCGCGCAACCTGCTGGGCCAGGGCGTGCAGGCGCGGCAGCTGACCGAGCTGATCAGCCACCTGAACGACGTGCTGACCGCGCGCCTGGTCGAGCTGGTCGCGCGCCAGCGCGGGCTGGACATGGACCGCGCCTGCTGGCTGGCCTTCGGCTCCGAAGGCCGCGGCGAGCAGACCATCGCCTCCGACCAGGACAACGGCCTGGCCTTCGACAGCCCGTCGCCCGACGCCGACCGGCCGGCCTGGCAGGCCTTCGGCCACGAGGTGAACCTGCGCCTGGCCGACTGCGGCTACCCGCTGTGCAGCGGCGGCGTGATGGCCGGCGCGCCCGAAGGCTGCCTGACGCCGGCCGAGTGGGCCGCGCGCTTCTCGCGCTGGATCGCCCAGGGCACGCCGGAGCACGTGCTGAGCGCCTGCATCTACTTCGACCTGCGGCCGCTGGCGGGCCGCGCCGGCCTGGTGCGCCCCCTGCGCGCGGGCCTGTTGGCCGAAGCCGCGCGCACGCCGCGCTTCATCCGGCAGCTGGCCGGCAACCTGCTGGAGCGCCGCGTGCCGCTGAGCTGGCGCGGTGCCGTCGAGACCAGCGACGACGCCGACGGCGGGCAGTGGCTGGACCTGAAGCTGCAGGGCACGGCCATCTTCGTCGAGGCGGGGCGGCTGTACGCGCTGGCCTTCGGGCTGCCGGCGCTGGGCACGCGCGACCGGCTGGCCGCCGCCGCCCCGCACTGCGGCGTGCCGGCGGACGAGGCCGAGGCCTGGATCGGCGGCTTCGAGGTCCTGCAGTCGCTGCGGCTGCGCGTGCAGCTGGCGGCCGGCGAGGGGGTGGTTGAAGGGGCGGGAGCGGCCCACCCCAACCGCATCGACCTGCGCGGGCTGAGCCTGATCGAGCGCCGCTTGCTGAAGGAATCGCTGCGCATGGCCCAGAAGCTGCAGCAGCGCATCGAGCTGGACTACCTGCGCTGACGTGGCCCTGACGCGGCGACAACGTGGCGACAACGTGGACATGACGCAGCGCCTGGCACGATGGCTCGGCGCCCGCCGCGGCCCGCCGGCCAAGCGCTGGCTGGTGGTGGACGTCGAGACCACCGGGCTCGATCCGCAGGCCGACGAGCTGCTGGCCATCGCGGCCGTCGCCGTCGACGTGTCCGACGCCCGGCGCCCGGCCGTGCTGCTGCACGACAGCATCGAGATCCTGCTGCGGCCCGCCGAGCGGCCCGGCCCGCCGGACCGCGCCAACGTGCTGCTGCACGGCATCGGCGTCGGTGCGCAGCGCGCGGCGCCCGAGCCCGCGCTGGGCCTGGCGGCGTGGAGCCGCTTCGTCGACGGCGCGCCGCTGGCCGGCTTCCACGTCGGCTTCGACCGTGCGGTGATCGAGCGCGCGCAACACCGGGCCGGGCTGCCCACGGCGGCGGGACCCTGGCTCGACCTGTCGCCGCTGGCCGCCGTGCTGCATCCTGAAGTGAGCGGCCAGTCCCTGGACGACTGGCTGGCGCACTTCCGCATCGGCTGCCTGCAACGGCACCGCGCCGCGGCGGACGCGCTGGCCACGGCCGAACTGCTGCTGCGGCTGTGGCCCGCGCTGGCCCGGCAGGGTGGGCGCACCGATTTCGATGCACTGTGCCGGCTCGCGGCGCAGCGGCGCTGGCTGGGGTGACGGCGCGCCGCCGGGCTGGCCCGGCGAGGATCCAGGGCAAACCCTGAGGTAATCCTCCGCCATTGTCCGGGCGCGGGGTCGGCGCCTACGCTGCTGCCTTCGGCCACAGGTGCGGAGCAGCGACGTGAAGACGGTGATGGTGGGGTGGGGGCACACGAAGTTCGGGCGCCTGGACGGACAAGACCTGGAGTCCCTGATCGTCGCCGCCGCGCGCGAGGCGGTGGAACACGCCGGCATCGGCTTCGGCGACATCGATGCCATCGCGCTCGGGCACCTCAATGCCGGGCTGGTGCGCGAATCGTTCTGCAGCTCGCTGGCGTTGCAGGCCGACCCCGCGCTGCGCTTCGTGCCGGCTACGCGGGTGGAGAACGCCTGCGCCTCGGGCGCCGCCGCGCTGCAGCACGGCCAGGCGCTGATCGAATCCGGCCGCGCGCGCCGCGTGCTGGTGATCGGCGCGGAGAAGATGACGGCCGTCGGCGGCGCCGAAGTGACGGCGGCGCTGGCCTCGGCCAGCTACGTCAAGGAAGAGGGCGCCGAGGGGCTCACGTTCCCGGGCATCTTCGCGCGCATCGCGCAGCAGTACTTCGAGCGTTATGGAGACCAGTCCGCCGCGCTGGCCCGCATCGCGGTGAAGAACCATGCCAACGGCGCGCGCAACCCGCTGGCGCACCTGCAGCGCGCGCTGGACTTCGAGTCGTGCAACACCGTCTCGGCGCAGAACCCCCTCATTGCCGCGCCGCTGCGCAAGACCGACTGTTCGCTGGTGTCCGACGGCGCGGCCGCGGTGGTGCTGGCCGCGGCGAAGGACGCGCAGGCCTACCGCCAAGCGGTGGGCATCCGCAGCGCGGTGCAGGTGAACGACTTCCTGCCGCTGTCGCGCCGCGACGCCGTGCGCTTCGAAGGCCCGGCCCGCGCCTTTGCCCAGGCCTATGCGGCCGCGGGCATCAGCGTGGGCGACCTCGATTTCGCCGAGGTGCACGACTGCTTCACGATCGCCGAGCTGCTGAGCTACGAGGCCATGGGCCTGGTGCCCGAAGGCCAGGGCGCGCGTGCCATCGACGAAGGCTGGGTGCTGCCCGGCGGCCGCCTGCCGGTGAACCTGTCCGGCGGACTGAAGGCCAAGGGCCACCCCATCGGCGCCACCGGCGTGTCGATGCACGTGATGGCCGCCAAGCAGCTCACCGGCAGCGCCGGCGCGCTGCAGTGCCGCAGCCCTGAGCTGGGCGCGGTGTTCAACATGGGTGGCTCGGCGGTGGCGTCGTACGTCAGCGTCCTGCAGGCGATGCACGCATGAACCTGGCGCAGCTGCTGTTGCGCTCGGCCCGGTCGGCCGGCGCGCGCCCCGCGGTGCTGCTGGGCAGCACGCCCTTGCATGACTACGCCGGGCTCGCCACGCGCGCGGCCGCGCTGGCCGGCGCGCTGCGCGGGCGGCTGGGGCTGCAGGCCGGCGACCGCGTGGGGCTCTTCACGCACAACCACCCGGCGGCGCTGGAGATCATCTTCGGTTGCTGGTGGGCCGGCCTCGCGGTGGTGCCCATCAACCCCAAGCTGCACCCGCGCGAGGCGCATTACATCCTGGCCCACAGCGGTGCCGTGGTGGCCTTCGTCGGCGACGACGTCGGGACCGGCCTGGGCCAGGGCGAGCTGGCGCTGCCCGGTGTGCGCGAGCTGTTCGCCATCGACTCGGCGGCCTACGCGGCGCTGCTGCGCGCCGAGCCGTTGCACGCGCCGGTGGACCGCGCGCCGGGCGACCTGGCGTGGCTCTTCTACACGTCCGGCACCACCGGCCATCCGAAGGGCGTGATGCTCACGCACCGCAACCTGCTGGCGATGACGCTGTGCTACTTCAGCGACGTGGACCCGGTGCAGCCGCTGGATTGCGCGCTGTACGCGGCGCCGATGTCGCACGGCGCGGGCCTGTACTGCCTGCCGCACGTGCTGGCCGGCGCGCGCCACGTGGTGCCGGAGTCGCGCGGCTTCGAACCGGCGGAAATCCTGGCGCT
Source organism: uncultured Burkholderiales bacterium (assembly GCA_946480465.1). The sequence goes on from CAMLJY010000005.1 coordinate 27,116, forward strand.
GGGCCGGCAGCTGCAGCAGGTCTCGATGTTCGCCGCGCCCACCATGGTGCGGCGGCTGGTCGAGCAGGCCGCGGCGCAGGGCGCGGACGGCGAGGGCCTGAAGACCATCGTCTACGGCGGCGGGCCGATGTACGTGGAAGACATCCAGCGCGCGCTGCAGGTGATGGGCCAGCGCTTCGTGCAGATCTACGGCCAGGGCGAAAGCCCGATGACCATCACGGCGCTGTCGCGGGCGCAGCTGGCGGACGCCGCAAATCCGCGTTATGTGGAGCGCCTGGGTTCGGTGGGCATCGCGCAGTCGGCGGTGCAGGTGCGCGTGGCGGGCGCCGATGGCGAAGCGCTGCCGGAAGGCGTAACTGGTGAAGTGCTCGTCCGCGGCGACACGGTGATGGCCGGTTACTGGCGCGACGAGGCCGCCACCGCGCAGGCGCTGCGCGGCGGCTGGCTGCACACCGGCGACGTGGGCGAGTTCGACGCCGATGGCTTTCTCACGCTGCGCGACCGCTCGAAGGACGTGATCATCAGCGGCGGCTCCAACATCTACCCGCGCGAGGTGGAAGAGGCGCTGCTGCGCCACCCCGCGGTGGCCGAGGTCTCGGTGGTGGGCCAGCGCGATGCCGAGTGGGGCGAGGTGGTGGTGGCCTTCGTCGTCGCCCGGCCCGGCCACGAGCTGCAGCCCGCCGCGCTGGACGCGCTGTGCCAGCAGCACATCGCGCGCTTCAAGCGGCCGAAGGTCTACCACCTGCTCGATGCGCTGCCGAAGAACCACTACGGCAAGGTGCTGAAGACCGAGCTGCGCGCGCGGCTGGCGGCGGTCGCCGCGGCGCCCCGAACCCCGCCCCCAACCCCGCCCTGACCCTGGCCCTGGCCCTGGCCCTGGCCCTGGCCGTGCACCTGCCCGGGCGCCCCGGCCGCAGCGCCTTCTTCCCCTGCCTGCCCCCCCCGTTGAAAGTCCCGAGATGAACGACCCCTTCCTGCAGGGCCGCACGGCCCTGGTCACCGGTTCCGTGCAAGGCATCGGCTTTGCCGTGGCCGAGCGGCTCGCCAGCGCCGGCGCGGCCGTCGTGCTGCACGGCCTGGCCACGCCCGCGCAAGCAGACGCTGCCGCCACCGCACTGCGCAACGCCGGCGCCGCCGACGTGCGCTTCTGCGGCCACGACCTGAGCGACCCCGCCGCCATCGACGCGCTGATGGACGAAGCCCTGGCCTGGCGCGGCGGGCTGGACATCGCGGTCAACAACGCCGGCATCCAGCACACCGCGCCCATCGTCGACATGCCGCCCGCGCGCTGGGACGCGATCCTGGCGGTCAACCTCTCGTCCGCTTTCCACGTCGTGCGGCGCGCGCTGCCGGGCATGCAGCAGCGCGGCTACGGCCGCATCGTCAACATCGCGTCGGTGCACGGGCTGGTGGCCTCGGTGAACAAGGCGCCCTACGTCGCGGCCAAGTTCGGCCTGGTGGGCCTGACCCGCGTGGCCGCGCTGGAATGCGCCGCCGCCGGCTCACGCGAGACGGGTGGCATCACCGCCAACTGCATCGCGCCCGGCTGGACAGAGACGGTGCTGATCGAGCCGCAGATCGCCGCACGCGCCGCGGCCCTGGGGGGCGACCGCGCCGCCGCCACCGCCGACCTGCTGCGCGAGAAGCAGCCCAGCCTGCGCATGTCGCAACCTTCAGAGATCGGCGAGGTGGCGGCCATGCTGTGCCGGCCCTGGGCGCACAACATCAATGGCATCACGCTGCCGGTGGACGGCGGCTGGACGGCGCAATAACGGGATTGAGGCGCGGCCACCCCGCGCCCCGCTGGAACGATTTTTCCGGACACAACGAAGGAGACGTCATGGGAATGCAACGGCATCACGTCGCGCTGGCCGCCCTGGCCGCGCTGGGACTCGGGCTGGGCGGCTGCGGCGGCGACGGCGAAGACCCGCCGCCGCTGAACACGTTGCCCGCCGGGGTCACGCAGCACAGCATCACGCTGTACGGCGCCACCACGCCCGGCAGCGGCAGCACGGCGGCCACGCAGGACCTGCTGACCGGCGGCCTGGGCAAGACCGGGCTCGGCGCGGCCGCGGCACCGGCCTATGCCGACCCCGCGAACCCCACCGCCGCCGAGCTGCGCCGCAACGCGCTGTTCGCCAACTACCGTGGCCTGGCCGATCCCACGTCCAATGGCGGCTACGGGCGGCTGTACGGCCCCAACATCGACCTGAACGGCGGCGACACGCTGGGCGAAGGCATGGTGCCGGGGAAGGAATACATCGGTTCGCTGGACGACGGCAGCGGGCGCAAGCGCGTGGTGATGGCGGTGCAGATCCCGAACAGCTTCAACCCCGATGCCGCCTGCATCGTGGTCGGGCCCTCGTCCGGTTCGCGCGGGGTCTACGGCGCGCTGGCCGCGGCCAGCGAGTGGGGCTTCAAGCGCGGCTGCGCCGTGGCGTTGACCGATGCCGGCAAGGGCATGGGCCTGTACGACCCGGGCGACGACACGGTCAACCGCATCGACGGCACGCGCGCCACGCGCAGCGCCGCGGGCGCGCTGTCGCATTTCGCGGCCAACCTGACGGATGCGGCGCGGGTGGCCTTCAACACCGCTTTCCCGAACCGTTTGGCGCTGAAGCAGGTGCATTCGCAGCTGAACCCGGAAAAGGACTGGGGCAGTGACACGCTGGTGGCCGTGCAGTATGCGATTTATGCGCTGAACCAGGAATACGCCGCCGCCTTCGGCGACGCGAAGACCATCCGCTTCACGCCGGCCAACACCCTCGTCATCGCCGGTGCCGTTTCCAACGGCGGCGCCGCGGTGCTGCGGGCGGCCGAACAGGACACGGGCGGGCTGATCGACGGCGTGGTGGCCGCCGAGCCCAGCGCCCAGCCCGCGGCCGGCGGCGCCTTCACCGTGCAGGTGGGTGGCGCGCCGGTGGCCACCACCGGCAAGCCGCTGATCGACTACTTCACCATGGCCAACCTCTACCAGGCCTGCGCGGCGCTGGCGCCGTCCGCGGTGATGACGGAGACCTCGCTATTCAACTACATGAGCGCCACCGGCATGAACGCCCGCGCGGCCAACCGCTGCACGGCGCTGGCCGCCAAGGGCCTGGTGACGGGCACCACCACCGCCGAGCAGGCCACCGACGCCCAGGCCAGGCTGCGCGCCTACGGCTGGGAGCCGCAGCACGACACCATGCACAACGCCCACTACGGTCTGGGCAATGCCGCGATCATCGGCATGATGTACACCAACACCTACGGCCGCTTCTCGCTGACCGACAACGTGTGCGGCATGAGCCTGGCGCAGGTCAGCGCCACCGGCGACGTGGTGCCGGTCAATCCGGCGGTCAAGGCCGCCAGCTTCGCGGTGGGCAACGGCACCGCGAACGGCGCGCCGGCCAGCGTGGTCTACAACGACTCGGTGGGCGGCGCCAAGTCCTGGGCCTTCGCCGTGTCGCCGTCCAGCCAGCTGGCGGACTTTGCGCTGGACGCCGCGCTGTGCCAGCGCGCCCTGGTGACGGGCCGAGACACCGTGACCGGCGCGCCGCTCACCGCCACCAGCACGCCCACGCTGGCGCAGAGCCAGGCGGTGCAGGCCGGCGTCAACGAGGTGCGGCTGTCGGGCAACCTGCGCGGCAAGCCCACGCTGATCGTGGCCGGCCGCCACGACGCGTTGCTGCCGGTCAACCACGCCGCGCGCGCCTACACCGCCTACAGCCGCGGCGTCGAAGGCGCGGCCAGCCAGCTGAGCTACATCGAGGTCACCAATGCCCAGCATTTCGATGCCTTCCTGCCGCTGGCCGGCTTCGACACCCGGTACATCCCGCTGCACGCCTACTTCGGCCCCGCGATGAACGCCATGTACCTGAAGCTGAAGAACGGCACCGCGCTGCCGCCGAGCCAGGTGGTGCGGACGACGCCGCGCGGCGGCAACCCTGGCGCTGCGCCCGCCATCACCGCGGCCAACGTGCCGCCGATGGTGGCGGTGCCTGCGGCGGGCAATGCGATTGCGGTGAGCGGGTCGACGATCAACGTGCCGAATTGAGGACTTGGACCGGCGCGGGGCGAACTCGCGTCGGTTGCCAACCTCACAAAGCTAGAGGGAAACTATTAGCCCTCAAAGAATACGGCACCTTTGCCTGCTGCTGAAATCTGTATCAACTCATGGGTCGGGCGTAGATTCAAGCCAGCCAGAACAATCTTGGCGCCGCTTCCTGCTGCAGCGGAGGCAAGCTGGATCAAATCCTGGGTGGGGCGCAGCGCGGCATCTAGCCGAAATCCACCGCCCGCCGCAGCCATCTGGATTAGTTCGTGAGTCGGCTTAAGTTCGAAGCTCATGCATTCTCCGCTGATGGATCTCGATGGAGCGAGACGTCGCGCATTCCGCCCCTACAACCAATGGCGCACGGAGCGCATGATATTCGATGTGCGAGGTAGGCATTGGCTGCGCATCAGTCTTCATCGCGCTGCTCGGAGATCCATCGGTGGTAGTCGCAGAGGCCCCGACCGTGCTGGTCGTCGGGTCCCAACCCCTCTCCGCAGACTGCGCACTCGGTATAACTCAACGTCGCACCGCAGGCGAGGCATTCGCCGGCCTCTGTCAGGAAGGCGAGCTTTCCACATTCATGGCACTCCGAAGTCGGAGGCTCGCCACCGCGAGTTGCGGCAATGTAATGGTCTGCGCCGAACGCGTGATCCATCGCGTGCTCAAACATGTCGGCAATGGTTCGGACATCACCGCACAGTGTACAAATCAGCGGCGCCCCTTCTTCTTCCGTGTACGAGTCGGGGTCTGTGGTCAGCAATGCAGATCCGCACTCTTGGCACCGAAAATGCGGGAGCAAGCATTCTCGCGCGCCAGAGAACCAAGCCAACTTGGCAAGGTCGGATCGTGTCTTGACAAGCGTCTCATCGAAGACTTTTGCTTCATGGAGTAGGCGCTCCCAGGTATCCGAGCCGAGCACTTCAACCGGTCGGAGGTGCAGCTCAGTTTTCAAGAAGGCGTGAAGGACTACAAATGCATCGGCGATCAGCTCTCTGAGAATCGAACTGGAGTGTGTGCTGAAGTAGTGTTCAAGTTCATTTCTGGCAGTGATGAGCGCGTCGAACCTTTTCCAGTCGGCAGTGACGCCAAGACTCTTGAAGCGGTCCTTGATCTGTTGAACGTCAACTGTCTTCTTGCCAATGCCGACAAAGCTCAAGGTCCCGTCCATTTCCATGGTGGGCATTACGCGTTCCTTTAGTAGAACTTCGTCCGATCCTGCGGGTGACAGCTGGCGCAACTTCTCCTTAAACATTAGAAGAACACCGGCTGAAATGTTTCGTGCCGCAGAGAGAGAGCGATTCGCGTCTGGAGAGTCGAAATCCTCGACTCCAAGTTGAATCGCAGTAATGGCATTGGCGAGAAGCGGACTGGTCATAAAGGGGGCATGAGGCATGAGGCTATTCATCAATAGAAACACTCGCATCAACGTCAAGGCTTGCGATGAGGGGATCGAGCAGCTTCGCTCTGTCCGCGGGCGGCAGGCGCAGGACTTCCGCCTTGAGGACTTTGATGTTCGTGGACATTGGGCATCTCCGTGGGGTTTCCCATGCTGGGGCACAGCTTGCCACAACCGGAATTCTGCCGGCCCTTGGAGGAAGCGATGCCTCATTGAAGTGGGAGCCTGACGCCGGGGGGCTGTTGCGATCACGGTCGACTTCAGGACCGTTTCTGCGTGTCTAGGCCTGCGTCAACCCCGCCAACCGCGACACCAGCTCCGTCGGCGTGCTGACCTTCAGCTTGCGCAGCAGGCGCGCCCGGTGCGCGTCGATGGTGCGCGGGCTCACGCCCAGCACCCGCGCGATGGACTTGCTGGTCTTGCCTTCGACCAGCAGCTGCGCGATCTCGCGCTCGCGCTGGGTCAGGCGCGCCGTCACCGGGCGCTTGGCCGAGATGTCCTCGAACATCCACACCGAGCAGCCGAAGGGGTCGTCGCGTTCCAGCGAGCGGCCCGACGCGTGGCACCAGAACAGGCGGCCGTCGCGGTGCTTCATGATGCGTTCGTCCGCATAGCGGCCGCTGTCGCGCATGGCCTGGATGCCGCGTTCGCCGATGTTCTCGAACTCGGCCGCCGTCGGATAGAGCATCGACGTCGACTGGCCCGCGAGCTCTTCGGGGGTGTAGCCGAACATCGATGCGAAGGCCTCGTTGCAGCGCTGCACCACGCGCTTGCGCAGCACGCACAGGCCCACCGGCGCCAGGTCGAAGGCCAGGGCCAGGTCGGCCTCGGACAGCGCGCGCGCGGCGGCTGCGCCGGCATCGACGCCAGAGTCAACGCCGGCATCAGCGCGGAAAGCGCCGGAATCGGCGCCGGAATCGGCGCCGGCATCAGCGTCGGCTTCGCGGGTGCTCATGGCATCTCACTCCAGGAACGGCGGGGGCTGCGGAGTGTTGCGGCGATTGTTGAAAGAAACCCTAACGCCGCCGCCCGAGATTTCCCGTAGTCGGCGTCCGGACCGGCATTCCTTCACTCGTGAGCGGCGGCGGCATTCGGGTTGTCACCGAGGTATTCGTGCGTGGGGGTTGCCCCTGAGGTAGTTCTGCGAGCGGGTTGGCACCGAGGTAATCGTGCGACTGTGCCCGCCGCCCGCGCGTGCCGAAGATCCGGCCTCCTTCGGCAACGGCCGTCCTGATGAGCCCCGACACCATCCTCGAAGCACGCGCCCTGAGCAAGGCCTTCAACGGCTTCGTGGCGGTCGACCGCGTGGACCTGCGCGTGCGGCGCGGCAGCATCCACGCGCTGATCGGCCCCAATGGCGCGGGCAAGACCACCTGCTTCAACCTGCTGACCAAGTTCCTGGCACCCACCAGCGGCAGCATCCTCTTCAACGGCACCGACATCACGGCCGACTCGCCGGCCCGCGTGGCGCAGCGCGGCGTGGTGCGCTCGTTCCAGATCTCGGCGGTGTTCCCGCACCTCACCGTGCTGGAGAACGTGCGCGTGGCGCTGCAGCGCCGGCTGGGCACCTCGCTGCACTTCTGGCGGCCGGAGCGTTCGCTGTACCGGCTGGACGATCGCGCCCGCGCGCTGCTGGACGAGGTGGAGCTGGGCGGCTTCGCGGCGCTGCCGGCGGTGGAGCTGAGCTACGGCCGCAAGCGCGCGCTGGAGATCGCGACCACGCTGGCGGCCGATCCCGAGCTGATGCTGCTGGACGAGCCCACGCAGGGTATGGGCGCGGAAGACGTGGACCGCGTGCGGCGCCTCATCAAGAAGGTGGCGGCCAAGCGCACGGTGCTGATGGTGGAGCACAACATGGGGGTGGTGGCGAGCATCGCCGACACCATCACCGTGCTTCAGCGCGGCGCCACGCTGGCCGAGGGGCCCTATGCCGCCGTCTCGGCCAACCCCGCGGTGATCGAGGCCTACATGGGCAGCAGCAGCGCCACGCTGCAAGGAGCGCACTGATGGCCGCGGCCCAGGGCGCCCCGCTGCTGGAGGTGCGTGGCCTGCACGCCTGGTACGGCGAATCGCACGTGCTGCACGGCGTCGACTTCCAGGTGCAGGAGGGCGAGGTGGTCACCCTGCTGGGCCGCAACGGCGCCGGACGGACGAGCACTTTGCGCGCCATCATGGGCCTGACCGGCACGCGCAAGGGCTCGGTGCAGGTGCGCGGGCAGGAGACCATCGGCCTGCCCACGCACCGCATCGCGCGGCTGGGGCTGGGCTATTGCCCTGAAGAGCGCGGCATCTTCGCCAGCCTGTCGGCGCACGAGAACCTGCTGCTGCCGCCCGTGCTGCAGGCAGGCGGCATGAGCGTGGCGCGCCTGCACGAGATGTTTCCCAACCTGCGCGAGCGTGCCAACAGCCAAGGGACGCGGCTGTCCGGCGGCGAGCAGCAGATGCTGGCGGTGGCGCGCATCCTGCGCAGCGGCGCGCGGCTGTTGCTGCTGGACGAGATCTCCGAAGGCCTGGCGCCGGTCATCGTGCAGAAGCTGGCCGACATGGTGCTGGCCCTGCGGCGCGAGGGCTACACCATCGTCATGGTGGAGCAGAACTTCCGCTTCGCCGCGCCGCTGGCCGACCGCCTGCTGGTGATGGAGCACGGCCGCATCACCCAAGCCTTCACGCAGGCCGAACTGCCATCGCGCATCGCGCAGCTGCAGCAGACGCTGGGCGTCTGAACCCCCGCCGCTTCGGCGGCCTCCTTTCCGTTCCCGTTCCCGTTCCCGTTCCCGTTCCCGTTCCCGCTCACATTCCACGTTGGAGACAAGCATGTCCATCACATCCAAGCTGGCAGCCGCCGGCATCGCCGTCGCGGCCGCCCTGGCCGGTCCTGCGCAGGCCCAGTACTCGAACGACGTGATCCGCATCGGCATCACCACCGACATGTCCAGCCTCTATTCCGACCTGGACGGCGAGGGCGGTGTCGAGGCCATCCGCATGGCCATTGCCGACATGGGCGGCAGCGTGAACGGCAAGAAGATCGAGGTGGTGTTCGCCGACCACCAGAACAAGGCCGACATCGCCTCCAGCAAGGCGCGCGAGTGGTTCGACGGCGGGCTGGACATGCTGATCGGCGGCGTCAATTCGGGCGTCAACCTGGCGCTGGCCACGCTGGCGGCAGACAAGAAGCGGCCCTTCTTCGCGGTGGGTGCCGCCACCTCGGTGCTGACGAACGAGAAGTGTTCGCCCTACACGGTGCACTACGCCTACGACACGGTGGCGCTGTCCAAGGGCACGGGCGCGGCGGTGGTCAAGTCCGGCGGCAAGAGCTGGTACTTCCTGACCGCCGACTACGCCTTCGGCAATGCGCTGCAGAACGACACCACCAGGATCGTGCGTGCCGCCGGTGGCGAGGTGGTGGGCTCGGTGCGGCACCCGCTGTCGGCCAGCGATTTCTCGTCCTTCCTGGTGCGTGCGCAGAGCAGCAAGGCGCAGATCCTGGGCCTGGCCAATGCCGGCGGTGACCTGACCAACGCCATCAAGGCGGCGAGTGAATTCGGCGTCACCAAGTCGATGAAGCTGGCGGCGCTGCTGATGTTCATCAACGACGTGCACGCGCTGGGCCTGAAGGCCACGCAGGGCATGTACCTGACCGACAGCTGGTACTGGAACCACAGCGCCGAGACGCGCGCCTGGAGCCGCCGCTTCTTCGACAAGTTCAAGCGCATGCCGTCGTCGGTGCAGGCGGGCAACTACTCGGCCGCGCTCACCTACCTGCGCGCGGTGCAGGCGGCCGGCACGGACGACGGCGACAAGGTGATGGCCCAGCTGAAGAAGATGAAGATCAACGACATGTACGCCAAGGGCGGCTACATCCGCGCCGACGGCCGCATGGTGCACGACATGTACCTGATGCAGGTGAAGGCGCCGGAGAAGAGCACCGAGCCCTGGGACTACTACAACGTGGTGCAGACCATCAAGGGCGAGGACGCCTTCACCACCAAGGAAGAGTCGCGCTGCGCCATGTGGAATCCCGACGCTCGCTAGCGTTCGCTGCCCCCCGGGGGGGGCCCTTGCGGCGGACCGGCTTCAGCCGGATCCGCGCAAGACCTTGGAGAAGACGAATGGACATTCCTTTGCCGGCGCTGCTCGGCCAGCTGCTGCTGGGCCTGGTCAATGGGTCGTTCTACGCGATCCTGAGCCTGGGCCTGGCGGTCATCTTCGGCCTGCTGGGCATCGTCAACTTCGCGCACGGCGCGCTGTACATGGTCGGCGCCTACGTGGCGTGGATCGCGCTGGAGCGCTTCGGCCTCGGCTACTGGGCGGCGCTGCTGCTGGCGCCGCTGGTGGTGGGTGTGTTCGGTGTCGTCATCGAGCGCACCTTGCTGCAGCGCCTGTACAAGCTGGACCCGCTGTATGGGCTCTTGCTCACCTTCGGCCTGGCGCTGGTGGTGGAAGGCATCTTCCGCGACGTGTACGGCGTCTCGGGCCAGCAGTACGCGGTGCCGGCGCTGCTGCAGGGCGCCACCGATCTCGGCTTCATGGTGCTGCCCAACTACCGCGCCTGGGTGGTGGTGGCTTCGCTGGCGGTGTGCCTGTCCACCTGGTTCCTGATCGAGAAGACGCGCCTGGGCGCCACGCTGCGCGCCGGCACCGAGAACCCGCGCCTGGTGCAGGCCTTCGGCATCAACGTGCCGCGGCTGGTGACGCTGACCTACGCCGGCGGCGCGGCGCTGGCGGCGGTGGCCGGCGTGCTGGCCGCGCCGGTGATCCAGCTGACGCCGCTGATGGGCAGCAACCTGATCATCGTGGTCTTCGCGGTGGTCGTCATCGGCGGCATGGGTTCCATCCTGGGCGCCATCCTCACCGGCCTGGTGCTGGGCCTCGTCGAAGGCCTGGCCAAGGTCTTCTATCCCGAAGCCTCGTCCATCGTCGTGTTCGTCATCATGGCCGTCGTGCTCGTGATCCGGCCGGCGGGGCTGTTCGGCAAGGAGCATTGATGTCTTCGCTGTCCCCGCGCGCCGAGCGCGCCGCCTGGGCCGCCGGCCTGGTTCTGCTGCTGGCGGTGCCTTTCATCGGCGTGTACCCGGTCTTCATGATGAAGGCTTTGTGCTTCGCCATCTTCGCCTGCGCCTTCAACCTGCTGCTGGGCTTCACCGGTCTGCTGTCCTTCGGGCACGCCGCCTTCATGGGGTCGGCCGCCTATGCCACCGGCTGGCTGCTGGCCTCGGCGCGCTGGGCGCCGGAGTGGGGACTGCTGGGCGGCGTGGCGGTGGCCGCGGCCATCGGGCTGGTCGTGGGGCTCATCGCCATCCGGCGCCAGGGCATCTACTTCGCGATGATCACGCTGGCGCTGGCGCAGATGGTGTTCTTCATCTGCCTGCAGGCGCCCTTCACCGGCGGTGAGGACGGGCTGCAGGGCGTGCCGCGCGGTACGCTCTTCGGGCTGCTGCCGCTGGGCGACGACCGCACGATGTATTACGTGGTGCTGGCCATCTTCGTCGCCGTCTTCGCGGGCATCGTGCGCATCGTGCGCTCGCCTTACGGCCAGGTGCTGAAGGCCATCCGCGAGAACGAGCCGCGCGCCATCTCGCTGGGCTATGCGGTGGATCGCTACAAGCTGCTGGCCTTCGTGCTCAGCAGCGCGCTGGCCGGGCTGGCAGGGGCGCTGAAGGCGCTGGTGCTGGGCTTCGCCACGCTCAGCGACGTGCACTGGACGCTTTCCGGCGAGGTGGTGCTGATGACGCTGCTGGGCGGCATGGGGACCTTTGCCGGGCCGGTGATCGGCGCGGTCAGCATCATCGGCCTGCAGAACTACCTGGCGGACCGCGTGGGCTCGTGGGTGACGGTGATCATCGGCCTGATCTTCATCGCCTGCGTGCTGGCCTTCCGGCGCGGCATCGTGGGCGAGCTGCTGGCCTGGCGCGAGCGGCGCGCCGCCCGTGAACGACCGGCCGGGCCCGAGGCGGCCGAGGCGGCCAACCCGCAGCCGACCTGAACGACGCGGGCCGCCCATGGGCGGCCCGCTTGTCCTTGCCGGGGCCACCCGCGCGGCCTGCACGGGCAGCACGAGCCATCCGGCCCGTGGCCGCTCACTTCAGAAGCTTGCCGTCGCTGCCGATGACGGTGACCTCGACGTAGCGCGAGCCCACCCGTTCCTTCGGCCCATAGCCGATGGTGATGCCGCCCAGGTCCAGCTTGGTCAGCGATTCCAGGGCGGCCACCACCTTGGCGCGCGTCGGCTGCGGGCCGGCGCGGCGCAATGCCTCCACCAGCACCTTGCAGCCCAGGTATTCCTCGAAGTTGGTGTAGTTCACCGCCTGCCCCGGCGCGTGCTTCTGCAGCGCGGCGTGGAACTCGCGCACCACCGGCAGCTTGGGCTGGTAGGGGTAGGGCACCACCTGCGTGATGCCCAGGCCGCGCACGTTCTCCAGGCCGCCCAGCTTCACCAGCTCGGCCGGGTCCACCACCGAGATGTTGAACAGCTGGCCGCCGCCGCCGGCCTGGCGGTACTGGCGCACGAAGGCCGCGGCCGGGCGGTTGACCGCGATCATCACCACCGACTGCGCCTCGGCCGCCCGCACCTGCTTCACCGCTTCCTCCACCTTCTCGGTGTTGCGTTCGTAGGGCGCGGCCGCCACCAGCTTCAGCTGGCGGCGCGCCAGCGCCGCTTCCACGCCGGCGAGGCCGGCCTTGCCGAAACCGTCGTCCTGGTAGACCACGGCCACGCGCCGGATGCCCTGCGTGACCAGTTGCTTGACCATGTGCTCCGCCTCGTCGGCGTAGCCGGCGCGCAGGTGGAAGATCCAGGGGTTGAAGGGCGTGCGCAGCGATTCACCGCCGGTGTAGGGCGCCACCAGCGCAATGCCGGCCTCGGCCAGCACCTTGTCTTCGAGCAGCTTGCCGACGTTGGCTGTGCCGGCGAAGCCGAACAGCGCCACCGCCTCGGGCCGGGCCACCAGCTGGCGCGTCAGGCGCAGGGTCTCGTCGACCTTGTAGCCGTCGTCGAGCACCTCGGTGCGGATCCTGGCGCCATGCACGCCGCCGGCGTCGTTCACCGCGTCGAAGCAGACCTTGCCGCCCAGCACCATCTGCTGGCCGGAACTGGCCAGCACGCCGGACAGCGGCGCCACCTGGCCGATGACGATCTCGGCGGGCAGCGCCGCGGCGGGGCCCCAGGCAGCCAGGCAGGCCAGCAGGCAGCGGTGCGGGCGGTGGTGCAGGCGGCCGCGGAATGGCAACGACGTCTTCTTCATGGATTCCTCGCGTGCCGGCAGGAGCGGCGCGCGGGCATCGTAGAAGTGGCAGGGCGGGCGTTGCGTCGGGATCTACGCGCTGGGGTGCTTGTACCTACGGGAAACCGAGCAGTGGGGCCGTGCTGCGCCTCGGGCTTCCGCCGTTCCCCACCGTGACTTTGGACGGCGGCTGCAAGGGCACCACGCGAGGGTGTGGTGACCCGCGTCAAATGGCAGCTATCGAGGCGTTCGCCAAGTCCCGGACCTTCACCGTGTCGCCGAAGGAACCCGCTCCCACACACGCGCGCGTGTCGCCACCGTCGGGCAGGTCAGCGCCCGGCTTGCTATGAACGCCTGCCGCCGAACCCCGGCTTCTTGCGTCGTGCTTGACAGTGCCCTGCAACGGTTTGCGATGGGCGCGGATTCTGGGCATCGAGGCTGAGAACCCGCTGAAAGGACGCGGGCGATGCACGGCCGGCAGCGGCACGCCTTGCGCGCCACCGTCGTACGGGATGAACGGGTGTCCGCCTACTCAAGGTGGACGCTCATGTTGACGGCAGCGACTCAGTCCACCGGTAAGACGCGGCCTGAAAGAGGACTCCAGGTCGCGGTGCCCATGCCAGCTATTTCCACGCGAGATTGAGCTTCTTTCCCGAGGCCGCGCAGTCCTTGAGGTAGAGATTGATGAGACTCTGGTATGGGATGCCGGTCTGTTCGGCCATGGACTTGAAGTACGTGATCGAGTCCTCATCGAGGCGGATGGTCACCGACCTTTTGAGCTGGCTTGCGTACGGGTTCTTGCGCGACGTGCTGAAGTCGTACTGCTTTCGCATATGTCACCTCACGGGTAGTACCGCTGCTCCTCACGCGTTGCCTTGCGTGCAGAGATGATGCGGATGACGTTGCCCTCCGAGCGATAGCAGTGCGCGACGACAAGAACACGCATGCTGCTGCTGAGGCCAAGGAGGATGAAACGATCCTCGTCCTCAGAGTGGTCCGGATCGTCGATCAAGCGGGCACGCTCGTCTGCGAAGACAGACTGCGCCTCTTCGAACGAGACGCCATGCTTTCGCAGGTTGATGGTGGCCTTGGCCGGATCCCACTCGAAGCGCAAGGAACTCATGCCCGCATTGTATGTACGCTGTACATGCGGGCAAGTTCCTTCAATTCGGGAAGGGGACATGATGCGGTGCACGCTTGCTGCACCTGGCCCCCCTCAGCCGTCCCCCATCGTCGCGTTCGGATGGAACGGCAGGCTGCGCACCCGCTGCCCGGTCAGCCGGGCCCACGCATTCGCCAGCGCCGGGGCGAACGCGGGCACGCCGAGTTCGCCGACGCCGCCGATGGCCACCGTGCGGTCGGCCTGGGCCGGCGCGGGCATGATCTTCACCTTCACCGCCGGCATTTCCTTCAGCTTGATCATGCGGCTGGCGTTGAAGTTCTTCACCTGCGCGGCGCCGTTGCTGAAGGTCTGCCGGCCGTACAGCGTGGCGTTGATGCCGTGCACGACGCCGCCGACGATCTGCGCTTCGACGGAACCCGGGTTGACCGCGAGATAGCAGTCGATCGCCACGGCCACCTTGGTGACGCGCACGGTGCCGGCGCTGGTCTTCGCCACCTCGACCACCTGGGCCACGATGCTGTTGAAGGCCGCGCCGATGGCGATGCCGCGCGCGCTGCCCGCCGGCACCGGCGTGCCCCAGCCGCCCAGCGCGGCGGCGGCTTCCAGCACCGCGATCCAGCGTGGATCGGTCAGCCGCGCGCGGCGGAACTGGAACGGGTCCTGGCCGGCGGCGGCGGCCAGCTCGTCGATCATCGATTCGACCGCGAAGGTGTTGATCGACGCGCCCACCGAACGCCAGAAGCCCACCGGCACGGTGGACGGGTGTGTCACGTATTCGGTGAGGCGGGCGCCGAAGGCATAGGGCAGGGCATGCGCGCCTTCGTAGCCCTGGCTGTCGCCGGTGGCGCCCAGCACAGCGCCCCGCTGCGCCAGGATGGACGGGGACACGTTGCGGTAGGTCCAGCCGGCGATGGCGCCGTTGGCGTCCAGGCCGGCGCGGGCGCGCACCAGCGCCATCGGCCGGTACTGGTCGTGCGTGAAGTCCTCTTCGCGCGGCCACATCAGCTTCACCGGCCGCTGCAGCGCCATCGCCACCTGCACCGCCTGGCTGATGAAGTCCTGCTCGGCCTTGCGGCCCAGGCCGCCGCCGAGGTAAGTGGTGTGGAAGACGATCTTTTCGGGCGGCAGGCCGGTGAGCGTGGCCACCAGCTGCAGCGCGCCGCGCGCCGATTGGGTGGGCGCCCACACCTCGCAGCGCTCGCCGGGCACGTGGTGCACGGTGCAGTTCAGCACCTCCATGCAGGCATGGGCGACGTAGGGCAGGGCGTAGGTGGCTTCCACCACGCGTGCCGAACCGGCGATGGCCGCGCCGGCATCGGCGGTGCTGCGCTCCACGGTGTACAGCGTGCCGGGCGGGTTCGTGGTGCCGGCCACGTAGGGCTTGGCACTGCTCATCAGGGCCTGTGCGTCGGTCATGAACTGCGTGCTGTTCATCGCCGCGGCCTGCGCCGGCAGCGTCCATTTCACGCTCAGCCGGCGCGCCGCGCGCCAGGCGTCCCAGGTGTTGGTGCCGACCACCGCCACCGCGTTGACGTTGCCCACCGCCTCGGCGCCGCGGCCGGTGCCGGCCTTGACTTGCGTCGGCACCACGGCCAGGGCGCCGCTGGGCACGGCCGGCGTGGCGGCCAGCGTGCCGCCGAACGTGGGGCAGTGGCGGATCACCGCGTACAGCATGCCGGGCACGCGCACGTCCAGGCCGTAGATGGCGCTGCCGTCCACTTTGGGTGGTATGTCGGTGCGCGGCAGGGTCTTGCCGATGCTGCGGAACTGCGCATCGGGCACCAGCGGCGCGGCCGCCGGTGCAGGCAGCAGGGCGGCGGCCTCGGCCACCTCGCCGTAGCGCCGCGTGGCGCCGCTGGGGGTGTGCCGGATGACGCCGTCGGCGACGGTGTAGTGGCTGCGGTCGGCGTCGCCGACCTGCACCATCGCCGCGGCCACCAGGGTTTCGCGCGCGATGGCGCCGGCGTCGCGCAGGCGCCAGTAGTTGCTGCGGGTGACGCTGCTGCCCACGGTGTTGATGGCGCTGCCGACCGGCACCGGTGTCTTCAGCGTCGGCCCGCCCTGCACCAGGCGCACGCGGGCGGGGTCGACCATCAGGTCTTCGCACAGCACCTGCGCCAGTCCCGAGAACGAGCCCTGGCCCATGTCGGAGCAGCCGATGGTGAGGGTGATGCCGTCGTCGCTGCCGATCGAGAGCCAGGCGTTCACCTGCGCGGGGGCGGCACCGGTGGCGGCTTCGAGCCGGCTGGCGGCCGGCAGCAGCAGGGCCAGGGTCAGGCCGGTGCCGCTGCCGAGGAAGGCGCGGCGGTCGAGGGTGGGTGTGTCCATCGTCGTTGCCTCCTTCACAGGCCGGCCAGCGCCTGCTTCATGCGCTGGTAGGTGCCGCAGACGCAGACGTTCTGCACCTCGCTGGCGATCTCGCTGCCGTGGTGGCCGGCCTTCATCGCACCGGCCACGCACATCAGCATGCCGGACTGGCAGAAGCCGCACTGCGGCACCTGGTGCTTGATCCACGCCACCTGCGCCGGGTGGCTGCGGTCGGGCGACAGGCCCTCGATGGTCGTGATGCGCCGGCCGCCGGCGGCCGAGGACACGTCCATGTCGCAGGACTTCTTCGGCTCGCCGTCGACCAGCACGGTGCAGGCGCCGCAGACCTCGATGCCGCAGCCGTACTTGGTGCCGGTGAGCCCGATCAGGTCGCGCAGCACCCACAGCAGCGGCATCTCCGCGCTGCTGACTTCCACGACATGGTCCTTGCCGTTCACGTTCAGCGTGTAGCTGGGCATCGCTTGTCTCCTTCGGTGGTCCTCGCCGCGCGGGTGCGGCGCCCGATGCATCCTCGACGCGGCGATGAACCGAAGCTGAACGGCGTGCCCGGAAGCTGCAAGCGTTTGTGCGGCGCTTGGTGCGGCGCTTGGTGCGGCGCTTGGTGCGGGGCTTGGTGCGCGGCTTGGTGCGCGGCTTGGTGCGGCGCTGTGGCGGAACCCGGCGCGTGCTAAGCCGCGTCGCGCGGGGGGTCGAGCCGCGCGTCGCGGGGTCGTGCGGTGCGGTGCGGTGCCGCGCCGCGTCAGAAGCGCAGCTCGGCCCGGAAACCGCGGCCCTGCGCCACTGGCGAGTGCAGCACCAGGCGCGCATCCGACTGCCGCGCGATGGCGTCGGCAATGGCCAGGCCCAGTCCGCTGCCTTCGGCGGCGCCGGGCCCGCGTTCGAAGCGCCGCACCAGGGCCGGCAGCAGCGCCGGCGCCACGCCCGGTCCGTCGTCCTGCACCACCAGCAGGCCGGGCGCGGCGATCACTTCCACCTGCGCGCCGGGGCCACCGTGGCGCAGTGCGTTGTCGATCAGGTTGCGCAGCGCGATGCCCAGCGCGTCGACGTCGCCCGGCACCAGCGCCGGCTGCGGCGGGGTGTGCACGCGCAGCCGGCCGCGGCGCTGCTCGGCATCGAACTCGGCGGCGACGAGCCGCGCCAGCTCGCCCAGGTCCACCGGTTCGCGCCGCAGCGCGATGCCCGATTCCAGCCGCGCGATCTGCAGGCGCCGCGTCGCCAGCTGGGCCAGGCGGTCGAGCTGGCGCAGCAGCGCCCGGGCTTGCGCGCGGGTGTCGGCGTCGGCCGCGCCCAGTTCCAGCCGCTGGGCCTGCGCCCGCGCGGCCGCCAGCGGCGTGCGCAGCTCGTGCGCCACATGCAGCGCCAGCGCGCGTTCGGCTTCCACCAGCGAGCGCAGGCGCGCCAGCAGCGTGTTGGTGGCATGCAGCCAGGGCTGAAGTTCGTCGGGCAGGCGCGGCAGCGCCAGGGGTGCCAGGCTGCCCACGTCCAGCGCCTCCAGCGCGTGGCGGGCCTGTTCGATGCCGTGGAACTCGCGCCGCATCAGCCCGCGCAGCGCCAGCGCCAGCCCCGGCAGCACCGCCAGCAGGCCCAGCAGCATCCAGCGCAGGCTGTGCCACAGCACCTCGCGGCGGTGGGCGACGGTCTCGGCCACCAGGGCGCGCCGGCCATCGGGCGCGGTCAGCGTCAGCACGTGCCAGCGGCCGGCTTCGCGCAGGCCGTCGCGGCCGCCGGGGTCCATCGGCTGGTCCGGTGCGTCGGCCGAGCGCAGGCGCAAGCGGCCGGCGGCGTCGTAGAGCTGATAACTTACGAAGTCCCCGTGCTCGCCGGGAGGCCAGGGGCCGGGGGCGATGACCTCGGCCGCCGCGCCGGCCAAGCCGGACGGCAGCGCGCCGGGCAGGGCCAATAGCCGCAGCGCCGTCTGCTGCAGCGCGCCGTCGAGCACCTCGTCGATCTCGTGCCACAGGCCGGCGGTGCAGGCGGCGCAGGCCGCCAGCCAGCCCGCGGCCAGCAGGACCAGCAGGCGCCGCCACAGCCGGCGCTGCAGGCTCCAGCGCGCTGGGGCGGACGGCGTGGTGTCCACCATGGGCGTCAGCGGTGGTCGGGAAGCTCGGTGGGGCCGCAGGCGGTTCTCATGCGGTTCTCATGCGGTTCACGCGGGGCTCTCGGGCGGCTCTCTTGGCACTCTGATGCGGCAGCCAGGTGGCTTTCAGGCGGCGCGCCGCAGCTCGAGCCGGTAGCCCAGGCCGCGGTGCGTGCTGATCGCCGCGGCGCCGATCTTCTTGCGCAGCCGGCTCACGATCACCTCGATCGAGTTGCTCTGCGCATCGCCCAGGCCGGCGTCGGCCAGGGCCTGCTCGATGTCGCCGCGCGCATAGATGCGGCCCGGCCGGCGCGCCAGGCAGCCGAGCACGCACCACTCCATCGCCGTCAGCTCCACCGGCCGGCCCGCACGGCGCAGCTGGCGCGCGGGCACGTCCAGCAGCAGCTCGCCGGCGTGCAGGGCGGGCAGGCGGCCGCAGCGCCGCGCCACGGCATCGATGCGGGCCAGCAGTTCGTCCAGGTCGAAGGGCTTGACCAGGTAGTCGTCCGCGCCCAGCCGCAGCGCGGCGATGCGGTCGGAGAGCTGGTCGCGCGCCGACAGCACGATCACCGGCCGCGCATCGCCGCCCGCGCGCCATTCGCGCAGCAGTGCCAGGCCCTCGCCGTCGGGCAGGCCCAGGTCCAGCAGCACCAGGTCGGCCGCCAGCACGCGGCCGGCCAGCGCGTGGCGGTGCCATTGCACACAGTGGCCGGCGGCGCCGAGGTGCGCGGCCACCGCCTGTCCCAGGTCGACGTCGTCTTCGAGCAGCAGGATGTCCATGCAGGCGCGGGCACGCAGCACCTGGCCCCATGCCCGCGGGCTGCAGCGTCGCCGGACCGGCCCGGGCCGGCTTTGATGCGCGTCAATCACGCGGCGGCCCGGGGGCCGGTGCTTGAGCACGCGCAATGCCGCCCGGTGGCACCGGCAGACCATGAGGCCCTCGCTGCGAGGAGTGCTGGCCATGGTGCGTGATGCTTGCCGTGACTCGAGGGGACTGCGCGCCGGCTTGGCGTGGCTGCTGCTGGCGCTGGTGCTCACGCTGCTGGGCGGCTGTGGCTACAACACCCTGCAGCGCAGCGACGAGGAGATCAAGGCCAGCTGGGCCGAGGTGCTGAATCAGTACCAGCGCCGTGCCGACCTGGTGCCCAACCTGGTCCAGGTGGTGAAGGCCGAGGCCGCCTTCGAGCAGGCCACGCTGGTGCAGGTGGTCGAAGCCCGCGCGCGCGCCACGGCGATCCAGGCCGGCCCGGGGCTGATCGAGGACCCGAAGGCCTTCGAAGCCTTCCAGCGCGCGCAGGGTGACCTGGGCGGCGCGCTGGCGCGGCTGCTGGTGGTGGCCGAGGCGTACCCCGCGCTGCGTGCCAACCAGGCCTTTCGCGACCTGCAGGCGCAGCTGGAGGGCACCGAGAACCGCATCGCGGTCGCGCGCCGGCGCTACATCCAGTCGGTGCAGGCCTACAACGTCACGGTGCGGTCCTTCCCGTCCAACCTGACCGCGCTGGCCTTCGGGTACCAGGAGAAGCCCAGCTTCACCGTGGCCGACGAAGCGGCGCTGGCGAAGCCGCCGGTGGTGGACCTGGGCGCGGCGCCGCGCACGGCCGTGCCGGGGGCGAGCGCGCCATGAAGCCCGGGCAGGCCTGCTGGCTGGAATACGCCGCCTCGTCGCTGCTGGCGCTGCTGCTCGCGCTGGTGCTGGTGCTCGGCACGGCCCACTCGGCGGACGGCGTGGCGCCGGTGCCACCGGCGGCGGGTTACGTCACCGACCTCACCGGCACGCTGGACGCCGCGCAGGATGCGGCGCTGGAGCAGCAGTTGGCCGCCTTCGAGGCGCGGCGGGGCAGCCAGGTGGTGGTGCTGATCGTGCCGTCGACCGTGCCCGAGTCGATCGAGGACTACGCGATGCGCGTGGCCGAACAATGGAAGCCGGGGCGGCGCCAGGTCGACGATGGCGCGATCCTGCTGATCGCGCTGCGCGACCGGCAGCTGCGCATCGAGGTCGGGTACGGCCTCGAAGGCGTGCTGACCGATGCAGCCAGCCGCCGCATCATCGATGAAGCCATCGTGCCCCGGCTGCGCGCGCAGGACCTGCATGGCGCGGTGGCGGCCGGGGTGGACCGGATGATGCGCACGATCGACGGCGAGGTCCTGCCGCCCCCCGCGGCGCAGGCGCCGGACGAGGGCTGGACGCCGTACCTGCCGATGGTCGCGATGGGGGCCTGGGTGCTGGGCACGCTGCTGCGCCGGCGGGTGGGCCGGCCGGCGGCCGCGGCGCTGTCCGCCGGCGCGGCGGGCGGTGGCGTGTGGTGGCTCACCGGCTTGGCGGCCGCGGCGTGGGCCGCGGCGGCGCTGGCGGCGGTCGTCGTGCTGTTCGGCGGATTCGCCGGGCTGCGCGGCGGGCCCGGCCTGCCATGGCAGGGTTCGGGCCGCAGCGGTGGCGGCGGTGGTTTCCGCGGCGGTGGCGGCGGCTTCGGCGGCGGCGGCGCATCGGGCCGCTGGTGATGGCCGAGGCCTGCCGGCGACAAGGCCCGCCGTCGAGACGCGTACTTCGAAGCCTAGAGCGCGATCAGCCGCGCCAGCGGATGCCCCGGGCCGAAGCACTCGCCGGCCGGCACGAGGATCTGCTCCAGCACGCCGTCGTGCGGCGCGCGCACGTCCACCGTCTGGTGCACCAGACGCGCCTGCGCCAGCAGGTCGCCGCCATGCACGCGGTCGCCTTCGGCGACCAGCCAGCACGCCAGCCGCGCGGTGTCGCCGGCTTCGATCGCTTCCGCGCTGTCCGGATCCAGGATGATGTCGACCACCTTGCCCTCGCTTTCCCTGCCCGTCAGCTGACGCGCACGTTCTTGAACTGCCACGGATCCTCGCGGTCCAGGTCCTCGTCGAAGAGCCAGGCGCGGTCCGCCAGCGGCGTCCATTCGCTGTAGGCGCCGACCACGGTCCCCAGGTAGGGCCGGCACAGCGCCAGCACTTCGTCGAAGGGCAGCTCGTCGGGCTCGACGATGCCGCGCGCGGGATTGCGCATGGCCCAGTGCACGCCTGCCATCACCGCGGCCGCCACCTGCAGGCTGGTGGCGTTGTTGTGCGCGCAGGCCTCGCGCGCCTGCTCGATGCCGAGCTGCGAGCCGTACCAGTAGGCACCGCGCGCATGGCCCAGCAGCAGCACGCCCAGCTCGTCCATCCCGGCGATGACCTCGTCCTTCATCACGGTGCGGCCCGCCTGCTGCTTCCATTCCCGGCCGGCCAGTTCGTGCAGCGACAGCACCGCGTCGTCGCAGGGGTGGTAGGCGTAGTGCACCGTGGGCCGGTAGCGCGGCCGGGCCGGATCGCCGACGGTCAGGTAGTCCGCGATCGACAGCGACTCCGCATGGGTGATCAGGAAGCCGTGCATTGGCCCCCCCGCCGGCGTCCAGCTGCGCACCCGCACGCTGCCGCCGGGACGGCCGAGGTAGATGCCGGGCGCCGGCGCGTCGTCGTGCCGGCGGCCGTCGGCGGGAAAGTGGCGTTCGTGCGTGCCCCAACCCAGCTCGGCCGGCTGGCCGGCCTCGTCCGCCAGTGCATCGACCGACCAGGTGTTGACGAACTCGCCGATCGCCCGGCGCCTGGCCCGCACCTGCGTGTCCCGCTCGGCGACGTGGATGGCGCGCACGCCCAGGCGCTGCGCCAGCGACGCCCAGCCGGTGCGTTCAGTTGGCCGCTCATGTTCGACGTTGGCATCTCGTGCCAGGTCGAGCAGGGCCTGCTTGACGAAATGCGACACCAGGCCCGGGTTGGCGCCGTGCGTCAGCACCGCGGTCGGGCCGTTCGGCGCGCGGCGGCGCAGTGCCAGCGCCGCGCGGCGCAGCGCGTGGTTGCTGCGCTGCGCCGGCGTGCAGCGCGTGTCGGTGTAGCCGCCGGCCCAGGGTTCGATGCAGGTGTCCAGGTACAGCACGCCGGCGTCCTGGCACCAGGCGATCAGCGCGACGCTGCTGACGTCGACCGACAGGTTCAGCAGGAAATCACCGGCGCGCAGCGACGATCCGAGCACCGCGGCCAGGTTCTCGGCATCCAGGCGCTCCACCCGCGTCGGCACGCCCAGGCCTTCGGCCAGCGCCAGGCTGGAGCGGCCGGGGGAGATGACCAGGACCTGCTGGCGGGGCAGGCGCAGCCTGTCCAGCAGCAGCGGCAGCACGCCCTGGCCGATGCTGCCGAAGCCCAGCATCACCAGGCGGCCGCCGAACCAAGGGCTGCCCGTGGGGGGGCAGGTCGGGATCTTGGTGCTGGCCATGGCGGCGCTCCTCGCTGATGGTCGGGCAGGTCGGGTGATTCTTCGGCCCGGCCGGCGGGGCCCAGTTGCGCATGCGCAGGCCGCGCGGGTGCTGGCGCAGCGTCTGGGTTGACCGAACGCAAGGCACGCCGGCCGCGCGCTCCTAGAGTGGCCGCAACCGATCGATTCAGGAGTCTTGCCATGGCCTACCGCAGCCTGCTGGTCCAACTGGGCGCCGACGAAGGCTGCCCCGAACGCATCCGCATCGCCATCGAGCTCGCGCGCGACCAGCAGGCGCATCTCGTCGGGCTGGCCGCCACGGGCCGCTTCGACCTGCCGCTCGCCGTCGATCCCGGCACGATGGCCGAGGGCTTTCTCGAAGCAGCCTGGTCGGCCATGCGCCAGCAGGCGACGGCGGCGGCGCAGGTGTTCACCGACGCCTGCGCCCAGGCCAAGCTGCATTCGGTCGAGACCGTGATGGCCGAAGAGGACGTGGCCGCGGCCCTGGTGCGCCATGCGCACTGCAGCGACCTGGTGCTGCTGGGCCAGGTGGACCGGGCCCGGCAGGGACACCGCCTGGCGTCGGAGGTGCTGGAGTCGGTGCTGGTCGGCTGCGCGCGGCCGACGCTGGTCGTGCCCTATGCCGGGCGCCACCGGGCGCTGAGCCGGCGGCCGATGGTGGCCTGGGACGACAGCCGCGAGGCCTCGCGCGCCGTGGCCGATGCGCTGCCGCTGCTGAGCCGCGCCGAATGCGTGCACGTGCTGGCCTGGCGCGAAGGCGCCTACGAAGAGACCGTGCCGCTGGCCGCGCGCCTGCAGTCGCTGCGGCAATGGCTGGCCTGGCACGGCGTGCGCGCGGAGACGGCGGTCGAGGTGACGACGATCGACATCGCCGACGCGATGCTGTCGCGTGCCGCCGACCTGGATGCCGACCTGCTGGTGATGGGCGCCTACGGGCACCGCCGCCTGACCGAACGGTTGCTGGGCGGCGCCACGCGCGGGTTGCTCGAATCGATGACGCTGCCGGTGCTGATGTCGCACTGAGGGCCGCCGGCACCGACCACGCGCGAGGCGGGCGCGGGCCGGGGCTTCAGCCCGCCGCCGCCTTGCGCGGCGCGGCGGTGCCCAGGTAGCCGAGCAGCCGCTCGACCGAGTCGACCGACGCATAGGCCGACTCGGGCACGTCGACGCCCAGGCGTTCATGCAGCGCGATCAGCAGCTGCAGGAAATCGTAGGAATCGAGGTCCAGCTGCGCGCGCAGCGACGCATGCGGGTCGATGGCGTCGAGGCGGGCTTCGGGCGCGATGGCGGCCAGGCAGTCCTGCAGCGCGGCGCGCAGGGCGGCGTCTGGTGGGGAAGAGGGTTCTGCGCTCACGTCAACTCCGGATGTTCGAGGCGGTGGGCCACGGCGGCGATGAAGCGCGCGCCGACCAGGCCGTCGCTGGCGCGGTGGTCGGCCGCCAGCGTCAGCCGCAGCGTGCGCGCGGCGGCCAGCGTGCCTTCGGGCGTGACGACCGGCCGCGGCGCGATGCGCCCCAGGCTGACGATGGCCAGCTGCGGCGGGTAGATCACGCCCCAGCCTTCGTCGCAGCCCAGGTCGCCCAGGTTGCTGACGGTGATCGTCGCGTCGCCCAGGTCGCCGCTGCGCAGGCGGCCCGCGCGGGCGCGCGCGATGGCCTGCGACAGCGCGGCCATCGTGGCCGGCAGGTCGAGCCGGTCGGCATCGTGCAGCGTCGGCACCACCAGGCCACCGCCGCGCAGCGCGGTGACCACGCCCAGGTGCACCCGGTCCGCCGACTGCACGGAGCCGTCGACCCAGTGGCCGTTCAGGCCCCGCACCACGGCCGCCGCCTGTGCCACGGCGCGCAGCGCCAGCGCCGCGAACAGCACGCGCTCGGCCGGCGGCTTGCCGGCGTTGAAGCGCTCCAGCCAGTCCAGCGCGGCATCGGCACGGATTTCGTGGGCGAGGTAGTAGTGCGGGATCTCGCGCTTGGAGCGCGACATGGCCGCGCCGATCGCGTCGCGCATCGGGCTGGCGTCGGTGGTGGCGGTGGCGGCCGTGGCGGCGGTGGTGGCCGTGCGCGCGTCCGCGCGCCGCGCCGCGCTTGGGTCCGGCGGCGCCGCCGCCATGGCCGGCGCGATGGGTGCCGCCGCGGGCGGTGCGGCGGGCGGCGCGGCGGCCTGGAGCGCGGGCTGCACCGGCGCGGACACCGGGGCCACAGCCGCGGCGCGCGCCTGGGCCGCGATCGCCTGCCAGTCCTCGCCGGCTTCGGCCAGCAGCGCCAGCGGGGCGCCCACCGGCAGGCGCTGGCCCGGCTCGGCGATCAGGGCGGCGACGGTGCCGTCCTGCCACAGCTCGACGTCGATCGCGCCCTTCTGCGTCTCGACCACGCAGGCCACCTCGCCCTTGCGCACCGCCTGGCCCGGCCGGACCTGCCAGGCCACGAACTGGGCATCGTCCATGTCGGCCCCGAAAGAGGGCAGGCGCAGCTCGATCATGGCCGCCCCACCAGCGCGCGGGCCGCGGCGACGATGCGGTCGACGTTCGGCAGGGCCGCGTCTTCCAGGTGTTTGGCGTAGGGCATGGGCACCTCCTCGCTGCACAGCCGCGCCGGCGGTGCATCCAGCTCGAAGAAGCACTGCTCGGCCACCAGCGCCATCACCTCGGCCGCCAGGCTGCCGGTGCGCCAGCCTTCGTCCACCACCAGCACGCGCCGCGTGCGCAGCGCGCTGGCGGCAATGGCGGCCACGTCGAGCGGGCGCAGCACCCGCAGGTCCAGCACCTCGGCAGCGATGCCGTCGGCCGCCAGCCGGTCGGCCGCCGCCAGGCAACGCGGCAGCGAGCCGCCGTAGGTGATCAGCGACAGGTCGGTGCCCGGCCGCCGCAGCGCGGCATGGGCCAGGTCCACCGGCGCCGGCTCGCCGTCCACCTCGTCCTCCTGCGCCAGCAGCAGCGCGTGCTCGAAGATGATCACCGGGTCTTCGCTGCGCAGCGCGGCCAGCAGCATGCCGCGCGCGTCGGCCACGGTGGCCGGCGCCAGCACGCGCAGGCCGGGCACGTGCGCGTACCAGCATTCCAGGCTGTGCGAATGCTGGGCGGCCAGCTGGCGGCCGGCCCCGGTGCTCATGCGGATCACGACCGGCACCTTGACCTGGCCGCCGGACATGTGGCGCAGCGTGGCCGCGTTGTTGACGATCTGGTCCAGCGCCAGCAGGCTGAAGTTCACCGTCATGATCTCGACGACCGGTTTCAGGCCGTTGATGGCGGCGCCGATGCCGCAGCCGACGAAACCCGACTCCGACAGCGGCGTGTCGCGCACCCGCTCGGGACCGAACTGCGCCAGCAGGCCCTTGCTCACGGCGTAGCTGCCTCCATAACGTCCAACGTCCTCGCCCATCAGCAGCACGCGGGGGTCACCCGCCAGCGCGGCCTGCAGGCCCTGCCGCAGCGCTTCGCGGTAGCTCATCCGGGTCGTCATGCGGCCTCCGCTGCGCCGGCGGGTACGGGCGCGGCCACCGACGCCGGCGGCCAGGGGCCGCTCACGTCGAGCGGCAGGTTCTCCAGCGGCTCCGGCGTGCCCGCCTCGGCGAAGGCAATCGCGGCCGCCACCTCGGCCGCCACCGCGGCTTCCAGCGCCGGCAGGTCCATGCCCCAGCCTTCGGCCTCGGCATGGCGCTGCAGCGCGGCGATGGGGCACTGCAGCTTCCAGCGCTCCACCTCCTCGCGGCTGCGGTACAGCTCGGCGTCGTACATCGAATGGGCGCGGAAGCGGTAGGTGCGGAACTCGACGAACTGCGGGCCCTCGCCGGCGCGCACGCGGGCCAGCGCGGTGCGGGTGGCCTGGCGCACGGCGGCCACGTTCATGCCGTCGACCGAGAGCGCGCCCAGCCGGTAGCTGCGCGCCTTGGCGCACAGGTCGGTGCTGGACTCGCTGCGCTCCAGCGCGGTGCCCATCGCGTACAGGTTGTTCTCGCACAGCAGCAGCAGCGGCAGGCGCCACAGCGCGGCCAGGTTGGCCGTTTCGTGGAACTCGCCCTCGGCCATCGCGCCCTCGCCGAAGAGGCAGGCCGTGGCCTGGCCGGTGCCGCGCAGCTTCTCGGCCAGCGCGAAACCGGCGGCCATCGGCAGCGCGCCGGCGACGATGGCGTTGCCGCCGTAGAAGCGCCGGCCGACGTCGAACAGGTGCATGGAGCCGCCGCGCCCATGGCTGCAGCCCTGCTGCTTGCCGAACATCTCGGCCATCAGCGCGCTCATCGGCACGCCGCGCGCCAGCGCATGGCCATGCTCGCGGTAGGTGGCGAGCAGGCTGTCGCCAGGGCCCAGCTCGGGCACGGCGCCGGCGGCCACGGCCTCCTGCCCGATGCACAGGTGCAGGAAGCCGCGGATGCGGCCTTCGCCGTACTGCTGCGCGCAGGCCTCCTCGAAGCGGCGGATGCGCAGCATCAGCCGCAGCGCGGCCAGCGCCTCGTCGCGGGTGAGCGTCATGGCGCGGCCTCCAGCGTCGAGGTGTCGCCCTCGGGCAGGCCCAGTTCACGCGCACGCAGCAGGCGCCGCATGATCTTGCCGCTGCGCGTGCGCGGCAGGCTGGGCGCGAAGTCGATCTCCTTCGGTGCCACCGCCGCGCCCAGGCGCTGGCGCGCGAAGCCCAGCAGCTCGCGCTTCAGCGCGTCGCTGGCTTCACGGCCGGGCCGCAGCACGACGAAGGCCTTGACGATCTCGCCCACCGTGGGCTCGGGCTTGCCGATGGCGCCGGCCTCGGCCACCGCGGCATGCTCCATCAGCGCACTCTCGACCTCGAAGGGCCCGATGAAATGGCCGGAGGACTTGATCATGTCGTCGGCGCGGCCGACGAACCAGAAGTAGCCGTCGGCATCGCGGCGCGCCAGGTCGCCGGTGAGGTACCAGTCGCCGACGAAGGCCTGGCGGTAGCGAGGCTCGTTGTCCAGGTAGGCGCGGAACATCGATGGCCAGCCGCGGTGCAGCGCCAGCTCGCCTTCCTTGTCGGGGTCGACGATGAAGCGCAGCGTGCCGTCGGCCTCGCGCCGCACGATGGCCGCGGCCACGCCCGGCAGCGGCCGGCCCATCGAGCCGGGGCGGATGTCCAGCGCCGGGGTGTTGGCGATCATGATGGCGCCGGTCTCGGTCTGCCACCAGTTGTCGTGGATCGGCAGGCCGAAGGCCTCCAGGCCCCAGCGCACCGCCTGCGGGTTCAGCGGCTCGCCGACGCTGGCGATGAAGCGCAGCGCCGGACAGGCATGCGCGCGCGCCGCCGCGCTGCCGCCGCGCATCATCATGCGCACCGCCGTGGGCGCGGTGTACCAGACCTGCACGCCCTCGCGCTGCAGCGTGGCGTACCAGCGCTCGGCATCGAAGTCGGCCTCGTCGACCACCAGCGTGGCGCCGATGGCCAGCGGCGCCAGCACGCCGTAGGACGTGCCGGTGACCCAGCCGGGATCGGCGGTGCACCAGTAGACGTCGCCTTCGTGCAGGTCGAGCGCGAGGCGCGCCGTCGCCACGTGGGCCACGATGGCTTCGTGCACGTGCAGCGCGCCCTTGGGCGCACCGGTGGTGCCGCTGGTGAAGTGCAGCAGCGCGGGCGTCTCGGGGTCGGTGTGCGGTACGTCGAAGCGCTCGCTCGCCGCGGCCAGCGCGGCGGCCAGGTCGATGGTGCCGTCCGGCAGCGGCAGGTCGTCGTCGCGCAGCAGCAGCACGTGCTGCAGCGTGACCAGCGCGGCGCGCATCGGCGCCACCTTGCGCCTGTAGAGGCTGCTGCTGGTGACCAGCACGCGCGCGCGCCCCAGGTTCATGCGGGTGGCGATCGGCTCGGGCCCGAAGGCGGAGAACAGCGGTGTCACCACGCAGCGCTGCTTCAGCGCGCCCAGCATCGCGATGGGCAGTTCCGGCACGCGCTCCAGCAGCAGGAACACGCCGTCGCCGGGGGCCGCGCCCAGGCCCAGCAGCAGGTTCGCGAAGCGGTTCGTCGCCGCGTGCAATGCGAGATAGGTGACCTCCCGCCGCTCGCCGCCACGCCCGATCCAGCGCAGTGCGCAGCGTTGCGCAGCGGGGCTCGTGGCGTGGCGGTCGACCGCGATGACGGCCATGTTGTGCGAGGCGCCGGGTGGTGCCAGCCGCTTGCGCTCGGCGGCCCAGCCGGTGGGCTCCTGCGCGGCAGGCGCCGGCTGTTTGCGGATCACCTGGGCGTCGGTGCAGATGATGTCCATGGACCCACCTTCGTGGCGGCCGAAGGGCCGCGTTGCCAGGGCATTGTTCGCCCCGTATTCGGGCGTTGGCTTGAGTTCGCGCAGTTTCGTGGTCAGGGCCCGGCGCCGGCCCCCCCTTCGAGGGGGCGAGCGAAGCGATTGCGTTCGCTCAAGTCGTGGCGTGGCAGGGCGCCTACATTGAATCGGCCACCGTGTCGCAGGCGTCGTCCGCTGAAGCGGCCAGGGTGCGAGTGCCGGGGCCGGAGACAGCGGCCCTTGGTGTCCGCGGCGCGTGCGCCGCGGGTCGTCACCCGCAGTGCAGGCGGATCCGGCCGGTTGCTGGACCTGCCGGCACGGTGGCACCTTGGCGGTGGCCGCGAGATTCCCGGCGCCGCCGTGCGCCATGCTCAGCCGGACAGAAAGGGCGCCAGCAGCCGCGGCTCGGTGTCTTCCAGGGTCCGGCGCGCCAATCCGGCCAGCACGCGCGCGGCCGCCGGCGTGGCCACGTCCAGGCCCAGGCCCGCGCGCTGCGGCCACTCCGCGTCCATTCGGAGGTAGCGGTCGCCGAGGCGGTCTTCCACCATCGCCTGCACGTGCTGCTGCTGCACGGAGATCAGCGTCAGGATCAGGCGGCCGTCGCGCAGCCAGCCGATGGCGCCGGCATCCGCTTCCAGCGGCTCGGCCGGGCGGTAGCGCAGCGTGGCGGTGCCGATCGACAGCAGCCGCAGCCGCGCCACGTCCAGGGCCATGAAGTGCTCGGCCTCGTGCAGCGCCACCTGGTCCGGCGCCACCGCGAACAGGCCGCCGTCGGCGAACAGCCGGTTGCCGATGCGCACCGCGGGAAAGTAGGCCGGCGCGGCACAGGCGGCCAGTGCCACGTCCACCGCGCGCAGGTCGCCGTCGCCTGCAGCGGCCACGGAATGCGGCGTCTTGAACACCTTGGCGCGGCAGCTGCCGATGTCCACCGCCGGCATCACCAGCGGGTGCAGCGCCTCGCCCAGGCGGCGGTCTCCCAGCTCGGCCTGCAGCAGTTCCTGCAGGGCCTCGCTGCCGCATTTCGGGCCCAGCACCGCGCGGCCCAGGTCGATCAGCCGGCCGATCTGCCCGCCGGGGAGCGGGCGGCTGGAGAACACCTGCTCGCCGTGGGCCGTGAAGAGGCGCACCAGCCGCTCCATCGGCACCTCGAAAGCCAGCGCCAGGCCCAGCACCGCGCCGATCGAGGTGCCGGCCAGCAGGTCGAAGCAGCGCCCCAGCGGTTGTCCGGCGCGGTGCTCCAGCTCGGCCAGCACGCTCGCGGTGTAGAGGCCCAGGAAGCCGCCGCCCGACAGCGCGAGCGCGCGCGGCGCCGCGCGGCGGGCGGGCGGCGGATCGTCGGCGGGGGTGGCAGTCATGCTCGTCATCGAAGAGGGTGACGCCCCGATGCTGTGCGCCACGCAGCGGCGCGCGCTTGCGCGATCTCAAGCGCCGCCGGGGTTCGGTGCCTCGATTGATCAACCGCAATGCGGGGGCAGGCGCCGTTCCTAGACTGGATCGAAGGATGCATGGGCGTCCCCTTGCATGGAGCTGCGATGAACCTGATGGACATCTGTACCCGTGCGGTCGTGACCTGCGACCGCAAGATGGGCGCGCCGGCACTGGCCCGCGCGATGCGCGAGCAGCACGTGGGCGACGTCATCGTCGTCGACCCGTGCGAGGGCGGCGTCACGCCGGTGGGCATCGTCACCGACCGCGAT
Organism: uncultured Burkholderiales bacterium; assembly: GCA_946480465.1. The sequence goes on from CAMLJY010000005.1 coordinate 57,473, forward strand.
CTCGTGGTGCAGCTCATCGCCCGCGGCGTCGATCCGACGGACTACTGCGCGGAGGACCTGATGAGCGGAGAGATCGTCACCGCCGTGGGCTCGGAAACGGTGTTCGACGCCATCTGGCACATGCGCCGGCGCGGCGTGCGCCGCCTGCCGGTGGTGGACGCGCGCAACCGCTTGCAGGGGCTGGTGACGCTCGACGACCTGACCGACGCACTGGCGCAGGAGCTGTCCGCGCTGGCGCGCATCGCGCCGCGGCAGGCGGACCGCGAGCAGGTCCGACTGGAACCTTGAAGGCGTCCCGCATGAAGACCACCCTCTCCGTGATCAAGGCCGACATCGGCTCCATCGGCGGCCACATCGCGCCGTCGGCCCTGCTGCTGGGCGCCGTGCGCGCGCACGTGGCCACGAATGGCGACAAGCTGCTGATCGACCACAGCATCTGGCACACCGGCGACGACATCGCGATCCTGATGACGCACGAGCGCGGCTGCGGCGACGAGCGCATCCACCGCCTGGCCTGGGACGCCTTCGTCGCCGGCACGGCCGTGGCGCGTTCGCAGGGCCTGTACGGCGCCGGACAGGACCTGCTGAAGGACGCCTTCTCCGGCAACGTCAAGGGCATGGGCCCCGCGGTGGCGGAGATCGAGATGGAAGAGCGCACCGCCGAGCCGGTGCTGTTCTTCGCGGCCGACAAGACCGACCCCGGTGCCTTCAACCTGCCGCTGTACAAGGCCTTCGCCGATCCGATGAGCACCCCCGGGCTGATCCTGTCGCCGAAGATGGCCGAGGGCTTCCGCTTCACGATCATGGACGTGAACCACACCGAGGGCGACCGCGTCATCGTGCTGGACGCGCCCGATGAACTGCACGAGATCGCGTCGCTGTTGCGCGACCCCGAGCGCTTCGTCATCGAATCGGTGCATTCGCGCGCCACCGGCGAGCAGGCGGCGGCGGTGGCCACGTCACGCCTGCACAACATCGCCGGCAAGTACACCGGCAAGGACGATCCGGTGATGCTGGTGCGCACGCAGATGAACTTCCCCGCCACCGGCGAGGTGCTGGCGCCGTTCGCCACCGGGCACTTCGTGGCCGGCGGCATGCGCGGGTCGCACAACATGCCGCTGATGCCGGTGCCGCTGAACACCGGCACCAGCTACTTCGACGGCCCGCCGCTGGTCAGCTGCGCGGCGCTGTCGGTGCACCGGGGCCGCATGACGGAAGCGCTGGACTGCTTCGCGCATCCGTTCTGGGACGAGGTGCGCGCGCGCGTTTCCGCCAAGGCCATGGACATGCGCGCGCAGGGCTTCTTCGGCGCCGCGATGCTGCCGATGGGCGAGCTGGAATACACCGGCATCACCGAGATGCTGGGCTCGCTGGACCGCCGCTTCCGCGTGCGCACGGCCGAAGCGCGGCCGCTGCCGGGCGCGGCCTGAAGCGCGCGCCAGCGGAGCCTGCGCCATGCTGGCCGGCGACTGGCCCGCGCTGGCCTCGCTGTGGGGCGCCTGCGTCGGCTTCGACGTGTGGGCCGCCGCCACCGCGACACCGGAGCAGCTGGCCGAGCGGCAGGGCGCGCGGCTGGCCGCGCTGCTGCGTGCGGCCGCTCTCACCACGCGTTATCAGGCGCTGCTGGCCGGCGGCGATCCGGCGCGCGTGCCGCTGCAGGCCTTGCCGCCGACCGGCAAGCACGAGCTGATGGACCGCTTCGCCGACGGCGTCGCCGATCCCGCGCTGCAACTGCCGGCGCTGCGCGCCTTCCTGGCCGACCGCGGCGCGCTGGGCCAGGCCTTCCTCGGCCGCTACACCGTCTGGGAAAGCTCGGGCAGCAGCGGCGAGCCGGGGGTCTTCGTGCAGGACGCGGGTGCGATGGCGGTGTACGACGCGCTGGAGGCCTTGCGCCGGCGCCCGCTGCGGCCGATGGCGCGGCTGATGGACCCCTGGTTCCTGTCCGAACGCATCGCCTTCGTCGGCGCGGTGGACGGGCACTTCGCGTCCACGGTGTCGATGCGCCGGCTGATGCGCCTGCACCCCGCGCTGGGTGCGCGGCTGCACCTGGTGTCTTTCCTGCAGCCCCTGTCGGCGATCACCGCGGCGCTCGAGGCCATCGGCCCGAGCATCGTCGCGACCTACCCCAGCATGGCCCTGCTGCTGGCCGAGCAGCGCCTGGCCGGCCGCCTGAAGCTGCAGGCGGCGGAGGTGTGGACCGGCGGCGAGACGCTGACGCCGGCGATGCGCCGCCGCATCGAAGCCGGCTTCGGCTGCCCGGTGGCGGACAGCTACGGCCTGTCGGAGTTCCTGGCGCTGGCCAGCGAATGCCGCTGCGGCACGCTGCACCTGAACAGCGACTGGGCCATCCTGGAGGTGCTGGACGGCCAGGGCCGCCCCGTGCCCGCCGGCGTGCCGGGCGAGCGCGCGCTGCTGACCAACCTGGCCAACCACGTGCAGCCGCTGATCCGCTTCGACGTCGGCGACCGCATCACGCTGCTGCCCGGGCCCTGCGCCTGCGGCTCGGCGCTGCCGGCCCTGCAGGTGCTGGGGCGCTGCGACGACCTGCTGCGCCTGGCCGGCCCGCAGGGGCAGGCGGCCGGCTTCTCGCCGCTGGCGTTGACGACGGTGCTGGAGGACGACGCGGGCCTGTTCGATTTCCAGCTGCAGCAGCTGGGACCGGGCCGTCTGGCACTGGATTGCAGCGGGGACGGGCGCGAGGCGCTGACGGGCCTGCGGCGTGGCCGCACCGCGCTGCGGCGCTTCTTCGAAGGCCAGGGGGTGGGCGGCATCCACATCGACTGCCGGGCGGGCCGGGTGCCGCAGCGCGGGCGCAGCGGCAAGGCGCAGCGGGTGGTCTCGCTGCAGCAGGCGGTGGCCGCGCCGGTGTGAAGGCAGCAGGCTCAGGCCGCCACGGGCACGGCAGGTTCGACCGCGTGGGGCTGGGGGGCTTCGTGCCAGCGCCGGCACTCGTCCTCCCGCCCGCGCACCACGCGCTGCCCGGCCAGCGGTCCGGACGGGGCGGTCACCACGGTGTACTGGCGTTCGCCGTGGTCTTCGTCCTCGCAGTACAGCACCACCCAGTCCTGCACGCGGTCGAGCCGGTGCGCGCGCGCGGTGTTGGAGTACAGCGCGGTGATGCGCCAACCGTCCTCGCGCAGGTGCAGCACCGGCAGCCAGGAGTCGCCGCTGGGATTGAAGCGCCGCGGCGCGATCGTCGGCAGGCGGCCGGCGGCGGCGTCGGCGCGGTAGCGGGCGTCGGCGCGCAGCAGCAGGTCCACCGGGGGTTCGGACAGGGCGTGCGTGCGCGCGCCGCGGCGCTGCCGGCCGGCGCTGTCGAGCATCTGGCCGACGGCGGCGCCGATGGCGGCCGCGCGGCGCTCGCCCACGCGCGACAGGCGCTGCAAGCGCCCATCATGAGCGGCCACCTCCAGCGCCTCGAGCGAGCTGGCTCCCAGCACCTCGTGGATCTGCCGGGCCAGCGCGTTGCCCACGCCGGGCACGCTGCGGAACAGCTCCTCCGCGTCGCCATCGCCGCGCTGTTCGGTCAGCCGGCGCCAGTGGCCGGTGTCCAGGATCTCGACGATGGCGGTCGCGATGCCGCGGCCGATGGTGGGCAGCGCTTCCAGCGCCTCCCGGCCGCCTTCATGGCGCAGCGTGCGCAAGTCGGGCTGCACCCGCTCCAGGAAGTCCGCCGCGCGCCGGTAGGCCACGGCGCGGTAGCTGTCGCCTTCCTGCCGTTCCACGGCGTCGCCCATTTCCCGCAGCAGCGGTGCGATGCGGGCCCAGTCCGGCGCGGTGTCGATGGAAGGGGTGGCCATGGTGCGGCCAGAGTAGCCGCCGCGCGTGGTGGTCACTTTGCGTTTGCTCAAGCGGCCCGCCGCGCCGCGCCGCATGCTGTGAACGGTCGAGACGACGCCCGGGAGAGCACCGATGACGACATTCCGCAACCGCGCCGAGGCGGGACGGCTGCTGGCCCGCCGCCTGCTGGCGATGCAGCTGCCCGATCCCGTCGTGCTGGCCCTGCCGCGCGGCGGCGTGCCGGTGGCGGCCGAAGTGGCGCGCGCGCTGCACGCGCCGCTGGACCTGCTGCTGGTGCGCAAGATCGGCGCGCCGCACCAGCCCGAGCTGGCGGTGGCGGCGGTGGCCGATGGTGCTGACCTGGTGACCGACGAACTGACGATGGGCTGGACCGGCGCCACGGACGAGTACATCGAGCGTCAGGCCGAGCTGCAGCGGGCGGAGATTGCCCGCCGCCGGGCGCTGTACCTGGCCGGCCGGGCGCCGCAGCCGGTCGCCGGCCGCACTGCCATCGTGGTGGACGACGGCATCGCCACAGGCACCACCGTGCGCGCCGCGCTGCAGGCCCTGCGGCGGCGTGCGCCGGCGCGGGTGGTGCTGGCGGTGCCCGTGGCGGCGCCGGACAGCCTGGCCGCGCTGGCGCCGCTGGTGGACGAGGTGGTGTGCCTGAGCCAGCCGCCGCTGTTCCAGGCGGTGGGTGTGCACTACCAGGATTTCGCGCAGGTGGCGGACGAGGAAGTGGCGCGCCTGATGCGCGACAGCGAGGCGGTGGACGCAGACGCCCACGGCGGCCCGGACCGCGGCTTGCCAGCGTCCCACCGGGACTACGAGCCGGCGCGGCGGTAGATCATCCGGTAGACCAGCGCGACCAGCACGCTGCCGCCCAGCAGGTTGCCGGCGATGACGATCGCCAGCTGCGCCGCGGCCCTCAGCGGCTCCACCGGCGCGCCCAGCAGCGCGGCGAGCGGGAAGAAATACATGTTGGCGATCGAGTGCTCGAAGCCGGCGGCGACGAAGGCGGTGATCGGGAACACGATGGCGACGGCCTTGTCCGCGACGCTGCGGGCGGCCTGGCTCATCCACACCGCCATGCACACCAGCAGGTTGCACAGCACGCCGCGGAAGAAGGCCTCGGCCGGCGGCAGCTCGAGCTTGGCCAGGGCGATGCGCACCACCGCCTGCCCCACCGCGCCGCCGTTCAGGCCGCCGTGGCCCGACCACCAGGCCAGCAGGGCCAGGCCGGCCGCGCCGGCGCCGTTGGCGGCGCACACCACGGTCCAGTTGCGCAGCAGCTCGCGCGTGTTCACCTGGCCATCGGCCCAGGCCATGGCCAGCAGGTTGTTGCCGGTGAACAGCTCGGCGCCCGCCACCGTGATGATCAGCAGCCCGAGCGAGAAGGCCAGGCCGCCGGCGAATCGCGCCGCGGCGAAGCCCAGCGTGGCGTCGGCGGCCACCAGCGTGAACATCAGCGAACCCAGGCCGATGTAGGCGCCGGCCAGCAGGCCCAGCAGCACCAGCGAGCGCATCGGCAGCCGGGCCTTGACGATGCTGAAGGCCCGCACGCGCGCGGCGATCTCCGCCGGTGCATAGGCGTCGAAAGGAGCGTGCCTCCGGTGCGGCACGGGCAGCGGAGCCGCGTCGGCCGGCAGGGTCACCGCGTCACTGTCCCGTTTCACGGTTCCGTCTCACGGTCCCGCCCCCCACGCTCCCGCCTCACAGCCCCGCTTCCCGCAGCCGGCCCAGCAGTTCTTCGGTCAGTGGGCAGTCGTCACCCGGCCAGGCCTCGGCATCGGCGCCCGCATCGGCCGGGCACGTCGCCGCCGCCGACACGTCGGACAGCTGTTCGAGGAGGGTCGCGGTCGCTTCCATCATGTCGCTCGCTTCGCCCGTTGCGGATGTCTTCCATGCTGGGGCAGCCGGGGTGGCCGCCGCTTGCGATTGCGCAATCGCGCAGCGGCTTCGCGGCCGGCGCGGCGGCAGCGGCAGCGATGTCCGCTTGATCCCACGCAAGTCGTTGGGCCGGGCGTCCGCCATGCTGGCGGGCATGTCTGCCGGGAGCCTGCCCATGTCCACCCTCTCGTTCTCGATGCCGGCGCCGCAGCCCGTGCCGGCACCTGCGCCGGACAGCGCCGCGGTGCTGCGCATGCTGATGTCGCCGGCCGTGCGCCCGCGCGAGGACGGCCCGCCGCGGCTGGTGGAGACGCACATGTCCTGGGTGGTGCTGGACCGCCGGCATGCGCTGAAGCTGAAGAAGCCGGTGCGCTACCCGCCGCTGTTCGACAACTCCACCCTGGCCGCGCGCGAACGCGATGCCCGGGCCGAACTGCGGCTGAACCGGCGCCTGGCACCGCAGGTGTACCAGCGCCTGCTGGCGGTGCAGTGGGATGGCCACGCGATGTCGCTGGTGCCCGACGACGAGCGCGGCGGCGGCGGCACCACGATCGAATGGGTGGTGTGCATGCAGCGGCTGCCGGCCGAGCGCATGGTCGACCAGCTGATCGCGCGCGGCGAGCTGCTGCGCGGCCACGTCGAGAGCATCGCCGTGCTGCTGTCGCGCTTCTTCGCCGCGGCGGTGCCCGCGCCGATCGATGCGGCCGCGCACCTGCGCCGATTCAGCGACGAAATGGCGCGCCACCGCGCGATGCTGGCCGCGCGGCCCGAGCTGCCGCAGGCCACCGCGGTGCTGGCCCTGGCCGAGCGGACCCTGGCCGCGCTGGCCCCGGCGCTGGAGCGGCGCTTGCGGCAGGGGCACGTGGTCGACGGCCACGGCGACCTGCGGCCGGAGCACGTCTGCCTGCTGGAGCAGCCGGTGGTGATCGACGGCCTCACCTTCAACGATGCGCTGCGCCAGCTCGATCCCTTCGAGGAGATCGCCGGCTTCTCGCTCGAATGCGAGCGCCTGGGCGCGGCCTGGGCCGGGCCGCTGCTGATCGAGCGCTGCCGCGAGCGCCTGGACGACGACCCGGGCGACGCGCTGCTGGCGTTCTACCGCGCGAATGCCGCGCTGCTGCGTGCGCGGCTGGCGGTGGGCCACCTGCTCGACGAGCATCCGGTGGACCCGGAGCGCTGGTGCGTTCGTGCGCGCTGGTACCTGGCGCGGGCGGCCGAAGCCCTGGCCTTGCTGCCCGCGGAGGATGCTAACGAGTGAAGGACGTGTGGCTGGCGCGGATCACCGCGGCCAGCGCGTTCACGCAGCTCGTCGTCCGGAGCTTGGCGCGCAGCGCGTCGCCGTCGGCCAGGCGGAAGGCGGGCACCGAATCGCTCACCAGCACCTCGGCGATGGACGGCTCGGCCAGCCGCTGGGCCGAAGGCGGCACGAACAGGCCGTGCGCCGCGCACACCCGCACCCGGCGCGCGCCGGCAGCCAGCAGCGCGGCAGCGGCCCGCTGCACGGTGCCGCCGGTGGCGATCAGGTCGTCCACCAGCAGCACCTCGCGCTCGCGCACGTCGCCGGCCACCAGCTCGCCGCCGGACAGCACGCCGCCGCTGCGGCGCTTGTCCACCATGGCCAGTGCCACCGGCCGGTCGAGGCGCTCGGCCAGGTCTTCCTGCCAGGCCTGCGCGCGCTTCAGGCCGCCGGGGTCTGGCGAAGCAACGGCCAGCGGTCCGGCGGCGGCCAGCGTGGCGGCCTCGGCCGCGAACAGCCGGTGCAGCGGCACGTGCCAGACCGGGCAGCGGAAAGCGTTCTCCACCGCGGCGATGTTGTGCGCTTCCACGGTGACCAACTGCGCCACGCCCGCCGCCTCCATCAGCTGCGCGACGTAGCGCAGCGTGACGGGATCGAAGGGCTTGGTGCGCCGGTCCTTGCGCGCGAAAGCCAGGTAGGGCACCACGGCCGTCACGCGCGCCGCGCCGTGGTCCTTCAGCACGGCGGTGAAGAACAGCAGCCGGCACAGCTTGTCGCGCGGCGAATCGCCCGGCTCGCCGTACAGCGAGGCCAGCACGTAGACGTCGGCGCCGCGCGGGTCGGCCAGCGGCCGCAGCTTGGCTTCGCCATCCTCGAACGCGCGCTCTTCATGGGGCGAGAGGTCGGTGTCCAGCGCCTGTGCCAGCGCGAGCGCAAAGGCCCGGTCCTGGGGCTGCAGCGCAAAGAGCATCACGGGCGGCCTCCGCCGCTCAAGCCGCCGCGCGCGGCAGGGGCGTCGCCGTCCGGTCGGGGCGCTGGGGTGATGGGCCCGGCAGGGGCTTCAGGCGCGCCACACCGAAGGCGCGGCGGAACCAGTCGATCGCCAGCTCGGCGGCCCGGTCCAGCGCGCCGGCCTCCATGAACAGGTGGCTCGCGCCGGGCACCACCGCCACGCGGCATTCGCTGCCGAGGGCGGGGCGGGTGTCGAGGTTCAGGGTCAGCACCTGCGGATCGGCACTGCCGACGATCAGCAACGTCGGCACGCCGACACGGCCGGGTGCTGACGCCAGGTCGACGCGGCCGCTGCGGCACACCACCGCGCTGACCTGGCCGGCGCGCGCGGCGGCGCAGTCCAGCGCGGCGGCCGCGCCGGTGCTGGCGCCGAAGAGCCCCAGCGGCAGCACGCGCAGCGTCGGCTCGGCCCGCAGGTGGTCGATGCAATCGCCCAGCCGCGCGGCGAGCAGGTCGATGTCGAACACCTTGGCCTCGTCGGCGGCCTCTGGTGGCAGCAGCAGGTCCACCAGCAGGGTGCCGATGCCGTGCTCGCGCAGGCGTTCTGCCACACGGCGGTTGCGCGGGCTGCGCCGCCCGCTGCCGCTGCCGTGCGCGAACACCACCAGGCCGATCGCCGCGGCCGGCACCATCAGTTCCGCTTCCAGTCCCGCCGGGGCGATCGTCAGCCGGCGGTCCATCGCCATCGTCGTCACTTCCACTCCCTTCGGCCGGTTCATCGTCAACTGACGTGCAGTTCGTCGACGACGCCGCGCACGCCGGGCGCGGCCCAGGCGGCGCCGTGGGCGGCCGCGCGCTCGTGCTGCGAATGCACCGTGCCGCGCAGCGTCACGATGCCGTCGTCCACCCGGATGTCCATGTGCTTGGCCTCGCGCTGGGCCTGGCGCGTCAAGGCCTCGCGGATGCGCTGCTCGATGCCGGCCGGCGTCGGGCGCTGCTTGAGCGCGATCTCGTCGCTGACGCCGATCACGCCCACCAGGTTGCGCACCGCCTCCTCCGCGTCGCGGCGCTGGAAGGCCCAGTCGACCTGGCCGCGCAGCGTGATCCAGCCCTTGTCGACGGTCACCTGCACCGCCTCCCGCGGCAGCACGGTGTGCCAGCGCAGCGCCGATTCGGCCGCGCGGGCGATGTCGGTGTCATCGCGGCGGTGATCGGGCGAAAGCCGCACGTCCAGCTCCAGCGCCAGCGCCTTCACGCCGGCCACGCGGCTCAGGGCGCGCTCGACGGCCCACTTCTCGGGATAGCTCTCCAGGTGGCCACTGACGGTGACGATGCCGTTCTGCACCGCGATGCCGATCGCGTCGGCCTTGACTTCCGGATCCCAGGCCAGCTCGGCCTCGAGGTCGCGCTTCAGTTCCGCATCAGTCTTCATGCGCATCTCCTTGCATTGCCAGCCGGAACCTTAGGAGCGCGCGATGGCCGCCGATTTGCGCATGCTCAGCTTCGTTCGCGGGCGCATGCCGCGGGGCCGACGCTTGCGCATGCGCAACTGCGGCCGAACCCAGGCTGCGCACAGTGCGGCAGATCCAATCGCACCGCCCAGGCCGTTGCCCATGAACCAGAAGCTCCGCGATGCCGGCGTGCGCACGCTGCTGGTGCGACTGGCCCTCGCCGTCCTGTTGTCGGTGGTGGCGGTGACCGGCCTGGCGCTGGCGGCCGCCGATCGCACGCTGTCCGGCGATGGCGCGGTGTTGTCGGTGCTGGTGGGCGTGGCCAGCCTCGGCTTCGGGCTCGGCGCGGTGGGGGCCCTGGTGCTCGGGCGGCGCCTGTGCACCGCGGTGAACGCGTTGCGCGCCGCGGCCGATCGGCTGGCCCGCGGCGAGCCGGTGGACCTGCGGCCGCTGCGCGTGGCCGAGGCCGACCAGGCCGTGGCCGCGCTGCGCCGCGCCTATCGCCGGATGCACTCGTGCCGGCACCAGCGCGACGAGGCCCTGCAGCGCAGCCGGCTGCTGGCCTACGAGGCCCGGCACGACCCGATGACCAAGCTGCTGAACCGGCCCGCGCTGGAGCGGCAGTTGGCCGACCGGCTGCAGCTCAACCGCAGCGAAGGGCGGCCGCTGACGCTGTTCTTCATCGACATCGACGACTTCAAGCCCGTCAACGACCGGCATGGCCACCTGGTGGGCGATGACCTGCTGCGCGCCTTCGCGGCGCGCCTGCGCGCGGGCATTCGCGACGGCGACTGCGCCGCGCGCGTCGGCGGCGACGAGTTCGTCGTGGTCTTCGATTCGATGACGCCGGCTGAGGCGCTGCCGGTGGCCGAACAGCTGGTCGAGCGCTTGTCGGCGCCGTACTCGGTGCGGCAGCTCAGCCTGCGCGTCGGCGCCTGCATCGGCATCGCCGCCTGCCCGGACCACGGCTGCACGGCACCGGCCCTGATCAAGGCGGCCGACGAGGCGATGTACCGCGCCAAGTCGGCCGGCAAAAACGACTTCCGCGTGTCGGGCCTGTCTCCGCTCTGATGCGCGCACGGGTTCGGCGGAGCCGCCTGGAACCGCCTGGAGCCGCCTGGGGCGGGCTTGAGCCCGCGCAATCGCGCGGCGCGCAGGCGGGGCGACGATGGTTGCCAACAGCACGAAGGAGAGCGAGCGATGTCCCGAACCCATTCCCCGCCGCGCGCGCATCACCCAGCCAGGGCGATGATGCAGCCTGAGTCGCACGACCCCTACCGCGCGCACGGCAAGCTGCCCGAGCCCAGCTGGTGCCCGCTGTGTGGCGCGGTGTACGAGCAGGGGCGCTGGCAATGGAAGGAGCGCCTCGCGGCCACCGCGCCGCAGGCGGTCTGTCCGGCCTGCCAGCGGCAGCGCGCGGGCGATGCGGCCGGCACGCTGCACGTGCACGGCGCCTTCTTCGCCGAGCACCGGGACGAACTGCTGCAGCGCATCCGCCACTATGCGGAGCATGAGGTCGAGGAGCACCCGCAGCAGCGCATCCTGGCGATCGAGGAGGCCGCCGACGGCGTGCTGGTCAGCACGACCAGCGTGCGGCTCGCCCGCGGCCTCGGCCAGGCCTTGCGGCGCGCCTACCAGGGGAGCCTGGTGATGCAGGCGTCGCCAGGGCAGGACCTGGTCCGGATCGACTGGAGCCGGTGACGGAGCGGGCTGCCGGCTTGAGCGGGCTCAAGCCGCCCGGCGGTTGACGTGGCACGCTGGCCGCGTGCGCCGGCCAACGCCGCGCCCGGAGTGCCGGTGCTGTCACTGCCCGATCAGACCGTCTTCCTGTCGACCTGGCCGGCCGAGCGCCGGCACGCGCGCTGGGCCGGGGCAGCGGTGGCGGCCAGCCTTGCGCTGATGCTGTCGCTGGCGCCATTCGCCGCGCGGCCGCTGCCGCGCAGCGTGGTGTTCCTGCCGCTGTACGAGTCGGCGATCGTCGTGCTGTACGGGGTGACCGCCGCGCTGCTGCTGGGCCAGTACGTCATCCAGCGCGCGCTGCCGCTGCTGTTCCTGGTCGCGGCCTACGTCTATGGCGGCGCGATGGCCGTGTACCACGCGCTCAGCTTCCCGGGCATGTTCAGTCCGGGCGGCCTGCTCGGCGCCGGCCCGCAGTCCACCGCCTGGATCTACTTCTCGTGGCATGGCGGCGCCTCGCTGGCGATGGCGGCCTACGGGATCGCGGCGCGCGGGGACAAGGGCACGGCCTGGCGCGACCTGTCGGACCGCGCAGGCGTGCTCAGTGCCGGCGCGGCCGTGCTGTTGGCCTTGGGAACGGCCACCGCCGTGATGCTGCTGTGCACCCAGGGCCACGACGTACTGCCCGGCATCATGAGCGGCGATTCCGATCGGCCGGGCAAGCGCCTCGTCGCCGTGTCGACCATGGCCGCAATGGCCTTGGCCCTGCCCGCGCTGGCCTGGCGCCGGCGGCTGGCGGTGCTGGACCTGTGGCTGCTGGTGGCGCTCAGCGTGTGGCTGTGTGAACTGATGCTGGAAGCGGTGCTCAACGAGGGGCGCTACTCGCTCGGCTGGTACGCTGGCCGCGTCTTTGGCCTGGCAGCAACCGGCATGCTGCTGATGGTGCTGATCGTGCAGGACAGCCGCACGCACCGTCGGCTCGTCGAGCTGCTGGCGCTGGCGCTGTCGCAACGCCGGCGGATCGAACTGGGCGAGCGCGACCTGGCGGCCACCCGGCGAGCTGCCTGCGAGGCGCGGCGGGTCGAGCTGGAGCTGCGCCGGCTGGCGCAGGCCCGCTTCGAATCGCGCGAGGAGGAGCGCCGCCGCCTCGCGCGCGACCTGCACGACGACCTCGGCCAGCTGCTGGCCGTCCTCAAGATGGAGCTGCGCCGGGGGACCGGCGAGGCCGGCGCGGCACGCGCGCTGAAGATCATCGATGCCGCGGTGGCCAGCATGCGCCGCATCGTCGCCGACCTGCGTCCGACGATGCTGGACGACCTGGGCGCGGTGCAGGCGATCGAAGCCTACCTGCAGCAGTTCGCCGAGCTGCACGGCATCGAGTGCGCGCTGTCCGTCGATCCCCCCGAGGCGCAGTTGCCGCCACACTGCGCGACCGCGGTCTTCCGCATCGTGCAGGAGGCGCTCGGCAACGTTGCGCGGCATGCCGGCGCCACCGGCGTGCAGGTGCGCTTGTCCATCGACGGCGAGCAGGTGCGGGTGCGGGTCACGGACGACGGCCGTGGCTTCGACACCGCGGCGCGGCCCCGCACCGGCGCGACGGGCCTGGCCGGCATGCGCGAACGCGTGCTGGCCCTGGGCGGGCGCCTGGTGGTCGAATCGACGCCCGGGCGCGGCACGCGGCTGGAGGCCAGCATTCCGCTGCAGCAGCCGGCTGCCGGCCGCGCCTGATCCCGGTGCGCTTGCGCATGCGCAAGCCCGTTCGCGGCCCTGGCTCCCAGAATCCTGCACATGAAGCACGAACGTCCTTCCCTTGGTCGCAGGCTGGTCCGGCGCGGCGCGGCCCGCGTGATCGGCGAGACGCCCGTCGCTGAGCGGGATGACGATGCCGGCCTGCTGAGCCTGCCCGACGGCTGGTACTGGGTCGCCCCGGACGGCCACCAGCAGTTCGGTCCCTTCGACAGTGCCGACCTGGCGCGCGCCGACCGCGCACGCGGCAGCGTCGAGGCCGTCGTGGACGACAGCGCGGTTCGCGAGGCGGAGCAGGTGGCCGGCATCGCGGCGTCCACGGACGCCGAGACGGAGCGGGCCGGCGAGGATCTCGAGTTCCCGCAGCCCTGAAGGGCTTCACAGGCTTGCAGGGGGAGGCCAGGGGCCTCCAGCGCGGTCGGGGTTGCCGCGCATCTCACCGCCGCGCATCACTGCCGCGGAGCGGCGGGAATCATCGGGCACCGCGTGGTGCCGGCCTGCGGCCGGACGCCATGTTCGGCCAGCCAGGCCAGGCCTTCGTCGAGCGCGTGGCGGATGGCGTCGTCATGGTCGTCGAAGGCCGGGGCCAGGCGAAGCACGCGGTCGTGCGTGCTGCTGCCGGTGCCGCTGCGTATGGACACCGATGCCGCGAAGCGGCTGTCGGGCAGCCGTTTGGCCCAGGGAGACACGAGATAACGGCCGATTTCGATGGAAGATTTGATGAGGTGCTTTCGTCGGAAAAACGGTGCGCGCGCGCCAGCGGGCGCGGCGGGCGGGGTCGGATGGCGTGGATGCGGGCGTCAAGGATGCTGCGCAGCACATGCTTGCGCAGTGCAGAAGAGCCAAGCAAATCAATGACGGGGGAATGTCGACTGAGACGCGGCCCGGTGGGAACCAGGACGGACAGAGAGGAGACGCCGAAACGACGGTCTTGAAGCAGGTCGACGGCGCGCATGCTACACGCTCCGGTCGAAAACACCACTGAAATCTGCAATGCCCTTCATGTTGGGCGCGGGCGCCCGACTCCGTCGCGTGGGGCGGGTTCAGGGGCCGGTCTCATCCGGGCCCAGCTCCGCTTCCGCCCGCAGCCAGTCGTCCAGGTCGTGGCCGTCGAGCCGTCCACGTTCCTCGTAGTAGCTGTAGGCGAGGCGGCGCAGCGCGTCCTCGCGCGGCGGCGGTGCCGGCAGCAGGGCGGTGGTGGCGGCGGCAATGGCCGTTTCCACCGCGCCGGGTGGCGCGCCGGCCTGGCCTGGCCGTGCCGTGGCGGCGGGCGCCGCCTCCTTGGTCGATCGAATGGCCATGGGGCACGTCCTTTCGTGAGTGGATGGGCTGCGATGCTGGACCGCCGCGCGGGCGGCGCAATTGCGTATCCGCAAGGCCGCGCACCGGGAGGCCTCCCATGCTGGGCCATGCGCGCGCTGCTGACCGACCTTTACCAATTCACGATGCTGCAGTCCTACCTGGAGCAGGGCCTGTGCGCGGAGGCGACCTTCGAGCTGTTCGTGCGGCAGCTGCCGCCGGGAAGGCGGTTCCTCGTCGCGGCCGGCCTGCAGCAGGCGATCGAGCACCTCGAAGGACTGTCGTTCAGCAGCGAAGAACTGGGATGGCTGGAGGCGCAGGGGCTGTTCTCCGCCGGCTTGATCCGCCATCTGCGGCACTGGCGTTTCACGGGTGACGTGCATGCGATGCCGGAAGGCACGGTGTTCTTCCCGGACGAGCCGGTGCTGCGCGTGACCGCGCCCTTGCCGCAGGCGCAGCTGGTCGAGAGCCGGCTGCTGAACCTGGTGCACTTCCAGACCCTGATTGCATCGAAGGCCGCGCGCTGCGTGCTGGCGGCGCGCGGCCGCGGCCTGATCGATTTCGGCATGCGCCGCGCGCACGGCGAGGAAGCGGCCCTGCTGGCGGCGCGCGCGGCCTGGATCGCCGGCTTCGACGGCACCGCCACGGTCGAGGCCGGGCACTGCTTCGGCTTGCCGGTGTTCGGCACCATGGCGCACTCCTTCGTGCAGGCCCATGCCAGCGAGGCGGCCGCCTTCGCCGCCTTCGCCCGGGCGCGACCCAAAGGGCCGGTGCTGCTGGTGGACACCTACGACACCGAGGCCGCGGTGGCCACGCTGATCGCGATGGAGCCGCAGCTGCGCGCGGAGGGCGTGGCGCTGGGCGGGGTGCGCCTGGACAGCGGCGACCTGGCCACGCTGGCCCGCCGCGTGCGCGCGATGCTCGACCGGGCGGGCCTGGATCGTGTGCGCATCATCGCCAGCGGCAACCTGGACGAGCACGCCATCGACCTGCTGGTGGGGCAGGGCGTGCCGATCGATGCCTTCGGCGTCGGCACCGCACTGGCCACCTCGAGTGACGCGCCCGCGCTGGACGCGGTCTACAAGCTGCAGAGCTACGACGGCAAGCCGCGGCGCAAGCGCTCGGCCGGCAAGGCCACGTGGCCGGGGGTGAAGCAGGTCTGGCGCTGCAGCGACGCTGACGGCCGCATCGCGTTCGACCATGTCGGCCTGGCCGATGACGCACCGTGCGGCCGGCCGCTGCTGCAGCCGGTGATGCGCTGTGGGCGCCGCATCGCCCCCGCGCCGTCGCTGGCGGCGGTGAAGGTCCATGCCGCGGCTGAACTGGCGAGCCTGACCGGCCCGATGCAGCGGCTCGATGCGCCGTTCGGCGTTGCGCCGGTGCGCATCGCCGACTCGGTGAAGGCGCTGGCGGCGCAGGTCGATGCCGCGACGCAAGGCGAGCCAGCGCGAACGCCCGCCGCTTGCGCGGGCTGAACGTGCATCGGCAGCGGCATGGCAATCGGCGTGCCGGTGCTTGCGCGAACGCAAGTGGCGCGCGGGCGCTGCTGCCTACGATGGATTCACGAGTGGCCGCGATTGTCGCGGCGACAGCGCAGAGGAGACGAGCCCGTGACCCGACGACTGATCATCGAAGTGGCGCCCGTGGAACGGCTGGCCGAAGCCGTGGCCCTGCTGGGCCTGCATGAACCGGTCGTGCTGGGCCTGCCGCCGGGCGGACTGCTGACGGCTTCGCGCGTGGCGCGTGCGCTGCAGGCGCCGCTGGACATGCTGCTGCCGCGCCATGCCGACGCGCCGGCGCGCCCGGACCACGGCATCGTGTGGCCGGCGCTGGCGGGGCGTTCCGCCGTGATCGTCGACGATGGCCATGCCGATCCGCTGGACTGGCACGGGGCGCTGGCGTCGCTGCGGCCGCTGCGGCCGGACTGCCTGGCCATCGTCGTGCCTGAACTGACCCAGGCCATCGAGCGCGCGCTGGCCAATGAGTACGAGCATCTCTTCGGCCGGCCGCCGGCGCCGCCAGACCAGGCGGCCCCGGCAGCGCCGGCGCTGCCGCGGGCGCGACGCCCGCGCGAAGGCGCGCGGCGTGCACGCGGCCAGCGCGCCAGCGCCTGATCGGAAGGCGGACCATGAACGTGCTACTCGCGGTCGATGGCAGCGTCAGCAGCCTGCACATGCTGGCCGTGCTGGGCGCGCGCGACGAACTGCTGCCCAACCACCACCACTGCACCGCGTTCACCGTGGTCGAGCCCATGCCCGCCCGCGCCGCGGCCTTCCTGCCCGTGGCGTCGATCGCGGAGTGGTACGACGAGGAGGCGCACCGCGTGCTGGAACCCGTCCGCCGCTTCGCGATGCAGCAGGGATGGCAGATGGAGACGCGGCGCGCCATCGGCTCTGCGGGCGAGCAGATCGTGCGCTTCGCGAAGGAAGGGCAGTTCGATCTCATCGTGATGGGCACCCATGGCCGGACGGCCATGGCCGGTGCGGTGATGGGATCAGTAACGACCTATGTGCTCGGCCACTGCGAGATCCCGGTGCTGCTGGTGCCGCGCCCGGCCAGGGAGTGGGCGATGCTCAGCCCGGGTGCGTTCGGCCCGGCACAAGCCGATTGAATCTTCGGCCCCGGGGTCAAGGCCCGATGGCCCCTGACGCCCCAATGACGCGGCGCTCTCCTGCCGCCTCCCTCGCGTCCCAAACGCCAGACGTTCCCGTCATGCCGCCTGCGCCAGCGCCGGCTGGGCCGCGCGCTGCAAGGCCACCCGGGCGGCGCGCGAGGCGGTGGCGCTGCGCACCGGCTCGCCGCCACGGGTGCAGCGCGCGAAGCGCTCGAGCGCGGCGTGGTCGGCGATCTCGATGTCGCGGAAGTGGACCAGCACCAGGCCCAGCGCGGCCAGCGTGCCGAGCGCGCGGCTGATGCTCTCGTGCGCCAGGCCCAGGTGGCTGGCGATGTCGCGCCGGCTCATGCGCAGCCGCAGCCGGCGCGGCGATTGGCCGCAATCGGCCATGCGCCGCGACAGCTGCAGCAGGAAGCGCGCGACGCGCCGGTCGGCGCTGACGGCGGCCATCAGCACCGCCAGCTCGCCCAGGCGCGACAGCTGGCGGCTGAGCGTGACCTGCCACTGGTGGTCGAAGGCGGGCGACGCGCGCCGCAGCGCCTCGGCCTCGGCCACGCCCATGGTGTAGACCGATGCATCCTCCAGTGCCACCGCGGCGGCCGCGTAGCGGCCCGTGCCCAGCCCGTCGAAGCCGAGCACGTCGAAGCGGCCGGCGAAATCCAGCACCTGCTCGTAGCCGTCGGCGCTGACCTTGCACAGCTTGAAGTCGCCGGCCCGCACCATGTGGAAGCAGTGCGCCGCCGCGTTCTCGTGCACCAGCGTCATGCCGGCCGGCACGCGCTGCTGCCGCGGCGGCAGCAGGCCGTGGGCGACGGCTTCCCGGGCCGCGAGGTCACCGATCCAGAGGTCGTCCGGCGCGGTCCGTGACTGGGAGGAACAGAACGGCGCGTCTTCCGCCAGGTCAGTCGGGAGTGCGGCAGGGGAGGTCGTTGCCCACGCGTAGTCCATTCGCGTTCTCCTTTTGTGCGTTCTGCAATGAGTGGTGCCAAGCATCGGCGATGGCCGTGCACAGGCCAATCGGCATCAGGCGCGCCGCGGCTTCCGCCAAATGCGCAGGAATGGCCGGCCGGAATCCGATGCCCATTCGGAAATTTCCGAACGTTCCGTATTCCTTCCGTATTCCTTCCGTATTCCGAACGTTCCGTAACCTGCGTGGCGCGGGGACCACGGGCCAAGCGCGGCTTGCGCTGCATCAATCCGCAAGCTCGCCAAAGATCCAGGATCCGACTAGATTCCCTGGGTGGAGGAGTGGAAGTGGCCGCGTTGCGCCTGCTCATCGTCGATGACCATGCGATCGTTCGCGAGGGCTTGGCGCGCGTGCTCACCGGGGCCTGCCCGGATTGGGAAGTCGTCGAGGCCGCGAGCGGCTTCCAGGCGCTCGCGCTGCTGCGCGAGCAGCATTTGGATGCGGCCGTCGTGGACCTGTCGATGCCCGGCATGAACGGGCTGGACCTGATCAAGCGCATCCGCGCGGAGATCGGCAACCTGCCGGTGCTGGTGCTGAGCATGCATGCGGAAGAGCAGTACGCGGTGCGCGCCTTCAAGTCGGGTGCCAACGGTTACCTGACCAAGGACCGGGCGGGCGACGAGCTGGTCAGCGCGGTGAACCGCATCGTGGCCGGCGGCGCCTATGCCAGCGAGCGTCTGGCGCAGCAGGTGCTGATCGGCCTGCACGAAGGATCGCGGCGGGGCGGGGGCAGCGACGACCTGTCCGACCGCGAGTTCGACGTGCTCGGCCGCATCGTCTCCGGCCAGAGCCTGAGCGAGATCGCCGACGAACTGCACCTGTCGGTCAAGACCATCAGCTCGCACAAGCGGCGCATCATGGACAAGCTGCAGCTGACGTCCACCGCCGCGCTGATCCGCTACGGCATGGAGCGCGGCATCCGCTCCGATGGCGGTGGGCAGCCGGTGTCGGGCGGTGCCCCGGAATGAGCCGGATGGACAAGTGAGCTTGCGCAACGTCAACCATGGGCACCGGCTTCATGCTGGGCCATGCTTGCCAATCCCCTCGTCATCGGCGCAGAAGTACGGCCCAGGACGGCTGATGCCTGCTTGTTGAACGGACCGATCCCCGGCCCCGGCCTGCACGGCCTCGTGATCTGCGCCATGCCGCTGCAGGCCGAGGGCGCGGCGGCGCACCGCTGCATGCTGGAAGAGATATTCGGCGGCCAGGGCCAGGCGCTGCTGTTCCACGACTGCGGCGCGCCGGAAGGGAACGGCGGCGGCCGGGCCATGGCGCAGTTGCTCGGCATGGCGATCGACGCCGTCGGCGACCACCAGGACCTGCGGCGGCTTCCGCTGGGCCTGCTCGGCCTGGGGCCGGCGTCCGGTGCCGTGCTGCAGGCCGCGGCCGCCCGGCGCGGCCGCCTGCAGGCCGTGGCGGCCTGCGGCGGGCACCTGCAGGCGGGGCTGGCGGCCTTGCCGCTGCTGCGCCTGCCCACGCTGCTGGTCGTCGGCGGTGCCGACGCCGAGACGCTGGCTGCCCTGGACCGGGCGGCACTGCGCCGCCTGCCCGGGGCCTGGCGGCTGGAGACCGTGCCCGGCGCCCACGGCTGCTTCTCCGAGCCTGGCTGTTTCGAGACCGCGGCCCACCATGCGGCCAGCTGGTTCGGCCTGCACCTCGGCCTGCACGTCGGCCGGCACTGAACGGCTTCAAGCCTGAGGCAAGGGGATGCTCACCTGAACCACCGTGCCGTGCGGCTCGGCCGGGGCCACCTCGAGCGTGCCCTGCAGCAGGCGTGCCCGTTCGTGCATGCCGATCAGGCCCACGGCGCCAGGGCGCCGTTCCTCCGCGGGCGGCATGCCGATGCCATCGTCGGCCACCCGAAGCGTGATGCCCTGCGGCTGCGCGCTCAGCTCGATGGCCACCCGCTGCGCGCGCGCGTGCCGGGCGGCGTTGTGCAGTGCCTCCTGCACGATGCGGAAGAGGGCGGTCGAGGTTTGCGGGGACAGCACCCCGTGCAGCGTCTCCTCGTCGGCGTCGAGCGCGCAGGCGATGGCGGTGCGCTGCTCGAACTGGCTGGCCAGCAACTGCAGCGCCGGCACCAGGCCCAGGTCGTCGAGGATCTGCGGCCGCAGGTCGCCGATGATGCGCCGCGTCGAGTCGATGGCCTGGTCCGCCAGCGCGCGCGCGCTGCGCAGCGCCTCGGTCGCCCCCGGCCGGGCGGCCCCCTGCGAGACGGCCGCGGCGAGGTCGATCTTGATCGCCGCCAGCGTCTGCTGCAGGTCGTCGTGCAGTTCGCGCGCGATGCGCCGGCGCTCCGTCTCCAGCACCTCGTGCTGGGAGGCGACCAGGCGCTGCAGGTCCTGGTGCGATCGCGCCAGTTCGGCTTCGATGCGCCGCAGCTCGGTGACGTCGCGCAGCACCATCACGATGGAGGTCTCGCCATCGTCGATGACGCTGGCGGTGGTGGATTCCACCCTGCGCCGGCTGCCGTCGAGGCGCAGGATGTCCAGCTCCGCGCCGCGCTGCGCATGGCGGCCCGACTTCAGCGCCGCGAGGTGCATGCGCGCCAGCCGGCGCGAGCCGGGGTCGACCAGCTCCAGCGGCGCGCGCCCGATCAGCGCCGCTGCGGTGGCGCCGAACAGCCGCTGGGCCTCCGCATTCACGTAGGTGACGCGGTCGCCGGTGTCGATCAGCACCGCGTCGGGCAGCAGCTCCAGCAGGCGGCGCTGGCGCAGTTCGCTGTCGCGCAGCTCGCGCTCGGCCTGGCGCCGCCGCGTGACGTCGCGCACGACCACGGTGTAGAGGTGGTGGCCCTGCAGGCTGGCGTGCGAGATGGCGGCTTCGGCCGGGAACTCGCTGCCGTCCGATCGCACGCCGTGCACCTCGGCCGTCCTGCCCATGACCCGCCGCACCTCCGCCGTGTGGCCGAAGGCCGCCACGTCGCGGCGGTGCCGGGCGCGGTGCCGCAGCGGGATCAGCCGATCCAGCGAGGACCCGACAAGCTGCGCCTGTTCATAACCGAAGATATGGGCGGCCGCTGCATTCGCCATCACGATGGTCTGGTCGTCGTCGATGGTGAGGATGGCTTCGCTGGCGGTCTCGAAGATCATGCGCAGCCGCGCTTCGCTCAGCGCGAGCGCGGCGGTGGCCTGGTGCACCGCCTCCGAGCGTTCCGCCACCCGGGCCTCCAGCGTCGCCTGGGTCTGCTGCTCGGCCGCCTGCGCACGCTGGCGGCTGCGCAGTTCGGCGCGCATCAGCGCGTAGACGCCGATCAGCAGCAGCACGCACACCGTGCCCAGCAGCATGGACAAGCGGTTGTTGCGGCTGATGACGCGCCCGGCCGCCTCCTGGCGCTGTGCCAGGTGCGTGCGCTCGGCGGCATCCAGCCGATCCAGCAGCGTGCGCATGCGGTCCGTGCTCGCCTGGCCGGCGCCGCTGCGCAGGCTGTCGGCTGCCGCCGCGCGGTTCTGCTGCGCCTGCTTCACCAGCAGGGCCAGCTGGTCATGCTTGGCCATCGCCAGATTGCGCAGGTCGAGCAGGTCGGCGCCAGGCTCGATCAGCGCCTCGGCCCGGTCCAGCAGCAGCGGCAGCCGCTGGGTGCCGGCGCGGAAAGGGGCCAGCGATTCGTCCTGCCCCGTCAACGCATGCAGGTGCGCACTGCCCTGCATGTCGATCAGCGTGGACTGGATCTCCGACAGGATGGCCTGCGCCTCGTGGGCCTTGGAGACCTCGGCCAGCGTGTCGCGCAGGCGGCTGGTCGACTGCACGCCCAGCGCCCCCAGCGCGACGAGGGCGCCGGCCGACACGGCGAGCGCGACAAGGTACTTGCGATCGAAGCTGAAGCTCATCGGGGCCTGCGCGGGGATGCTCTGGGCGGCATCGGGGCCACTCTAGGCGGATGCGTCGGTTCGCGCTTGAGCATCATCAAGCGCGGGTGGGCGGGGGGCATGCAAGATGTCGATCAACAGGGCGTGGACTGCAAGCCGCCACGCGCAGAGGGGCCGCATGCGAATGCTTCGCTTTGGCCGCGCGTTGCCGCGGCGTTGGCTGCGCGCCTCATGGGTTGGCGTGCTGCTGGTGGCCGGCTGGTGCACGGCGGCACAGGCCGGGCGGCCGCTGGTGCTGGCCACGTCCTTGTCGGCGCTGAACCTGCCGGTCTACGTGGCCGAGCAGCGCGGCTTCTTCGCGGCCGAGGGCGTGGCCGTCAACGTGGCCGACTGCGAAACCGGGCGCCGCTGCCTGGAGCGCACGCTGGCCGGCGGTGCCGACCTGGCGACGTCCGCGGCCCTGCCGATCGTGCGCGCCGCGCTGCAGGGGCAGCGCTTTGGCGTGATCGCGACCATCGCCTCATCGCGCAACGACGCCAAGATCATCACCCGCCGCTCCCGCGGCGTGGACAGCGTGCAGGCCCTGGCAGGCCGGCGGGTGGGCACCTTCATCGGCACCTCGGCGCACTTTCTTCTGGAGCTGAACCTGCTCGGCGCGGGTGTCGACCCCGGCCGGGTGACCCTCGTCGCGCTGGAACCGGAGGATGCCGCCGGGGCGCTCCAGTCCGGCCGTGTCGATGCGATCGCCCTGTTCGAGCCTTTCGCCTGGCGCACCGCACGCTCGCTGGGGGATGAGGCGCAGGTGCTGAGCGACCGCCGGCAGCACGTCGAGAGCTGGAGCCTCGTCGCGTCCGCGGCACTGGACCGAAGCCATGATGCCGAGCTGGCCGCGCTGTTGCGCGCGCTGCTGCGGGCCGTGCGCTTCATCGAGGCCGAACCCGAACAGGCCCATGCCATCCTGCGGCGCCGGCTGGGGCTGGACGAAGCGGCGGTGGCCTGGGTGCTGCCGGACGTGCACTATGCGGTCGAGCTGCGCCAGTCGCTGCTGCACCGCCTGGAAGAGCAGGCCCGCTGGGCCCTGCGGTCCGGGCATGCCCAGGGTTCGATGCCGAACTTCCTCGGCCACCTGCGGCCCGGGCCGCTGGCATCGGCGAGCCCGCATGCCGCGACGGTGGTGGTGCCGTGAGCGCGCCTCGGCCTGCGCGCCTGCGTCCGCGCATCAGCCTGCGCCGCCGGTTCGAGCTGCTGATCGTCGTGGGCCTGCTGCTGGCCGCGGTCGCCGTCACCGTGCTGGGGTGGATGGTGCAGGACACGCGCAGGCTCGATGCGGCCCACCGGGCCAGCGCCACGGTGGCCCGCGAGATGGCCGGCCTGCTGATGCTGACGCAGGAGTTCCTGCTGTACCGCGAACCCCGCGCGCGCGACCAGTGGCTGGCCCGCTACCGCCGGCTGGAAGGGGCCCTTGCCGCCGCGCGCGGCGAGGCCGGTGCCGTTCCCGGCATCGAGCGGCCGGCGCGACCCGAGCAGGTGCAGCTGCTGCCGGAGCTGTTCGCCGAGCTTCAGCGCGAAGCGGCTCCTGGCGCCGATGCCGGGCTGCACGCGCGGCGCCACGAGCTGGCGGTGGACCGGCTGCTCGCGGCCGGGCAGGCCCTGGCGGACAACGCCCGCGAGCGCGAGCGCGCGCTCGGCGAGCGCAGGGACCTCGCCGCGCGGCGGACCATGGCGCTGGCGCTGGCCGCCACCACCGTGCTCGGCCTGCTGTGGGGGCTGCTGGGGACGATGATGGCGCGGCGCGTGCTGGACCCGATGGTGCGGCTGCGGGCGGCGGTGGACGCTGCGGCGCCGGCCGCGCCATCCACCCCGCCGCAGGCGGACGAACTCGGCGCGCTGGCCGGGCGCCTGGAGTCGCTGGGCGAGGAGCTGGCGCGGCGTGCGCGCGCGCAGGCCGAACGCGAGGCGCTGCTGCGGCTGGTGGTCGACCATGTGCCCGCGATGATCGGCTACTGGGACCGCGACGGCCGCAACCACCTGGCCAATGCCGACTACCTGCGCTGGTTCGGCAAGGCGCCCGCGGAGATCGAGGGCCGGACGATCGCCGAGCTGCTCGGGCCGGAGCTGTACATGAAGAACCGGCCGTTCATCGAGCGGGTGCTGGCGGGCGAGCGGCAGGAGTTCGAGCGCACGATCGTCGGGCCCGACGGGGTCACGCGGCACAGCCATGCCAGCTACCTGCCCGACCTGCGCGACGGGCAGGTGCGGGGTTTCGTCGCGCTGGTGACCGACGTGACGCGGCGCGTGCAGGACGAGCAGGCGCTGGCGCAGGCACTGGCCGAGCGGGACACGCTGCTGAAGGAGGTGTACCACCGCGTCAAGAACAACCTGCAGGTGGTGCTCAGCCTGCTGCGGCTGCAGGGCCGCGGCGTGACCGACGACGCCGCGCGCGAGGCCCTGGCCGATGCCGCTGAGCGTGTGCGCGCGATGGCGCTGGTGCACGAGCAGCTGCTGGACACTCCGGACGGCACGCACGTGTCTCTGGTGCGTTATGTACCCAGCCTGGTCCGCCAGCTCGGCGTGGGCCACGGTTGCGAAGGTGCCGGTCCCGTGCGGCTGGTGGCGGACGTGGCCGACGTGATGATCGGCCTCGACGACGCGGTGCCGCTGGGCTTGCTGATGACGGAGCTGGTCGTGAACAGCCTGAAGCATGCGTTCCCGGATGGCCGCTCCGGCACCGTGACGGTGCGCGTGCAGCCCAACGAGACCGGCCTGGTCGTCGCGGTCATCGACGATGGCTGCGGCCTGCCGCTGGCGCCGGCAGGCCGTGCCACGCTGGGCCGGCAGCTGGCCGCCGGCCTCGCGGCGCAGCTGGGCGGCGAGCTGCACCACGAGGCCACGCCCGGCGGCGGCACGACCGCCTGGGTGCAGGTCCCCTTCCGGGGCTGAAGGAGCAACACGGCATGGCCGCGCCAAGCGTCCCCGTCCGCGTCCTGATCGTCGAAGACGATGCCATCGTCGCGCTGGACCTGAGCCTGCTGCTCGAGTCGCGCGGGTATCTGGTGCTGGGCATCGCGCACTCGGCGCAGCGGGCGATCGAGCTGGCCGAGGCCACGCACCCCGACGTCGTGCTGATGGACATCAACCTGCAGGGGCGCGGCGACGGCATCGAGGCGGCCGAGGACCTGAGCCGCCGCGACGGCCTGGCCGTGGTCTTCCTCACCGCGTACCGCGACAGCGCGACCCTGCAGCGTGCGCTGGCCACGCGGCCGTACGGCTTCGTGACCAAGCCCTTCGATGCCGATGCGCTGCAGACGGCGATCGATTTCGCGCTGTACCGGCTGCGCAGCGAGGCAGCGCTGGCGCGCGAGCACTCGCGCGCACTGGTGGCCGAGCAACTGGCGCAGGCGCGCGCGCAGTTCCTGTCGCGCATGAGCCACGAGCTGCGCACGCCGCTGAATGCGATCCTGGGCTTCGGACAGCTGCTGCGGGTGCAGCTGGCTGCGCACGACCCGGCACTGGCACGGCAGGCGGCATTGATCGTGCAGTCGGGCGAGCAACTGCTCGGGCTGGTGGACGAACTGCTGGCACAGGCGCCGCGGTCGGGCAGCGGCGAGGGTGGGGCGGACGCGGGCACCGGCGGCGGACCGTGACCGGCGCGGCCTTCGACGCGCTCCGCGCCCTGCGGATCGTGCCGTTCGCCGTGGCGCCGCGGCGCCACGCCAGGCGGCGTGGTCCGTGCTGCTTCAGCGGCGCGCCGCCAGGAAGCCCACCAGCAGGCCCGCCGCGGCGGCCAGGCCGATGGCGCCGTAGGGATGGGCGCGCACGGTCTGGTCCGCGCTGTGCGCGGCGGCGCGTGCCCGCTGCAGCGCGCTGGCCTCCAGGTCGCCCAGCTCGGCGCGCAGGTGGCGCAGCTGCAGCTCCAGCCGCCCGCGCAATTCGGCCAGCCCGTCGTCACCCTGGCGGGCCGCTGCTTTCAGCAGTTGTTCGGTGTCGTTGACGACGTTGCGCACGTCCTGCTTCAAGTCCGCCCTCAGCGCGTCGACCTGGGTGCTCATCGTGACTCTCCTTCGGTGGCGGCCCGCGGCGCGGGCCTCGGGAAGCATGCTAGGCAGCAGCCGTCGGCCGCGCTTGCGCAACCTCAATCGAGGCTGCGCGCCGCTCAATAGCATGGGTCGTCATCTCGCCGGTGGCGAGTGAAGAGGCGATGAACGCGGGAGATCCCATGAGCGATGCAGCCAAGATCCCGGCCCTGCCGCCCGACGTGGTGGCCCTGGTGCCGATGCGCAACGTCGTGCTGTTTCCGCATGCGCTGGTGCCGATCGCGGTCGGCCGGCCGAAGTCGGTAGCCGCGCTGCAGCATGCGCTGGCGGCGGACGTGCCGCTGGGCATCGTGCTGCAGAAGGATGCGGCCATCGACGACCCCGGCCGCGCGAACCTGTGCGACGTCGGCACGCTGGCCAAGCTGGTGCAGCACGGCGCCGCGAAACCGGACCGGCACCAGGCGGTGTGCCAGGGGATGCAGCGCTTCCGCCTGGTCGAGCTGGTCGCGGGCTACCCGTTCCTGGCCGCGCGCATCGAGCGCTTGCCCGAGGGCGTGCCGATCACGCCGCGCCTGGAGGCGCTGGACCTGCAGCTGCGCGAGCACGCCATCGAACTGGTGACGCTGCTGCCGGGCGTGCCGGCCGAGCTGGCGCACGCGCTGCAGGCTACCCGCACACCATGGCAGTTAGGAGACGTGGTGGCTGGGTTGCTCGACGTGGAGGTGGTCGAGAAGCAGCGCCTGCTCGAGATCGTGCATCCGGAAGAGCGCCTGCAGCAGGTGCTGGCCCTGCTGATGCGCCGCATCGAGGTGCTGCGCCTGTCGCAGGAGATCGGCCAGCGCACCAAGGAAAAGATCGACGACCGCCAGCGCGAATACCTGCTGCGCGAGCAATTGAAGACGATCCAGCATGAGCTGGGCGAGGACAAGGCCGAGGACGCGGACCTGGTGCAGCTGGAGCAGCGCATCGCGGCCGCGGGCATGAATGCCGAGACCGAGGCCCACGCGCGCAAGGAGCTGGCGCGGCTGAAGCGCCTGTCGGAAGGGTCCGGCGAACAGGCGCTGCTGCGCAACTACCTGGACTGGCTGGTCGAGTTGCCGTGGGCGGCGCCGGAGGAGGCGCCGATCGACCTGGCGGCGGCGCGCACGGTGCTGGACGCCGACCACCACGGCCTGGCACGCGTCAAGCAGCGCATCCTCGAGTACCTGGCCGTGCAGAAGCTGAACCCCAGCGGCCGCGCGCCCATCCTGTGCTTCGTGGGGCCGCCGGGCGTGGGCAAGACCTCGCTCGGCCAGAGCATCGCGCGGGCGCTGGGGCGGCCTTTCGTGCGCGTCTCGCTGGGTGGGGTGCACGACGAGGCGGAGATCCGCGGCCACCGCCGCACCTACATCGGCGCGCTGCCGGGCAACATCGTGCAGGGCCTGCGCAAGGCGGGATCGCGCGGCTGCGTGATGATGCTCGACGAGGTCGACAAGCTCGGCGCCGGCGCGCACGGCGACCCCAACGCGGCGCTGCTGGAGGTGCTGGACCCGGAGCAGAACAGCACCTTCCGCGACAACTACCTGGGCCTGCCCTTCGACCTGAGCCGTGTCGTCTTCATCGCCACCGCCAACGTGATCGAGCAGGTGCCCGGCCCGGTGCGCGACCGCATGGAAGTCATCGAGCTGCCCGGCTACACGGAGGAAGAGAAGCTGCAGATCGCCGAGGCCTACCTGGTGCCGCGCCAGCGCGCGCAATGCGGCTTGAGCGAGGCGCAGTGCGTGCTGCAGCCCGGCACGCTGCGCGCGCTGGTGGCCGGCTACACCCGCGAGGCCGGCGTGCGCCAGCTGGAGCGCGAGATCGGCCGCGTGATGCGCCATGCGGCCATGCGGGTCGCGCAGGACCCGCAGGCCCGCGTGCAGGTGGATGCCGCGGGGCTCGCGGCCATCCTCGGCCCCGCGCCTCACGAGCGCGAGGGCGCGGCGCGCGTCAGCCTGCCGGGCGTGGCCACCGGCCTGGCGTGGACGCCGGTGGGTGGGGACATCCTGTTCATCGAGGCGACGCGCACGCTCGGCAAGGGCCGGCTGATCCTGACCGGCCAGCTGGGCGAGGTGATGAAGGAGAGCGCGCAGGCGGCGCTGACCCTGGTGAAGTCGCGCTGCGAGTCGCTGGGCATCGACAGCGAGGCCTTCGAGGGCGTGGACGTGCACGTGCACGTGCCGGCCGGCGCCATCCCCAAGGACGGGCCCAGCGCGGGCGTGGCGATGTTCGTGGCGCTGGCGTCGCTGTTCACCGGCCGGCCGGTGCGGCACGACCTGGCGATGACGGGCGAGATCAGCCTGCGCGGGCTGGTGCTGCCCGTGGGCGGCATCAAGGAGAAGCTGCTTGCCGCGCAGCGCGCCGGCCTGGCCGGCGTGCTGCTGCCGGCGCGCAACGAGAAGGACCTTCACGACGTGCCCGCGTCGGTGACCGAGGGGCTGCGCATCACCTGGCTGCATGGGGTCGACAACGCGGTGGCGGCGGCGCTGGCGCCGGTGGTGCCGGTGCGCGAGACCGTGGGTTGAGGGCCGCGCCATGTCCTCCATCCGCACCCTCCTGGTCCAGCTCGATGCCACTGCGGCGGCCGAGCCGCGGCTGCGCACGGCGTGGGCGCTGGCGGCCCACCACGGCGCGGCGCTGACCGGCGTGTTCGCCGCCGAGCCGCCGGCCGCGCCGATGGCCACCGTGGTGTCCGACGAGCCGGGCGAGCTGCTGGCGCGGGCCGATCGCGCGGCGTACGAACATGCGCGAAGGCTGTTCGAGTCGATGCGCGAGTCGATGCGCGATTCCAGGCGTGGAGAGGCGGCCGTGCCGATGCGGTGGCGCGAGCCGGGGCCCGAAGGCGGCCGCGCCGATCTGCTGGCCGAGGCGGCCTATGCCGACCTGCTGCTGCTGGGCGTGCACGATCCGGCCGTGCCCGAAGGGCCGCCGGCCGGCCTGGCCGAGTGCCTGCTGTCCGCCAGCGGCCGGCCGGCGCTCGTGCTGCCCGCCGCGGCGCGGCTGCAGCCCCGGCCGCGCACGGTGCTGGTGGGCTGGGATGCCTCGCCGGCGGCGGTGCATGCACTGGCCGCGGCGCAGCCGTGGCTGCAGGCGGCGGGCCGCGTGCTGGTGCTCGATGGCTCGCCGCACGCGGGCACGGGCGATGCGCCGATCCGCGCTTACCTGCAGTGCCACCGCATCGCGGCCGAGCTGGTGCCCTGGCCGCAGGCGGCCGAGTCGCTGGCCCGGCCGCAGGTGTCCGAGGTGCCGACCCGGCCGCAGGCGGCCGAGTTGTCGGCCCGGCCGCAGTCGGCCGAGCTGTCGACCCGGCCGCAGGCGGCCGAGTTGTCTACCCGGCCGCAGGCGGCCGGAGGGCCCGGCGAAGCGCTGCTGGCGCTCGCGCGGCGCGAGGCGGTCGACCTGCTGGTGATGGGTTGCCAGGGCCACGGCCCGCTTCACGAACTGCTGTTCGGCGGTGCCTCGCACACCGTGCTGCAGCGGCCGCCGGTGCCGCTGCTGATGGCGCACTGAGACCTGTGCCCGGTCAGGCCGGCTGGGCGGCGGCTGGTTGCGGGAGGCCGGTGTCGGCGGGTGGCTGCGGCAGCGGCAGCACGGCACCCGTGGCGTCGATGACGCGTACGTCGACAGTTATGCCGGCCCGCACGCTCTGCGTGACGACGCAGAAGTCCTCGAACTGCGCCAGGATGCGGTCGAGCGAACGGATGGCGGTGGCCGCTGCCGAGAGGTGCAGGTCCACCGCGATGCGGGCGATGCGCAGGCGTCCCTGCGCATTGCGCAGCATCGACACCGTCGCCAGCGCGCGCAGCGGCTGCGCATCGTTCTTGAACTTGCGCAGCGAGAACAGCAGGCTGGCCGCGAGGCAGTTCGCCACCGCGGCGCCCAGCAGGCGGGCCGGATTGGGGCCCGCGCCGCCACCGAGCGGCGGCGGTTCGTCGGTCACCAGCAGCGGCAGGCCGGGGGTCTTGAAATCGACCTCGAATCGGAAGTCCGACTGCTGGCGCAGTTCCAGCGTGAAGTTGGGTTCACTCATGGTCCACTGCGGCCCGCGCATCGCTGCCCAGGCCGGATCGAATGGGGATGGTCCATTGTGGACATTGCCTTTGTCCGGCCCTTGATCGACATCAGCCCCCGGGTGCTCACTGCCGCGGCAGGACCTCGCCTTCGGTGTCGAAGTAGAAGATGACCTGCCGGTGGTCGCCGGCATGGATGGTGGTGACCCGCCGCTGCGCCTGCCCGCCGGACAGGGCCCTGATCTCGTAGCGCCCCGGTGGCAGGTCGATGAGCAGCCAGGGCCCGGCCAGGCGCTCGTCGAAGACCAGGCGCTGGCGTTCGTCGCGCACCTGCACGTCCACGTCGACCAGGTAGGCGCCGGTCTTCGATGCCGCGGTGATCAGCCACAGGCTGTGGGCCTCGATGCGGGCGCGAAGCACGCCCCGTTCATCGTCCGTGACGCCGCCGACGATGTAGCGCGGCGCTGCCGCTGCGGGCGGCCGATCGGCCGCGTCCACGCCGCCGCAGAACGTCAGCGTGGCCAGGGCCAGGAAGCGGGAGAGGTGGGCGGCATCGAAGGGCGTGTTCATCGGATCGGAGGCTGTGCATCGACGGGAGCTGCCCGCGCAATGGGCAGGCCGCCATGCTGCAGGCGGTGGCGGGCCGGGGGCTTGCGCGTGCTCAACGCGCACGGCCACCGCGGCAGCGCCCGGCGCCGCGCGGCGCCTGGCGTGCACGTGCGCCTGCGCCTGCGCCTGCGCAATTCGGCGCCGGCCACGGCGGCGGATGATCGAACGCGTGATGACCAGGATGGCGGACGGACGATGGAATCGAGCAGCAGCGCCGACCAGCGCATGAGCCCCGTGGATGCGGCCTGGCTGCACATGGATGGACGCGTCAGTCCAGCGATAGTGACCGGCATGCTCGTGACGCGCCGGCCGCTCGACATCGGGCGTGTGCGCGAGGTCTGCCGCCATCGCCTGCTGCGCTTCGAGCGCTTCCGGCAGCGCGTGGTCGAGACCGGCCTGGCGCTGCCGGTGCCGCACTGGCGCACCGTGGAGGTGGACCTGGAGCGGCACCTGCGGCACGTGGCGCTGCCGGCGCCGCGCGACGAGGCGGCGCTGCGCCGCCTGGTGTCGGACCTGGCCAGCACGCCGCTGGACCATGACGCGCCGCTGTGGCAATGGACGCTGGTGGACAGGGTCGGACCGGGCAGTGCGCTGGTGATGCGCAGCCACCACTGCATCGGCGATGGCGGCGCGATGATGGCCGTGGCGCAACAGCTGTTCGATGCGGACCAGCCCTTGCCCGCTGCCCCCGCACCGCCGCCCGCCGGCACCGGTCCTGCCGCGGCAGCGCCCGGGCTGCCGCTGGTGCACGAGGCGCTGGAGGCGATCGGCACGGTGGCCGATGGCATCGGCGCGCTGGCGGGCGAGCTGCTGAAGGCGGACGATCCGCCGTCGCCGCTGAAGGGCGAGTTCGGCCTGCGCCAGCGCTTGGCCTGGTCGCGGCCGCTGCGGCTGCAGGCGGTGAAGGCGGTGGCCGCGGGCGCGCACGCCAAGGTCAACGACGTGCTGGTGGCGGCCCTGGCGGGCGCTTTGCGCGCCTACCTGCAGCGCCGGGGGGTCGACGTCGACCGGCAGACGCTGCGGGCGATGGTGCCGGTGGACCTGCGCCCGCCGGAACGCCGCGGCCAGCTGGGCAACGAGTTCGGCCTGGTGGTGCTCGAGCTGCCGGTCGCCGAGCCGCAGCCCGGACGCCGGCTGGCCGAGGCCAAGGCGCGCATGGACGTGCTCAAGCACTCGACCGAAGCGGTGGCGATGCGCTTCCTGATGGAGCTGTTCGGCCAGGGACCGAAGGCGGTGGAGGACATCGCCAGCGGCCTGTTCGGCGGCAAGGCCAGCCTGGTGCTGACCAACGTGGCCGGTCCGCTGGAGCAGCGGCGCTTCGCCGGCGTGCCGATCGAGCGCCTGATGTTCTGGGTGCCGCACCCCGGCAATGAGATGGGCATGGGCGTCAGCATCCTGAGTTATGCCGGGCAGGTCACGCTGGGGGTGATGGCCGATGCGGGCCTGGTGCCGGACCCGGAGTCGGTGGCGACGCTGTTCGAGCGCGAGTTCATGGCGCTGCAGCGTGATGCGCGGCGGGCACCACCGGCGGCGGCGGCGCAGCGCGCGGTGCCACCGGGAGGTCCGCGGCCTCGACCTCGCCGCGTGCCACGCGCAGCACCGGATCGATGAGCGGAAGGCCCAAGGCGCGATAGACCTCGGCCTCGGTGGCGCCGGCCACGCGCCGGCCGCCGCGGAAGAGCCCGCATTCGTTCAGCTTCAGGCCCTGGTGCCGGGCGATGCGCCGCAGCGCGGCGTGATGGGCCTTGCTGCCGGTGAGGCAGAGCCACGCGGCCCCGAAGCTCTCTGCCGGCACGGCCCGCACGTCCACCTGCAGGTCGTTGTCCAGCACGACGCTTGCGCGGGTGCGCCCGCTGGCCAGCACCCGCCGCACCCGAGGTCCCTGCACGAAACGCAGCAGGGCGTCGCTGCCTGGTGACACCGTCGCCAGCAGCGACAGGTCGTCCACCCACTCGCGCCGGCGCCGCAGGCTGCCTGCGGCCACGGCATGCGTGACGCCGGGCAGCGAGCGCAGTTGCGCGAGCAGTTCTTCGGCCACGCGTTCGGCCTCGGCGAGCGGGCAGCGGCGTGGCCGCTTCCTTTGCGGGGCACTGGCGTCCAGCAATTGCTGCTCCAGTCTCGGCCCGAACCCGGGCAACGCGCGCAGCTGCCCTGCGTGCGCCGCGGCGTGCAGCTGCGCCACCGTGTCGATGCCCAGCGCACGATGCAGGATGCCCACGCGCTTGGGCCCCAGGCCGGACAGGCGCAGCAACTCGAGCAGCTGCACGGGCAGGTCTTGGCGCAGCTCGTCCAGCAATGCGCAGCTGCCGGTGGTGGCGATCTCGTTGATCTTGCCGGCCAGGTCGGCGCCGATGCCCGGCAGCGCAGCCTGGTCCTGCAGCAGGTGCCGCGCCTGGCCGCCCCAGGTGCCGAGGGTGCGTGCGGCCTGCCGGTAGGTCCTCACGCGGAAGGCATCGGCGTTGCGGATGTCGAGCCAGTCGGCGATCTCGGCGAGGCGGACGGCGACCTGTGCGCTGCTCAGCGGAAGGGGCAGGGGCAGGGCGTGCATGGAGGGCCGCACGTCTTCACGGGGTGGTGCGCCAGCTGCCGTCGGCCTGCCTGCAAGCCGTGCCGTGCACTTGCTCCGGCCGGCCGCCGATGCGCGCGTCCACGGTGTATTCGCGGCATGGCGTGCCATGGTGATCGAAGGTGCGCGTGGGCGTGACGCGGTAGGCGGCGCCGGTGTCAGGATTGACCCAGTGCCCGGCGCGCCCGACCGGCGTGGTTTCCAGCACGTAGGCGGTGCGCTGGCGGTCGGACTCGTCCATCGTGCGGCCGATCGACGCGCCGATGGCCGCGCCCGCGATGGTGCCGATGATGGTGGCGGCGGTGCCGTGGTGGCCGACCTCGGCCCCGATCACGCCGCCGATGACGCCGCCGAGCACCGCGCCTGCCTGCTCCTTGGTGGGCGGCGTCTCGCAGCCGGCCAGTGCCAGCACGGCGATGGTCAGCGTGATCAGCAGGCGCATGGGAATCTCCGACGTCGAATCAGCCGATGGAAGGGCTGCTGCGGGCAGTCTAGAAACCGGGCGGCGCAGGGCATTGCGCATGCGCAAGACACGCGGCGTGCGCCGGCGAGTGAGTCAGCGCAATGGCCTGCGGCACCACCTCGGACACAGTGGGGACCTGTTGTCGGTGCACGAGGAGACGACGATGCCGATCGAACGCGATGCGATGCCCGCCCCGCGCGAGGCGCTGGCGGGGCTGCTGGCGCTGCTGCTGGCGCCCGATGGACGCACGCCGGCGCAGCTGATCGAGCGCCTGGCGGCCGTCGATGCCTTCGCGCGGCTGGGGCTGGATCCGCGGTACGTGGCGCTGCGCATGGACCAGGTGCTGCAGGAGGCGGGCACGTCCCTGTGCGACCGCTCCTGGCTGCAGGACGGTGACCGGGCGCGCGTCGACCGGATGATGGCGCCCATCCTCGATCCGGCCGTGCGCACGCGCTTGTGCGAGATCGCCGCCGCCGTGCTGGGCGAGGACGACAGCGTGTCGCACAGCCGCTGCCAGGTGCTGGACCACGTCGTCTCGGGGTGGCACGTCGCGCTGCCGCATGGCACGGCGCACCAAGGTTGATAACGTAAGAAAAGAACGGCCAAACGCGTGGTGCGCGCGCGGGTGCCCTGCCTCCTCAGCGCAGGTACACCTCGCTGGCATAGCGCCGCATCATGCGCTGGCTGTTGAAGTAGGAGGCGATGCCGCGGATGCCTTCTTTCATCATCGCGCGCCAGCGGTCGCGGCCGCCGGCCCAGGTCGGGAACACCTCTTCGTCCAGCAGCCGGTACAGCGCGTCGGCGTCGGCGTCGGGGGACGGCCGCGCCTCGGCATCGCTGCCGATGGCCCAGCCGTTGATGCCGTGCTGGCAGGCTTCCAGCCACCAGCCGTCGAGCACGCTTGCGTTCAGCACGCCGTTCAGCGCCGCCTTCATGCCGCTGGTGCCCGAGGCCTCCATCGGCGGCAGTGGCGTGTTCAGCCACAGGTCGGCCCCCGCCACCAGCGCCTTCGCCAGGTCCAGGTCGTGGTTCGGCAGGAACACCGCGTCGACGCCCGGGGGCAGCGCGCGCAGGTGCTGGTGCAGCGCCCGGATGGCGTCCTTGCCGCTGTCGTCGCGCGGGTGCGCCTTGCCGGCCAGGATCAGCTGGAACGGCTGCTTCCGGGCGATGGCCGCCAGGCGCTGCAGGTCGCTGAAGAGCAGCAGCGGCCGCTTGTAGCCGGTCATGCGGCGGGCGATCACGAGCAGGGGCAGCTCGGTGTCGAAGCCGCGGCCGCTGATCCGGCGCACGCGTTCGACCAGTTCGGCCTTGGCGGCGGCATGGCAGCGCCACAGCGCCTCGTCCGGCAGGATCGCGGCCCGGGCCAGCAGTTCCGGCTCGTGCTGCCAGTGCGGCCAATGGGCGTGGTACAGCGCGGCGAAGCCCGGGTGCGTCCACATGCCCGCATGCACGCCGTTGGTGACGGCATGGATGCGGCGGCCCGGGTACAGCCGCTCGGTGGTGCGCGCGTGGCGCACCGACACCCCGTTGACCCAGCCGGCGAGCGCGAGCGCGAGGCGGGTCATGTTCACCTCGTCGGCGCCGGCCAGCGTGCGCAGCTCGGGCCGGCCGGCCAGCTCGGGCAGCAGCCGCTCGAACAGCGCATGCGTGAATCGGTCCTGGGCCGCCTCCACCGGCGTGTGCGTGGTGAACACGCAGCGTTCGCGCACGGCGGCGACGTCGCAGGGCGCCTCTTCGGCACCGTCGCGCGCCGGCGGCCGGCTGTGTTCCAGCAGCTCCAGTGCCAGCAGCGCGGCATGGCCTTCGTTCAGGTGGTAGGTGCGGATGTCGAAGCCCAGCGCATGCAGCAGCCGCACGCCGCCGATGCCCAGCACCGCCTCCTGCTTCAGGCGATAGGCCTCGTCGCCGCCGTACAGGTGGTGCGTGAGCCGCCGGTCCTCGTCGATGTTCTGCTCGAGGTCGGTATCGAGCAGCAGCACCGGCACCGAACGGCCCGACGCCGTCGACGCATGCACGAACAGCCAGGGCCGGACCCAGACGCGCCGGTGCTCGATCGTCACCGCGACCATCGCATCGAGCGGCTGGCACCACTGTTCCGGCGACCACCAGTCCGGCTGCTCCAGCTGCCGTCCTTGCTCGTCGATCGACTGCCGGAAGTAGCCGGCACGGCTGACGAGCGCGACGAAGACCACCGGCAGTTCCAGGTCGGCGGCCGAGCGCACCGTGTCCCCGGCCAGCACGCCGAGGCCGCCCGCGTAGGTATGCATCTCGGCCCGCAGCGCCACTTCCATCGTGAAGTACGCGATGCGCGTGCGCGCGAGAAAGGGCGTCAGCGGTGACATGCGTGGGCCCGCGGCGGGCGGGCCGCAGCGATCCAGGGCATCGGGCACTTGACGTCGTCGTCACTGCGACAGAACGAAACCACCTTGATCTCCTTGCCGGGCAACCGACGCCCCGATCCTCGAAGCGTGGCAGCGGCCGCGCCGCGAGCAGTTGAGTTGACGCACTCCGCAGCCATCACGCTGCGCCGCGGCTGATTCAGCGCAATGAGTGCGCCGCCCATGGCGGTCACGCTGGCCGCTTCCGCAACACGCACCGGAGATGCCCCATGTTCCGCTTGCCCACGCATCCGCCTTCCTGGGCCACCGTCGCCTGCGCCTCTCTGGTGCTGGCGGCCTGCACGACGATCGGCGAGGGCACCGGCTCGATGCCCGGCGGGGCGCCGGTCGACTTCGACTGGGCCAGCAAGGACGGCGGCATGACCGGCACGATGACCGCGATGCTGCCCGACGGCACCGTGTTCAGCGGGCCCTTCGTGCAGATCACCAGCATCGTGCGCATCGAGACGCTGGACCCGATCTGGCGCGGCTGGCCGCGCGGCTGGAGCGACTGGCGCTATTGGGGGCCGTTCCCCGAGACGGCCTTCGTCACGCGCTACAGCGGCCGGGTCGTCGCCAACCTGAGCGGGCCGGCTGACCGGCGGCTGCGCTGCCGCTTCCACCTCAACGCACCGGAAGCCGGCATGCGCGGCGGCGGGCAGGGGGAATGCCAGGGCAATGACGGCCGCCTGATCGATGCGGTGTTCACGCGTCCGTCACGGTCGTAGCGTTGCGGCGGCCAGTGCCCGGGTGAGCAGGGTGACGGCGAGCAGCGCACCGCCCGCCAGCGCCCAGTCCATGGCATGCAGCGGCTGCAGGTTCAGCCAGCGGCTCAGGCCGTCCACCTGCACCAGCAGGCCCAGCGACGCCAGGGTGCCGAAGACGAGCCAGCGCGCGGCGGCCTGGCGCAGCCTCGTCAGCCCGATGGTGATGCCGGCGCTGGCCGCCAGGAGCACGGTCAGCGCCATCGCGCGGGCGTGCTCGACGTTGCGGTCGGCGCCGAGCGCATGCAGGTAGCTCCAGACGACCGCCGCGCTCACCAGCATGCCCACCACCGCGATGCCCCACCACGCCGAACGCGAGAAGAACCGCGCATGGCGCTGGTGCGAGACCGGTGACAGCGGACCGCTGCGCGGAAGGTCCTGGAACGCCAGCATCGCCGTCGGGTGGATCACGAGTTCCAGCCACACGATGTGGATGGGCAGGAACAGCAGGGGCAGGTCCATCACCGGGATGGCGGCGGCGCCGATCACCAGCGGCATGTGCACCAGCAGCAGGTAGGCGAAGGCGAGCCGCAGGTTCTGGAACAGCTGGCGGCCCTCGGCCACGGCGCCGACGATGGTGCGGAAGTTGTCGTCCAGCAGCACCACCGGCGCCACCTCGCGCGCGCTGCGCGTGCCGCGCTCGCCCATGGCCACGCCGATGTCCGCCAGGCGCAGCGCGGGCACGTCGTTCACGCCGTCGCCGGTGACGGCCACGAGTTCGCCCTGCGCCTGCAGCGCCGCCACCAGGGCCAGCTTCTGCGACGGCGTGGCGCGGGCCACCACGTGGGTGCCGCTGCCCAGAGCCGCGGCCGGATCGTCGGCGGAGGCGAGGGTCACGACCCGGGGCGCGCCCGCTCCGAGGCCGACCTCGCGTGCGATGGCCTGCGCCGTGGCCGGATGGTCTCCGGTGACCATGACGATGCGCATGCCCGCGGCCATGCAGTCGGCGATGGCCTCGCGCACCCCCGGGCGGACCGGGTCCTCGAACGCGAGCAGGCCCGCGAACGAGAACCCGCTGTCGGGCTCGGCATCCACGGGCGTGCCGTCCGCCAGGCCGCGGCGCGCGCAGGCGATGACCTTGTGCCCGGACCCCGCGTAGTCGGCGACGCGGGCGAGCCAGGCGGCACGCTCGGACTGCGACAGCGCGCAGGCGGCCAGCACCGTCTCCGGCGCGCCCTTGGTGAAGACGCCCGGCGTGCCGCCAGCCAGGCGCACGATGGCGGTTTCGCGGCGGCGCGCTTCGGTGAACGGGAACTCGGCCAGCCTGGCCACGTCCGGCAGCGGCCCCGACGCCGCATGCAGGGCCTGGTCGAGCGGATCGCCGCTGTCCGGCCGGGCCGCCAGCGTGGCCACGCGCAGCACCGACGCCTCGTCCTCGCCGTCGGCAGGAATGCGGTGCGCGAGGACCAGCGTGCCCGCGGTGATGGTTCCGGTCTTGTCGGACACGATGCAGGAGACGCGGCCGATGTTCTCCACCGCCACCGCGCGCCGCACCAGCGCCTTCCGGCGCGCCAGGCGGAACACGCCCACGCCGAGGAAGAAGGTGTAGACGATCGGGAACTCCTCGGGCAGCGCGGCCACGGCCAGCGTCACCGCGCTCAGCAGCGCGTCGATCCAGCCGTGCCCGTGCCACAGGCGGATGGCGGCGAGCACGATGCACATCAGCACCGCCATGCCCAGCAGCACCGTCACCAGCTGGCCGATGGCGCGCTGCAGTGGCGTGGCCGCGTGACTGCCCTCGGTGGCGGAACGCACGATCTCGCCATAGCGGGTGTCGCTGCCGATGCAGGCGATGCGCAGCAGGGCCCGGCCGGTCAGCAGCCGCGTGCCGGCGCTGCCCCAGTGATCCTCGGACGCGCTGGCCGGCAGCGCTGCGCCGGCCGGTGCCAGGGCCCGCTTGGGCACGGGCAGCGATTCGCCGGTCAAGGTGGATTCATCCACCTGCAGGCCGCTGCCGGACACCAGCAGACCATCCGCGGGGAAGTACTCGCCGGGCTGGACGTCGACCAGGTCGCCCGGCACCAGCTCGCGCGCCGGGATGCCCTGCCACTGCCCGTCGCGCTGCACGTGGGCCGTGCTGGCCAGCCGGCTTGCCAGCCCGGCGGTGGAAGCGGCGGTGCGCCGGTGCAGCCAGGCGTCCATGCCCACCAGCGGCAGCATGGCCGCGAGCAAGGTCAGCGATTCGGTGGGCTGCCCCAGCAGGCCGAACAGGCCCGCGGTGAGCAGCAGGAACCACAGCATGGGATCGCGGGCGGTGTCGCGCGCGACCACCAACCAGCCCGGGCCCGCCGCGGCCACGATGTCGTTGAAGCCATGGCGGCGCTGCGACTCGGCCACGGCCGTGCCGAGGCCGGCATCGCCGATGCGCAGGGGCGGCAGCTTGTCGAGCGGGACGGGGCGCTGGGTCATTCGTCCTCCATGTTTCGCAG
Organism: uncultured Burkholderiales bacterium; assembly: GCA_946480465.1. Next base: position 96,165 of record CAMLJY010000005.1, read on the forward strand.
TCTCCGGGCCACCCGATTCCCTTTGCTTGATGGCCGTCAAGACATTACGGCGCGCACAGCTTGCGTTGCCTCAAGCCGCGCTCGCTGGGCCTGCCGCATGCTTCCAAGGGTCATGCATCCACGCTGTCGCGATGAAGCCGCACTCATTGAAGTCCGCACGCCTGCTGCTGGCGCTGGCGCTCGCCGCCGGTTCCGCCACGGCCGCGGACGACTGCGACGTGCCGCCTGAATCGTGGCAGCCGCGCAGCGCGGTGAGCGCACTGGCCCAGCGCAACGGCTGGCAGATCGATCGCCTGAAGATCGACGACGGCTGCTACGAAGTCGTCGGGCGCGATGCCGAGGGCCGTCGCATCAAGGCCAAGATCCACCCGGCCAGCCTGCAGGTCATCAAGGTGAAGCACGGCCGGCAGGAGCGGGAACACGACCGTGAGCGCGAGCGCGACCGCGAGCGCTCGGGCGCGGGCCCGCGCGGTCCGGCCTCGGCGCCGGCCTCCGCGCCGTGACACGCCGGGATACCCCACCGATACACCGATCACCCCCACTCGAGGAGCCTGTCCCGATGAATGGCTTGAAGAACGCGTGGCCGCTGGCCGCGGTGGCCGGCGCGCTGGCGGTGCCGGGCGGCGCGGCCGCGCGGCCGGTGGCGCTGGAGGCGCAGCTGGCCAACTACGGCGGCGACGGCGCCTACCTCGCCATCTACCTGGTCGATCGCACGGGACGCTACCAAAGCACGTTATGGGTCGCCGGCACCAAGGCCAAGTACTGGCGCCACCTCGGTGACTGGTACCGCGCGACCGGCGGCAAGGCCCGGGTCGACGGCATCAGCGGCGCCAGCGTCGGCGCCGGCAAGACGCTGAAGGTGAGCGTGGACGTGGCCGACGCGCTGCTGGACGCGGGCTACGAGATCCACGTCGACTCCGCCGTGGAGAAGATGAAGGACAACCCTTCGGAGGTGGTGGTGCCGCTCACCGCGGCCGGCGCCGGCAAGCCGGTGGCCGGCCGCGGCTACGTCAAGTCGTTCCGCTACACGCTCTGAGTCCGTGTTATCGACGGCGCGATGCTGAGGCAGCTGCACTCGATTCCCGGCCTCGTCGCCGGGCTGCTGCTGGTGCTGCTGGCGCTGACCGGCAGCATGCTGTCGGTGTTCCCGGCGCTGGAACGGGCGCAGGCGCCACCGGCCGGCGGGCTGGACACCGCAACGCTGGCCAGCCGCGTGGTGGCGCGCGTGCCCGGCGTGGAGACGCTGGTGCGGGAGCCCTCGGGCCGCATCGTGGCCTACCACCTCGCCGGCCAGGAGCAGCAGGCCTCGGTGATCGACCCCGCCACCGGCGGCGCCGTCGCGGCCCACCGGCCGTCCGCGGTGCAGCGCTGGATCAAGAACCTGCACCGCCAGCTGCTGCTCGACGACGCAGGCCGCATCGCCACCGGGGTGGCGGCCGCAGGCATGCTGTTCATCCTGGTCTCGGGCGTGCTGCTGCTGGCGCGGCGCATGGGCGGCTGGCGCCGGCTGCTGGGCACCGTGCGCGGCGACGCGGTGCAGCGCCTGCACAACGAGACCGCGCGCGTCGTGCTGGCCGGCCTGCTGCTGTCGGCCGCCACCGGGCTGCTGATGTCACTGGCCACGTTCAGCCTGCTGCCCGAAGGCGGCGGCTTCGATCCTGTGCTGGACGCGCGCGCGCCCGGCGGCGCCCCGATGCCGCTGGCCGACATGCCGGCGCTGCGGGCGCTGGACGCGGCCCGGCTGCGGCAGCTGAAGCTGGCGATCCCGGGCGATGCCGGCGACGTCATCGAGGTCGAGACCGACGCCGGCGCGGGAGCCGTCGACCCGGCCACTGGCCGCTGGCTGGCCTATGCGCCGCTGGACGGCTGGCAGCGCCTGCACGCCACCGTGCGCATGCTGCACACCGGCGACGGGCTGTGGTGGCTGGGCCTGCTGCTGGGCGCGGGCTCGCTCACGGTGCCGCTGCTGGCCGTCACCGGCACGCTGCTGTGGTGGCGCCGGCGCCGGGCGCTGCCGCGGCTGGCCGGCAACGCAGCCGTGCAGCAGGCCGACACCGTGCTGCTGGTGGGCAGCGAGGGCAACACCACCTGGGGCTTTGCCGTCGCGCTGCACGACGCGCTGACGCGCGCCGGCCTGCGGGTGCACACCGCGCCGATGAACACGCTGTCGCCGCGGCACGGCAGCGCCCGCCGCCTGCTGGTGCTGACCGCGACCTACGGCGACGGCGAGGCGCCGCAGAGCGCGCGCGATTTCCTGGGCCGGCTGGCGCGGGTGGCGCCCGCGCCCGGTGCCGCGTTCGCGGTGCTCGGCTTCGGCGACCGGCAGTTCCCGCGGTTCTGCGGCTATGCCACCCGGGTGCATGAGGCGCTGGCGGCGCGGGGCTTCGCGCCGCTGCGGCCGCCGGGCACGGTGGACCGGCAGTCCGAGCCCGAGTTCCGCCAATGGTGCGAAGGGCTGGGCGAGGCCCTGGGCCTGGTGCTCGACATCCGCTACATGCCGCTGCTGCCGCGCAGCACGCCGATGAAGCTCGCCTCGCGCGAGGACTACCGCATGGGTCCCGGCGAACTCACCACGGTGCTGCGCTTCGTGCCCGCCACGACCGCACGGCATTGGCCGTTAGGCCGCCACGCGCAGTGGCCGGCGTTCGACACCGGCGACCTGCTGGGCGTGCTGCCGCCGGGCGGGGCGTCGCCGCGCTACTACTCGCTGGCCAGCGCGGCCACGGACGGCTTCGCCGAGATCTGCGTGCGCCGCCATGAGCACGGCGTCTGCTCCAGCCACCTCGCCGGCCTGCAGCCGGGCGAGACCATCCAGGCCTTCGTCAAGCCGCACGAGGGTTTCCGGCCCGCCGCTGGCGCCGCGCCGGTGATCCTGGTGGGGGCGGGAACCGGCATCGGCCCGCTCATCGGCTTCATCCGCCACAACCCGCCGCAGCGGCCCATGCACCTGTACTTCGGCGCCCGCGACGATGGCGCGGGCTTCCTCTACCGGGACGAGCTGGGCCGGCTGGTCGACGAACGCCGCCTGCGCTCGCTGAGCACGGCGTTCTCGCGCACCGCGAACAGGGCCTACGTGCAGGACCGCCTGCTGGCCGATGCCGCCCGCCTGCGCGAGCTGGTGGCCCACGGTGCGCAGGTGCTTGTGTGCGGCGGCCGCCAGATGGCCGCGGGCGTGGCGGCGGCGTGGGAGCGAATCCTCGCCGGCACCGGCCTCACGGTGGCGCAGCTGCGCGGGCAGGGCCGCTATGTCGAAGACGTCTATTGACTGGCTGCCCGGCCCGCGGCTGCAGGATTGCCGCACCAGCGGCGAGACCATGGGCACGCGCTACAGCGCGCGCTTCCATGCGCCGGAGGGGGTCGACGTGAAGGGCGTCGCCGCGGCCCTCGCGGTCGCGGTGGGCGCGGTGGACCGGCAGATGTCGAACTGGAAGCCGGACTCCGACCTGACCCGCCTGAACCGCGCGCCGCCCGGCGTGTGGACGCCGGTGCCGTCGATGCTCGCCACGGTGCTGGCGCGTGCGCTGCAGATCGGGCGGGAGACGGGCCATGCCTTCGACATCGGCGTGGGCGAGCTGGTGGACGCCTGGGGCTTCGGGCCGTCCGGCGCGCGGCGGCGGCCCGTGGTGGCGGCGCCGTGCGCGCCGGCGGACCGCCTGCTCGAAATCGACCTGCCCGGCGGCCGGGCGCGCAAGCACGGACCCATCGCGCTGGACCTGTGCGGCATCGCCAAGGGCTATGGGGTGGACCAGCTCGGGCGGGCGCTGGACGCGCACGGCATCGGCTCCTGGCTGGTCGGCATCGATGGCGAACTGAGCGCGCGCGGCGCCAAGCCGGACGGCACGGCGTGGACCATTGCGCTGGAAGCGCCGGACGACGAGCGCCGCGCGGCCATGGCAGCCATCGAACTTGCCGATGCCGCCGTGGCCACGTCCGGCGACTACCGGCACTGGGCGGTGGTGGATGGGCGCCGCGTGTCGCACACCATGGACCCGCGCAGCGGCGCGCCGCTGCAAGGCGGGCTGGCCTCGGTCACGGTGGTCGCTGCGCACTGCGTGGACGCCGACGCCTATGCGACCGCGCTGATGGTGCTGGGCGAGGACGATGGCCGGGCGCTGGCGCGGCGCCTGGGCCTGGATGCGCTCTTCGTGGCGCGTGGCGGCACCGGGCTGCGCACGAGCGGGGCCGGATTCTTCGGGCCCTGAGAAGTACCGTGGAGCGCCCTGAAGAGCGCCTCCTGACGCGTGCCCCGAACAAGACACCCGAGGCAGTGCCTTCGCGCCGGGTCGCCGCCGCGGCGTGCGGCACGCTCATTCCGGGGTGATGTCGAGCAACTGGAAGGTGCCGCCGGACCAGTGCAGCCGGTCGCTGTCGGGCAGGCCGGCGGTGTCGAGCATCAGGTTGAGGTGATTCACCGCCCGCGCCGCGATCGGCAGCGACAGCTGCCGCCACCCAGTGGTGGCGGTGCCGCCGCGCTGCGTGCCGCTGAACGTGAAGGTGGGCGTGAAGTCGGGCCGCAGCGCCAGCGGGTCACCCAGGTTGAGGTGGTAGTACGGCAGGCTGGACAGGCTGAGCGAGAAAACGTCGAAGTAGCCGGTGCCGGGGGCGGTCGGCACGTAGGCATCGAAGCTGTGCAGGTCGAAGCGGAACGACACCACGTAGCGCTGGGCCGGCCCGGCCGCGCGCAGCGGCACCGAAACCCCGTGGCGGCTGCGCGCCTGGGGGCCGGCCACGCCCTGGCCCAGCAGCACGGTCGTGCCGACCAGCAGCACGTCCGGCACCTCCGGGCAGCGGCCGCAGGCGCTGGCCATGCCCTGGAACACCGCGCCGAAGGCATCCAGTTCGCGGATGCGCAGGCCGTTCGGGTCGTCGTTGCCGGTGTCCAGCGTGCTGGTGAGTAGCGCGGTCCGCACCGCCGCGGTATCGAAGGACGACCGATTGACCGAAGCCAGCGCCGCCACGCCGCTGACCAGCGGGGTGGCCATGCTGGTGCCGTCGAGCTCGCCGTACGCCGCGCCGGGCAGGGTGGACAGCACCGCGTCGCCGGGCGCGTACAGCTCCAGCCAGTCGCCGTAGTTGCTGAAGGCCGCGCGCTGGCGCGCGGCGTCGGTGGCGCCCACGGTGATCACACGCGGCGCGTAGGTGCGCTGGAAGAAGCGATGCACGAAGACCTCGCTGTCCGCGTAGGCGCCGGGGTAGGAGAAGGCGTCGGTGTGGCTGTTGCCGGCCGCGGCGACGACCAGGGCCCCGGCCCGCACGGCATCGTGGATCTGACGCGCAACGTCCTCGTCCCGGTTGAAGTTCTGCAGGCTCAGGTTGATGACGTGCGCGCCGCGGTACGACGCGTCGCGGATGCCGGCGGCCAGTTGCAGCGCGGTCGTGCGCAGCCGGGGATCCTCCGCGCCGTCGATGACCTTGACCGCCACGATCGTGCAGGTCCAGCACGCGCCTGCAATGCCCGCGCCGTTCGCGGTGTTCGCCGCGGCGATGCCGGCCACGTGGGTGCCGTGGCCCAGGTTGTCGGTGGGCTGCCGCGTCGGCGGATTCACCGCGTAGTTCTTGCCCAGCACCACCTTGCCCTGCAGGTCCGGGTGCGCATGGTCGACGCCCGAATCGACGATGGCGATGCGGCGCCCCGGGATCGCCGCCGGAAAGTGCGGGTGAGTCCCGGTCGTGATCGTCCAGGCCTTGCGCGCCTGCACGTTGGCCAGGGCGTACTGGTCGTCGAAGCGCGGATCGTTGGGCTTGGGCACGCCGGCGAGCTGGCCCACCGTGTTCGGCCCGGCGCCGCGCAGTCCGGTCGAGTCTTCCAGCTGGTCCACCGCCGCGCGCACGCCGGCGGCGCCGTTGCACGGCATGTCCACCTGCCAGGTGTTGACGTCGCTGCCGGGCAGCAGGCCCACCAGCGTCCCGTTGACGGCGGCGGCCGCCTGGCGCAGCGTGGCGGCGGGCGCGCCCGGCGGCGCGGTGAACAGCACCTCGGTGCAGATCACCTCGCGCTGCAGGCTCGGGTCCCACACCGCATGCGCGAGGTCCGACGGCCGGATGTCGTCCGGCAGCCCGGGTTCGATCAGCTCCAGCCGGGCCAGCGGCGACAGCTTGCGCAGCAGCAGGCCGCGGTAGGGGGCCGAGACGCGCAGCGGCACGACACCGGGGGCTGCACCGAAGCGGTTGAACGGGTACGCCGCCGACGAGAACGCGGCGCCGAAGATGCCGTCGCCCGCGACCTCGTCGCCGTTGAAGCCGGCGTCGTTCAGCGCGCCGACGATCTCGCTGGTGCCATCCGGGCGCACGTGCAGCAGGTTGACGCCGTTGGCCAGCAGCGTGCCGGCGGGGTCGGTGATGGCCGCGCTGACGACGATGCGTTGCGGCAGCACCGTGGCGGTGGTGTGCAGCACGCCGGGCACCACCACCGGCTGTGCCACCTCCTGCGCCGCGGCCGACCAGGCGGTGCCGAGGCCCAGCGCGGCGAGCAGCGCGCCGCGGCGGACGCGCGCACCACGGCGACGCAGCAGTGCCAGCGCCAGCAGCGCGGCAGCGATCAGCACGGTGGCCGGCGGCTCCGGCACGCGGAACGCCACGTCGTCGATCGTGAACGATCCCCCCGCGCTCGAGGCGCCGATCACGATGCGGGTGACGCCCAGCCAGCCTTCGAAGCCCAGCCATTCGTTGGCCATGCTGCCGAGGTCGCCGCTCAAGGCCATGTTGCTGCCGAACAGCGACAGCACGACGCCCACCATGGCGCCGTCCGCGTCGTAGCCCGTGAGCCGCAGCGGTTCGGCGTAGGTGAACCAGGCGCCGAAGGACTGCAGCGGCGATGCGAAGCGCAGCACCATCTCGCCGCCATCGTCGAACGCCACGTTCGCGCCCGAGCGCGGCGGGAACTCGAATTCGTCGAGCGAGATGCCGGCGCTGATCACGCGCGCGTTCTCGAACTGCACGCCGGCGTACTGCGCCCCCAGGGCGGTGCCGTCCGCCACGTCCTCGAAGGTGATCGGCGCGGCGACTGCAAGCCGCGGGACCAGTGCGAGCAGCAATACCGATGCGGCACCCAGCCGCGCGAACAAGGCATGCATGCCTGTCTCCCATGCCGCGAAGACGCGCACGCTAGGACGCTGGTCGAATGCACGAATTGCGTCAACTCAATCCGGCTTCGCCGGCGCGGCGACGGACGATGCGATCCCCCTGCCTGGGTGGCACCGGCCGCGCCCATTGCGTGAACGCAATCGCGGTCTCGGCACGGTCGCTGTAATCGACTGCGGCGAAACCACTGATCCACGAGGGGCGACGATGCGAAAACTGGGACGACACTGGCTTCTGGCGGCTGCGGTCGCGCTGGCGGGCACGCAGGCCCATGCCGCGGCCATCACCTTGTTCGACCATGCGCTGGCCATCGACGGCACCCTGATCGGCCCGAGCGATGCGCTGCCGCTGAACGTCAGCATGGCCGGATTCGACAAGGCCAGGGGGGTGGGATCGATAACCATCACGATGAGCGGCACCGGTGCTCACTCCGTCGGCCTCTTCGTCGACCACGAGATCGACGAGGAGACCAACACCTTCTTCAACGAGAGCGGCAGCGCCTCCGGCGCGGCGGCCGCGGGCCAGAGCTGGGAGATCGACGAACCGGGCTGGGTCTTCGGTGACATCTACGCCAACTTCGCGGCCGGCGCCCTCGACGGCAGCAATGGCGTGCCCGCGGGCAGCGAGGATGACGTGTCGATGGCGCTGGCCTGGAACTTCCTGCTCGCCGGCGACGAGCAGGCGACGATCCGCTTCCTAGTCTCCGAGCTGCAGCCGGCCAGCGGCTTCTACCTGAGCCAGCATGACCCGGAGAGCAACGTGTCCCTGTTCTTCTCCAGCACGCTGCACATCGTGCAGGGCGGCGAGCCCGTGCCCGAGCCGGCCGGCACCGCCTTGGTCGGCCTGGGCCTGCTGGCGCTGCTGTGGCAGCGGCGCCGCCGCAGCCTGGCCGTCGCCGCCGGCGCGGCGGCAGCCCTGCTCGGGCTTCCCGCGCAGGCGGCGGCTCCGGTGGTCAAGACCGTGCCGTGGGTGGCGAGCAACCCGCTGATCCCGCACACCACGTTTGCCGGCAGGTCCATCCGGCTCAAAGGCACCAGCGACGTGGCAGGCGCGAACATCCAGTACAGCTGGGACTTCGGCGACGGCAGCCCCCTGGCCACGGGCACGGTGAGCAACCGCTACGCGATCGAGGCGGCGCATACCTATGCGGGCCCGGTCGGCACGGTGTGGACCGCCCGCCTGACCGTCACCAACACCAGCACCGGCGAATCGGCCAGCAGGGCCTACTTCGTGCAGATGAAGGAGAAGATGCTCGAGGCGGAGGTCAACGTCGCCATCGACGAAGGCCTGTGGCATCTGCACAAGACCCAGTACCGCACCACCTCCGCCGGCCTGGATCTCGGGGACTGGACCACCACGCTCGCGTTCTACGGCCTGAGCGCGGCCAACCTCAACGCCTTCCACGTCAATGGCCACGGGCAGCATGGGCCGAGCGACAACCCGTACACGGAGACCACGGCACGCGGCATGAACCGCCTGTTCCAGTTCCTCGCTGCGAACAGCATCGCGGCACAGACCAACCCGCTGGGCACCTTCAGCCCCGACGGAAACGGCAACGGCCTGGGGGTGCGCGTCAACCAGTCCTATGCGTTCTACCAGGGCGGCATGCTCATCGATGCGATCGTCGCCAGCGGCACGCCGAACGCCGTGGCGGCGAGCGGACCGGCCAACGTCATCGGACGGACCTACCGCGACATCGTGCAGGACATGGTCGACTACTACCTGTACTGCCAGTACGACTCGGGCGGCGGGGGTGGCTGGCGCTACAACTGCAACGAGTTCCCGGACAACTCGGTGGCCCAGTGGGCCGCCATCGGCATCATCGCCGCGGAACGGCAGTGGGGCATCACCGTGCCGTCGATCGCCAAGCGTTGGAACCGCTACTGGCTGGACTACTCGCAGCATGCGAACGGTTCCTTCGGCTACACCGACACCTCGTCGGTCTGGGGGCCCTACGCGACCACGCCATCGGGCATGGTGCAGATGGCCATGGACGGCATCGGGCGCGGCACGCCCGAGGGGGCGAACGATCCGAGCTGGGACCGCGCCGAGACCTTCCTGCGTGACAACTTCACCAACGGCGGCGGCTACGCCAGCAACATCAGGGCCTACTACTACGGGCTGTTCTCCTTCACGAAGGCGATGCTGCTGCACGACAGCAACGGCGACAGCGTCGCCGAGCCCATCACGCTGCTGCGGTCCAGTACGCCCGGCGTGCTGCCGATCGACTGGTATGCCGATCCGGTCCATGGCGTGGCGCGCACGCTGGTGAACGACCAGACGGCATCGGGTCATTGGACCGGGCATGACCCCGACGGGAGCCAGGCGCCGTTCGAGACGGCCTGGGCCATCATGATGCTCAACCGCACCGTCTTCGAGTCAGGCGCGCCGGTGGCGGTGGCCAAGGCGACGCCGAATCCGGCCGTGGTGGGGCAGGTGGTCACGCTGGACGGCGCGGATTCGTTCCACCAGGATGCGGCGCGCAAGGTGGACTCGTGGGAGTGGGACCTGGACAACGACGGCACGGCGGATGTGTCCGGGCCGATCGTGACGGTGGCCTTTCCCGCCTTGAAGGAGTACCCGATCACCTTGCGCGTGACGGATGACGGCGCGCCCGAGAAGTCGGCCAGCACCACCGTCTCGGTGCAGGTGAGCATTCCGCCGCTGGCGCCGACCGCGAATGCCAACGGTCCCTACAGCTTCTGCCCCGCCACGCCCAACTGGTTCCTCGACGGCAGCGCCTCGGTGAACCCGGACCAGGGCCAGCACCAGCCCGGCGCGTTCCCCGGCGACACGATGAGCTTCAGCTGGGACCTGGACGGCAATGGCAGCTTCGGTGACGCGGCCGGTCCGATGCCCAGCGTGAAGGCAGCACTGCAGGCCTTGGGGCTCGGCAGCCATCTGGTGCAGCTGAAGGTGACCGACACGACGGCCGCCTCGTTCCCCGCCAGTGGGATGGGCAACCTGAGCAGTGTGGCCAGCGCCACCGTGCACGTGCGCGCCGCGGATGACCCGGCCTGCGCCTGCATCGGCAACCTGGCCGCGCGCCCGAAGTCCGGCAAGGTGCAGGTGACGTGGAGCCCGTGGCCCGGCGCCGCCGGCTACAGCGTGTACCGCGGCATCCTCAACGGCGGGCCGTACGTGAAGATCGGCAACACCGGCTCCGCCTACGCCACCTGGCTCGACACCACCGCGGCCAATGGCACGACCTACTTCTACGTCGTGCGGCCGGTGGCGGCCAACACCGACGAGCTGTGCCAGTCCAACCAGGCGGCGGCCACGCCGGGGCCGCGCTAGGAGCGTGCGCGGGCACAGATGGGGCCCCGACTCTGCCGCGCAGACTCCCGGCGCCTTCGTTGCGCAGGCGCAAGCCGTCTTCCCGGCCGTGCGCCTACCGTGCCGGGGTAGCCAACACACGCGACCGTCATGAAACAGCCCCTGCAACTCGCATTCATCGGCATGGAACCCTCGGCCGCCGTCGAGGCCGCCGCGCGGGAGAAGGCCGCCAAGCTGGACCGCTTCCACCCGGACCTGATGGCCTGCCGCGTCACCATCGAGCTATTGGACCGGCACAAGCACCAGGGCCGCCACTTCGCGGTGCGCATCGACCTCACGATGCACGGCGCCGAGCTGGTCGTGGACCGCGTGCAGCACGAGGACGTGTACGTGGCCCTGCGCGAGGCCTTCGACGACATGAAGCGGCGGGTGCAGGACACCGTGCGCCGCCTGCAGGACCACACGTAGCGGCGTGCGCGCCGGGCGCCGGGCGCGGCCGGCTCTGCGGCCGAAGGCCGCTGCGGCTCGCGGCCGTGGGTCGCGGGTTGCGGGTTGCAGGCCCCGATCTTCGCCGCGCAGGCTCCTAGAACCGCATCTTCATGCCCAGCCCCAGCGCCCACACCGCCTCGCGCGCAGTGGCGGCGTCCTGGCGGGCCCAGAAGCGGCCGACGATCAGCTCGCCATGCAGCCAGCTGCGGTGCAGCGGCTGCTGCCAGCGCGTCTGCAGGCCGTATTCGTGCACCGCCACGCCCGAGCCGGTGAGGCCGTTGACGATGCCTTCCACCGAGCCCTGGCGGCCGTGGCCGAAATCCTTGATCAGGCCGAGGTCGCTCGACCAGTCGAATTCCTTGCTGCGCTGGGTGATGGTGGCAGCGCTCAGCCAGCGCAGCGCCAGCGTCGGCGAGAAGGCGCGCTCGTAGGACAGCGCGGTGGTGGAGCCGAGGTGGTCGGACAGGCTCCAGAACAGGGTCTCGCGGAACTCCATGAAGCCTTGCGGTCCCATCGGCCAGCGCTGGCGGTAGCGCGCCTGGGCATAGGGCTTGAGTCCCCCGCGCAGGCCGAGGCGGAAGTCCACGTTGTCGCGCCAGTCGTAGCCCAGGCCGGCGAAGAAGCTGCGCTCGGAACGCCGCTCGGACTGCAGCCGGTCCTGCCGCGTGAAAGCCGCGGGGGTGTCGGCCACCACTTCGCGCTGGTCGTCGCGGCCGAGGAAGAGGTAGGTGTTGCGCTCGACGTTGGGCAGCCGGAAGCGGGCATTGAAGCGCAGGCTGTAGTCGTTGCCCTCGTCGCGGCGGTGCAGGTAGTTCAGGTCCAGGCGGCCGTCGTACACCTTGCCGCCTTGCTCGAAGGGGCGATCGCCGAACCAGCTGTCCACGCTGCGCGCGAGCCATTCGGCGGTCGAGCGCACGGTCTCGCGCGCGGCGTCGAAGACGTCAGGTTCCGCGGCGGGCGGGCTCTGCGGCTGCGCGGCGGCCGGCCAGGCCACCGCGAGGCCCAGGGGCAGGAGGAGCAGGCATTTCTTCAGCATGGTCGCGATGCTCGCACAGGCCTCAGCGCAGGCGCCTGCGCCGCGCCGACAGCATGGCCATCGCCGTGGGCAGCCGGCGCACCTGCACCGGCTCCGGCACGGGCGCGGCACTGCCGAAGGCCTGGCGCACGTCGGACATGTGCGCCAGCCGGCTGGCCACCAGGCGGTTGATCGAGCCCTCGGGCAGGCGGCCGCGGCTGTCGGCCACGCCGGCCGTGATGCCGGTCAGCAGCTCGATCGCATCGTCCACGTGGGCCACCGCGTGCACGTGGAAGCGGCCCTGCGCGACGGCGTCGACCACGTCCTCGCGCAGCATCAGGCGGCCGGCGTGGGCGGCGGGCACCAGCACGCCCTGGCCTCCGTCCAGGCCCTGCAGGCGGCAGACGTCGAAGAAGCCCTCGATCTTCTCGTCGACCGCGCCCACCGCCTGGACCTGGCCGTGCTGGTCGACCGAACCGGTGACCGCCAGGCTCTGGCGCACCGGCACGCCGGCCAGCGCGGACAGCAGCGCGCACAGCTCGGCCAGCGAGGCGCTGTCGCCCTCGACCGGGCCGTAGGACTGCTCGAAGACCAGGCTTGCGGCCAGCGACAGCGGCTGCCCCTGGGCATAACGGGCACCGAGGTAGGACGCGAGGATCAGCACGCCCTTGGAGTGGATGGGCTGGCCCAGCGTCGATTCGCGCTCGATGTCGACCAGGTGGCCTTCGCCGACGCGGGCGGTGGCCGTGATGCGCACCGGCTGGCCGAAGCGGAAGCCGCAGTCCTCGTTCACCGCGAGGCCGTTCACCTGGCCGACTTGCGCACCGGTGGTGGCGACCAGCAGCATGCCGCGCTGCACCGCATCCAGCACCTGCGCACGCTGCCGGTCGCCGCGCCGCAGCCAGGCCGCATGGGCCTGGTCGACGTCGGCCCGCGTGACCACCGCGCGGCCGGCGCGCGCGGCCTCGCGGTCCGCCTCGCGCACCAGGTTGTCGAGCGCGCGCGTGTGCGTGGACAGCTTGTCGGCATCGCCGGCCCGGCGCGAGGCCTGCTCCACCAGCGCCGCAACCGCACCGCGGTCCAGCGCTCGGGTGGCGGCCTGGCGCGCCAGCGCGCCGACCAGCTCCGCGAAACGGGTGACGCCGGCCGCATCGCGCGGCACCTCGTCCTCGAAGTCGGCTGCCACCTTGAACAGCGCGTCGAACTCGGGGTCCAGCGCCTTCAGCAGCTCGTGGTGCTCGCGTTCGCCGATCAGCACCACCTTGGCCGCCAGCGGGATCGGCTGCGGCTCCAGCGGCAGGGTGCCCACCCAGCCGAGCAGCTCGGGTGCCGATTCGATGCGGATCTCGCCGGCGATCAAGGCGCGCTTCAGGCCCTCCCAGGCATAGGGCTGCGCGATCACCTTGTCGGCATCCAGCACCAGGCAGCCGCCGTTGGCCCGGTGCAGCGCGCCGGCCTGCACCAGCGAGAAGTTCGTCAGCAGCGTGCCCATGTGCGCGATGTGATCGACGCGGCCGATCAGGTTCGCATAGGTCGGGTGGTCGAGTTCCACCACCGGCGCATGGGCATCGGCGGCATGGGCCACCAGCAGGTTGACGCGGTAGCGCCCGATCGACAGGCTGCCGCTCAGGCCTTCCAGCTCGCCGTCGCCCTCCTCGTCCTCGTCGCGCTGTTCCTGCAGCTCGCTGCCGGACTCGATCACGTCGGCCAGCACCTCGTCGAAAAAGGCCAGCAGCGCCGGCTGGTCGGCGAAGCGCGCCTTCAGCTCCTCCACCAGGTGCCCGGTGGCCAGGCCCATCGCCGCGCGCGTCGCTTCACGTTCGCGCGCATGCATCTCGCGCCGCTGGCGCGGCAGCTGGTGGGTGATGCCGTCCAGCCGTTCGCGCAGGCCCTGGACCACGTCGGCGATGCGCTTGCGCTCGTCCTCCGACAGTGCGTCGAAATCCTCGGCCTTGAAAGGCTCGCCCTCCTTCAGCGGCGAGAACACCAGGCCTTCGGAGGTGCGCAGCAGCGACACGCCCTGGGCCCGCGCCGCGTCGCCCAGCAGCTCCAGCGCGCGTTCCTCGCGCTGCTTGTGTTCCTTCTCGATGGCGTCGATGCGGGCGCGGTAGTCCTCGCTCTCCAGCGCCGCGGTCACCGCGCTGCCCAGCTCGTCGGCAAAACGGTCCATCGCCTCGCGCAGCTGGATCCCCAGGCCGGCCGGCAGCGGGATGGCGCGCGGCTGGCTCGGTTCGGCGAAGTTGTAGACGTAGCACCAGTCGGCCGGCGCCGGGCGGCCGGCGGCATGCTCCTGCAGCAGCCGCCGCACCAGGGCGTGCCGGCTGCTGCCGGGCTCGCCGAGCACGAACACGTTGTAGCCGCGGCCGGCGATGTCGAGCGCCAGCCGCACGGCCTCGACCGCACGCGCCTGGCCGAACGGCTGCTCCGGCTCGGGCAGCGTGGCGGTGGTCTCGAACGTGAAGCAGTCGGGATCGCAGCGGCGGCGCAGTTGCGATGGCGTGAGGGAATGGTCGGGTTGCAGCATGCGTGGGCCGACTGTGGCGCCGGCCTGCGGGCCAGCGCTTGCGCCCGCGCAAAGGCCCGGCCGCCAACGACGATGTCCGCCGTGCCGCATTGAGCATCCTCAACAGCGGGATGCACCGGCGCGGGAAGGATCGCACGCAAGAACAGCTCGAAGGGCATCGCATGCGCACCAGGAACACCGGCCCGGAGGGCGGGGAGGGGCAGCATTCCACGCTGCCGACGCTGTCCGAGATCTTCAACGGGCCGCTCGCCGAGCGCATGCGGGCGCTGGTGCGGCGTCGCCGGCAGGCGCGCGCCGGGCTGCCCGTCCGGCAGCCGCCGGCCGGTGGAACGCCGCGGCCGCCGCACCCCCCCCGCCTGGAGCCGATGGAGCCGCGCCTGCTGCTGGCGGCCGACCTGGGCGTGATTGATGCTGCGTCTTTCGTGGCTTATTTCGACAGCGTGCAGGCGCAGCTCGACAGCGAGGTATTCGCCGCCCCGGTGCCCCTGATCGGCACCCAGCTGGCGCAGCTTCCGTCGGGGCGCATCGCCCAGAACCTGGCCGATGCGCTGCAGGGCTTCTCGATCGCGCGGACGCCGGGCACGGCGGTCAGCGCCGCTGACGTCACGGCGGCGCTGCGCACGTCGCTCGGGTCCCTGATCCAGGGGGACGCGATCGCGGTCTCGTCGGCCCCCGGCAGCACCGAGGTCCAGTTCACGCTGACGCTGGCCGGCCACAGCGCCGAGCGCATCGACGTCGACCTGGCGCTGGGCGCGGACCCGCTGATCTCGCCGCGCCTGGGCATCGCCGACGAGGTGAGCCTGAGCCTCGACTGGCAATTCGACCTGGCGTTCGGCGTGCTGCAGGACGCGCAGACGCTGCAGACGCGCATGTACTTCGGCACCGGGGCCGCCGACGAACTGAAGCTCGACAACCTGCGTGCCGTGCTCGATGGCGGCAGCGATGGCAGCTTCGCGGCCAAAGGCACGGCGGGCGTGTTCGGCGCGCTGATCCGGCAGGACCAGGGCACGCCCGCCACCGACGATGCCGCGGCCGTGGCGCCGCTGCCGAGCCAGTTCAGCGGCAGCTACCGCATCGACCTCAGCGGCGGCGGCAGCGACCGGCGCGTCTCGCTCGAGGAAATGGCGAGCCTGCGTGCCGTGGGCCGCCTGAACGGCCTGGCCGAGGTGCACCTCGACCTCGATGCCTCGCTGGTGCCCGACTTCGCCGACGTGTCCGACTCGGACCGCGTCTTCAACCTCGGGGTCGAGTCCGACGTGCTGATGCGCCAGGTCTTCACCGAGGCCGTCACCACCGCCGACCAGTTCGGCGACCCGATGGTGCTCAGCTACTCGAACGTGCGGCTGGACCTGGGCAAGTTCTTCAGCGGCTTCTTCGATCCGGCGGTCGAGTTCCTGCAGACGGCGCTGACGCCGTTCGAGCCCATCGTCGATTTCCTGACCCTGCCGATCCCGGTGCTCAGCGACATCGGCGAGGCGGTGGGCTACGGCAGCATCACCCCGATCGACCTCGGCATCCTGACGACGCCCTTCTCCGACCTGAGCGCGGAGCAGAAGAACGCGACGCTGGACAAGCTGACCCGCGCCAAGTTCGTGCTGGGCGTGCTGAATGCCTTCCTCGACCTGAAGCCGGTGGGCGAGGGCCTGCCGGACACGGTGGACCTGGGCGACCTGAGCCTGCAGCTGACCGGCAACAGCCGCAACAGCGGCTTCCGGCCGCTGAAGACCGAGGTGCAGAAGGAAGAGACGAACAAGGACGTGGTGGGCGACATCGCCAAGAGCCAGGATCCGGCGGCGAAGACCTTCTCCAACGGCTACGCCACCCTGAACGGGAACCTGACGCTGCCGTTCCTGAACGACCCGGCCGAGGTGCTGAAGATGCTGCGCGGGGACACGTCCCCGGAGCTGATCAACTTCGGGCTGGACCTGGACTTCGGCTACACCTTCGGGCGCGATTTCGTGATCCCGCCGCTGCCGATCCTGAACGCGCGGCTGCAGTTCGACATCGGCGCCGCGTTGAACCTGGACGCCGGCTACGACCTCACCGGCGCCGCGCACCTGGTGCGCAGCCTGGACTTCTCCAGCGAGGCCGCGCTGCAGCAGAGCGTGAAGGACAACCTGCACCGCCTGCGCGACGGGCTGTACTTCGACGACCACTTCGGCGAGGACGCACCGGACGACCTGCAGGACGGCGACCGCGGCACGTCCACGGTGAATTCGGACTTCGGCCCCGACGACTCCGATCACCCGGAGCTGACCCTCTTCGCGAAGATGTCAGCCGGTGCGAGCGTCGGTGGCGACATCTTCATCGCCGAGTTCGATGCCGGCGTCGACGTCTTCTTCGACACCAGCGTCTTCCTCGATTTCAACGACCTGCCCGAGCCGGAGCCGGGCGAAGACGCGCAGGCCGACTACGTGCACGACCTGCTCGTGGGCGACCCGACCGAGGTGCCGGACACGCCCTACGTCTACGACGGCCGCGTGCGGCTGGACGAGCTGGCGCTGGTGGCGCAGGCCGACCCGTTCGGCGTGCTGAATTCCTCCGGCGCGCTCACCGCCGGCCTGGAAGCCTTCGTCAATGCCAGCGTCGGCTTCGGGCCGTTCAAGGTGACGCTGCTGAACGAGACCTTCACGCTGGTCAGCGTCAACATCTTCGACTTCGACATCCACAAGCTCAGCGACGCGCAGGTGCTGGCCGGCCAGGTGCTGCGGCCGCCGGTGCTGGGCGAGGTGGCCGACGGGACCTTGCGCCTCTTCATGGGCGAGGATTCCGGCGCGCGCCGGCGCAACACCGCGCCCAACCGCTCGGGCGACGAGGCCGCGGCCGGCGGCGTGATCGTCGACGAGGGCTACCGCATCACCTCGCTGGGTCTCACCGACCCGGCTCGTCCCGAGGGCGGCGAGACGCTGCTCGTGACCTACCTCGTGTTCGAGGACGGCGAGCGCGTCGAGCGGGCGCGGCAGACCTTCACCGGCGTGCACCGCATCACGGCCGACGCCGGCATGGGCGACGACTACCTCGTCGTCGACGACGAGGTGCGGGCGGCCGTGCACTTCGATGGCGGCGGCGGCGCGGACATCCTGTCCAGCGAGGGCGGCGGCGCGGCCGAGCTGATCGGCGGTGAGGGGAACGACCTGCTGATCGGCGGCGCGGGCCACGACCTGCTCGATGGCGGGGCCGGCGACGACGTGCTGGAAGGCGGTGCCGGGCGCGACCGCCTGCTCGGAGCCGAGGGCGACGACCGCCTGGATGGCGGCCTGGACGACGACCTGCTCGCCGGCGGCGCCGGCGGCGACACCTATGCCTGGTCGGCGGGCCAGGGCACGGACAGCTTCAGCGAGGCTGCCGGTGCCGGCGGGACGGACCGCATCACCATCACCGGCAGCGCGGCGGCGGACGTCTTCGAGCTGGCCTCGGTCAGCCGCGACGGCGGCAGCGCCGTGCAGTTGACGGCGCGCGAAGCGAGCGGCAGCGCCGCGGTGCTGCTGATCGACGACATCGAGGAGATCGCCGTCAACGCCGGCGCCGGCGCGGACGAATTCACGGTGGGCGAGCTCAGCGGCACCGACGTGCGGCAGCTGGCCATCGACCTGGCCGCGCCCGGCGCCGTGGGCAGCGATGCGGACGGCGACCACGTGGTCTTCGCCGGCACCGCGGGCGCGGACACGCTGGTCGTCGAAGGCGTGGTCGCCAGCTTCGTCCGCACCGACTTCGCAAGCCACCCCGGCGGCGGCACCAGCACGCCGGTGGACAAGCCGGCGGTGCAGCTCAGCGACACCACCCCGGGGCGCGAGAGCCGCTTCTTCATCATCAACAGCTCACCGGAGCGCGACACGCTGGAAGTGCGCGGCCAGGGTGGGGACGACACGCTGACGCTGTCCGCCGGCAGCGCCGGCATCGGCGTCGCCGGCCTCATCGGCGTCACGCTCGATGGTGGCGAGGGCGACGACCTGCTGGTCGCCGCCTTCGACGACGCCACGCTGCAAGGCGGCACCGGCCAGGACACGCTGCGCGTGCAGGGCGATGGCCAGGCCAGCATCGGCAGCAGCATGCTGGCGCTGTTCCCGGCCGAGCTGCAGGTGTCGCGCACCAGCGCCGGCGGCGTGCCGGTCGCCGACCGCCTGGTGCACGGCGGCGTCGAGGCCTATGAGCTGATGCTGCCGTCCGAAGGCAGCGGCAGCGACCTGCGCGTGGTGGGCACGATGGCCGGCAGCCTCGTCATCCAGGCCTCGTCCGGCAGCAACCGGATCGCGCTGGAATCCATCGCCGGCCCGGCCACCGTGCGGCTCGCCGGCGGCAGCAATGCCGTCACGGTCGGCCGTGACGGCTCGCTGGCCGGCATCGTGGGCGACCTGCAGGTGCAGGGCGGCAGCGGCCGGGACACGCTCACTTTCGATGCCAGCGCCGAGGTCGCGGGCCAGTCGCTGCGCATCGAGCCCGATGCCATCACAGGCGCCAGCTTCGGCGCCGGTGCGCTGCGCTACGACGCGGGCGTGGACAGCGTCGAACTGCGGCTGGGCCTCGGTGCGGACGAGGTGATCGTTCCGGCGCTCACGCGGCACGTCATCGTCGACACCGGTGCCGGCAGCGACCGCGTGCAGGCCACGCTGGCCGGCGCGCCCACGGGCCAGCCCGGCGCACCGGGGCTGGACACGCGCGCGGCCGAGCAGGTGGACTTCGCCAACGAGGGCAACGCCGCCTCGACCGACTGGCTCATCACCGCCAACCAGCTGCGGGCCGGCCACCCGGGCGTGCTGGACCCGCTGGTGCCGGGCGCCTACGACCAGGTGCTGCTGCAGACCAGCGGCGCGCAGCAGGTGACGCTGGCGCTGGGCGACGGACCCGGCGCCGACCGCCTGCGCGTCTGGGACCTGGCGACGCCGACCCAGGTGCTGCTGCGCGGCGGTGACGACGAGGTGATCATCGGCGACGACCGCGCCGGGGCCCGGCGCGCGCTGGCCGACCTGGACGCCGTGCTGCGGCTCGATGGCGGCAGCAGCGCCGAGAGCAGCGGCGACTCGCTGCGGCTGGACGACCGCAGCAACACGCTGGCCGGCGGCAGCGACCCGGCCCTGCCCAGCCTGGTGCTCGGCCCGCAGGCCATCAGCGGCATCGCGATGGGCACGCAGGCGCGCATCGAGCACGCGGGCTTCGGCACGCTGGCGGTGGCGCTGGCGGACACGCCGGACAACGTGCGCGTGCTGGACACCAGCGTGCCGACGGTGCTGGACCTGGGCGGCGGCGACGACCGCCTGGTGATCGAACAGGCCTCCGCCGGTTCGGCCTCGGCGCCGGGCATCGGGGTGGAGCTGGGCGCGGGCAACGACCACGCCACCGTCCTGGGCGGCACCGGGCTGTCGATCGGCGGTGGTGCCGATGGGGACACGCTCGTTTTCGACGTCAGCACGCTCACCGCGCCGAGCACCGGCGGCAGCCTGCGCGACGACGGCAGCCGGGGCCGGCTGAGCGGCCTCGGGCCGATCGGCGACGTGCGCTTCGACGGCATCGAATCGGCCGAGGTGGAACTGGGCCGGAACAGCGACGCGTTCGAGATCGGCATCACCACGCCGGGGCTGACGGTCGCGGTGCGCGGCCGGGGCGGCGATGACGTGCTCAAGGTGGTCCGCCTACCCACGGCCGAGTTCGATGGCGGCAGCGGCGTCGACACCGTGGTGCTGGACATCCCCGCCGCGCCCTGGGCGCTGGAGGACACGCCGGCCGGGCCGCGCCCGGTGCATGCCGCGCTGATCGATCACCTGAACGTGACGGCCGAGTCGCTGCACATCGACAACCGCCAGTACGCCGGCCGCGTGGACTGGCGCATCGTCGATGGCGTGGTCTCCGCGGCCGATCCGGACGGCGTGGCCGCGCCGATCGCGCTGGCCTTCGCCGACGCGGCGGACCAGGTGCGCATCGTCGGCGGCGCCGGTGCCGGCGGCCTGGCCGACGACAGCCTCGTGGTCACCGCCACCAGCAACCCGATGGACGCCACGCTGGACGGCAACCGCATCGAGCTGCTGGCCGGCCGCGTGGTGCTGGAACGCATCGGCAGCGCCGACGGCTACGCCGGCCTGCAGGCCGCCATCGATTTCGACGAACTGCCGGCCGCGGCCGCCGCGTACACCGAGAACGGCTTTTCCATCAGCGCCAACACCGGGCTGCTGCGCGACGCGCGCTTCGGCCCCGCGCTGGGTGCGGCCGCGGCGGGCACGGTCTACACCGTCCAGAGCAGCGCCGGCAACGCCTTCGCGTTCCACGCACTGGACCTGGCCGCGCCGGGGGCCGTGGCCGGCGGCAGCGTGCTCCTGACCGGCACCACCGTGAACGGCAGCACCGTCACGCAGACGCTGAGCTTCGCGGCCGGCGAACCGTTCTCGACCCGGAGCATCAGCCTGGCGCTGGCCCCCGGATTCGCGGCACTGCGCACGCTGCGCATCGACCTCGGCGCCGCCAGCGGCATCCTGCTGGACAACCTGGTGCTGCGCGAGACCCTGGCCTACAGCGGCGCGGCGACCGTGGCGGCGAGCCCGGTGCCAAGCACCCGCTTCACCGACGACCCGGCGACGCCGGTCGACGAATCGGTGTTCGACCTGTGGTTCCTCGGCGCCCAGTCGGGCGGCGCGGTGGTGGTGGACTACAGCCGCAACGGCCTATTCGACAGGCACTTGCAGTTCGGCAGCGGCAGCCTGTTCTTCGGCGTGCCGCTGGCGGTGGAGTCCCTGCCCGGCGCGGTCACGCGCTTCAGCTTCGCGGGGGACCTGGCGCTGCCCGCCGGCACCACGGTGCGGGTGCTGGACGACCGGGCCGTCTCGGTGTGGGCCGACGACATCAGCGTCGGGGCCAACGTGCGCTTCGACGTCGCGGCGCTGAACCAGTCCGCCGGGGCCGGCGGCGGCCGGGGCGGCGGCAACGGCACCGCCGGGGCCGCCGGCAGCGGCGGCGTCGATGGCGGCAATGGCGGCGCCGGCAACGGCGGCACGGGCGGGGCCGGCGGCACCGGCACCGGCGCCGGCGGCGCGCCCGGCCTGGGCACCGCCAATGGCGGCGGCGGCAACTGGGGCGTGGGCGTGGAGGCCGGCGGCGGCGGTGGCGGGGGCGGCGGTGCCGGCGCCCACGTGTCCGGCGCGGGCGCGGGCGGCAGCGGCGGCGGGGGTGGCAGCGGCTTTGCCGGCGGCCTGGGCCAGGGCGGCGGCAGTGGCCAGGCGGATGCGACCGGGTTCGGCACCACCGCCGCCGGTGGCGGCGCCGGCGTCGGCACCGTCCAGGTGACGGTGACGCGCCGCTTCTTCGGCCTGCCGGCGCCGTCCTACGACATCTTCCAACCCTGGCAGGGCAACACCGACAGCGCGCCCGCCGGCTACGTCGTCGCGCCGCTGGGCTACACGGTCTCGCTGCCCTACAACGGCTCGGTCACGGTCAGCCACTTCCCCTTCATCGACACCTACACCACGCATGGAGCGGCCGGGCTGGGTGCCGGCGGCGGCGGCGCCGGGGGTGGGGGCGGGGCGGGCGGCGCCTCCAACGAAGGCGATGGCGGCAACGGTGGCAACGGCGCCGACGGCACGGCCGGCGGTGCTGGTGCGGCCGGCCGTGCCGGCAGCAATGCGGGCACCGGCGATGCGCTGTCCGGCGGCGCCGGCGGCTCCGCCGGCGGCGGCGGTGCCGGGGGTGGACGCGGCGGCGGCGGTGGCGGCGGCGGTGGCGGCGGCGGCGACCTCGGCTTCTTCTCCACCGGCGGTGGTGGCGGCGGCGGCGGGGGCGGGCAGGGCGGCGTCGGCGGCCGCGGCGGCGCTGGCGGCGCGGGCGGCGGCGGCGGTGGGGCGCTGGAACTGCACGCCCAGGGCCGGCTCGAGTTCGCCAGCGGCACGCAGGCCAGCGCACGCGGCGGCAGCGGTGGCGCCGGCTCGACGGGTGTTGCCGGCAGCACGGGTTCGGGCCCCACCAGCCGGCAGCTGGGGGCCGACGATGGCGGCGATGGCGGCTTCGGCGGCACCGGTGGCGCTGGCGGTGCCGGCGGCGCGGGTGGCGGCGGTGGCGGTGGCGCCGGCGGCACCATCCGCCTGGTCGGCTCGGTGCTGGATGCGCAGCCGCTGGTGGTGGACACGCGCGGCGGCGCGGGCGGCTTGAGCCCCGCCACCGGCCTCGGCGCGCCCGCCGGCGGCGTCGGCCGCCTGGTGCTCGGCAGCAACGACGGCGGTGGCGACCCCGCCATCGCGAACCGGCTGGGCGACCAGGCGCCCGACCGGTCGGCGGCGCCGCGCGCGGCCAACCCCTTCAATGGCGGCGTCGCGACGCCGCTGATCGCCGGCCTGCCCGCCGGCGCGGCGGCCTTCGGCCTGCTCGGGCCCGAGGTGACGGCGGCCACGCTCGGCCTCGGCGCCCCGGGTCCGGCCGACCTGTTCGCGGTGCTGCGCCTCGATGCCGACGACCCGCGCGTGCCGGACAGCGTGCGGGCGCGCTACCAGGGCTTCGACGCGGTGTTCTTCGTCAACCTGTCGGACGTGCCGCTGGTCGATCCCCGCATCGGCCTGAACGGCCAGGCGCCGGCGGCGCTGATGCAGTCGGTGCTGGGCGGCACGCAGGCCCTCGCGGCGCTGGCGCCGCACCAGGTGTGGATGACGCTGGTGCCGGACGACACGCCGGCGGTGTCGGTCTCCGCCGCGGCCTTCGGCAACGGCGCGGTCACGCCGCTGCAGCACCAGGCCCTGGCGCTCGGCGCGCCGCGCGTCGTCCAGGTGGCCGTGCCGCCCGCGCCTGCGCCGCAGCTGCTGGCCGGGCTGCAGGCGCTGGCGCTCGATGCCACGGGCACGCGCATCTACGCCGTCGATGCGGCGGACGGCGCGCTGCTGGTGGTGGACGCCGCCACGCTGGCGCTGCGCCAGCACTTCGGCGACGGCGCCGATGGCATCACCAGCCTGGCCGGCAGCCGCGGCGTCGCCGTGGCGCCGGGGGGCGAGCAGGTCTTCGTCGTCAGCGAGGGCGACCGGCGGCTCTCGGTCTTCGATCGCGACGCCAGCGGCGACCTGGCCTTCCGCACGGCGAATGCCGGCTTCAGTGCCGACGCGGTGCACGAGCACATCGCCGTGCATCCCGGCGGCCAGCTCGTGGCCACGGCCGGCGCCGACGGCGTGGCCGTCTACCGGCGCGACGCCGCGACCGGCGAGCTCACCACCGCGGCCCGGGGCGGCCCCGCGAACACCGCGGCGCTGGCCTGGAGCAGCGATGGCAGCCTGCTCTTCGCGCTCGGTGGCGGCACGCTGCACCTGCTGTCCGCCGACGATCTTTCGCCGCTGGGCCGGCAGGAAGGCCTGGCCGGCGCCAGCGCCGTCGCGCTCGTCGCGGCGCCGGGCGGCGTGGAGCATGTCTACGTCGCCGCCGCCGACGGCACGCTGCGCGTGTTCGAGCACCAGCCCGGCAGCACCGCGCTGGGCCCCGTGGAGACGCTGACCGAAGGCGTCGGCGGCATCCGCGGCCTGGCCGGTGCCGGCGGGCTGCTGGTGTCGGCGGACGGCTCGCTGGTCTACGTGCTCAGCCGCGGCCAGGCCAGCAACACGCTGACGGCCTTCGCGCGGCATGCCGACAGCGGCACCCTGGAGTTCGTGCAGATCCTGCGCGGCGGCGCGGGGCTGTTCGCGCCGGCCGCGCTGGCCGGCGCGCCCGATGGCCGGGTCTTCCTGGCTTCGGAAGACGGCTTCGGCGCGGCGCGCGGCGGCCTGGCGGCTTTCGCGCAGGCGGCCTCGGGCACGCAGCAGGCCAAGGGCTTCACGGTGCGCTACGACACGCCCCACACGCTGGCCGGCGGCGCCATCGGAGGCGCCCCGCTGCTCAGCCACCTGGCCCTGCAGACCGGCGCCGACGACGACCTGATCCGCCAGGTCGAAGCCGCGCCGGTCGGCCAGCTGCTGATCGCCAGCGGCGGCGGGGCCGATGCGGTGGACCTGCTGAACCTGGGCCCCGCCACGTCGGTGCAGACCGGCGCCGGGGAAGACCGCGTCAGCGCGCGGTCGGACACGCCGGGCTCCGTGCTGCTGTCGGTGGACGCCGGCGCTGACGCCGACAGCGTGGCGCTGCGTGAACTTGCGTCCGGCAACGCGTGGACCGTCCTGCTCGGCGCCGGCCAGGACGAGATCCAGGTCGCCGGCGAGAAGCTGCCGGCCACCGCGTCCGTCACGCTGGCCGGCGGGCCCGGCGGCGCCGACGATCGCGACACGCTGTACTTCAGCGCCGGCGATGGCGCCATCGAGCCGCCCAACGCCGATGACTTCATCGACGGCACGATCCGCGTCGCCGGCGGCGGCCACGGCACGGTGGCCTACACCGGCATCGAAGACATCCCCGGCTTCACGCCCTCGCGCGCCGCCGTCGGCGGGCCCTACGCAATTGCCGAGGGCGAGGCGCTGGCGCTGCACGCCAGCGACACGGCCGCGACCGGCACCACCATCGTGCGCCGCAGCTGGGACCTGGACGGCGACGGCCTCTTCGGCGACGCGTCCGGCGCCAGCCCCGTCATCACCTGGAGCGAGCTGGCGGCGCGCGGCCTGGGCGACGACGGCCGCCACGAGATCAGCTACGAGGTGACCGACAGTGCCGGCCACGTCAGCTGGGACACCGGGGTGTTGACCATTGGCCGCACCGATCCCGAGTTATCGGTGACCGGCGGGGCCGAGGCGTGGCTCGGCACCGCCCACACGCTGCACCTGGCCGCTGCCGACCCGGGCGCCGACCGCATCGCCACCTGGCGCATCGACTGGGGCGACGGCACGCCGGCCGAGCAGTACGCCGGCGACGCGACGACGGCCAGCCACGTCTACCTCCAGCCGGGTCTGTTCACCCCCGCGGTGGTCGCCGGCGACGAGGACGGCAGCTACCACGCCGCGGTGCCCGCCGTCACCGTGCGGCCGCCGGCGCCCGCCATCACCTCCAGCGGCACCGGCACGCCACTGCGGCTGCACGAAGGCCAGGGCATCACGCTGCTGGCCGAGGCCGCGGGCGGGCCGCTGGCCGTGCAATGGGACCTCGACGGCGACGGCCGCTACGGCGACGAGCTGCGCTTCGGCCACGCGGACGGCGCCAGCCTGGTGCTGGCCCCGGCCGACCTGGCCGCGCTGGGCCTGGACGAAGGCCCCGCGGACCGCGGCCTGGGCGTGCGCGTCGACTACGGCAGCGCCGCTGCGACCGGCAGCGCGATGCTGCACGTGGACAACGCGCCGCCCCAGGGCACGCTCGGCCACGGGCCGGCGCTGCCGGGCCAGCCGATCACCGAGGGCGGCAGCGCGCTCGTCCGCTTCACCGCGGTGAGCGACCCGTCAGCCGCGGACATGGCCGCGGGCTTGCGCTACTCGTTCGACTTCGACAACGACGGCAGCTTCGAGCCCGGCTTCATCGGCCTCGCGAGCCCGGAGGTGCTGGTGCCCGCGGGCTTCCTGGCCGATGCCGGCATGCACACCGTGCGCGCCGTGGTCACCGACCGCGACGGCGGCAGCAGCGAGGCCTTCACCGGCATCCGCGTGGCGGAGGTGGCGCCGACGATCGTCGCCGACGGCGCGGCCAGCACCCGCGAGGGCGAGAGCTACCGGCTCGACCTGCGCGTCAGCCCCGCCGACCCCGGCCACGACACCATCAGCGGCTGGACCGTGCACTGGGGCGACGGCCAGACGGAGACGGTGGCGGCGGCCTCCGCCTCGCTGACCCACGTCTTCGCGGACGACGGGCCGGTGACGATCGAGGTGCGCGCCCAGGACGAGGACGGTGTCTACGCGATAACGCACGATGTACTCGTGCTGAATGCGCCGCCCGTGCTGGCGCTGAGCGGCCCGGCCGGCGTCGAGGAGGGCGCGGCCTACGTGCTCGGCCTGGCCCATGCCGATCCCGGCGCCGACCGCATCACCCACTGGCGGATCGACTGGGGCGACGGCAGCAGCGAGACCGTGGCCGGCCACCTGCACGAAGCCCGCCACGCCTATGCCGACGACAGCGCGGGTGCCGCGCTGCAGATCACGGCCGTGGCCCACGACGAAGACGGCGCGACCACCGCCACGCAGTCGGTGACGGTGACCAACGTCGCGCCTGCCACCACGCTGTCAGGCATCGGCTCGCCGCCATCGGTGCTGGCTGGCGTGCCCGCCGGCGTGCTGCCGGCCGTCAACGAAGGCGCGCGCTTCACGCTGCTGATCGCGCCGGCCACCGACCGCGGCGACGACACCGTCACCCACTACACCATCGACTGGGGCGACGGCACCCCGCCGCAGACGGTGGCCGCCCCGCCGGCCGGCGACGATGGCCGCGTGCCGGCGCTGGCCGTGCCGCACGTCTATGCCGATGGCGGTGCGCTGCGCCACGTCAGCGTCGGGCTGAACGACGAGGACGGCCGCTTCGATGCGGTGGCGGCGCTGGACGTCGACGTGCGCAACGTGGCGCCGCTGGCGCGCATGACCAACTCCACGCAGGACGGCGGCATGCCGGTCGCCGCGGGTGGCCTGGCCACGGTCGGCTTCGTCGACGTGGCCGACGCCTCGGCGGCGGACGAGGCGGCCGGCTTCCGCTACAGCTTCGACTTCGATGGCGACGGCGTGTTCGAGGTCAGCGGCTCGGCGCAGCCCACGGCCGCCGTGCCCGCGGCGCTGCTGACGCCCGGCAGCGTGCTGACGGTGCACGGCGTCGTCACCGACAAGGACGGCGGCAGCCGCAGCACCAGCACCGGGGTGCGCGTGCAGGCCGGCACGCCGCCGCCCCGGGTGGAGAGCTTCACCCCCACGGCGACCGGCTTCCGCGTCAGCTTCGACCGGGCCATCGACCCGGGCGTGCTGAACCTGTTCGGCACCGCCGGCGGCGGCCTGGGGCCGGCCGACCTGACGCTGGTGGGCGCGCGCGGCGGGACGGTGAACGGCTCGATGGTGCTGGACGCCGACGGCCGCGGACTGCGCTTCGTGCGCACCGGCGGCGTGTTGCCGGCCGACACCTACACCGTGCGGCTGGCCAGCGGCGCGCAGGCATTCACCGACGCCGAGGGCCGCGCGCTCGATGGCGACGGCGACGGTGCGGCCGGCGGCGACTTCAGCACCAGCTTCACCGTCGGCGCGCCCGGCCGCAGCCTGAGCCTGCCGGACCTGATGCGCGGCCCCGGCCAGGCGCTCGACGCCAGCGCGCCCTCGCGCGGGGGTGCGTTGCCGCTGGTGCTGTCGGATGGCGCGGGCGTGCGCAGCGTGGAGTTCAGCCTGCGCTACGACCCGTCGCTGCTCGGCATCCCCGCCAGCGGCGGGCTGCTGGCGGGACCCGGCCTGCCGGCGGGCGCGGTGATCGAACGGCTGGAGGCGCCCGCGGGCGAGCTGCGCGTGCGCATCACCAGCCCGACCGCGCTGGCCGCCGGGCCGGTGACGCTGCTGCACATCGCGGCCACCGCCTCGGCCACGGCGCCTTACGGCAGCACCCAGGTGCTGGACCTGGCGGACGTGTCGATCGACGGGGCCGCGGGCACCGACGACGATGCCGTTCATCTATTGGGTTATTTCGGCGACGCCAACGGCGATGGCGGGTACACCGCCAACGACGTGCAGCTGCTGCAGCGCGTGATCGTGCGGCTGGACACCGGCTTCGCCGCCTGGCGCAACGTCGACCCGCTGATCGTCGGCGACGTGGCCGGCGGCCGCACGCTGAACGCCGCCGACGCCGCGGTGCTGCTGCAGGAAGTGAACTTCCTGGCCGGCACCGGCGGCGCCAACCGCCCGGAGATCCCGCCGATCCCGGTCGTGCCGGTGGCCGCGGCCGGGGCCGCGGCGGACTCCTGGGTCCAGGCCTTCGTCAACGACCTCGGCCGCGACGTGGCCGCCGGGCCGAACGCGGGCCTGCGCCTGACCGTGGGGCGGTGAACATGCGATCCGAAGCGGAATTGACCAAACGCAGGAATGCCGCCGCGGCCGCGCGGGAACATGCCGGGGCAGCTGGCCGTGGGCCAGGGAGAGGCAGCATGAACCTTCGGACAGTGCAGCGGGCCGCCACGGCGCTCGCGCTGGCAGGCGCCGCCGCGGCAGCGGGCGCCGGAACGGTGAGCCTCGGCTTCACGCCCGGGTCGCCCTTCGCGGTGGGCGACACCGTGACGCTCACGGTCGCCGACACCCGGCCGCGCGACATGTTCGACGCCACGGCCGGTTTTGCCGCGGCCGATTTCCTGCTGCAGTACGACAGCGCGGCGCTGCGGTTCGTCGCGCTGGGCTACGCCGACTGGATCGGCGCGGCCGCGGGCTTCTTCGCCGACGGCAATGGCGACGTGGCCGGCGAGGTGCGCGTCACGATGGCCGGCATCGAGGAAACCGAACTGCCCGCGACGGCGGCCGAGCTCTTCCGCGTCCGGTTCACGGTGCTCGAGGCGCCCGGCGGCGCGGTCACGCTGTCGTCGCCGTTCGATCCCCCGACCTACGCCTTCCAGCCCCCCGTGCCGCTCACCTTCGAGATCGGCACCGTGCCGCTGCCGCCGACGCTGCCGCTGGCCCTGGTGGCGCTGGCCGCGCTGGCTGCCGTGCGCTCGCGCCGGCCGGCGCCGGCTGCCGTGCCACGCGGCTGCTGAGTACCCGCCGCGCGCGCCGCCAGCCCGATGCCTGGCACCGCCTCCGTCTTCACACTGCCGGACGATGGCGGCACGCGGGCCGAATCGGCCGCCTGGGCGCGTTTTGCCGGTGCCGGCGATGCCGGCGAGTTCCACGGCAGCTGGCTCGCGCTGCTGTGCCTGCAGGTGCCGCAGCTGCGCGCGGCCGTGCTGCTGCTGGGCGAGCAGGAGGCGGGCCCCTTCACCGTCGCGGCCGCCTGGCCCGATCCACGGCGCGACCTGACCCACCTGGGCCCCGCCGCGCAGCGCACGCTGGAGTCGCGCCGCGGCCTGGCCACCGCGCCGGACGGCGGCGAGGCGGCGCCGGAAGGACCGGCGCACGTCGGCTACCCGCTGTTGCTCGATGGGCGCCTGATGGGCGCCGTGGTCTTCGACCTCGGTGCCGGCGCACCGGGTGAGCTGCAGCGCGCGCTGCGGCGCATCCACTGGGCCAGCGCCTGGATGATCGACCGCTTCCGGCAGCAGGCCTTCGCGGTCCTGGAAGCCGAGCGCGCGCGGCTGGCCCAGGTGTCCGGGCTGATGGCCACGGCGCTGCAGCAGCGGCCGTTGGGCGCCTCGGCGCTGGCCGTGGCCGACGAGCTGGCCGCCGGCCTGGCCAGCGACCGCGTGGCCGTGGGCTTCGAGGACGACGACCGCATCGTGCCGCTGGCGCTGTCGCACACCGCGCACTTCGATGCGCGCTCGGACCTGGTCCGGGCCCTGGGCGACGCGATGGACGAGGTGCTGGACCTCGGCTGCCCGGTGCAGCTGCCGCGGCCGCCGGACGACGAGCGCGGCACCCTCGCGCACGAGCAGGCGGCCCGCACGCTGGGCTGCCAGGCCATGCTGACGGTGCCGCTGGTGCACGAAGGCAGCACCATCGGCGCCATCACCTTCGAACGCAGCCGGCCGGCGAGCCGGCCCTTCGGCGCCGCCGAGCAGGCGGTGGCCGCGGCGGCGGGATTGATGCTGGGCCCGCTGTGGGCCTTGCAGCGGCGCCTGGAGCGGCCCTGGCCGCGGCGCCTGCGCGATGCGGTGCAGCACGCGCTGCGCACGCTGGCCGGGCCGCGGCGCCCGGGCCTGAAGCTGGCGGGGGCCACCGGCACCCTGCTGCTGGCGGCGCTGGCCCTGTGGCCGGCCGACCACCGGGTGGCGGCGCGCAGCGTCGTGGAAGGGGCGACGCAGCGCGCGGCCGTCGCCCCGTTCGATGGCTTCATCGCCGAGAGCCTGGTGCGCGCCGGCGACACGGTGCGGCAGGGCCAGCCGCTGGCGCGCCTGGAAGACCGCGACCTGCGGCTGGAACGCTCGCGCTGGCAGGCCGAGGCCGAGCAGGCCCGGCGCAAGGCGCAGGTGGCGCTGGCGCAGGCCGACCGCGGCAGCCTGGGCGTGCTGGCCGCCCAGGCGCAGCAGGCCGAGGCCCAGCTCGCGCTGCTGGAGGAGCGGCTGGCGCGCGCGCAGCTGGTGGCGCCCTTCGATGCGGTGGTGGTGGGCGGCGACCTCAGCCAGTCCGTCGGCGCGCCGGTGGAGCAGGGACGCGTCCTTTACGAGTTGGCGCCGCTGCAGGGCTTCCGCGTCGTCCTGCAGGTGGACGAGCGCGACATCGCCCGCCTGGCCATCGGTCAGCGTGGCGAGATGGTGCTGGCCAGCCTGCCGGACCGTGCGCTGCCCTTCACCGTCAGCACCATCACCTCGGTGGCCACGGCGCACGAGGGGCGCAACGTGTTCCGCGTCGAGGCCAGCCTGCCCGATGCGCCGGCGCGGCTGCGGCCGGGCATGGAAGGCGTCGGCAAGGTCGTGGTCGGCCGGCGCAGCCTGCTGTGGATCTGGACGCACGGCCTGCTGGACTGGGCGCGCCTGGCGCTGTGGGCCTGGTGGCCCTGAACCCGCGGTGAAACGCCCATGAGCACCGACGCGCCGCTGCGCAGCAGCCTCTGGTACCGCGTGGCGGCGCTGCGGCCGCGCCTGGCGGCCCGCGCCCGCCTGGCCCGGCACCACTACCGCGGCGAGCGCTGGTACCTGCTGCAGGACCCCGCGACCGGCCGCGTGCAGCGTTTCGGTCCGGCCGCGCGGCTGCTGCTGGCGGCGATGGACGGGCAGCGCACCGTCGACGAGCTGTGGCAGCTCGCGCAGCGCCGGCTGGGCGAGCACGCGCCGACGCAGGACGAGCTCATCCAGCTGCTGGGCCAGCTGCATGCGTGCGACCTGCTGAGCACCGACGCCACCGCCGATGCCTTGCAGGTGTTCCGGCGCGGGCAGCGGCAGCAGGCCGCGCAGCGCCGGCAGCGCTGGGCCAACCCGCTGGCGCTGCGCCTGCCGCTGCTGGACCCCGGCGCCTTCCTCGATCGCCACGCCGCGCTCTGGCGCCGGCTGTGGGGACCGGCCGGCGCCGTGGCCTGGCTGGCGCTGGTGCTGCCGACGCTGCTGATGCTGCCGCCGCACTGGGGCGACCTGACCGGCAACCTCTCCGATCGCGTGCTGGCGCCCGACAACCTGCTGCTCGCGGCGCTGGTGTTCCCGCTGCTGAAAGCGTTGCACGAGCTGGGCCACGCCACCGCCACGCGCGCCTTCGGCGGCGAAGTGCACGACATGGGCCTGATGCTGCTCGCGCTGATGCCGGTGCCCTACGTCGACGCCTCCGGCGCCACCGTGCTGCCCTCGCGCTGGCAGCGCGCGCTGGTGGGCGCGGCCGGCATGGTGGTGGAGCTGTTCGTGGCCGCGCTGGCCTTCCACGCCTGGGTGGCGCTGGACCCCGGCGTGCTGCGTGCGGTGTGCTTCAACATCATGCTGGTGGCGGGCGTGTCCACGCTGGTCTTCAACGGCAATCCGCTGATGCGCTACGACGCGTACTACATGCTCGCCGACCTGGCCGAGCTGCCCAACCTGGGCCAGCGGGCCGCGCGCTATTGGGGTTATCTGGTGCAGCGCCACCTGCTGCGCCTGCGCGATGCGGTGTCGCCCGCGCACGGCGCGGCGGAGCGGCGCTGGTTCCTGGCCTATGGGCTGCTGTCCAGCGCGTACCGGCTCTGGGTGGCGGTGTCGATCGCGCTCTTCATCGGCACCCGCTACTTCTTCGTCGGCACGCTGCTGGCGCTGTGGGCGGTGGCCGGCGCGGTCGGGCCGCCGCTGCTGCGCGCGCTGCAGCAGCTGCGCGCGCAGCCCGCGCTGCGCGAGCGCCGCCGCCGCATCCTGGCCACGGCCGGCGCGGGGTTGGCCATGTTGGCGCTGCTGGCGGCCGGCGTGCCGCTGCCGCAGCGCACGCTGGCCGAAGGCGTGGTCTGGCTGCCCGAGCAGGCGCTGCTGCGCGCCGGGGCCGATGGCTTCGTCACCAGCGTCGAGGTGGCGCCCGGCACGGCGGTGCGTGCCGGGCAGCTGCTGTTCAGCCGCCACGACCCGGCCGCGCTGGCGCGGGTGCGGCAGCTGCAGGCGCGGGTGGCCGAGCTGGAGGCCAGCCTCGGCATCGCGCTGGTCACCGACCGTGCCCGCGCCGAGTTGCTGCGCGGCCAGTGGGCCGCCGAGGCCGAGGCCCTGCGGCGGGCGCGCGAACGGGCCGAGGCCCTGCCGGTCCGCGCCGCGGTGGACGGCCGTTTCATGCTGGGCGATGCGCGCGACCCGACGGGGCGCTGGCACCGCCAGGGCGAGGTGCTGGGCTACGTGCTCGGTGACCAGCCGACGAGCGTGCGCGTCGTCATCGAGCAGGCCCAAGCCGACCTGGTGGCCGAGGCCGCCACCACCGTGGCCCTGCGCCTCAGCGAGGCACCCGGCGAAGTCATCGCCGGGCGCATCGTGCGCCGCGTGCCGGCGGCGCGCGACGAGGCGCCCAGCCCCGCCCTGCTGGCCGGCGGCGGTGGCCGCCTTGCCGCGGACCCGGCTGACCGCGAAGGCCGCCGCACGCTGGAGCGGCTGTTCCAGGTCGATGTGGCGCCGCAGTCGCCGCTGCCGCGCCTGCCAGCCCACGGCCAGCGCGTGCACCTGCGCTTCGAGCACCCGCCCGCGCCCGCCGCCACGCAGGCCTGGCGGGCGCTGCGGCGCCTGTTCCTGCGGCACTTCGATGCCTAGCCCCTGGTCTGCTCTGGGCGTGCGGCCGGCCGATCTCGCGCCGGGGCGGCCCCATGCCGAACGCGTGGAGCCCGAGACGCACCGGCTGGACGAGGCGGCCCGCTCGCTGTGGCACGGCGCGCTGGCGCCGCTGCTGCGCGCGCTGCGCGGCCCGTGGCAGGGCACGCGCGGTTTCGTGGCGCGGGTGGAGGCGCTGGGCGCGGCGCTGCAGTCGCTGGACGACGACGCGCTGCGCGAGCAGGCGGCCCGGCTGCGCCGGCCGCTGCGCGACAGCGCCTTCGCGCCCGGGCCCACCGCGCACTGCTTCGCGCTGGTGCGCGAGGCCTCGGCCCGCGTGCTCGGCCGCCGGCACCACGCGACGCAGCTGGCCGCCGGCTGGCTGCTGCTGCGCGGCACGCTGGTCGAGATGGCCACCGGCGAGGGCAAGTCGCTGGCCGCCACGCTGCCCGCGGTGGCGGCCGCGCTGGCCGGCCTGCCGGTGCACGTGATCACGGTGAACGACTACCTCGCCGCGCGCGACGCCGAGGCCATGGCGCCGCTGTACCGCTTCTTCGGGCTGGACGTGGCCGCCGTGGTCAGCGGCATGGCGCCCGCCGCGCGCCGCGCGGCCTATGCCGCGGCGGTGGCCTGCGTCAGCCACAAGGAGCTGGCCTTCGACTACCTGCGCGACCGCAGCGCGCAGGGCGAGCGCGCCGGGCCGCTGCATGCCGCGCTGGATGCGCTGTGCGCGCCCACCGGCCGGCCGGCGCCCACCGGCGTGCTGCGCGGCCTGGTGTTCGGCATCGTCGACGAGGCCGACAGCATCTTCATCGACGAGGCGCGCACGCCGCTGATCCTGTCGGCCGACGACGGCGCGGCGCCGCTGCTCGAGCGCTTCGACACCGCGCTGGCCTGGGCCGCGGCGCTGGTGCCGCCGCGCGACTTCGTGCTGGAGCCGGCGCAGCGCCGGGTGCGCCTGAGCGCGGCCGGCCGCGACCTGATCGCGTGCCGCCTGTCTGGCCTGTCCGGTGCCACGCCGTTCGAGTCGCGCCGCGATGCCGAGGAAGCCGTGCACCAGGCGCTGGCGGCCATCCACCTCTACCAGCGCGACCGGCAGTACGTGGTGGCCGACGGCGAGGTGCGCATCGTCGACGAGGGCACCGGCCGCACCATGCCCGACCGCCGCTGGGAGCAGGGCCTGCACCAGATGATCGAGGCCCGCGAGGCGCTGGCGCTGACCACCGCCCGGCGCACCGTGGCCCGCCTGACCTACCGGCGCCTGTTCCGCCGCTACCTGCGCCTGGCCGGCATGAGCGGCACGGCCCTCGAGGTGGCGGGCGAGATCGGCCGCAGCTTCGGCCTGGCGGTGGCGCGCGTGCCGCTGCTGCGGCCGTCGGGCCGCGTGCAGTGGCCGCCGCAATGCCTGCCCGACCAGGCCGCCAAGTGGCAGGCCGTGGCCGAGCGTGTCGAGCAGGTGGCGCTGGGCCAGCACCGGCCGGTGCTGGTGGGCACCCGCACCGTCGAGGCGTCCGAAGCGCTGGCGGCCGTGCTGCTGGCACGCGGCATCCCGCACACCGTGCTCAATGCCAAGCAGGATGGCGACGAGGCCGGCATCGTCGCGCGCGCCGGCGAGGCCGGGCGCGTCACCGTGGCCACCAACATGGCCGGCCGCGGCACCGACATCGTGCTGGGGCCGGGCGTGGCCGAGCGCGGCGGGTTGCACGTGATCCTGACCGAGTACCACGAGGCGGCCCGCATCGACCGCCAACTGCTCGGGCGCTGCGCGCGCCAGGGCGATCCGGGCAGCACGCAGGCCATCGTGGCGCTGGACGACGAGCTGTTCACCGCCCACGCACCCCGGCTGGCCGCGCTGCTGGTGCGGCGCACGCGGCCGCCGGGCCGCCTGGCGCTCGGCGCGCTGCGCCGGGCCGCGCAGCGCGCGGCGGAACGCCGCCATCGCCAGGTGCGCGAGGGCGGCCTGCAACACGACGACCAGCTGGCGCAATGGCTGGCATTCAGCGGGAGAGGCGAATGAACGCCGTCACACACCACGTTCCGTCAATGCTCGCGCTGGTGGCCGCCATGGCCACCGCCGGCACCGCCGCCGCGCAGCCGCGCACCGGCTGGGACTGCCTGATCGACCCCGCGCAGGTGGTCGAGGTGCGCGCCGCGGCCGACGGCCTGATCGCCCGCGTGAACGTGCGCCGCGGCGACACCATCCGGCGCGGCCAGGTGCTGGTGGAGCTGCAGTCCGGCCCCGAGCGCGTGGCCGTGGAGGCTGCGCGTTATCGGTCGCAGATGGAGGGGCCGCAGGCCCTGGCCAGCCAGCGCGTGCGCCATGCCAACGCCAAGCTGGAGCGGGCCGACCAGTTGCTGAAGGACCGCTTCGTCTCGGTGCAGGCGCGGGACGAGGCCGAATCCGAGCTGCGCCTGGCGCAGTCGGAGCTGCGCACCGCCACCGAGAACCGCGAGCTGGCGGCCATCGAATGGCGGCGCGCGCAGGAGCAGCTGGCGCTGCGGACGATGCTGGCGCCGTTCGACGGCGTGGTGCTCGACCGCCTGCTGAACCCGGGCGACCTGGCCGAGGCCGGCGCGGGCCGCAAGCCGGTGCTGCGGGTGGCGCAGGTCGATCCGCTGAAGGTCGAGGTCATCGTGCCGGCCGTGCGCTTCGGCAGCATCAGGCCCGGCACGCGCGTCACGGTGACGCCCGTGGGGCTGCCCGGACGGCACACGGGCACGGTGTCGGCCATCGACAAGGTCATCGACGCGGCGAGCGGCACCTTCATCGTCCGGCTGGACCTGCGCAACCCCGCCCATGCCATCCCGGCCGGCGTGCGCTGCACGGCCGAGATCGAAGCACCGGCGCCCTCTGGTGAGGACTTGAAGCCGCTCAGCGATCGTCGAGCCGCGCGAGCAGGCTCTTGATCCAGTCGGACGTCAGCGGCTTGGACACGAACTCGTCCGCGCCCAGCTTGCGGGCCGTGCGGTTGTAGGGCCGCAGCTCGTCCTCGGACCTGGCGGTGACCATGGCCACGTAGGTGCCCCAGCCCGCCAGGTGCTCGCGCAGCTGGTCGACCACGGCCAGCCCGTCCATGTCCGGCAGGCTCATGTCGCACAGCAGCACGCGCGGCCGCAGCCGCATCGCCTCGTCCAGCGCCGCCCGGCCCGTGGCCGCCACGACCACTTCCAGGCCTTCGCGGCGCAGCAGCGCTGCCGTGGCCGCGGCCAGCGGGGCATGGTCGTCCACCAGCAGCGCCTGTGGCGGGGAGTCGGCCGGCACGCGGCTGCCCAGCAGCCGGGCGAGGTCCTTGAGGTCGATCGGCTTGCGCAGGAAGTGGTCGAACACGATGCGTTCGCGCCGCGATTCGCCGGCGTGGGCGAGGCCCGACATGCCGATGAACAGCGTGTCCTTCAGGCGCGGATGCGGGCGCAGGCTGGCCACCAGGTCGCTGCCGCTCATGCCCGGCAGGCCCATGTCGACCAGCGCCGCATCGGGCGCCAGGTCCGGCAGGGCTTGCAGCGCCGAGGGCCCGTCGGCGAAACGGCTGGTGCGGTGGCCGGCTCCCTCCATCGCAATGGCCAGGATCTGGGCCACGTCCGGGTTGTCCTCGACGATGGCCACGGACAGCGCGGAGGCCCGCTCCGCCGCGCCCGCCGGCGCCGGACTGTCCGGCTGCGCGCGTGGTGCCGCATGCGGAATCCGCACGACGAATTCGCTGCCGGCGCCCGGGCCGGGGCAGTTCACCGCGGCGCTGCCGCCATGCAGCTCGGCCAGCCGCTTGACCAGGGCTAGGCCGAGCCCCAGGCCGCCCGGCGCGTGTTGCCGTGCCGTGTCGAGCCGGACCAGGGGCTCGAAGATGCGCTGCTGCGCCTGTGGCTCAACGCCGGGCCCGTCATCCCTGCACCGGAGCACCACGTCGGGGCCCTCGACCGCGCCGGACAGCTCGATCCGCCCTCCCAGGCCGGAGTACTTGCAGGCGTTGTCCAGCAGGTTGGCCAGGACCTGCTGCAGCCGCACGCCATCGGCCCAGAAGCGCAGGTCCGTGGCGGGCCCCGCCACCACCAGCTGCTGGCCGCGCTCTGCCACCGCCGACCGTGCCGCCGTCGCGGCCGTGGCCAGCAGCTCGGGCAGCGACACGCTGTGCTTCTGCAGGCGCAGGCCGCCGAGGCTCATGCGCGAGATGTCCAGCAGGTCGTCCACCAGCCGCCGCAGCACCGCCACCTGGCTGCGGATCAGCGCGTCCACCGTGTCGCGCTGCGCCAGCTTCACGTCGCTGTGCAGCAGGTCGACCGCGGTGGAGATCGCGGCCAGCGGGTTGCGCAGCTCGTGCCCGAGCACCGCCAGGAACTCGTCCTTCAGGCGCGCCTGCTCGCGCGCCTCCACGGCCCGCTTGCGCTCGGTGACGTCGGTCGAGACGGTCACCGCGCCGATCAGCTCGCCGCGCGCATTGCGGATCGGTGCGCCGGACACCTCCGCGGAGAACTCCCGGCCCCCGGGCAGCCGCACGAGGAGTTCCAGCGGCTCGATGGTTCGCCCCTCCCGGGCCGCCCGCTGCAGGGGCAGTTCGTCCTCGCTGATCGGCCGGCCTTCGTGGAAGTAGCCGATCCGGCGCCCGTGCGCCGCGTCGTCGGCCGCGCTGGCCGACACGTTGTCGCCAGGGCCGGCGCCGAACTGCGCGAGCAAGGCCTTGTTGCCGGTGACGTGTTCGCAATCGGTCGAGTCGCTGAAGGCCACGCCCACGGGCAGCGCTTCCAGCAGGGCCTGCAGGCGCTGCTGCTCGTCGAAGAGCCGCGCCGCGGCCTGCTTCGCATCCGTCAGGTCGCTGGCGGCGCCGAACCACTCGGTGAGCAGGCCCTGCCCATCCACCACCGGCACGACGTGCAGGCGGGCCCAGCCCGTGCTGCCGTCCGCACGCCGGAACCGGTGCTCCAGGTCGATCTCGGTGCGTGTGCCGAGGCCTTGGCGGATGGATTCGGCCACGCGCGCCCGGTCGGCCGGCACGACGTGCCGGGCCAGCCAGTCGCCCGCGTTGTCACCGTCGGCGCTGATGCCGTGGAAGACGCTGCCGTGGTCTTCGATGAGCCGCACCCGCGACCAGTCGGGGCTGATGCTGTAGACGGCCTGGGAGGTCGCCATCACCAGTGCGCGGAATCGTGCCTCGCTGGCCCGCAGCGCGGTCGAGACCTGGGCGGTCTCGATCAGGTCGGCGGCCTGGCGCGCCAGCAGGTCCAGCCAATGCAGCGTTCGCTCGTCGGGCCGCCGCGGCCGTCGGTGGTGGGTCGAGAAGACCCCTACTGCCTTGCCGTCGCGCGTGAGCAACGGCGTCGATTGCACCGCGCGCACGCCGGCCTGCCGCTGTATCTGCAGGGACTGCCGGCCAGCGAAGAGCGGGCTCGTCTCCACGTCCTCCACGACGATGCGTGCGCCTGCTGCCAGCGCCGATCCGCAGGCGCCCTGGCCGGCCGCGGCGGCATTCCAGTACTCGACCCACCACGCGGGGAATCCCTGCTGCGCGGCGATCCTGAGGTCCAGGGTGACGGGGTCGAGCAACTGGATGTTGCCGAAATCGGCGCCGGCCAGGGCGATGGCCGCCTCGCAGACGTCGGCCAGCAGCGGCTCCAGACCTTCCACGCCGACCCGGCGCATGCCGAGCCGGTGCAGCATGGCCAGCGCCTGCATGTCGTCCACGAATCTCCCCTCCTGCCCACCGTTGGGCCTCTTTGCATGAAACGATGTGTGTCACGTTGATCCCGATGGCGCGAGACCCGGTGGATTTGATCCGGGCCGGGCTGCGGCGCGGGCATGACCAGACAGGCAGTGGGGTAACCGCAGCCGGCGTGGCGAACTTGCGCAAGGCTTCGCCGATTGCGCCAGCGCAATGCGTCCCGCGGCTCGCTTCCTAGACTTTGATGCGAGCGGTGCCGGCAGGCGGGCGGTACCGCCGATCGAAGACCCCGCCGTGCAATGCAAGGAGCTTGAAGGCCATGAATGCCCTGACCCGCAGCGAGCGCTTGGACGACCTGTTCGCCGACTTCTTCCGGCGCTTTTCGCCGCCGGCCGCCTGGACCGGCAACGGCGGGGGCGAGATCCGCATCGACGTGACCGAGAACGACAAGGCCTACGAGGTGCGCGCCGAGATGCCGGGCGTCAAGAAGGAGGACATCCGCGTCAACGTCGATGGCAACTTCGTCTCCATCGCCGCCGAAGTGAAGCAGGAGAAGGAAGAGAAGACGGCGCGCTCGCTGGTGCGCGAGACCTACCGCGGCAGCGTGTCGCGCGGCTTCTCGCTGCCGGCGGAGATCGATGCCAAGGCGGTCGCCGCCAAGCTCGAGGACGGCGTGCTGAAGCTGGAGCTGCCCAAGCGCGAAGGCGCGGGCGCACGCTCGATCACGGTGCAGTGACGGCGCCGGTGGTGGCCATGTCGTCCGACAGTCCGCCCGAGCCGGGGGCCGGCACGATCTTCGATGCCTGGCTGCGCAGCGGTGCGCCGTGGCAGCCGCTGGGCTTCGTGCACGATGCCTGGCGCTGGGGAGACGCTGCGAGCGCGGCGTTCACCGCCGCCATTGAGTTGCAGCAGGCCCTGTGGCAACCCTGGTGGGATGCGCAGGCCCAGTGGCTGCGCGCATGCGGTGCCGTCTGGCCGGTGGAAGTGCCGGCCGTGCGCGGCGGGGAGCAGTTGGCATGAGTGCCTTGAACGAATCGGCCGCCGCGCGGGATGCCGGCGGTGAAGCGCCCACTGATGCTGCTGCCGGCGCCGCCGGCCGGCCCTGGTTGGCCAGCTATCCGCCCGGCATTCCGGCGCAGGCCGACGTGCGGGCCTACGGCTCGCTGGTCGAGATGCTGCAGGCCAGCTGCGCCCGCTACGCGCAGCTGCCGGCTTTCTCCAACTTCGGCGAAAGCCTGAGCTTCGAGGAACTGGAGCGCGAGAGCGCCGCCTTTGCCGGCTGGCTGCAGCAGGTGGCGCGCCTGCCGCGCGGCGCGCGCGTGGCCATCATGCTGCCCAACCTGCTGCAGTACCCGATCGCGATGTTCGGCGTGCTGCGCGCGGGGCTGGTGGTGGTCAACGTCAATCCGCAGTACACGGCGAGCGAACTGGAACACCAGCTGTCCGATGCCGGCGCGTCCGCCATCCTGGTGCTGGAGAACTTCGCGCACACCGTGCA
Organism: uncultured Burkholderiales bacterium; assembly: GCA_946480465.1. The sequence goes on from CAMLJY010000005.1 coordinate 136,326, forward strand.
GGAGGTGCTGCAGCGCAACCCCGGGTGGAAGCTGGACGTGCTGACGACCGCCGTCGGCGACTGCCTGCCGCTGCCGCGGCGCTGGCTGGTGAATGCCGCCGTCAAGCACCTGAAGCACCTGGTGCCGGCCTGGCACATCGACGGTGCCATCAGCTTCCACGAGGCCTTGCGCCTCGGCCGCGGCCATGCCGTCGAGCCGGTCGATCAGGCGCCGGATGACCTGGCCTACCTGCAGTACACCGGCGGCACCACCGGCGTCGCCAAGGGCGCGATGCTGACGCACGGCAACCTGGTGGCCAACGTGCAGCAGGTGGCGGCCTGGATCTCGCGCGACCTGAAGGAGGGCGTGGAAACGCTGATGTGCCCGCTGCCGCTGTACCACGTGTACGCACTGACCTCGATGCTGGTGTTCCTGAAGATCGGGGCATGCACGGTGCTGGTGACCAACCCGCGCGACATCCCGGCCTTCATCGGCGAGCTGAAGCACCACCGCTGCACGGCGATCATCGGCGTCAACACCCTGTACCGCGCGCTGCTGGACGCGCCCGGCTTCGACGCCGTGGACTGGCAGGGCCTGAAGATGGCCAGCGCCGGCGGCATGGCGGTGCAGCGCGTGGTGGCCGAGCGCTGGCACGCGGTCACCGGCACGCCGCTGATCGAGGGCTACGGCCTGACCGAGACCTCGCCGGTGGTGATCTCGAACCCGCTGGGCATCGAGCGCTGGACCGGCATGATCGGCCTGCCGCTGCCGTCCACCGAGGCGGCGGTGCTGGATGACGACGGGCATGCGTTGCCGCCGGGCGAGGTGGGCGAGATCTGCGTGCGCGGCCCCCAGGTGATGGCAGGTTATTGGCGCAGGCCGGAAGAGACCGTGCGCACCATCACGCTGGACGGCTGGCTGCGCACAGGCGACATGGGCGTGTGCGACGACAGGGGCTGGTTCCGCATCACCGACCGCAAGAAGGACATGATCATCGTGTCCGGCTTCAAGGTCTTCCCGAACCAGATCGAGGATGCGATCGCGCTGCATCCCGGCGTGGCGGAAGTGGGGGCGGTGGGCGTGCCGGACGAGCGCAGCGGCGAGGCGATCAAGGTGGTGGTGGTGCGTGCCGACCCGGGCCTGACGGAAGAAGACCTGCGCGCGCATTGCCGCGCGCAGTTGACCGAGTACAAGCAGCCGCGCTTCATCGAGTTCCGCGATGAGCCGCTGCCGAAGACCAACCTCGGCAAGGTGCTGCGGCGCGCGCTGCGCGAGCCGGCGGCGCAGCCCGTGGCGAAGGCGGCGTGAGGGCGGGCCGACGGGAGGCCTGACGGGGCCCGCGCGGTACTGAGCCGGGCCTGCTGCAGCGCTGTGCCCGGCCGGCCGCAGCTCCCCTTGCCGCGGCCTCAGCGCCCCGCGGCCGGCAGGTCGCGGCGCTTCATCGCCAGGTAGGCCTCGCGTTCGGTCTCGTGCAGCTGCCGCGGGTAGCGTTCGGTCGCATCGAACCACGCGCCCAGGCGGTACTCCGCGCGCTCGGCTTCGGGCCGGGCCAGGCTGTCCAGGTAGGCGGCGAGCGCCAGGTGGTAGCGCATCGCATTGCGTTCGACCACGCCGCGGGTGCCGCGGATGGTGCCCGGCGCCTCGCCCTCGGCGGCGCTGAAGCCCACCTTGTCCCGGCCGCGCGTGGCCAGGTAGGCCTGCATCACCCAGCCGCCCACGGTGGAGGTGCCGGCCTGGTAGCTGAAATGCACGAAGCTGGCCGACGCACCGGCGGGAATCGCCTCGAACACGATGTTTAGGTCGCGCAGGCCCAGCGGGCCGTGCTCGGCGTTCAGCGCGGCCTTCAGGTAGCCGGCCTCGGTGCTGACACGAAAAAGGAGCGGCAGCGCCTCGGCCTGGTCGGCCGGCGCGTCGGCCCGGGTGACCACCTGCAGCGTCAGCGTGTCGGTGCCCGCGGTGCAGCGCCGGACGTAGACGTGCGGCAGCAGCGCGTCGCACCACTGCTGCGGCTCCCGCAGGGCCGCGGCCAGCGTGGGCCAGGCATGCGGCAGCAGCGCGTAGACCTCGGCGCGCGCCCGCTGCGGGCCCTCACTCGACTCGATCACCGGCTGCTGCAGCGCCAGGCGTGGCGCCAGCGCCGCCTGGCGCGCGGCCAGCCGCTCGGCCGAGCCCGCGGGCGGCGGCGCGGGGCCCGCGGCCAGCACCAGGGCGAAGCCTGAGGCCAGCACCAGCGCGAAGCCTGACACCAGCACCAGCGCGAAGCCTGACACCAGCACCGGCGCGAATCCTGAGGCCCGCACCAGGGCGAAGCCTGCGGCCCGCACCGGCGCGAAGCCCGAGGCCAGTGCAGTGGCCGCGGGCGCGCCCGCGGCCGAAGCGGGGAAGAAGGAGCGCGTGCGTCGCCGAGATCGCTGGGCCGGATCGGGATGGAGCATCGGTGCACGCCTTTCGACCGTGCACTCTAGGCCTGGCGGCGGTTCGCCGATTGACCGTGCGCAAGGCCGGGCGGCGGCGCGCCGGCGTTGATCCCGCGCAATCCCGGCGGACGAGGCGGCAGGAGACTGTCCGCCATCCCCAGCACGCATTGGCCGGAGCTTTCATGTACCAACGCATCCTCGTGCCCGTCGACGGCAGCCCCACCTCCGAGCGTGGCCTCGACGAGGCCATCCGCCTGGCCCGGCTCACCGGCGGCCGGCTGCGCCTGCTGCACGTGGTCGACGAACTGTCGGTCGCGCTCGGCAACGCCGGCGGCTTCGCGGTCGCGGCGCCGGACATGTTCAAGCTGCTGCGCGAAGGCGGCGAGCAGATCCTGGCCAGCGCCCGGGCGCGCGTGGAGGCGGCAGGGCTGCCGGTCGACACGGCGCTGGACGACACGCTGCGCGGCCGCGTCTGCGACCTGGTGGTGGCGCAGGCGCAGCAGTGGCCGGCGGACCTGATCGTGATCGGCACGCACGGCCGGCGCGGCGTCGGGCGGCTGCTGATGGGCAGCGACGCCGAGCAGATCCTGCGCCTGGCGCCGGTGCCGGTGCTGCTGCTGCGCGCCGCCGAGCCGCCGCGGGCGGCGTGAGCGCCGTGGACTACAAGGGGAGTTGCGCGTACCGCCCGGTTCGGCGGCCGGCCGGCGCCTGCGCCTGCAGGGGCGTGGCATCCCGGGCCAGCCGCCGGGGGACCTGTTCGCGCAGATCGAGATCGTCCTGCCCCCGGGCCAGACGCCGGAGGCGCGCAGGGCCTATCAGGCATTGGCAGCGGCCTTCGCGGACTTCGATCCGCGCTCGCCGGCATGACGAAGGAGTCGACGATGCGTTCACATGAGCTGGCCGCCGCGGCGGCGCAGGAGATGTCGCTGCCGGAGCTGGCACGCTGCTGCCGCTGCAGCGTGGAGTGGGTGGTCGAGCTGGTGGGCGAGGGCGTGATCGAGCCGGCCCAGGGCCGCGCGCCCGAGCACTGGCGCTTCGACGAGGCGGCCGTGGTGCGCGCCGCCGCCGCGTCGCGCCTGGCGACCGACCTGGCGGTCAATGCCGCCGGCGTCGCGCTGGCGCTGGACCTGCTGGACGAGATCCGCGTGCTGCGGCGGCAGGTGAGGCTGTGCACGCTCGGGTGAATGGCACGCGTTCGTGGCTTGCGCCCGCGCAAGCCGGCGCGGGGGCGGGCGGCGGATCATGGTTCCGCCGCGGGCTCTTCATGCCGATGGATGCGCCGGGCCGGCACCGACCACGCTCTCATCCTGGAGGAACGTTGATGAACTCGATCCTGTCCCGCGCCGGCGTGCTCGCCGGACTCCTGATGGCTTCCGGCCTCGTGATGGCCCAGGCCAGCGCACCCGCCGGCGCACGGCCGATGCCCTGCGCCGATGGGCCGGCCGGCGCCAGCGCGCCCGGCTGCGGCCCGCGCGCGGGCATGGGCCCTGGCATGCGGGGCGGCCCGATGAATGGTGGCGGCCGCATGGGGCCGCGCAGCGGCCCCGGGTGGACCCCCGGCTGGTCGATGATGAGCCCCGAGGAGCGGCGCGAACACCACGACCGCATGGCCGCCACGAAAACCTACGAAGAATGCCGCGCCGAGATGGAGCGGCACCGCCAGGCCATGGCCGACCGCGCCAGCAAGGAGGGCCGGCCGGCACCGGGCACGCCGCGGCGCGACGCCTGCGCCGGCCTGAAGCCGCCCAAGGGCTGAACTCGACATGAAGTTCAGACAGCACGGCGAGCAGCCGTCGGCAGCGGTCGCGCCAGCACCGGGCGGCGTGCCGCGGTCCATCCTCGTCCACGTGGATGCCGGCGCCCATGCCTTGTCCCGCCTCGAGGCCGCGGACCTGCTGGGCCGGGCGCTGGGGGCGCGGCTGAGCGCGCTGCATGCGGTGCAGCCCGCGCTGATGGGCACGCTGCCGATCGCGGACGGGGTCGACGAAGAGCGCCATCGGCAGGCACTGCTGCGCTTCGAGCGTTTCGCGGTGGAGCGGAATGCGCGGATCGAGTGGCTGTCCAGCGGTGGCGACCATTCGGTCGAGCGCTTCATTCGCATGGCGCGGCTGGCCGACCTGGTGGTGCTGGGCCAGCAGGATGCGAGCGATGCGGCGGCCACCGACGTGCCGTCCGGTCTCGTGCCGCGCATCGTCATCGACAGCGGAACGCCCGCGCTCGTGCTGCCGCGCCGCCCAGAGACCGGATTCCGCCTGCCGGCCACCGCGGTCGTGGGCTGGACCGACACGCGCGAGGCGGCGCGCGCGCTGAAGGCGGCACTGCCCATCCTGGCGCACGCGCAGGCGAAGGTGCACCTTGCCACCTTCGGCGGCGATGCGGACGAGGTGCGCCGCCAGCATGAGCGCGTGGCCTCGCTGATGGCGCTGCACGGCGTGGCGGACGTGCACTTCCATCACGCCGAGGCCGAGGACACGGGCGAGTCGCTGCTCGTGCTGGCGCGGACGGTGGCGGCCGACTGGCTGGTGATGGGCTGCTACGGCCACGGCCGCGCGCTGGAGTTCCTGCAGGGCGGCACGTCCTTCCGCGTGTTGCACGAGGCTGCGCTGCCGGTGCTCCTGGCGCATTGACCGCGCATGGACAGCGAACCGGCCGCGCATGGACCGAACCTCGACCGCGCATTGACGACACCGGCCGGCGGCGCGGCGACGGCATTGCGCGGCAGTCCCACCCGCCGGCCCCGGCCACTGCACTACAGTCCGCGCAGCCATGCGCCTGCTCCTGCTCGAAGACGATCGCGACCTCGGTGAACCGCTCGCCCTCGGGCTGCGCCAGGCCGGCCACGTGGTGGACTGGTTCCACGACGGCGCCACGGCCGATGCGGCGCTCGCCGCGGCCGCCTACGACGCGATGGTGCTGGACCTGGGCCTGCCCCGCACCGACGGCATGACCTGGCTGCGGCGCTGGCGCGAGCGCGGCGTCACGCTGCCGGTGCTGATCCTCACCGCGCGCGACGGCGTCGAGCAGCGCATCGCGGGGCTCGACGCGGGCGCGGACGACTACCTCATCAAGCCGATCCAGGTGGACGAGCTGGCCGCCCGCCTGCGTGCGCTGCTGCGCCGCACCGCGGGCCGCGCGCAGGCGGTGTGGTCGCACGGGCCGCTCGACTACGAGCCCGCCGCCAAGCGCGTGCGCTGGCAGGGCCGGGACATCGATCTGACCGCGCGCGAACTGGCCTTGCTGGAAGTGCTGCTGTCGCATCCGCAGCGGGTGCTGTCGAAGGATTTCCTGCTGGAAAAGCTGTACGACTGGAGCGGCGCCGAGCCCGAGAGCAACGCGCTGGAGGTGCACGTGCACCACCTGCGGCGCAAGATCCATCCCGGCCTGGTGCGCACGGTGCGCGGCGTGGGCTACGCGCTGGGCCAGCCGGTCGATGCCGGTGGATGACGTGCCGCGCGATGGACACCGGGGTCCGCGGCCGATGAGCCTGCAGCGCCGCCTGCTCGTCTACCTGCTGCTGTGCGCGCCGCTGGTGTGGGCGCTGGCGCTGCTGGCTTCGGCCGACCGCGCGCGGCACGAGGTGAACGAGCTGTTCGACTCCGAGATCATCCGCCTCGCCCGGCAGGTGCAGGCCACGCTGGCCGGGGTGCAGCTGGAGGGCGGATCCGAGCTGTCGCCGCCCGCCAGCGGCGAGGCCGACCTGCGCGACCTGGCCGTCGCGGTGTGGGATGCGGAAGGCAAGGTGCTGATGGTCGACCGCGAAGGCGTGCAGCTTCCGCGGCGCAGCGATGCCGCCGGCTTCGTCGGCCTCACGCTGCAGGGCGACCGCTGGCGCGTGTACTACCTGCAGGCGCCCAATGGCGAGTGGCTGGTGGCCGCGGGCCAGCGCGAGTACGAGCGCGACGAACTGGTGTGGAACCTGCTGGGCAGCCAGTTGGTGCCCTGGCTGGCGGTGCTGCCGGTGCTGCTGGTCGCGATGGCCTGGGCCATCCGCCAGGCGCTGGCGCCGGTGCGGCAGATAACAGATGAACTGCACGGCCGCGGTGCGGATGCCTTGCAGCCCATGGCCGCCGAACGTGCGCCGGCCGAGCTGCGCCCGCTGCTGCAGGCGATGAACGGCCTGTTCGGGCGCATCGAGGCCACGCTGGCGCGCGAACGCCGCTTCACCGCCGATGCCGCGCACGAGCTGCGCACGCCGCTGGCGGTGCTGCGCGCGCAATGGGACGTGCTGCGCCAGGCGCGCGACGAGGCCGAACGCGCGCAGGCGGTGGCCCGCCTCGGGGCCGGACTGGACCGCATGGACCGCCTGGTGGCGCAGATGCTGGCCCTGGCCCGGCTGGAGGCCACCGACCGGCTGCCCACGGTGCAGCCCATCGCGTGGCCGCCCCTGGTGGAGCAGGCCATGAGCGACGTGCTGCCGCTGGCCGAGCGGCGGCGCATCGACCTGGCCTGCGACTGGCCGCCGGCCGGCCAGCCGGTGTTCGCGCTGCGGGGCGACCCCGGCCTGCTGGCGGTGCTGCTGCGCAACCTGCTCGACAACGCCGTGCGCTATGCCCCTGAGGGCAGTGGCGTGGCGCTGCGATTCAGCGCCGGCGGGCTCAGCGTGGAGAACGAAGGCCCGCCGCTGCCGGCCGAGGTGCTGGCGCACCTGGGCGAGCGCTTCCACCGCCGCGAAGGCCAGGCCGAGTCGGGCAGCGGGCTGGGCGTGTCCATCGTGCAGCGCATCGCGCAGCTGCACGGGCTGCGCCTGGACTACCGGGCCCGGCCGGACGCCCAGGGCGTGGTGGCCAGCCTGGCGCCCGCCGTGGACGCGCCCATCGGGAGATAGGCGGGCCGAATTCGGTCGCGGCTTCTTCAGTGGGCCTTGATCTTCGCCAGCAGCGCGCGCGCTTCCTCGCGGCGGCCGCTGTCGGCGATCTGCCGGCCCGGCCGCGGCGGTGCCTGCAGCACGCGCTCCAGGTAGGGCACGGCTTCCTCGGCATGCCGGGTTTCGACGAGGTATTCGGCGAAGAAGAAGTTGGCATCGATGCCCTGCGGGTTGATGGCCAACGCCTTCTGCAGCAGCTCGCGCGCCTTGCCCTTGTCGCCGAAGCCGATCGGCCATCCAGGTACTTTGTAGTACAGCACCCCGAGGCTGTTGTAGGCCGAGCCGTCGAGCGTGTTGCCGTCCAGCTGGATGGCCTGCTCGTACAGCGCCTTGGCCTGCTTCACGAGGCCGAGGGCGCCGAGCCCGCCCTTCTCGCCGGCCCAGGAGCTGACGATGATGCCCTGCCACACCAGCGGTTCGCTGCGGCCGGGGAAGGCCTCGGCCGTCTTCTGCGCCTTCGTGGCCAGGGCCTCGAAGCGCTTTTCCCGCTCCGGGGTGGGGGTCTGGTAGCGGATGACTTCCCAGTCGCGTTGCAGTTCGAGCACGGCGTCGTCCACGGGTGCCGCCGCGGCGGCGCCCGGCAGCAGGGCCCAGGCGAGGGCGGTGGCGGCGGCGAAGCCTGGGAGGGAACGGGCGAAGGAACGGGCGAGGGAACAGCCGAAGGCGGGGGAGGCAAGGCGGAGGGTGATCATGCGGGTCCTTTGGTGGCGGGTTGAAGCGTGGCCAGGCTCAGCCGGTGGCGCGTGAAGCCGCGGTCCATCAGCCCGCCCAGCGCGCCGTTCAGGCGCACCGCGAGCCGTTCTGGATAACCGATGAAGCGCTCGGCCCGTTCACTTTCGATCAGGCCGGCCAGCGCGGCCGCCACGGCCTGCGGGCTGTCCATCGCGGTGCCGGTGGCCTGGTTGTAGCGGTCCACCGCCGAGCCGTTGAAGCCGGTGCGGGTGCTGCGCGGGCCGAGCGTCTGGACTCGCAGCGGCGTGCCCGCCGTCTCGCGGCGCAGGGCCTCGGCGAAGAGGTGCAGCCCGCCCTTGCTGGCGCCGTAGACGCTGAAGCCGGGCAGCCCGATGCGGCCGACCGCGGAGCCGACGAACACCAGCTGCGCCTTCGGCTGCGCCAGCAGCTGCGGCAGCAGGGCCTGGGCCAGCAGCATCGGCGCGACGAGGTTGGTCTCGACCACCGCCCGGATCACGCCCGGCGGCTGATCGGCCAGCGCCCCGAAGGCCGGCACGCCGGCCGCCAGCACGACCACGTTGGCGTGCCAGCGCGCGGCGGCATCGGCCACCGCGGCGATGCCTTCGGCACGCGACAGGTCGGCCTGCAGCCACGGCAGCGCCGGGTCGGCCGCGGCGGGCGCGCGGCCCACGCCCAGCACGGCGGCGCCACCGCGCTGCAGCGCTTCGGTGGCGGCCTGGCCGATGCCGCCGGAGGCGCCGGTCAGCAGCACGCGCGCGTCGGCGAGCTTCATGCCGCCTCCGCCGGAGCCAATGCCTCGGCCTGCGGCAGCGGCAGGCTGCGGAACACCTCGCCGTACAGGCGGAAGAACGCGCGCGCGGCATGCACGATGTCGGCCTGGTCGGCCGGGTCGTCGATCTGCGCCATCAGCAGCGCGAAGGTCGCGGTGTGCTGCTGGTCCAGCGTGCCGTGGGACCGCAGGTAGCTGAAGGCGGCGTCGGGCAGGCCCAGGGGCTTCTGGATCGCGTCCGCGGCCAGCAGGGCCAGCGAGACGCTGGTGCCCTCCAGCACGTGCACCATGCCGAAGAAGGCCACCGGGTTGACGCGCGCGATGGTGTCGTAGGCATAGGCCACCATCACCTCGGTGGCATGTCCCGGGCGGCCGCGGCGCACGGCCTCGGCGTCGCCGCCGCAGGCGGCGATGTCGTTCAGGATCCATTCGTCGTGGCCGGCCTCTTCCTCGATGTACTCGTCGAGCGCGTCACGCAGCCAGGCCTGGTGCGGGCGCAGCGCGTCGCGCGCGGCCGCCAGCAGCGGCACCGTGTGGCGCACGTGGTGGTAGGCCTCGGTCAGGAAGGCGACGTAGCTGGGCACCGAGACGCGGCCGGCCAGCGCGCCCTGGATGATGGGCGTGCCCAGCAGTCCCTGGCGGGCGGCGTCGGTCTCGGCAAGCAGGCGGTCGTGGAAGGTCATGGCGTGGGGGAGGGAGCTTGAATCGAGGCCCAGCGCGTCGGCATGGGCGGCGAGGATGGCCGCGCGCTGCGGCCGGCCGTTGGCGGTGGCGAAGCCGCTGGCGGCATCGAAGGGCGCGCGGGCGCGCACCCAGCGGCCGATGCGGGCGTAGTCGGGCAGGCCGGCGTTGGCGGCGTCCACCGCGGCCTGCAGCGCGGTATCCGGCGCGGCATCCAGCGCGGCATGGCTGACGTCCGAAGACAGCGGCCACAGCACGGCCGACAGCGCCGGCTGCCCATCGCCCAGCACCACGGCCTGGGCGATGGCGGGCTGGCCGCGCAGGGCCGTCTCCACCCACTCGGGCGAGACGTTGCGGCCGAAGGCGGTGATCAGCACGTGCTTGCGGCGCCCGCGCACGTGCAGGAAGCCGTCCTCGTCGACGTGGCCGAGGTCGCCGGTGGGCCACCACGCCGGCACCGGCGCGGCCTGGCCCGCGCCGTCGAGATAGGCGCTGAAGAGAGCGCCCGCGATCTCGATCTCGCCGTGGTCGTTGACCCGCACGCGGGCGTGCGGCAGCGGCCGGCCGGCACTGCCGGGCCGCTGCGCACCGGGCAGGTTCAGCGTCTGCACCGAGGCGCCTTCGGAGAGGCCATAGCCTTCGCAGGCCGGGATGCCCAGGGACTGGGCCGCGTGGATCAGCGCCTCGCCGACCGCGGCGCCGCCGACGGCGACGATCTTCAGCGAGCCCGGCGCGCGCAGGCCGTGCCGCGCCAGGTGGCCGCACCAGGCGCGCAGCATCTGCGGCAGCAGGATCAGGCTGTGCGGCTGCGCCTGCGCCACGGCGGCATGGAAGCGCGCGGTGTCGAAGCGCGACGAGCCCTCCAGCCCCAGTTCGGCCAGCGGCCGGGCCAGCAGCGTGGCGCCGTGCCGGCGCGGCGCCATCACGCCGGCGATGTTCTCCAGCAGCACCGCGAAGGGCAGCGCGTTCAGGTGGCGTTCGATGCCCAGCGGCGCCAGGGCCTGCACCAGGCCGGCGGCCACCGCGTCCAGCGCCGGCCCCGACAGGCACACGCCCTTGGGCGCGCCGGTGGTGCCGGAGGTGAAGGTGATCTTGGCCGTGCCCGGTGGCAGCGCCGCCGGCCGCGCCGGCAGGCGTGCCTGCATCAGCACCTCGCCGGCGATCTCCACCGGCTGCCACGGCAGCACCGGCCAGCGCGCGGCCCAGGCGGGTGCGGTGACCAGGCAGTCCACGCCCGCCACCTGCAGCGCGTGGCGCATCTGGTCGGCACTGAAGAACAGCGGCAGCGGCACGTGCACGAGGCCGGCCTGCGCGGCCGCTTCGTCCAGCACGACGAAGGCGGCGCCGTTGTCCAGCACGGTGGCGAGTACGCGGGCACCGGCCTGGCGCAAGCCGGCGGCGGCCTGCGCCACGGCCGCATCCAGCTCGGCGGGCGACCAGGCGCGGCGGCCATCGTCCAGCGCCGGACGCGCGGCGGCGAGGGGTGCGGCCTTCATGCGCGGCTGCGCCGCTGGGCCAGCGCCTGCAGCGCCGGCGCGATCTGACCGGCCAGCACGAGCGGGCGGTGCTCGTAATAGCTGCCCCAGGCGGCGGCCTCGGCCCCCAGCAGCCGGGGATCGGCCGTGCCCAGGGCCACCGGCACGATGCCCAGGCGGGCAAAGAGGTGGCGCAGCTCCTGGGTGAGGGTGCTCACGACCCAGTCGAAGCCCTGGGCCGCCAGGTGCGGCCCCAACTGCAGGATCAGGCGCCGGCCCTGTCCGGCCTGCGCCGCGGCGAGGTGGCCCACCTCGGCGATGCGCTCGCGCGCGGGCGGACGTGCGCCACCCGCCGCCAGCAGTTGCTGCACCGGCCGGTCCAGGTAGCGCTCGAGGAAGAGCGCGTGCTCGCCGGCGCTGCGGTAGCCGGCGGCGGCCAGCAGCTCGCCCGCGCCGTCGCGCAGTGCCACCAGCGTCGGCATGAAGTCGCGCACCCGCGCGCCGTAGGAGGCCGCGTAGACGGATTGGATGAAGGCCTCGACCGCCGGCCGCGCCGGGTGCGTGCGATCGACGATGACGAGGGCCGCGGGCCGGCCCTCCGGCGCCGCGGAGGCGATGGGCGGCTGCGGCGCGCACGCCGGCAAGCACGGAAGGGAAGAGGCCAACACGCCGGCTCCAGGTGGGTTCGTGAAACCCGGGCCGGCAAGCACGGGCCCGGGGGACGCCGTCGATGCTGGAGGCCGTCGATGAAGGCCAGCTTAAGCGGGGCTCCGGCGTCGATCGCCGGCGGTAGCGGCTGGTGATCGGAGGCGCCTGGAATCCTTCCGGCTTGACGCAGCGCAAGACCGGCCGGCCCGGTTCGCGGGACGATGGCGCCATGCGATACCCGAAGGAGCCGGTGATGGACGACAAGCAATTCGAGCGCACGCAGTGGCTGGGCGCGATCGGCTCGCTGCTGGTTGCGGCGCTGGTGGTCGCGCTGTCGCTGCCCGGCGCGCCCCAGGCTGAGCCGGCACCGGCCGCCGCGCCCGCGGCGGCGCTGCAGCGATAACGGCGGTTTGGAGCGGCCGGCGCGGCAATCGAGCGAAAACCCTGGCCCGCGCGGGGCGCGATGCCTTGACGGTGATCAGTGCCCCTTGCCGCCTGCCCGCACAAGATCCTCCCATCGAAGTCTTCGGGTGGAAGCGACCATGAACCACAGCTTGCAGCTCGCCGATGCGCGCCCCGGCACCGCGCGGGGCACCGCCGTGAACGGCACGGCCCCTTCATCGGCCCCCGTCGGCTGGCTCGAAGTGCTGGCCGCGGCCACGCCGGGCGCGCCGGCCGAGGCCCTGAAGGCCTTGCTGCCGGCGGCGCTGCCGGTGTCTCTGTTCAGGGGGGCGCAGCTGCTGTCGCGCGAGCAGGCGGCGCAGCGCCACTGGCTGTTGCTGTCCGGCCAGGTGGCGATGGGCGTGGCCGATCGCGGCCGCATGCAGCAGCAGACGCGCGACGTGCGCCCCGGCCAGTGGATCGACAACGCCAGCGCCTGGCTGCCGGAGGGCAGTGCCTACCTGGAGGACGCGCTGGTCGAGCAGGATGGCCTGGCCCTGTCCATCGCCCATGCCGACCTGTTGCGCTGCGGGCTGCGCCACCCGATGCTGCTGGCGGCCAGCGCCAGCGCGCTGGTGCTGCGCATGCAGGCGATGCTGGGCGCCGAGCTGAGCCTGATCCGCCAGAGCGCCGAGTCGCGCTTCGCGGCCTGGCTGCTGCGGCATGCCGAGACGCCCACCGCCGACCGCGCGGCGCCGCCGCCACCGCAGGTGCTGCTGCGGCAGCGCAAGCGCGCCATTGCGTCGCAGCTCGGTGCCACGCCCGAGACCTTCTCGCGCGTGCTGCGCCAGCTGGTCGAGCGCGGCGCGGTGCGCGCGCGCGGCTACACCATCGAGCTGCTGGACCTGGCGCTGCTGCGCGAGCTGGCCACGGCCGGCGTGCCGCAGCCGCGCGCCTGAACGCGGGCGGCCCAGGCGCCCCCGCGCGGATCGGACGATGACCACCCTGGCCTGGGACGAACCCGCGCAACTCGCCCGCTTCACCCGCTGGACCGGCGCTGATGCCGGGCGGCGCGCCGACTCCACGCTGCTGATCGAGGGCATGCATTGCGCCGCCTGCTCGGTGCTGATCGAGGACGCGCTGAAGCGCCTGCCTGGCGTGGAGGCGGCCGACGTCAACCCCGCCACGCGGCGCGCGCAGGTGCGCTGGGACCCCGCGCGCACGCGCGCCTCGGCCCTGGTGGCGGCGATCGAGGGCGCGGGCGACTACCGCGCGCTGCCCGCGCACGCGCTGGACGCCGAGACCGCGCGCCGCCGCGAATGGCGCGCGATGCTGTGGCGCCTCTTCGTCGCCGGCTTCTGCATGATGCAGGTGATGATGTACGCCACGCCCGCGTACGTCGCCGGCCCGGAGGGCATCAGCCCCGACATCGCCCGGCTGCTGCAGTGGGCGAGCTGGCTGCTCAGCATCCCGGTGCTGCTGTTTTCCGCCGCGCCCTTCCTGCGCGGTGCCCTCTCGCAATTGGCGCGGCGCCGGATCGGCATGGACGTGCCGGTGGCGCTGGGCATCGTCGTCACCTTCGTGGCCAGCACCGCGGCCGCTTTCGATCCCGGCGGCGTGTTCGGCAGCGAGGTGTATTTCGATTCGCTGACGATGTTCGTCTTCTTCCTGCTCGCCGGCCGCGCGCTGGAGCTGCGCGCCCGCCACGCCAGCGTGGGCCAGCTGGAAGACCTGATGGCGCGCCTGCCCGAGACGATCGAGCGCCTAACGCCTGATGGGCGCGGCGAGCTGGTGCCGCTGACCGCGCTGGCCGCCGGCGACACCGTGCGCGTGCGCCCCGGACAGGCCTTTCCCGGCGACGGGCCGCTGCAGGACGGCAGCACGCTGGTCGACGAGGCGCTGCTGACCGGCGAATCGACGCCGCTGCGCCGCCAGGCCGGCGACCCGCTGCTGGCCGGCAGCTTCAATCTCAGCGCACCGGTGCTGCAGCGCCTGGCCGTGCTGGGCGACGACACGCGTTATGCCCGCATCGTCGCGCTGATGGCCCGCGCCGCGGCCGACCGGCCACCGCTGGTGCGCGCGGCCGACCGCATCGCGGTGCCCTTCCTGTGGGGCGTGCTGCTGCTGGCCGCGGGTGCCGCGCTGGCGTGGTGGTGGATCGATCCGGCGCGCAGCGTGTGGGTGGCCGTCTCGGTGCTGATCGTCACCTGCCCGTGCGCGCTGTCGCTGGCCACGCCGTCGGCGCTGCTGACCGCCGCCGGCACGCTGGCGCGCCGCGGCGTGCTGCTGCAGCGCCTGGCGGCGCTGGAGACACTGGCCCGCGCCGACCTGGTCGTCTTCGACAAGACCGGCACGCTGACCGAGGACCGCATCGAGCTGACGCAGGTGCTGCCCGCGCCCGGCTGGTCCGCGCCGGCGGCGCTGCAGGCGGCACTGGCGCTGGCCGAGGCGTCGCTGCACCCGGTCTCGCGCGCCATCGCAGAAGCGGCGCGGCGCGATGGCCTGGCGCCGCTGGCCCTGCAGGACCTGCAGGAAACCGCGGGGCAGGGCGTGCAGGGGCGCGATGCCGCGGGCCGGCGCTGGCGCCTGGGCGCCTGGGCCTTCGCCGGGGGCGGCGCGGTCGCCGATGGTGGCGACGGTGGCGACGGCGGCGCCGCGTGGCTGTCGGTCGACGGCCGGCCGGTCGCGCGGCTGGCCTTCGCCGAACGCCTGCGCCCCGACGCCCAGGCCGCGATCGAGCGCCTGCAGGCCGAGGGCGTGCGCACCATGCTGCTCAGCGGTGACCGCGAGGCCGCGGCGCAGCGCGTGGCGCGCGCGCTGGGCCTGGCGGAGGTGCATGCCGGCGCATCGCCCGAGGACAAGCTGCGCATCGTCGCTGCCGCGCAGGCCCAGGGGCATCGCGTCGCGATGGTCGGCGACGGCATCAACGATGGCCCGGTGCTGGCGCGCGCGGACGTGTCGCTGGCCATGGGCCAGGGCGCACCGCTGGCGCGGGCCCAGGCCGACGTCACGCTGCTGCGCGGCAGCCTGGCCGACCTGATGGCCACGCGCAGGCTGGCGCAGCGCACGCTGCGCGTGCTGCGCCAGAACCTGGGCTGGGCCGCGGCCTACAACGCGGTGTGCGTGCCGCTGGCGCTGGCCGGCTGGCTGCCGCCCTGGGCCGCGGGCCTGGGCATGGCCTTCAGTTCGCTCTTCGTCGTGCTGAACGCGCAGCGGCTGCGGCGCGCCGGCTGATCCTGTTTCCAACCCACCACGAGGAGTCCGCCGTGGACATCCTGTTCCTGCTCGTTCCGATGTCGGTGGCCCTGGTGCTGGCCATCATCGTCGTCTTCGCCTGGGCCCTGCACGGCGGCCAGTTCGACAACCTCGAACGCGAAGGCGAACGCATCCTGTGGGATGGCCCACCGGCCTTGTCGGACATGGCCTCGAAGCTTGCGCCCGATCAACCCCCCGAGCCGGTCGCGCTCGAACAATGGACACGTTGAACTTAGGGCCATTCCCATGAGCCAAGCCACTGCCTCACCGCTCACGCAGTCCCCCGCGACCTACGACGACACCGCCGTGCGCCAGTTCACCGTGATGTCGGTGGTCTGGGGCGTCGTCGGCATGGCCGTCGGCGTCTTCATCGCCGCGCAGCTGACCTGGCCGGAGTTGAACTTCGGCATCCCCTGGCTCAGCTACGGCCGCCTGCGGCCGCTGCACACCAATGCCGTGATCTTCGCCTTCGGCGGCTGCGCGCTGTTCGCCACCAGCTACTACGTCGTGCAGCGCACCAGCCACGTCACGCTGTTCGCGCCCAAGCTCGCGGCCTTCACTTTCTGGGGCTGGCAGGCGGTGATCGTCGCCGCGGCGGTCTCGCTGCCGCTGGGCTACACCTCCGGCAAGGAATACGCCGAGCTGGAGTGGCCGATCGACATCCTGATCACGCTGGTGTGGGTGTCGTACGCGGTCGTGTTCTTCGGCACCGTCGCCACGCGCCGCATCCGCCACATCTTCGTCGCCAACTGGTTCTTCGGCGCCTTCATCCTCGCCGTGGCGCTGCTGCACCTGGTCAACAGCGCCGCGGTGCCGGCCGGTCTGATGAAGAGTTATTCGGCCTACGCCGGCGTGCAGGACGCGATGATCCAGTGGTGGTACGGCCACAACGCGGTCGGCTTCTTCCTCACGGCCGGCTTCCTCGGGATGATGTACTACTTCATCCCCAAGCAGGCCGAGCGCCCGGTGTATTCGTACCGGCTGTCGATCGTGCACTTCTGGGCGCTGATCTTCACCTACATGTGGGCGGGCCCGCACCACCTGCACTACACCGCGCTGCCCGACTGGGCCCAGTCGATCGGCATGCTGTTCTCGCTGATCCTGCTGGCACCGAGCTGGGGCGGCATGATCAACGGGATCATGACCCTGTCGGGTGCCTGGCACAAGCTGCGCGACGACCCGATCCTGAAGTTCCTGATCGTCTCGCTGTCCTTCTACGGCATGTCGACCTTCGAGGGTCCGATGATGTCGATCAAGACGGTGAACGCGCTGTCGCACTACACCGACTGGACCGTGGGCCACGTGCACTCGGGCGCGCTGGGCTGGGTCGGCCTGATCTCGATGGGCAGCCTGTACTACCTGATCCCGCGCATGTTCGGCCAGAAGCGCATGTTCAGCGTGCGCGCCATCGAGCTGCACTTCTGGGTCGCCACCATCGGCATCGTGCTGTACATCGCCGCGATGTGGATCGCCGGCGTGATGCAGGGCCTGATGTGGCGCGCGGTCAACCCCGACGGCACGCTGGCCTACAGCTTCGTCGAGAGCGTCAAGGCGACCTTCCCCTTCTACGTCATCCGCACGCTCGGCGGCCTGCTGTACCTCGGCGGCATGCTGATCATGGCCTGGAACACCTGGATGACGGCCCGCGGCGTGCAGGCGGCCGGCCAGCCGCGGTCCCCCGCCGCGCTGGCAGGCGCCTGACCCGTGGCCGCGCCGATACAACACTAGGAACCGATCATGTCCGCATCCGGATCCCCCGCCGCGTTCTCGCATGAACGCATCGAGACGAACAGCGTTCTGATGATCGCGCTGATCATCGTCGTGCTGCTGTTCGGCGGCCTCGTCGAGATCGTGCCGCTGTTCTTCCAGAAGAGCACGACGCAACCCGTCGCCGGCCTGGAGCCCTACTCGCCGCTGCAGCTGGCCGGGCGCGACGTCTACCTGCGCGAAGGTTGCTACAACTGCCATTCGCAGATGGTGCGCCCGCTGCGCGCGGAAACCCTGCGCTACGGGCCGTACTCGGTCGCCGGCGAGTTCGTCTACGACCATCCGTTCCAGTGGGGCAGCAAGCGCACCGGGCCGGACCTGCACCGTGTGGGCGGCCGCTACTCCGACGAGTGGCACCGAGTGCACCTGCTGAACCCGCGCGACGTGGTGCCCGAGTCCAACATGCCCGCCTACCCGTGGCTGGCGAGCGCCTCGGTCGATCCGCAGCAGATGGCCCCGCGCATGAAGGCGCTGCGCACGGTCGGCGTGCCGTACACCGACGCGCAGATCGCCGGCGCCGCCGAAGCCGTGAAGGGCAAGACCGAGCTGGAGGCGCTGATCGCCTACCTGCAGGTGCTGGGCACCGCGCGCAAGTAACTTCTGAAAGGCACAGCCATGAACATCGACGTCAACGACCTGCGGTCCGCGGTCACGCTGGTTTCGCTGCTGGTCTTTGCCGGCATCTGCGCCTGGGCCTGGGCGCGCCGCAACCAGGCGCGCTTTGCGGAGGCGGCTCGCCTGCCGCTGGATTCCGAATAGAACGGAGCGCATGACATGAGCGATTTCATCAACGAGGGCTGGTCGGTCTACGTCGCCGTCGTCACCGTCGCCAGCATCCTGGCCTGCCTGGTGCTGCTGCTGGTGGCGGCCCGCACCAAGGCGATGGCCTCGGACAACACCACCGGCCACGTCTGGGACGACAACCTGCGCGAGCTGAACAACCCGCTGCCGATGTGGTGGATGGGCCTGTTCGTGCTGACCATCATCTTCTCCGCGGTCTACCTCGCCTTCTATCCCGGCCTCGGCAGCTTCAAGGGCAGCCTGGGCTGGTCGCAGAAGGGGCAGTACGAGGCGGAGGTGGAGAAGGCCAACGCCGCGCTGGCGCCGCTGTACGCGCGCTTCGACGCGATGAGCGTCGAGCAGCTGGCGGCCGATGGCGCGGCCCTGCGCGTGGGCGAACGCCTGTTCGTCAACAACTGCGCGCAGTGCCACGGCTCGGACGCGCGCGGCAGCAAGGGCTTCCCCGACCTGACGGACGGCGACTGGCTGCATGGCGGCACGCCCGACGCCATCATCCAGACCATCGCCAAGGGCCGCACCGGCGTCATGCCGCCGATGGCCGCAGCCGTCGGCAACGGCGACGACGTGCGCAACCTGGCCAACTACGTGCTCAGCCTGTCGGGCAGCCCGCACAACGATTTGCAGGCGCAGCTGGGCCGCGCCAAGTTCGCGGCCTGCGCCGCCTGCCACGGCGCCAAGGGCGAGGGCAACACCGCGCTCGGCGCGCCGAACCTGAGCGACAAGGTGTGGCTGCACGGCTGGGGCGAGGACGCGGTGAGTTCGATGGTCCGCCAGGGCAAGACCAACGTGATGCCCGCGCATGCGGACAAGCTGACCGCATCGCAGATCCGCGTGCTCGCGGGCTACGTGTGGGGGCAGTCGAATCCGAAGACGCATTGATCACCGATCACTGACTGCGAACTGGCAGCGCTTGATGTCTTCCCGTCCGGTCATCCCGATCCAGCCGGTCGCTGCCGGTCCGGAAGGCAGTGCCGAGCTGGTCTCGCTCTTCGAGAAGTCGAAGAAGATCTACCCGCGCTCCGTCAGCGGCTGGTTCAACGGCTGGCGCTGGGCTTTCGTGTGGCTGACGCAGGCGGTGTTCTACGGGCTGCCCTGGCTGCCCTGGAACGGCCGCCAGGCGGTGCTGTTCGACCTGGCCTCGCGCCGCTTCTACATCTTCGACCTGGTCCTGTACCCGCAGGACTTCATCTACCTGACCGCGCTGCTGGTCATCAGCGCGCTCAGCCTGTTCCTCTTCACCGCCGTCGCGGGACGGCTGTGGTGCGGCTTTGCCTGCCCGCAGACCGTCTACACGCAGATCTTCATGTGGGTGGAGCAGCGCTTCGAGGGCGACCGCACCGCCCGCATGCGCCGCGATGCCGGTCCGTGGACCTGGGACCGCGCCTGGCGCCGCGGCGGCAAGCACGCGGTGTGGATCGCCATCGGCCTGTGGACCGGCTTCACCTTCGTCGGCTACTTCACGCCGATCCAGCGCCTCGCGGCCGAGGCGACCGCGCTGGCCTTCGGCCCGTGGGAATGGTTCTGGGTGCTGTTCTACGGCTTCGCCACCTACGGCAATGCCGGCCACATGCGCGAGCAGGTGTGCAAGTACATGTGCCCCTACGCGCGCTTCCAGAGCGCGATGTTCGATCACGACACGATGATCGTCAGCTACGACGCCGGCCGCGGCGATCCGCGCGGCGCGCGTTCGCGCAAGATCGATCCGCGGTCGCAGGGCCTGGGCGACTGCGTCGACTGCACGCTGTGCGTGCAGGTCTGCCCGACCGGCATCGACATCCGCAACGGCCTGCAGTACGAGTGCATCGGCTGCGCCGCCTGCATCGACGTCTGCGACGGCGTGATGGACAAGCTGGGCTATGCCCGCGGCCTGATCCGCTATTCAACGCAGAACGGCCTGGCCCAGGGCTGGACGAGGGCGCAGATGCTGCGCCGCGTGCTGCGGCCGCGGGTGCTGATCTACAGCGCCATCTTGGGCGCCATCTGCATCGCCTTCGTCGCCAGCCTGATGCTGCGCAGCCCGTTCAAGGTGGACGTGATCCGCGACCGCGGCGCGCTGGCGCGCATCGTCGACAACGGCCGCGTCGAGAACGTCTACCGGCTGCAGATCATGAACAGCACCGAGCGCACGCAGCACTACACCATCACCGCCGACGGCCTGCCGGGCCTGGGCGTGGTCGGCGTCGCGCCGGTGGAGATCGGTCCGGCGCAGGCGCGCTGGGTGCCCGTGCGCGTGCAGCTGCCGCCCGAGGCCGCGCCCAAGCTGGCTGGCAGCTCGCAGCCGATCACCTTCCAGATCGAGCGCCGCGCGGCGGACGGCGATGCCGCCCGCAGCGTGCACGAACGATCCACCTTCCTGGTGCCGCGCTGACGGCGCGGCCGAACCGACGAGGCCTGCGATGAGCACACCGATCCCTTCCCCGCGCGCCGCATCGGCCGACGCGCCGGCGCCCGCCAGCCGCTGGTGGCGCGAGCCGATGATGTGGCTGGTCGTCGGCGGCCCGCTGGCCGTCGTGGTGGCCGGCGGCGCCACCGCGGCCATCGCGATGCACGCCCCGGACGCGGTGGTGCTGAACATGCCGGCATCGACCGAGCTGAGGCCCGCGGTGCAGGCGCGCAACCATGCCGCCGCGCCGCTGACCGCGCAGGACGCGTCCACCAAGCGTTAGCCCATTCCCAGCAAACCCCCGGAGAGCCGCCATGAAGGAACGCGTGATGTGGATCGCCTGGCCGGCCTTTCTGACCGCCGGTGTGCTGGAGACGGTGGTGTTCGCGCTGGTCGACCCCGAGGCGCTGCGCGGCTTCGACGGCGAGCCGCTGGAGCTGTCCCGCTCGGCGGTCTACACGATCTCGTTCTTCGTCTTCTGGGGCGCCACGATGCTGTCGAGCGCGCTGACGACGCTGCTGTCGGCGTCGCCGTTCGAGAGGAATCGGTGTCCGTTGCCGGTGGAGGGGAGGCCGGAGGCTTGTCCCAAGCCGCGGGGGTAGGGTGGTGTCGCCTCCTCGCTCTTTGCCGTCTGCGGTTGAAGGCCACGCGGCCGGGGCTCGCCTTCGCCCTCGCGCCGAGCCGTCCGTGGTTGACTACCACGCGGCCGGGTCTCGCCCCGGCGGGCGAGTCACTTCTTTCTGCTGGCCCAGAAAGAA
>CAMLJY010000006.1 GCA_946480465.1 uncultured Burkholderiales bacterium
TGTCCAACAAACGGATCAGATCGCGGCTTCGCGCGATCTATCCTTAATCGTTAGGGCGCATTGAGGTAGGTATCAACATCAATCGCTGCGCCGATGGCATGAAGGAACGAAATCACTTCGCGATCAAAGCCGATGGCGGGTGTGGACTTTGATTCGTCAGTGGTAATCCACAAGACAACTTCTAGTACTGCCTCAAGGCTAAGCTCTCGTCTTGCGCTGGCAATTTCCGCGGTGCGGGGAGCCAGCAGAGTGACTAAGGCAGAGGACATTTCGTAGACGTCGATGACATCGCTCTCAACTCGGCCAGACGATATTTGCCAGAAAGAATGCCTACGCGTCTTTGGTTCACCTTTTCTCTTGATAGACGTCGGTTCAAGACCGACGCGGCGAGTGACTTCTTCGGGATCGAAATCAGTGCCGTAAAGTGCAAGATAAACCTCGGCTTTGTTCGTCATGCGATATCCATGCGCCCTAACTTTGTTGTCGGGCGACAGTTTTGCGCCCTAACACTGGCGCCTGTCGCCGTAACACCGGCCCCTGACGGTCGGTCTTCACCTCGCCAGATCTGCCTGCAGATAGCGTTGACTGGATATTCATACAGCACTGTCCTCTCACAAAAAGCAGCACTCCTCCAGACCTTGCATAGTGCCTCGCGGCCGCACCTTGGGCAAGTCAACAGTGGTTCTGGACGGCTCGACTGCCAGGGGAGGAACAACCGAATGACCGTCGCATCGTCTGGGCAAATTGGCCCCCGTCGCGTTTCCTTGCGCCCGCGCCCCGTCGCCGAGGCGCTACCGGCTCTGCACTCCGTTCGGCTGCTTGACCGGCTTCGCGAGCGCATCAGGCTGCTCCACTACAGCCGCCGCACGGAGGAGGCTTACGTCCACTGGTGCCGCGTGTTCGTTCGCTTTCACGGTCTCCGTCACCCTGCGGATATGGCCGGCCCCGAGATCGAGGCCTTCCTCAGCTGGCTTGTGAACGAGCGGCATGTCGCCGCGTCGACGCACAGGCAGGCGCTCTCCGCTCTGCTGTTCCTCTACACAAAGGTGCTGGAACTGCAGATCCCGTGGTTGGTCGAAGTCGGCCGGCCTCGGGTGCAACGCCGCCTGCCTGTCGTGTTATCCCAAGATGAGGTCGCGGCCATATTCCGGGAACTCGACGGCGCACAACGGCTGTTTGCACAGTTGCTGTACGGCACTGGCATGAGACTGTCGGAAGCCCTGCAGTTGCGAATCAAGGACGTCGACTTTGCGCATCGCTCGGTGATCGTGCGTCAAGGGAAGGGCGGCAAGGACCGAGTATTGATGCTGCCGCAGAGCCTGGTTCCTGCCATTCGTGAGCAACTGGCTCGCGCGCACGCGCTTTGGACGGAGGACCAGGTTCAGGGCAAAGGCGGCGTGCACATGCCCGACGCACTGGATCGCAAGTATCCGCGAGCGGGCTCGTCTTGGCCTTGGTTTTGGGTCTTTCCGCAGGCCAGCCACTCCACGGATCCACGCAGCGGCGTGGTCCGGCGGCACCACATGTTCGATCAGACCTTCCAGCGCGCATTCAAGCGCGCCGTGCATGCTGCCGGTATCACGAAGCCCGCCACACCGCACTCCTTGCGTCACGCTTTTGCTACCCACCTGCTTCAGGCCGGTTACGACATTCGAACCGTGCAAGATCTGCTTGGGCACGCAGATGTCTCGACCACGATGATCTACACGCATGTGCTAAAGGTTGGCGGCGGTGCGGTGCGCAACCCAATGGATGCGATGAAGCTGACGTGAGTTGCTCCTCAATGGCCGCTGGGCCCCAATAGGCGGGCAGCTGCGAACGGCCGCTTGCGGCAGGGTCCTCACTTCGGCGGCGATCCTCGAAACCAGTCTGTCGTGGAAGGAACAGCCGCAGGCGGCCGGCCAACCCGTCTTGGCGACGGCCGCGATGCACGGGACGACTCCGGAACCCAGCGATGCGCCAGCAGCTCTTCGAACCGGTTGGCCGGCTTCGTCCATTTCAGCCACCCGAACGCCGCGCTGGGGCGTGCCGGCCTGGGCTCGGCGGTGCCCTGCCGTCTGGCCCTAGACGCCCGACTGTCGCTGATGGGTCAGTCGCGTGGGTTGCCTGTCCGCGGAAGCTGCCGCTGGTCGCTTACCTGATTGAGCGTCGACGTCGGGCGGCTTCCAAGGTACACAGGCCACTCCCTCAGGCGGCGTCCGGATTGCGGGTTTTGGAAGTCGCCGCCGGTCGGATCCCGAACGCGAGAGACTGAGCCCAGTCTGCTGCCGCTCGCAACCCGGCAAAGCGAACGGCGAGTCGATCACGACCCGGGTGATCGCGGACGCGCGCCGGCAGGTGTAGCGCGCGCCCTCCAGGCACTCGTGCGCCTCGTGCAACGGTCGGTCGTTCCGGCTCATCCGACTCCTGCTTCTTCGCTACCTCCGCGTCAGCGGCGCCCGGTGCTCGGCCAGCAGCGGAAATCGAAGCCCGGCCACGGTGCGCAACCCCCCGGCCGCCCAACGCGGCCAGCAGCGCCGTCTTGGTACGACGCCGGGGCCGGGGGCCGCCGGTCCGTACGACGCCACGCAGGCGGATGTCATCTTTCGGGGGAATGCCCTGCAGGCGAGGCATCGTCGCAGCCTGCTGCAGCGGGAGATACCGGCAAGAGCACGCCCTGCTGCGAATTTGCCACCCAGCGGCGGCCGAGCGACTTGTCAGGCTTGACGCCACGTCCCTGGCACAGCATCAGGCCCACCTGCAACTGTGCGTGCCTGAGCCCCTGTCGGGCAGCTGGCAGGTACCACGCGAAGGCCTCCTGGTCCGACCGGGTGAACCCGAGCGTCCCTCGTTCGTGGTGGCCGGCAAGCGTCTCCTGGGCGATGGCATGGCCGGCGTGGGCGGCTTCGCTCAGCAGCTGCGCGGCGGTCTTCGGGTCGCCTCCGGTCGACCTCAGGTAGGTGCCAAGCAGGTACTTGGCAACGGGCGACCCCGCCTGCGCGGGCTTGCGCAGCAGGTCCAGCGGTTGCGTGCGGTTTCCGCCCATCCAGAGCAGCCGCGCCCATTGGATGCTGGCATCTTCGCGGCCCGACTCGGCCAGGGCGCGGACCTCCTCGAGCGAAAGCTGCTCGACGGCGGCCAGGGCCGGCTCACTCGGGACGCCCGGGTAGCCGCCGGGCGCGCGGACCGTCTTGGCCAGAGCCGGCGGCTCGCCGACCGGCCCTCCAGCCGCAGAGAGATCGGAGCCCGGGTGGACGACAAGAATCGAGGTTAGAAGCAGGCGGTACATGGTGCGCAGCGCTTGAGTTGGCGATCCCGATGGTCAACGGGTACGAGAGCTTGGCGGAGCAAATCCCGGACCGCAACCCAGGCTGCCGCCCCGACCCTTGCAGGATGCGCTCTCGTGGGCGGCGCCGAGCCCGTACAGCTCACGCAGGCGGCCGTGCATACCCAGGTGCCGCGAAGAAGAGCGCAGTCGCGCTTGCTCATCGGGGGCATGCCGCTTGCATCGCATCCGGCGGGCCGCTGGAGTGCGACGGCGTCGGTTCAGTAGTGCGGCGGCAACTCGTCGCGCAAGCTGCGGAAGGTGTCGAGGCCCTCGGACGAGGGCTGGCGCTTCAGTTCCATCACCTCGCGGATCAGCAGATCGATCTGCCGCTGCTGACGGATGACCACCTCGTTCAGGCGATCGAGCGCGTCTTCGGTGAAGGTGGCCTTGACCTCCAGGTCGGTCAAGCGTTGCTCGAAGTCGTGGGAATCCATCGCCGCATTGTCCGGCGACGCCGGAACTGTCGCGCATGGCCATGTTGCCCGTGTCCAAATCGACGTGGCATACGAGCGCCACGGCACGTTCGATGCTGCCACTCCACCGATGTTGCCCGCCGGCCGTGGAATGCCGATCCGAATGCCGACCCGCAGGACGCCGCCGACAGCAAGCGGCAGCCGGGATGACGATGGGGGCGCGCGCTCTTGCCCGCGTGGACGAGGCGCGCCCCGGCGACCGGTCACTTGTCCCCAGGCACCTTCCCCTCCACGCCCTTGACGTAGAACTTGATGCCACCGAGGAACTCGTCGTCGGCGACCTTGTCCTTTTCGACCTGCACCTTGCCGGTGTTGTCGGTGATCGGTCCCTTCCAGATCGAGAAGCTGCCGTCGGCGAGGCCGGCCTTTACCTTGGCGACCTTGTCCTTCACCTCGGCGGGCACGTCGTCGGCGATGGACACCATGTCGATCGCGCCTTCCTTGACGCCCCACCAGGCCTTGCCGGTGGTCCACTTGCCTTCCAGCGCGTCACGCGTGGCCTTGATGTAGTACGGGGCCCAGTTGATGATGGCCGAGCCCAGGTGGGCCTTGGGGCCGTAGGCGGTCATGTCGGAATCCCAGCCGAAGGCGCGCTTGCCCTTTTCTTCGGCGGTCTTCAGCACGGCGGCGGAATCGGTGTTCTGCATCAGCACGTCGGCGCCGCCGTTGATCAGTGCGGTGGCGGCTTCGGTTTCCTTGGGCGGGTTGAACCATTCGTTGACCCAGACCACCTTGGTCTTGATCTTCGGGTTCACGCTCTGCGCGCCGAGGGTGAAGCTGTTGATGTTGCGGATGACCTCGGGGATGGGAATGGAGCCGACCACGCCGAGGGTGTTGGTCTTGGTCATGCTACCGGCGATCACGCCGGCCATGTAGGCGCCTTCGTACGTGCGTGAGTCGTAGGTGCGCAGGTTCTCGGCGGTCTTGTAGCCGGTGGCGTGCTCGAACTTCACGTCCTTGGCGTCGGGCGCCACCTTGAGCATCGGCTCCATGTAGCCGAAGGTGGTGCCGAAGATCAGCTTGTTGCCCTGGCCCACCATGTCGCGGAACACGCGTTCGGCATCGGCCGCTTCGGGCACTTTCTCGACGAAGCTGGTGACCACCTTGTCGCCGAATTCCTTCTCGATGGCCTTGCGGCCGTTGTCGTGCGCGAAGGTCCAGCCGCCGTCGCCCACCGGGCCGACGTAGGCGAAGGCGATCTTCAGCGGTTCGGGCTTGGCCGCAGCGGCGGCCGATGCGGGCGCGCTGGCCGTGGCGGCGGCTTGCTGCGCCGGCTCTTCCTTCTTGCCGCAGCCCACCAGGGCCGCGGTGGCGGCCAGCGTGGACCAGCCGGCCAGTTTGAGCAGCGTGCGCTTCGAGGTCGACGTCATCTTGCTTCTCCGAGGATGAGGGTGGAAAGGTCGAACGGCGATTATGGTTCTGCGGTATGCGCGGGCCGGCAGGGGCCAGCCCGCATCTACCGCCGCAAAGCGCGCCGGCTCAGGGCGCAAATGGCTTGCCCAGCGACGCCGGCATGTTGATGCGGATCCAGGTCGGATTGCGGCTGATCAGCACCAGCACGACGATGGTGGCCAGGTAGGGCAGCATCGACAGCCACTGGCTGGGGATCTGCACGCCCTCGCCCTGCAGGTGGAACTGCAGCATCGTGACGCCGCCGAAGAGGTAGGCGCCGGCCAGCACGCGGGCCGGGCGCCAGGTGGCGAAAGTGGTGAGTGCCAGCGCGATCCAGCCCTTGCCGGCGACCATGCCCTCCACCCACAGCGGCGTGTAGATCACCGAGATGTAGGCGCCGGCCAGGCCGCACAGGGCGCCGCCGGCCGCCACCGCCAGCAGGCGGATGCGGCGCACCGGATAACCCAGTGCATGAGCGGAGTCGGGCGACTCGCCCACCGCCCGCAGCACCAGCCCGGCGCGGGAGCGGTACAGGAACCAGGCCAGCACGAAGGTCAGCAGGATGGCCAGGTACACCATGGGGTGGTGCTTGAAGAAGGCGGGGCCGATGAAGGGGATGTCGGCCAGGCCGGGGATCTCGAACTTGAAGCGCGGGCCCAGCTTTTCCTGCGTGAAGCGGATGCCGGCGAAGGCCGAGAAGCCGATGCCGAAGAGGCTGAGCGCCAGGCCGCTGGCGTACTGGTTGGTGTTGAGCCAGATCACCAGCAGGCCGAAGACAAGCGCCATCAGCGCGCCGGCACCCATGCCGGCGGCGAAGGCCAGCAGATCGCTGCCGGTGGTCACCGCGGTGGCAAAGCCGGCGATGGCGGCCACCAGCATCATGCCCTCGGCCCCCAGGTTCAGCACGCCGGCGCGTTCGTTGATGAGCAGGCCCAGGCCGGCCAGGGCCAGCACGGTGCCGGCGGAGAGCGTGGCCGCGATCAGCAGCGCAAGGGATTCCATCTGCGATCTCCTTCAGGCCTTGGCGGGCTGCAGCGCACGGGCGGGCTTGGACGCCCACTTCAAGCGATAGTGGATGAGCGTGTCCGACGCCAGCAGCGCGAACAGCAGCAGGCCCTGGAACACGCCGGTGATCGACTTGGGCAGCCCCAGGCGCGATTGCGCCAGTTCACCGCCGATGTAGAACATGCTCATCAGCACCGCGGCGAACACCACGCCCACCGGGTGCAGCCGGCCGACGAAGGCGACGATGATGGCCGCGAAGCCGTAGCCCACGGGGACATACGGCGTCAGCTGCCCCAGCGGCCCGGCGGCTTCCAGTCCGCCCGCCAGGCCGGCCAGCCCGCCGGACAGCAGCAGCGCCAGCCACAGCGCACGGCGCGACGAGAAGCCGGCATAACGCGCCGCGGCCGGCGCGAGGCCGCCCACCTGCAGCTGGAAGCCGGCATAGGTGCGGAACAGCAGCAGCCACACCGCCAGCACCCCGCCCAGCGCGATGAGCACCCCGATGTGGGCGCGGAAGCCGTCGATGAGTCGCGGGATCTTGGTGACGGCGGCAAAGGTGATGGTCTGCGGGAAGTTGTAGCCCTTGGGGTCCTTCCAGGGCCCGTAGACCAGGTACGAGAGCAGCAGCTCGGCCACGTACACCAGCATCAGGCTGACCAGGATCTCGTTGGCATTGAAGCGGTCGCGCAGCAGCGCGACGATGCCGGCCCACACCATGCCGCCGACCACGCCGGCCGCCAGGATGGCGATGACGATGAAGCGCGAGGTGTCCGGCCCCGCCTGCATCGCAACGCCGCTGGCGAAGACGGCGCCGAGCACGAACTGCCCCTCGGCACCGATGTTCCAGACGTTGGAGCGGTAACACACCGCCAGGCCCAGCGCGATCAATGCCAGCGGGGTGGCCTTGATCGCTATTTCACTTAAAGCGTAGCCGCTCCTCACCGGCTCGACGAAGAACATCTGCAGGCCCTTGACGGGGTCCTTGCCGAGCGCGCTGAAAAGGATGACGCCGATGACCACGGTGATGGCCAGCGCGATCAGCGGTGACGCGACCGACATCGCGGCCGACGGCTGCGGGCGGGCTTCGAGCTTAAGCATGGCGAGCACTCCTGACGGCGGCGGCTGCAGCGGGGAAGGGATGGACGTTGCCGCCGCCGTTCGTGGTGCTGGCCGGGTCCGGCGGCGGCTCGTCCCACAGGCCGGACATCCACTGGCCGATCATCTCCACCGTGGCCTCGGCCACCGGGATGCTGGGCGAGACCTTGCCTTGCGCAATCACCAGCAGCCTGTCGCTGATCTCGAACAGCTCGTCCAGCTCTTCGCTGACCACCAGCAGCGCGCAGCCCTCGTCGCGCAGGCGCAGCAGCTCGCCGCGGATCTGCGCCGCGGCGCCCACGTCCACGCCCCAGGTGGGCTGCGAGACGATCAACAGCTTCGGGCTCGCATCGATCTCGCGGCCGACGATGAACTTCTGCAGGTTGCCGCCGGACAGGCTCTTGGCCGCCGCGCCCGGGCCGCCGGCCTTGACGTTGAAGCGCTGGATCAGGTCGGCCGCCATCGCCTTGACCGCGCCGGTGCGCAGGAAGCCGCCGGGGCCGATGGCGTCCGTGCGCGTCAATAGTGTGTTATCAGCCAATGACATCGTGGGCACCGCACCGCGGCCAAGGCGCTCTTCGGGCACGAAGTTCAGGCCCAGCTTGCGGCGCTTGCGTGGCGAGGCGGCGGCGATGTCCTGGCCGAACAGCGTGATGCTGCCGGGGGCGGCGCGGGTGTCTTCGCCGGACAGCGCGGCCATCAGCTCCTGCTGGCCGTTGCCCGAGACGCCAGCAATGCCGACGATCTCACCCGCCCGCACCTGGAAGCCGATGCCGTCCAGGGTGCGGCCGAAGGGGCCGCTCTTGGCCAGGGACAAGCCCTTCACCTCCAGCGCCACGGCGCCCGGGTTGGCGGGACGGTGCTGCAGCTGCGGCGGCTCGGCGCCGATCATCAGGCGCGACAGGCTGGCATTGGTCTCGCGCGTGGGGTCCACCTCGCCCGTCACCTTGCCGCCGCGCATCACCGTGCAGTGGTGGCACAGCTCGCGGATCTCGTCCAGCTTGTGGCTGATGTAGAGGATGCTGCAGCCCTCGTGGGCGAGCTGGCGCAGCGTCAGGAACAGGGTCTGCACCGCCTGCGGCGTCAGCACGGACGTGGGCTCGTCCAGGATCAGCAGCTGCGGGTTGGTCAGCAGCGCGCGCACGATCTCCACCCGCTGGCGCTCACCGACGGACAGCGTGTGCACCGGGCGCAGTGGGTCGACCTCGATGCCGTACTCCTTGGATACACCGCGGATGCGCTCGGTCACCTGCGGCAGCGGCAGCGACTTGTCCAGGCCCAGCCAGATGTTCTCGGCGGCGCTCAGGGTGTCGAACAGCGAGAAGTGCTGGAACACCATCGCAATGCCCAGCTGCCGCGCCTGTTGCGGGTTAGCAATCTTCACCGCGTTGCCGTTCCAGCGCACCTCGCCGGCGTCGGGCTGCACCGCGCCGTAGATGATCTTCATCAGCGTGGACTTGCCGGCGCCGTTCTCGCCGAGCACCGCATGGATCTGGCCGGGCGACACGCGCAGCGACACGTCGTCGTTGGCGCGCACCGCCGGGTACTGCTTGGTGATGCCGGCGAGTTCGAGTCGGAGCATCCTCGTCTCCAGTCATGGACCACCCCGAAGCGGCGTTGCCGCTTCCCCTCAAAGGGCCACGCCAGCGGCCCGGCAAAGCCGGTTCCGCGTGTGCTTGGCCCTGCGGTTCATTCGTCGTGGGTGGCGTGGGTTGTTAAAAGATGGTTAGGTGCCGCGCACGAAGCGCCGCACGCCGCCCACCCAGCATTCGGACAGGTTGCGGTCGTCGCCCAGCGTGACCCAGGCAAAGACTTTCTCATGCAACTCGCGCGCCACCGCATGGCGGCGTTCGGCGACCGAGCCCACGGCCCAGTCCCACAGGCACACGTCGGCCAGGCGGCCGGGTTCGAGCACCCCGATTTCGTGATCCAGGTGCAAGGCGTGAGCCGCCGCCCGGGTGCAGGCATGCAGCAGCGCCCAGGCCGACAGCTTGGTGCCCGCCAGGGCCTGCATCTTGTAGCCGTCGGCCATCGTGCGGTGCATCGACAGCGACGTGCCGCCGCCCACGTCGCTGCCCAGGCTGACGTGCACGCCGGCCGCGTGCATCGCCTGCCAGCCGAAGAGCCCGCTGCCCAGGAACAGGTTGGACGAGGGGCAGTGGGAAATCTGCGCGCCGCTGTCGTGCAGCAGCGCGCGGTCGGCGTCGTCCAGCCAGATGCCGTGGGCCAGCACCGAGCGTTCGTTCAGCAGGCCATGGCTTGCATAGACATCCAGGTAGCTGCGGGCCTGCGGGAAGAGCTCGGCAATCCAGCGCACCTCGTCGGTGTTCTCGGCCACGTGGGTCTGCATGTAGACGCCGGGGTGCTCGGCCACCAGGCGGCCGGCCATCGCCAGCTGCGCGTCGGTGCTGGTGGCGGCGAAGCGCGGCGTCACCGCATAGGCCAGGCGGCCGCGGCCGTGCCAGTGGTGAATGAGTGCGCGGCAGTCGGCCTCCGATCCGTCGACGTCGTCGCGCAGGTTGTCCGGCGCATGGCGGTCCATCAGCACCTTGCCGGCGATGATGCGCATGTTGCGCTGCAGGGCGGCGTCGAACAGCGCTTCGGTGGACGCACGGTGCACGGTGGGAAAGACCACGGCCGCGGTGGTGCCGTGCGAGATCAGCGCGTCCAGGAACAGCCGGGCGCCGGCGGCGGCTTGCCCGGGCTCGGCATGGCGCGCTTCGGCGGGGAAGGTGTAGGTCTCCAGCCAGTCCAGCAACTGCGCGCCCCAGGACGCGATGACGTCCACCTGCGGGCAGTGCACGTGGGTGTCGATGAAGCCGGGCAGCAGCAGCTGGCCGCGGCGATCGAGCTTCTCGAAATCGTCGCCGGGTTCGTTCGCTTGCACGGCGGCGATGCGGCCGGCGGCATCGATCAGCAGCCAGTGGTCGGGGCGGAAGCGGACGGCGGGGCTGTGGATGTCGGCGAGACCCGGGTCGGCGGTGAAGTCAAGCAGGTCGGCGCGGATGGCCGTGGCGCCGGATCGGCTCAGCGGGCTCATGCGCGGCGCCCTTCGGACAGGCCGCGCGCCACGTTGCGCACCTGCTCGCGCAGCCAGCGGCAGGCGCCGGAGGCATGGGTGAGGTCGTGCCAGAGCTGGTAATAGGTCAAGGGCGGAAACTCCACGGGACAACGAACGATGCGCACCGGCAGCAGGCCGAGGTAGCGGGCGCAGAACTGCCGCCCCGTGGTCAGCACCAGGTGCGTGCGCGCCACCATCGCCGGCGCCAGGCCGAAGTGCGGCGTGCGCACCGCGATGTCGCGCTGCAGCCCCTGGGCTTGCAGGTGTTCTTCCACCACGCCGCGGCCGCCGGCGTGCAGCGGCGTGGGGGCGATGTGCGCGCAGAGCAGGTAGCGTTCCAGCGTCCAGCCGCGCGGGCTGCGCACGGCGGGGTGGTCTTGCGCGACGAGGCAGACGATCTCGTCGGTGACCAGGCGGCCCAGGTGCATCTCGGCCGGCGGCTGCAGCCAGTTGCCGATCACCACGTCCACCTCGCCGCGCGCCAGGTGGCCGCGGTAGTCGAATTCACGCGTCAGCGGCAGCACGTCGATCTTCACGCGCGGGGCGGCAGCGCGCACGCTGGCCACCAGCTCGGGCAGGAACAGCGGGTCCAGGTAGTCGCTGGCGGCAATGCGGAAGGTCTGCTCGGCCTCTGCAGGCACGAAGGCATGCGCCGTTGCATGGCCCCCGAACAAGGCCTGCGCGCCCTGCAGGATCTGCGCGGCCGCGGGCATCAGCGACAAGGCCACGTCGGTGGCCGCCATGCCGGCGCCGCTGCGCACCAGCAGCGGGTCACCGGTCAGCGCACGCAGCCGCTTCAATTGCGCGGACACCGCGGGCTGGCTGGTGGCCAGGCGCAGGGCGGCTCGCGAGACGCTGCGTTCGGTGATCACGGTGTGGAAGACCCGGACGAGAGACAGGTCGATCTTGTCGAACGTGGCGCCGCGTGCCATACGAAGATCTCGATAGGAGTTATAAGCCGCATCGTATACACAGCCGGTGCGCAGCAGCTACCTTACGGGTATGTCCCAGGCCCCCCAACACCCCTTGCCCGGCGCCCCGGCTGAATCGCGGCCGGTGCGCTTCTTCCACCGCGGCGAGATCGTCGAGTTCGACGGCGCATCACCCACCACCACCGTGCTCGACTGGCTGCGCGAAGACGCGCACTGCACCGGCACCAAGGAAGGCTGCAACGAAGGCGATTGCGGTGCCTGCACCGTGATGGTCGGCGAGTTGCAGGACGGCGGCCGCGTGCAATGGAAGACGGTGAACGCCTGCCTGCAGTTCATGCCGGTGCTGGACGGCAAGGCGCTGCGCACGGTGGAAGACATCGGCACGCCCGATGCACTGCACCCGGTGCAGCAGGCCATGGTGGATTGCCACGGCTCGCAATGCGGCTTCTGCACGCCGGGCTTCATCGTCTCGATGACCGCCTGCTACGAACGCCACCAGGCCCAGGGCACGCAGCCCACGCGCCAGCAGCTGGCCGACGACCTGGCCGGCAACCTGTGCCGCTGCACAGGCTACCGGCCGATCCTGGATGCGGGCGAGCGCATGTTCGAGCTGCCGCGCAAGACGCTGGACGAGGCGCCGATCGTGCAGGCGCTGCAAACGCTGCAGGCCGATGCGCCGCTGCAGCGGGCCGGGTTCTTCGCGCCGCGCACGCTGGCTGCATTTGCCGCCTTGCGCGCTGCCAAGCCCGAGGCCCGCGTGCTCGCGGGAAACACCGACATCGGCCTGTGGGTCAACAAGCAGTTCCGCGACCTGGGGGAGATCCTGTACCTCGGCGAGGTCGATGAACTCAAGCGCATCGCCGACGTGGACGGCCAGCTGGAGATCGGCGCCGGCGCTTCGCTGGAGGACGCCTGGGACGCCCTGGCCCGGCATTACCCGAGCGTGCGCGAGATGGCGCTGCGCTTCGCCTCCCCGCCCATCCGCCACGCCGGCACCATGGGCGGCAACATCGCCAACGGCTCGCCCATCGGCGACTCGGCGCCGGTGCTGATCGCACTGGGTGCCGACATCGTGCTGCGCCATGGCGATGCGCAGCGCACGATGCCGCTGCAAGACTTCTACGTCGACTACATGAAGAACCGCCTGGAGGCCGGCGAGTTCGTGCAGGCGCTGCGCGTGCCGCTGCCGCAGGCGGGCGGCGTGCTGCGCGCCTACAAGCTCAGCAAGCGCTACGACAGCGACATCTCCGGCCTGGCCGCCGGCCTGTGGCTGCAGCTGGAGCCCGGCACCGGCGGCCACACCGTGCGCGCCGCGCGCTTCGCGTTCGGGGGCATGGCCGCGATCGTCAAACGCGCAAAGGGCGCGGAGGCGGCGGTGGTCGGCCAAGCCTGGACCGAGGCCACCGTGCAGGCCGCGATGGCGGCGCTGGACGGCGACTACACGCCGCTGTCGGACCTGCGCTCTTCCGCGGCATACCGCCAGCGTGCGGCCCGCAACCTGCTGATGCGGCTGTGGCTCGAGACCCGCGGCGATGCGCCGCTGGCCCATGACGAGGTGTCCGTCTGGAGGGAGACCGCATGAACGCTCCGCATGAAGCCCCCGCGGTCGTCGGCAGCGCCCGCCCGCATGAATCGGCGCACCTGCACGTGGCCGGCGCCGCGCCCTACGTCGACGACATCGCCGAGGTGCAAGGCACGCTGCATGCCGCGCTGGGCCTGTCGCCGGTGGCGCACGGCGCGCTGAAAAGCGTCGACGTCGCGCTGCTGCGCGCGCAGCCCGGCGTGGTCGCGGTGATCACCGCGGCCGACATCCCCGGCGCGAACGAATGTGGTCCGATCGTGCACGACGACCCCATCCTCGCCGATGGAACGGTGCACTACCTGGGCCAGCCGGTGTTCGCGGTGATCGCGCACACGCGGCTGCAGGCCCGCCGCGCCGCGGCGCTGGCGAAGCAGGCGATCCAGGTCGATGCGCTGCCGCCGGTGCTGACCGCGCTGGAAGCCCACGCCAGGCAGCAGTACGTGGTGCCGCCGAT
Source organism: uncultured Burkholderiales bacterium (assembly GCA_946480465.1). Next base: position 13,302 of record CAMLJY010000006.1, read on the forward strand.
GAAGCTGAACCGCGGCGACGCGGCGGCCGCGCTGCCGGCCGCCAAGCACCGCGCGCAAGGCCGCTTCTCGCTCGGCGGCCAGGAACAGTTCTACCTGGAAGGCCAGATTTCCTACGCCATTCCGCAGGAAGACGGCGGCCTGCTGATCCACTGCTCCACGCAGCACCCGAGCGAGATGCAGCACACGGTGGCGCACGCCCTGGGCCGCGGGTCGCACAAGGTGCAGGTGGTGTGCCGGCGCATGGGCGGCGGCTTTGGCGGCAAGGAAAGCCAGAGCGCGCTCTTTGCCTGCGTGGCGGCCATCGCATCGGCCCAGCTGAAGCGCCCGGTCAAGCTGCGGCCGGACCGCGATGACGACATGCTCGTCACCGGCCGCCGCCACGGCTTCGAATTCCAGTGGGACGTGGGCCACGACGACGAGGGCCGCATCACCGGCGTGCAGGTGGAGATGGTGGCGAACGCCGGCTTCTCGGCCGACCTGTCGCCCCCGGTGATGACCCGCGCGCTCTGCCACTTCGACAACGCGTACTGGCTGCCGGACGTGGCGATGGGAGGTTATTGCGCCCGCACCAACACGCAGAGCAACACCGCCTTCCGGGGCTTCGGCGGGCCGCAGGGCGCGTTGGCGATCGAGATGATCCTGGACGACGTGGCGCGCAGGCTGGGCCGCGATGCGCTGGACGTGCGGCGCGCCAACTTCTACGGGGTGGAAGAGCGCAACGTGACGCCCTATGGCGCGGTGGTGAAGGACAACATCATCCACGCCCTGGTCGCCCGACTGGAAGAAACCAGCGGCTACCGCGCGCGGCGCGAGGCCATCAAGGCCTTCAACGCCAGCAGCCCGGTGCTCAGGAAGGGCCTGGCGCTGACGCCGGTGAAGTTCGGCATTTCGTTCAACGTGGCGCATTTCAACCAGGCGGGCGCGCTGGTGCACGTGTACACCGACGGCAGCATCCTCGCCAACCACGGCGGCACCGAAATGGGCCAGGGCCTGAACACCAAGGTGGCACAGGTCGTGGCGCACGAGCTGGGCGTGCGCCTGGATCGCGTGCGCGTCACCGCGACCGACACGCACAAGGTGGCCAACACCTCGGCCACGGCCGCGTCCACCGGCTCGGACCTGAATGGCAAGGCGGCGCAGGACGCGGCCAGGCAGATCAAGCACCGGCTGGCGGCCTTCATGGTCGGCAAGCACGGCGGCAGCGTGGACGAGGTGCGTTTCGGCGGCGACCGGGTGGCGGTCAACGGTGTCGGCGTGCCTTTCGACGACCTGGTGCAGCAGGCCTACTTCGCGCGCGTGCAGCTGTGGAGCGACGGCTTCTACGCCACGCCGGGCCTGCACTGGGACCGCGAGAAGCTGCAGGGCAACCCGTTCTTCTATTACGCATATGGCGCGGCCTGTTCCGAGGTGGTCATCGACACGCTGACCGGCGAATGGAAGCTGCTGCGGGCCGACGTGCTGCACGACGTGGGCCAGTCCCTGAATCCCGCCATCGACATCGGCCAGGTCGAGGGCGCCTTCATCCAGGGCATGGGCTGGCTGACGATGGAGGAGCTGTACTGGCACCCGCAGTCGGGCAAGCTGATGACGCACGCGCCATCGACCTACAAGATCCCCACCGCCAATGACTGCCCGGCGGACTTCCGCGTGGCGCTGTACGACGGCCAGAACCCGGCGGACACGATCCACCGCAGCAAGGCCGTGGGCGAGCCGCCGCTGCTGCTGCCCTTCTCGGTGTTCCTGGCCATCCGCGACGCGGTTTCTTCCGTGGGCGCACACCGGAAGCATCCGGTGCTGAGGGCGCCGGCCACGCCGGAGGCGATCCTGGATGCGATCGACTCCGTGCGCGGATGAGGCGGGCATGAGCACGTTGTCGGCATCCGGCCCGCCGTGCGCGCCGCGGCGCCTGCCCGATGGACGTTCAACGTCCGGCGCCCGAGCGGCTCGGGCGCGGGCCGGCAGCGTGACATGACCGCCCCCCGTGCCCTCGAATCCACGGCCCGCCAGTGGCTGGCCACGGGCCGTGCCGTGATGGAAGTGCAGGTGCTGGACGCGCGCGGCTCGGTGCCGCGCGAAGCCGGCACGCGCATGCTGGTGGCCGCCGACGCCGTGGCCGGCACCATCGGCGGCGGCCACCTGGAGCTGCAGGCGATTGCCGACGCCCGCGTGATGCTCGCCGCGCGCGACGCCGGCCCGCGCGACCGGCCGATCGCCCTCGGGCCGACGCTCGGCCAGTGCTGCGGCGGCGCCCTGACCCTGCGCACGCAGGCGCTGATGCCCGAGACGCTGGCGCAATGGCCGCGCGAGGCGCCGCTCTTCAGGCTGCAGTTGTACGGGGCGGGCCACGTCGGCCGCGCGATCGTGAAGCTGCTCGAGGGAGTCAACTGCGCCGTGCAGTGGATCGACGAGCGCGACAGCGAGTTTCCGGCCGAAGCATCGGCCGCTCACATTGAACGTTTGTGCGTGGAGCCGGTCGAGGTGGAAGTGGCCGGCGCGTCGGCCGGCGGCTTCTACCTGGTGCTCACGCACAGCCACGACCTGGACCAGCGCATCACCGAAGCCATCCTGAAGCGAGGCGACTTCGGCTACCTGGGCCTGATCGGCTCGGCCACCAAGCGCGCGCGCTTCCTGCACCGCTTCGAGCAGCGCGGCATCGGCGCCCACCTGCTGGCCCGCATGACCTGCCCCATCGGCGTGCCCGGCATCCCCGGCAAGGAGCCGGAGGTGATCGCGGTAGCGGTGGTGGCGCAGTTGCTGCAGGTGGCGGCGGGCCGGGCCCACCGCCCTTGAACTCACAGCGGACTGGCGGTCCAGGTGCCCGAAGCGTTGCCCAGCCTCCAGGTGCCGGTCACGCTCATCGGCGAGCTGAACTGGCCGGTCAGCTCCGCGCCGTTGCTGACCCCCGCAGTGACCGAACCGTCCCCTGCAATGTTCCCGCTCACGAATTGAGGGATCGAACCCAAGCGACAGACGCCCGAGATGGCGCCGGCGAAGGACACCCTCACGTTGTCGCAGGTGCCAAAGTCAGCGCCAGAGAACTTGACAGTCCAGCCCCCGGCAAATCGGCGTACCGCAGGCCCCACGGCGGGCTGCCCGCTGCGCCCATAGGCCACGAGCCGCAGATGGCGCGATTCACTGGACTTGGGGGCCGTGGCGCCTTTGGCGGTGACGGTCACCGTCGCAGAACACTCCACCACGGTGCCCGTGCGCACGTCGTCCCAGCAGGTCTCGCTTCTCACCGTGGTGTCACCACTGGCGGCAGCCACCATGGTGACAGTCTGACTGCGCTTGAAGGTGTCATGCAGACCGAGATCGGTGGTGCGGCGCTCCAGGCCCTCGGCCTTGCCGGCGACCGTGAGATTGACCACCGTGGGCGTGCCCGTTGCGCTGCCGCAGGTGCGAACGGCGCTTGCGGTGAACGTTGCTCCTGCCCCGGTGCCGCCCGGCGGAGTCTCGCGATAACCGGACGAGTAGTCACAACGGCCGAGTGATTCGCTCGACACGATCGCCCCCGAGGCGTCGAAGCGCCAGGTGCTCAGCAGCAAGTCCGTAGCCCACTGCACCCGCTGCAGCGAGCCATCGGCTTCGACCGACTTGTAGTAGTGGGTGATGCCACGCTCCTTCGGACCCGCACCAGCGGGAAGGGTCGGCTGAGTCGTCTCCAGGTACGCGTACCAATCGCCCGTGCTGGGCCGCGCGGTGGGGTAGGAGTTGCCGGTGGTGATCGGGGTCGCAGTGCCGGTGTCTGTGCTGCCAGCATCGCCGCCTCCCCCGCCGCCACAAGCGGCCAACAGCGAAACCAGGCTGCAGGCCAGGCCCGCGCGAATTGCGTTCATCAGTGCATCCCTCGTTGGTTGAATGGCCGCTCGGTGTTGCGCGGCTCGGACAGGTGCACGCCAGGCGAATCAGCCGCCGGACGGTCCCGCGGGCGATTGTCGAGCGCAGTCCTCGGCATAACACCTCACGGGTTGGGGATGCTCGCCCCCCCGAGTGGAGGGGACTGGCACGCGGGGCTCGTGCTATCGCGATGCGGAAGCGTCCGTCGGCGCTGCCCCGGGGCCGGCGGTGAGATCGCGCCATTCGATCAACACGCAGACCCCGAAGAACACGAAGCCGAAGGCGCCGATCAGCCGGTCCTTGGGCGTGTCCGCCGCCAGCGCCATCCAGGCCCCGCCGGCCGCGAGCACCAGGCCGCCCAGCAGCATCGCGGCACCGAGCACCGCCTGCGCGGCACGCCGGGCAGGTGACGTCACCGGGGCCCGCGGCAGCAGCGCTGCCGGCCCCCAGGCACGGTGGCCGAGCCAGGCGTCCAGTTCATCCAGCGGCTGCGGCCGCTCGTTGGGGCGATCGGCGAAGGTGAAGGCCTCGCAATCGACCAGGATGCGCTGCCGCGCGCCACCACGGTCCACCAGGCCGTCGAAGATCACCGACCCGCGGCCCGGAAAGCGCAGCGCCACGCCCATGCCGTGGCTGGTGAAGCTGGCCAGCTCGCGCAGGCCTTCGGCTTCACCGCCTTCGCGGCGCCACAGGCTGATGCGCTCCCACGGGCCGCAGCGCTCGTCGCGGTCGGCCATCACGCGCTCGAGCACGCGGCCATCGGGCGATTCGATCCAGCCGCCGTCGGGCTCGAAGACCCAGGGCACGCAGCCCGCGCCACGCAGGCGGCCCATGATGTCCGCGCGCCGCCCCTGCGCCCAGGCCGGCATGCTTTGCTTCCACAGCGCCTGCGTGGGCACGACCACCTGTGGCGGCTCATCACGGGCGTGGCAGGCCCGGCAGGCGCGGCAGGCAAAGACCAGCTCGCGCGGCGAACCATCGTCAGCCGGCGCCGGCTCCTCGTAGACCAGCGTGTCCGGCCACGTCGGGCGGATGCGGAAACCGGGCTCGTCGGGTGACATGCCGGCAGCGTAGGGGCCGCGCGCTGTGCCCGCGTGTCCCGCTGCCGGGCAGCGTGTTGCGATGGTTTCAGGCGCCTCGCCTCGCGCCCGTCATGCCCGTTTCGCAGAGCAGCTATGCCTGCCTGCGATGGCAGCAGCATCGGCTGGTTGACCTGCCGCAAACCGGCCACCCGGGCGATTCCTAGGATCTCCGGCAGATCAACCGGAACGACGCCCCATGCCCACCCCGCGACAGATCCACGACGACATCCCCGGCACCCCCTTGTTCGACTCACGCGCCGCGCGCCGCGGCTATGCCCTGAACAAGATGTGCTATTCGTTCAATGACGCGGCCAACCGCGCGGCCTTCCTGGCCGACGAGGACGGCTACTGCGCCCGCTTCGGGCTGACGCCGGAGCAGCGCGACGCAGTGCGCAGCCGGCAGGTGCTGCGCATGCTGGAAGCCGGCGGCAACGCCTACTACCTGGCGAAGCTGGCCGGCATCTTCGGGCTGGACATGCAGGACATCGGCGCGCAGCAGACCGGCGTCAGCAAGGCCGAGTTCCAGGCGCGGCTCGTGGCCGCCGGCCGCTGACTCGGCGGGAGAAGCGCGCCATGGCCCGCATCATCGGCAACCTCTTCACCTCGCACGTCCCCGCCATCGGCGGCGCCATCGCGAAAGGCCGGCAGCAGGAACCCTACTGGAAGCCCTTCTTCGACGCCTTCGATCCGGTGCGCCGCTGGCTGGCGCAGGCCCGGCCGGACGTGGCCGTCGTGTTCTACAACGACCATGGCCTGAACTTCTTCCTGGACAAGATGCCGACCTTCGCCATCGGCGCGGCGCCCACCTACGGCCACGCGGACGAAGGCTGGGGCCTGCCGGACTGCCCGAGCTTTGCGGGGAACGAAGACCTGTCCTGGCACCTGGTGGAGTCGCTCATCGCGCAGTCCTTCGACCTGGTCACCTGCCAGGAGATGCTGGTCGACCATGCCTTCACGCTGCCGATGACGCTGCTGTGGCCGGACCAGCGCTGGCCGGTCACGGTGGTCCCGGTCTGCCTCAACACGGTGCTGTTCCCGCTGCCCTCGGCGCGGCGCTGCTGGCAGCTGGGCGAGGCGGTGGGACGCGCGATCGAGCAGTGGGATGCCGACGCGCGCGTGCTGGTGCTGGGCACCGGAGGGCTGTCGCACCAGCTGGAAGGCCAGCGCGCCGGCCACATCAACAAGGCCTTCGACCTCCGCTTCCTCGACAGCCTGGTCGGCAACCCCACCTGGGCCACCGGCCTGTCGATCAACGCGCTGGTGCGCGAGGTGGGCACGCAGGGCATCGAGCTGCTGAACTGGCTGGCGGCCCGCGCCACGCTGGGCGCCGGCGCGGTGCAGGAGCTGCACCGCACCTACCACGTGCCGATCTCCAACACCGCGGCCGCCGTTCAACTGCTGCAGCACCGGGCGTGAACGCAGCGCGCTGCGGCCGGCCGCCGATCGCGACCGGGCCGCGTGTGTGCAGCCGGCGATGCCGGCGATGGTCGTGCCGCGGCGCCGCTTCAGCGCGAGGAGATCAGCAGCTTCACGCCGAGTGCCGCCAGCAAGGCGCCGGCCACGCGGTCGATGCCGGTCTTGGCCTGCAGGTAGGCCGCGCGCGGACGCGGCGCCGACAGGGCCAAGGCCACCAGCGCGTACCAGCCGAACTCCAGCGCGAAGACCGACGCCGGCAGCACTGCCATCAGCACGGCCGAGGGCTCGCGCGGCAGCATGGCCGCGAAGATCACCCCGTACTGCACGGCCGCCTTCGGGTTGCTGAGCATCGTGGCCGCGGCCATCGCGAAGTGGCGCCGCGGCCCGGCCTGCACCGCGGCGCCGGCGTCGGCCAGCCGCACCGGTGAACGCGCGCCGCGCCAGGTCTTCCAGGCCAGCCACAGGAGGTACAGGCCGCCACCCACCTTCAGGGCCAGGTAGGCACCGGGGATCTGCTGCAGCAGCACGTTCAGCCCGAACAGCGCCGCCAGTGCGAGCAGGGCCGCGCCGATGCCCATGCCGAGGGCAGACGAGAGCGCCGCGGACCGCGACACGGCCACCGCCGTGCGGGCAACGAGGATGAAACTGGGGCCGGGACTGATGACACCGATCACCAGGACGGCCAGGATGGGAATGAGCGTGAGTGCGAGGTCCATGCGGTTTCGGGCATCACGGCCGGGGTATGACGCCGGGGGTGTCACGCCGCTGCGGCGCGGGGTTCAGGTTGCGGGGGTGGTTCTGGAGCCGGCGATGGTCGTGCCGCGGCGCCGCTTCAGCGCACCGCCGTCAGGTCCATCGTCATCGAGGCGCCGGCCTTCGGCAGGTCGGCCACGCAGATCACCGTGCGCGCCGGCCGGTGGCTGCCGAACTCCTCGGCGTAGGCGCGGTTCATCTCGGCGAAGTCTTCCACGCGCTTCAGGTAGACGTTGACGTGCATCACGTCCTCGAGCGTGGCACCCACCTCGGCCAGCATCGCGCGGAAGTTGCGCACGATCTGGCGCGCCTGGCTGAACGCATCCGGGCCGGCGAAGTCGCCCGTCGCCGGGTCCACGCCTGGCGTGCCGGACACCATGATGAAGGGACCCGAGCGCGTGACGTGGCTGTACGGCCCGATCGGCGCGAAAAGGCTGGCGGGGGTGAAGGTCTGGACGGTCATGAGGGTGTCGCTCGGATGGCGCTGGTGAGCGGCGCAGCATAGAAGCGCGCGCCGCGGCCAGCCAGAGACAGATCGCCGCCGGCATGCACGTCCGCTGTAGCGGTCTGGCGGGCGGCGGCCCGGCGCCACGCCGGGTCGCCTCCGCTGGCCGTCAGCCGCACGCGGTCGCACCAGCGCGTGATGTCGTTGCCCACGCGGCACCGGCCGGGTGGTCGGCGGCAGCCCTTCGCTCAGCCGCGCGGCGCGGCGGCGCCGACGCAGCCGTTGGCCTGTCCGACGCCCTTCAGGAAGGCGCGGCGGATGGTGCCGGCAGCGATCGCGGCGGCCACGTCCTTCGAGTACTGCTCGGCGCCGGTCAGCTTGCGCACCCAGCCGCGGAAGGGCACGACGCCTTCGGCCGCGCCCCGCACCGCCCCCACCGCGGCCTGCCCCACGGCGGCACCGCCACGCTCGATCAGGCCCGGGTTGGCGGCCGTGGGTGGGGTATCCAGGTCGGCGCCCAGCGCGGCGTCCAGCGCCTGCACCTCGGTGCCCAGCGCGGCGCAGGAGCGGTCGGCCGGCAGCGCGTAAGGCGCCTTCTGCGCCGCCGCCAGCACGGCCGGGATCTCGGCGCGCACCAGGTTCAGGTCGGCCAGCGGCGTGGTGGCCGCCTGGGTCAGTTGCTGCTGCGTGCTGCCGCCCGGACCGGACGCGGCACGATCGCCGCTGGAGGCGCAGGCGCCCAGCAGGCAGGCGGCGCAAGCCGCGGCAAGGGACGAGGTGCGGACCATCGGGGAACCCTCTCTCGAAAAGATGCGGCCCCGAGTTTCCCCGACCCGCACGACCCGCGCGGGCCAGCCGGCAGCGCGCGGCACGCCGCGCGCTACGGCCGGCGCATCGCCTCCGCCGGGTCGACGAAGAACATGCGCTTCCAGCCCTGCGTCACCGGCCGGTACAGCCAGGGCAGCGGCACCAGCGACACCACCGCGTAGTGCAGGTGCGGCGGCTTGCCCGCGGCATTGCCGGTGTTGCCGACGGCACCGATGCGCGTGCCGGCCGCGACGAAGCGCGGCGGCGCGGCCCCATCGGCCAGGTGGGCGTGGTAATGGACGCGCCATTTGGGGCCCAGCACGCCGACCACGTTGCCGCCCAGCGGCAGCTGGTCCTGGAAGATCACGATGCCCGGCACCGCCGAGACCACCGGACGGCCGTGCGGCGCGAAGATGTCGATGCCCTTGTGCACGCCGGACGGCCCCCAGGGCTCGTACCAGAACGAGCGCGGGTTCCAGTCGCGTGCCGTCGCCCCTTCGACCGGAATGTGGCCGGGCTCGGGCACCAGGAAACCGGCGACCAGCACGGCCACGCCGGCGGCCAGCAGGCGGTGCAACGGCCGCCGCCAGCGTGCGGAGGGCCGCGGCGCGGAGGCGTCGGGCGGCGGCAGCGCCGAGGCCACCGGTTGCACGGCCACCGGTGGCCCGCCCACGGGTTGCCCGCTCACCGGTTGTGCGCTCATCGCCGGCCGGCGGCAGCCGGTGGCGCCGGCAGCGGCCGCAGCCGCTTCAGCACCAGCAGCGCCGTGGCCGCCAGCAGCAGCGCGGCGGCCAGCACCTCGGACCAGATCGTCAGGTTCATCGCCAGGCTGTGGGCCGACATGGGCGCCAGCGTGTAGTGCGCGAGCCCGTCGAAGCCCAGGCATGCGCAGACGCCGATCAACAGCAGGCCCGCCAGCGGCCAGCGCATGCGCAGCAGCAGCAGGCCCAGCACGCCCGGTGCCGTGACCACCAGCCAGGCGCCCATCACCTGCAGCGGCGTCAGCCAGGCCGGCATGTTCGGGTAGTCGGCCAGGAACCGCGCGTTGTGCACGAAATGCGCGAGGCTGGCGGCGCAGTACAGCGCCATCAGCGCGAGCAGGTGTCTGGGCGGGGTCAAGCGGTTTTCCATTCTGCTAACTGATGATTTGATCGTCATGCCGATCGTCATGTCGATCGCCGGGCCCGCCGGCATCACACCGGCCACTCGGCCACGAGCAGCCAGATCGCCAGCGCCAGCAGCGCCAGGCCGACGGTCTCGACGAGGCAGGCCACGCCGAACGAAGCCTCGTCGACCTCACCCAACCGCTCGGCCGGAAACCGGCCGCCGGTGATCGCGCGGAAGAAGGCCCAGCCGATCGACCAGCCGATGGTCTCGACGCCGAAGTCCCAGGCCAGCCACCACAGTGCCCGCAGCACCGCGGCCAGCAGGGTCCGCGGCGCGGCGACGACGTCGTCCAGGTCCATCAGCCGGCCTCCCCGGGGTCTTGCGCCGACAGTCCGCGCGCCATGAACCGCCAGCCGCCATGCAGCGCGCGCGGCACCTCGGCTTCGGGGTAGGGCGGGCGGTCGGTGAAGCCGGCCGCTTCGTACAGCCGGTGCGCCGCCGCCATGAACGGTGCCGAATCGAGCAGCACCTGGCGGTAGCCGAAGGCCCGCGCGTCGGCGAGCAGGCGTTCGACGATGGCGGCGCCCAGCCGGGCGCCCCGGCAGGCCGGCCGCACGTAGACGCGCTTGAGTTCGGCCACGCCGTCGTGCACGCGGCGCAGGCCGCCCATGCCCGCCAGTTCACCACCCAGCCGCACCAGGTAGAACACGCCCTGCGGCGGCGGCGCGCCGCACACCGCATCGATCTTGCCGGCCACGTAGTCGTCGACGGACTGGCCGCGCAACACATCCTGCGGGGCCATGCCGAAGGCCTGCCCGATCCCGGCCACCACCCAGCCCATGTACTCGACGTTCAGCCGCAGCAGCTCGGCGCGGTGGACGAGCGGATCGGCCGGCACGAACTCGGCCGCAGGCGGCGAGTGCGGGAATGGGGGCGTGTGCGGATGGGCCATGCCCATGGAAGACTCCCTGCGTCTGGCGGTACGGCGGCCGCCGCCCGCCACGGCGACGGCGGCGTGAATGTAATCCTTCGCGGCCGCCGCTCGATCGCCAATGCGGTGGATCTCAGCCGCCGCGGCCACGCCCTTCGTCAGCCAGCATCTGGATACGGGGCGGCGGCTCCGCTGCGCGACCGGCCGTTGCCTCGCCTCGCCGCGCCGCCGCAATCAGTTCGCGGCGGCGCATCCAGTCGCCGTTGCCGCGCGTATGGCCCTCCTGTCGATGCAAGCGACAACCCCGCAACCGCCAGGAGAGATTGCCATGACCACTTCACTGATCACGCCGCGCCGCCAGTTCATGTCCCGTTCGGCCCAGCTCACGCTGTCCGCCGGCGCCGTTGCCCTGCTCGGCGGGGGCAGCGCCGCGCGGGCGCAGTCCTCGTCCAGCATCGCCGCCGACGTCGGCATCCTCAACGTGGCGCTGGCGCTGGAACACGAGGCGATCAACGCCTACCAGCTGGGCGCGGCGAGCGGTCTGCTGCAGAAGGCGGTGCTCGACGTGGCCGTGACCTTCCAGTCGCACCACATGGCGCACCGCGATGCGCTGATCGCCACCATCGAGAAGCTCGGCGGCCAGCCGGTCGCCGAGAAGAAGCTGGACCACTATGCCGCCGCGCTGAACGCCGGCGCGCTGAAGAACCAGGCCGACGTGCTGGCCCTGGCCAGCAAGCTGGAACTGGGCGCCACCAATGCCTACCTGGGCGTCATCCCGGCGTTCCGCGACAACCGCCTGGGCCAGGTCGCCGCGCGCCTGGCCGCCGACGAGACCATGCACTACACCGCGCTGACGAGCGCCCTCGGCCGCACCCTGCCGGGTGCCGCGCTGAGCTTCGGGGCCTGACGTGCAAAAGACGCGTCGCCAGCGCCGCCGGCTGCGCGCCTGGGCCGCGCTGACTCTGGCGCTGGCTGCCGCCGCGGCAGCGGCCCAGGCCGCCGGCGATGCGCAGCGCGGCCGGCAGCTGTACGACAGCCGCTGCGGCGGCTGCCATTCGGTGCTGGCCGACCGCATCGGCCCGCGCCACGACGGCGTGTTCGGGCGGCGATCCGGCGCCGTGGACGGCTTCGACTACTCCGCGGCGCTGAAGGCCGGCCGCGTGGTGTGGAATGCCGCCACGCTGGAGCGCTGGCTGGCCGACCCCGAGGCGCTGCTGCCCGGCCAGCGCATGGGCTATCGCCTGACTGACGCGGCCGAACGCGCCGACGTCATCGCCTACCTGGCGACGCTCGCGGCATCACGCGCCCCTGCCCCGTCGTGTTCAGCGGATTCTCAGCCACCGTGCTGAGAATCAGCCCCCATCGCCAACGAACGATGGGATGCTGACCGATGAAGTGCTTGGCAAGGAACATGCTCGCGGCGTGGCTGGGCGTCGCGATCCAGCTCTCCTGGGCGCAGGCATCGCCGGCCGCGGAGCCGCCGCAGCCGGCATCCCCGCCCGCGGCCGAACGCGTGGCCGGCCGGCTGCGGGACGACCTGCCCCAGGTGCGCAGCCTCATCGTCGACCGCGCGGGCGAAACGCTCGTCGAATACCACCGCGCCGGCCTGACGGCGGACGACAGGCACTATGTCCGGTCGATCACGAAGAGCGTCATGGCCACCCTGGTCGGCATCGCGCTCGGCCAGGGCCTGCTGTCCAGCCTGGACCAGCCCGTGCACGCGCTGCTGCCCGAGCCGGCCGAGGAGCCCGGCACCGATCCGCGGGCGGGCGCCGTCACGCTGGCGCACCTGCTGACCATGACGGCCGGTTTCCGCTGGGACGACCGCCAATTCCACCGCTGGCGCTGGCTGATGCAGCCGAACCAGCTGAATGCGGCGATGCAGCGGCCCGTGGTGCGCCCGCACGGCGCTCTGTTCAACTACGACACGCCCTCCACCCACCTGCTGTCCGCGGTGCTGGCACGCCACGCCGGCGGCTCGACCTCGCGCTTCGCCGAGCGCGCCTTGTTCGACCCCCTGGATATCACGAGTTACCGGTGGGACAGCGACTCGCAAGGCAACGTGGCCGGCGGGCACGGCCTGCATCTGCGCACCGCCGACCTGGTGAAGCTCGGCCGGCTCTACCTGCAACGTGGTCGCTGGAAGGGGCAACAGATCCTGCCCGAGTCCTTCATCGACCAAGCCACCACCAGGCGCGTGAGCAGCGGCAACACCAGCTCCGGCGAGGGCTATGGCTACCTCTGGTGGATCCGCAAGACCCCGGACGGGCGCCACGCCTTTGCGGCGCTGGGCTATGGCGGGCAGATCCTCTACGTCGTGCCCAGCCTCCACCTGGTGGTGGCCCTGACCTCCGATCCCGAGAGCCGGTCCGCGGAGAACCTGCCCTTCGTCGAAAAGGTGCTGCTGCCGCTGATGGCGCCCGGGCACTGACCGCGCCAAAGCGCGCCGCGCCGCGCCGCGCCGCGAAGACGCGTCAGAGCCTGTGAAGTATTCCGGCGCGTCCGAGCGGGTGTCCCAGACGGTGCCGATCTAGGCGCGAAGCCGAAGATGTGGCCGTTCCCCCATCAAGGCTTTGCAACGACGAGCGGCGCCGTCTGGGGCGCACGAGCGGGCGTGGCGGAATGCTTCACAGGCTCTCAGCCGGCCCGGTCGGCCGATCCGATCAGCCGGCGCACGCCGAGCAGCAGCAGGCCGAACACGGCAGAGGCCAGGCAGAAGCCGTGCAAGGCCTCCAGCGACACCGTGCCCAGCAAGGGGTTGGCCGTGCCAAACGGCGCGAACGGGGCCATGTCGGCATGCATCACGCTGTCGAGCACGATGTGCGAATAGGCGCCCGCCGCCGCCCCCAGCGTGACCTGCAGCGTGCCCAGGCCCCGCCAGCCGAACAGGTCCGGCAGCCAGGCCCGCCGGGCGATGCCGCGCAGCGCGAGGAACAGCAGCACGGTGGCCAGCACGACGATCGACGCGCCGACCCAGGTGTGCAGGAAGGCATGCACCGGATGCCGGTGGTTCACCAGGTTGTACAGCGACTCGACGTCGATGATGACGTTGGCCGCGCAGAAGGCGAGAAAGCTGACCTGCCGCGGCGCGATCGCATGCAGCGCGGCACCGGGGCCGAAATGGAATGGGGTGATGGGCATGGTTCGGTCTGGCGGGGCAGCCCGGGACGGCGCGCGCCGTCCCGTCGAGTCAATCGCAGCCTTCCCCCAATTCGGTCAACAGCCAGCGCTTGCGCGTGAAAGCGAAGGTCGCTGATGCCACGCACGCACTGTTCGGACGATAGGAAACCATTACCTTGCCATCCGATTCGCTGACCGAGGCCGTCCATGCACGGCCCTCGAGCGGCGAAAGCCCGGAAGGACGGATGAGCTCCCGCATCGGGTCCACCAGGCCGGTTTCCCAATAGGACCGCGTCAAGCGTGGTGACGCGCTGCGGCGCAGCCGGTCCGCTGCCCCGCCCTCGCCTGCGCAAAGGAAGAGCCGAACAAGGCCGGTCAGCTGTTCGGCGCGGCGCGATGCCGCGACCCCGACGAGTGCCTCGTGCAGACGAGGCCACTGGCTGTCGCTGCAGGCGGACTCCTCGGATCCACCGTCGCCGGTCAGCGACGGATAGTCCCGGGCGCACACCGGCCCGGTGAGCAGGGCCAGAAGAATCACCGAGGCTACTCTGGCGCCGCGCCGGCCGCAGGCCGAGGGCGCAGCGCACCGGGCGCGGCCGGCGCGGGCTTGCGGATGCTCGTGAGCCATGGCGAAGACGCTCATTTCGAAGGGTAGGAGTGGAAACCGTCGAAGTCACCCTTGCCCACCGGCACGCCCTGCGCGCGCAGGATGGCGTAGGCCGTGGTGACGTGGAACAGGAAGTTCGGCAGCGCGTAGTGCAGCAGGAATTCCGGTGCCGGCAGCGTGACCTCGGCGTGGCCGGCGCGGTCGCGGATCGGGCGTTCGGGACCGCGGGCGAAGTCGGCTGCGGGCAGCGCGTCGATCGCGGCACGGGCGGCGGCGATGCGGTCGAGCAGGCCGTCGAAGCTGGTGGGCCAGGGCCCCAGGGCCGGCGCGGCATGGCCGGCGAGCGGGCAGCAGCAGCGCGGCGCGAAGTTGGCGGCCACGGCCACTTGCGCCGCGAAGGGCAGCATGTCGGGCGCCAGGCGCGCATCCAGCAGGTCGCCGGCGCCGCCGGCATGGCGGCGGGCCACGTCGACCAGCGCCGCCAGGCGGTCCAGGTAGTGCGTGAACACGGGCACCGACGCGCGGTGCAGGTCGAGCCTCATCCGGGCATCCCCCGCGTTGCAGGCGGCCGCGCCACCTGCGGGCCCGGGCACCTCGGCGGGCAGGCCGGGCTCATCGGGAAAGTGCACTGTCGGCCGGCACGGCGCCGTCGTCGCGCCGCAGCGCCACTTCCCACAGCGACTTCGGCAGGCCGTACTTGCCGGTGACCGCATGCCGCGTCGACAGGCGCTGCCAGCCGCGGGCGAAGAGGCGGTCGATGGACGCGGCGTCGAAGAAGCGCTTGCGTTCGCCACGCACATCGTAGAAGTTATCTTCGATCGCCGGATGGCCGCGCGCGCCGAAGTGCGTGTCCTCGGTGGAATTGAGCCGGCACAGCAGCAGGCCGCCGGGACGCAGCACGGCATGGATGCGGGCGGCGAGCCTCTCGGTCTCGTCCCAGGGGAAGTAGTGCAGCGACAGGCTGGCCACCACCGCAGCGGCCTCGCCCGGCGCGAGCGGGAAGGCATCGCGCACGTCCTGGCAGCCGATGCGGGCCTGGGGCACGCGGGCGCGCGCGGCGCTGACCGCCTCGGGCGAGAGATCGAAGGCCACGACGTCCAGGCCGGCGGCGGCCAGCGTCACCGTGTCGTCGCCGCTGCCGCAGCCGATCTCCAGCACCGGGCCCGCGGCCGCGTGCGCGCGCAGCGGCGGCAGCCAGGGCTCGAGCCAGGGGTCCGGCGGCATCACGTGGTGCAGGTGCTGCCGGACCGCGGCCGTGAGGCGCCGGCGCCAGGCGGTGGAACGGCGGCCATGCGCGCCGGTCAAGCCGCGCACGGCCACAGCAGGGCCTGCGCGACGATGACCTGCGTGCCGTTGAAGGTGGCGGCCGGCGAGCCGTACAGCCGGTAGCCCAGGGCCAGCGCTTCGCTGACGCGGCGGCAGAACGCGGCATCGTCCGGGCCGGTGAGCAGGCGGTAGATGGGCAGGCCTTGCGGCGGTGCGCTGGCGCCCGGTGCTGCCGAAGCGCTCGATTCGGCAGCGGCCGCCGCGCCCGTCGCGCCCGTCTGCGTGCTGGTGTCCTGGCTCACCACGGCGCTCCCGGCGTCACTGCGCCACCGGCTGCGCCGGATGCGGCGCCGCCAGCCGGTTGTCGCCGTAGGTGCGCAGCACCTGCGCGATCTCGACCCGGTAGCCGTCCAGCCACTCGCCCTGCCGCGCCTTCGCGGCGCGGTGCCGCGGGTCCTGCACCAGCTGCTGCAGCGCCTCCAGCGATTCCCAGTAGTAGACGTTGCAGACCAGGCCATTTGCCGGGTTCTCCCAGCTCTCCTCGCCCAGGTAGCCGGGAATCGCCTTCGCGGCGGCGGCGATCTGCTGATCGAGCCGGTGGAACGCGTCGTCGAACTGCTTCGTCGCGAAGATGAAGGTCGAGGAATACACCGGCAACTCCCCAGGGGTGAAACGTGAAGGGGCGCGATGATACGGCGAGCCGCGCGGGCGCTGCGCCCATCGGCGTCACCGCGCCTCGTCCACCACCACCGCCTGCGGCCGCGCCGCCGGCCGCAGCAGCCGCGCCGCCAGCACGCAGGCCGCCAGCACCACCGCGAAGCCGCCGATGCCCGACCACTGCACGGCCCCGGTGAAGGCCAGGCGAGCCGCTTCCTGCAGCGCCGCACCGGCCACGCCGCCGGCCGATGCCGCCGCGGCCAGCGCGCCACCCAGCGTGGCGAAGGCGCCGTCGTTCGCCGCCGGATCCAGCGTCGCCGGCCAGCCTTCGGCCAGGCGGCTGCGGTACAGCGCCATGCCCAGGCTGCCGAACACCGCGATGCCCAGCGCGCCGCTGAACTCCGCGCTGGTCTCGGACAGCGCCGATGCCGCCCCCGCGCGTTCCGGCGGGGCCGAGGTGATGATGATCTCGTTGCCGATCGTGAACACCGGCGCGAAGCCCAGGCTCATCACGGCCATGCCGGCGATCATCACCGGCAGCGCCCAGGTGCTGCCGGCGGCCACCAGGCTCAGCATGCCGATGGATGCGACGAGCAAGCCCCCCACCAGCAGCCGCAAAGGCTTGAAGCGCTGCGCCAGCCTGGGCGCCAGCAGCGATCCGATGACGAACCCGATGGCCCAGGGCAGCATGACCACGCCGGCCTTCAGCGGCGACAGGCCCAGCACCATCTGCAGGTACTGGCCGACGAAGATGTAGGTGCCCATCATCGCCAGGCCCGACAAGGCATAAGCGGCGATGGCCGCGCCGAAGGCCGGGCGGCGGAAGAGCTGCAAGTCCAGCAGCGGGTAGTCCAGGTGCGTCTGCCGGTGCACGAAGGCCGCCCCGAGCGCCAGGCCGACCGTCAGCGCCCCGAAGGCCAGGGCCTCGGGGCCGGCCTCGGCCAGGCGCTTCAGGCCGTAGATGGTCAGCAGCACCGCGGCCAGCGACAGCGCGACGCTGGCCAGGTCGACGCGGCCCGCATGCGGGTCGCGGTACTCCGGCAGCAGCCAGGGCCCGACGACGAGCAGCAGCGCCATCACCGGAATCGCCGGCAGGAACACCGAGCCCCACCAGAAGTATTCGAGCAGCACCCCGCCCACCAGCGGGCCGATGGCGCCGCCGAGCGAGAAGGCCGAGATCCAGATGCCGATCGCGAACTGGCGCTGCCGCTCGTCATGGAACATGTTGCGGATCAGGGACATCGTGGACGGCGCCAGCGTGGCGCCGGCGATGCCCAGCAGCGCACGCATCGCGATCAGCATCTCGGCGCTGCGCGAGAAGGCGGCGATGGCCGAAGCGGCCATGAAGGCCGCGGCGCCGATCAGCAGCAGCTTGCGGCGGCCGATGCGGTCGCCCAGCGTGCCCATCGTGATCAGGAAGCCGGCGACGAGAAAGCCGTAGACGTCGACGATCCACAGCAGCTGCGCGCTGCTGGGCTGCAGTTCGGTGCTGAGCGCGGGCAGTGCCAGGTTCAGCACCGTCAGGTCCATCGCGTAGACCAGGCAGGGCAAGGCGATCACCGCCAGGCCGATCCACTCGCGCCGGGTGGCGCGGGCGGCGGGTGGGGTGGAAGAAAAGGCGTCGGTCATGGCAGTCATCGCGGGGCGGTCCTCGAAGCGGCGTGTCCTGCACGACGAACGGGCACCGCCGGTTTCGACACCGGCCCCGGCGCGGCCCGCAGCGTCAGGGCCGGCGTTCGAACGCCAGCTTCACGCCCAGGGCCAGCAGCACGGCACCGCTGCTGCGGTACAGCCAGGCCAGCACCGCCGGCCGCGCGCGCAGCCAGCCGGACAGCAGGCCCGCGCCCAGCCCGACCGGCCCCTTCACCAGGAAGGTGAGCGCCGCGAACACCAGGCCCAGAACGAACACCGCCAAGGTGGGCTGGGCCGCGCCGGGTTCGACGAACTGGGGCAGGAACGCGAAATAGAAGACCGCGATCTTCGGGTTCGAGACGTTGGAGAACGCGCCATCGATGAACAGCCGGCGCAGGCTGCGCGGCGCGCCGGCGGCGCCATGCAGCGCTTGCGGCGTGGCGCGCAGCAGCTGCACGCCCAGGTAGATCAGGTAGGCGGCACCGACCAGCTTCAGCGCCACGAACAGCCACTCGGAGGTGCGCAGCACCGCGCCCAGCCCCAGCGTGGCCAGCACGGTGTGGCCCACCAGGCCCACGCTGACGCCGGCGGCGGTTGCGATGCCGGCGGCGGGCCCCTGCGCGATCGAGCGCGACATCACCAGCACCATGTCCTGCCCCGGCGTGACGATCAACAGCAATGACGTGGCGAGGAACAGCCACCAGGCGACTTCGAGCATGCGCGCTCCTTCTTGCGGAAGCGCCGCAGCTTACGGCAGCGCCCGGGCCCCACGGCGGCGCAGGCCTTTCAGGCGCGCACTTTCTCGGGCCCCGTCAGGGCTCGCGCAGCGCTGCTTCGATCACCTGCAGGTCATCGGCCGAGAAGCAGCAGAACAGCACCTCGCGCAGCGTGCCCGCGGCAGCCGCGGCGGCGCGCACGCTGTCCACCGCGATGCGCGCGGCCGGTGCCTTGGGGTAGCCGTAGATGCCGGTGCTGATGGCCGGGAAGGCGATGCTCGCCGCGCCGGCCGCGGCCGCGACTTCGATGGAGCGGCGGTAGCAGGAGGCCAGCAGCGCGGGCTCGCCCGCATCCCCGCCACGCCACACCGGCCCCACCGTGTGCACGATGAAACGCGCCGGCAGCCGGTGGCCGCGGGTCAGCTTGGCATCACCGGTCTTGCACCCGCCAAGCAGCCGGCACTCGGCGACCAGCGCCGGCCCGGCCGCGCGGTGGATCGCGCCATCGACACCGCCGCCACCCAGCAGCGATGAATTGGCGGCATTGACGATGGCACCGACGGCGAGCGTGGTGATGTCGGCATGCAGGGCGCGCAAGGTGGTCGTCATCGAAGGCTCCGCTGGAGGATGCGGCCGACAGCATAGGCCAGGCGGCGCGGCCGGCGTGCGCCGATGGGCGTTCGATGGCCGCTCACTTGATGCGCTTGCAGGAACGGCCTGCCGGCCGCTCGGCGGCCGATCGAGGCGGCCCGGATCGACGCCGGCGCAGCGCCCCGGACACCCGTCAACGCCGGGGTGGTGAAGCGCCCTGCCCCGGTCTTCGGCGACGCCGCCGCAGCAAGCGCAAGGCCACGCCGAACAGCACGAGCGCCAGCACCGCGGCCAGAAGGAACTGGCCCAGCGCCGCCGCCACCGCGGCCGCGGAGCCAAGGCCGAACCCGAGGGCGACTTCCAGCAAGGCCAAGGCGCCCTCGGCCAGCGCCAACGGCGGCTGCTTCGGGCCTCTCAGCCCGCGCCAGAGCCTCATCCGCGGGCCGGCGTACCGCCATCAGCAGCGGCCTGCTGCTGCCGCGCCAGGTCCACCACCGCGGCCACCGCGCGGCGAGCCTGCGGGCTGTTGTGCCAGCAGGTCGAACCCATCAGTTGCGAGACCTGCCGCGTGATGACCGCCGGATCTTCGTCAACCAGCTGCAGCAGCGACGAGAAGCCGATCTGCTCCAGCCGGGCAATGACGGTGTGGCCGACGCCCTTGAGCGTCAGCAGCTGTTCTCGTTCGTGGTGCGGGAATCCCATGGCGGCGGCGTGTGTGGTGGCGCAGGGATTCTCCGCGACATGGGTGGGCGCTCCGCGGTGGACACGGACTCCGGGCCGGAACCGCCACGCAGCGAGGCCGCCGCACGGGAGGCAGCCCGCGCGGCGGAGGCCGGCACTTACTGCGCGGCGACGAGCAGGCGCGCCTGCTTCATCTGCTCCGGCGTCAGGCCGTCGGTGGAGACGATCGTCAGCTGGTCGTTCGCACGCGAGGTCTTTTTCGCATCCAGCGTGCCGCTCACCGTGTCGGGAAAGGAGTACATCGCGCCGGTCACCGGATCGACGGCCAGGATGCCGATCAGCCCCCCGAAGAGGATGTTGCCGATGTACCAGCCGCTCATGGTGCCGGTGATGGTGAGCTGCTTGTCCGCGAAGCCCGGCTTCGACAGCACCACCGTGTAGCTTTCAGACTTGAAGTAGCCGGCACCGCGATTCAGGGTGACGGTGGCGGGCGTGGTGCCGGTGTGCACCTTCTCGCCGGCTGCGTTGGTGATCGCCAGGCTCGCGCCTTCGGGCTCGCTCTTGATCGTCACCGACTGGGTCTGGCCGTTGAAGATGGTGGCGCAGCCCGACAAGGCCAGCAGCACGGCGGCCGCAGTGAAGGTGTTCCTCATTCCCTCTCTCCGAGTTTGTGTTGGGGGCCCGGAGGCTATTTGAAACAATTGGCTTCACTCAAGCGCCAAATTCACATTTCTCCCGACGTGTCGCCGATGCCCAACACCGGATCGGCGCGTCCCACGGTTCAGGGATGGACCGTTGGCCAGGCCGATGCTTGGCACGGCACTGCGCCGCTGGCGGCCATCGGGCAGCGTCGCAGCCCGTACCAGGGCCGCCCTTCGGAATGGCTGGCGAAGGCCAGGCGGCCCGGCCGCATACCATGCGCCGACCAGCCACCGCCTCCGCCCCATCCGCCATGGATCACCCGGAATCCACCACCGACGACGATCGCAGCGACGTCACCAGCCGCTTCATCCCCGCGCCACGCTGGCGCGTCTTCGAGGCCATCGCCGACCCGATGCAGTTGATGCGTTGGTGGGGGCCGGCCGGCTTCCGCAGCAGCTTCGACGTCTTCGAGTCCCGCGCCGGCGGCCGCTGGGTCTTCACGATGCACAGCGCGGACGGCAAGGACTTTCCGAACCGCAGCGCCTTCAGCGCCTGGGAGCCGGACCGCCGCGTGGTGGTGCGCCACCTGAACGGCCACCTCTTCGACCTGACGCTGCGCCTGGAAGATGAAGCCGGCGGCACCCGCGTGCATTGGCGGCAGCAGTTCGACAGCCTGCCGGAATACCAGCGCATCGCCAGCTTCGTCCGCGGCGCCAACGAGGAGAACCTGGACCGGCTGGCCGCGCTGATCGATGCCGATCCCGCGGGCCACCGCGCGGCGGGGCCCGGCGGCCGCCGCCTGCTGGAAGTGCGTTCCTACCGCCTGAAGCCCGGCACGCTGGAAACCTTCGACCGCGTGGTGCGCGAGCAGGCGGTGCCGATGCTGCGCGACTGGCAAACCGACGTCGTGTGGCACGGCCCCACCGCCGGCGAGGCCGACGGCTACACGCTGCTGCGCGCGTACCGCGACCTGGACGACCGCCAGGCGCGGCAGGACGCGTTCTACGGCTCGACCGGCTGGCGCCAGGGCCCGCGCGAGGCGGTGATCGGCCCGATCGACACCTACCTCAGCAGCACGCTGTGGCTGAGCCCGGCGGCAATCGACGAGCTGCGCGCGCCCGCCTCGCGGACGCAAGGCGACTGAGCGTGGGTCCGACACGCTGCCTGATGCTGCTGCGGGCGATCAACGTCGGCCGCCGGCAACTGCCGATGGCGGCGCTGCGTGAGATGGCCACGTCCTTCGGGTGGCAGGATCCGAAGACCCACCTGGCCAGCGGCAACCTGGTCGTCACCGTCCAGGGGCCGCCTGCGGCGGCAGCGATGCGGCTGGAAGCGGAGATCACGACGCGCTTCGGCTTCCACACCGACGTGATCGTGCGCACGGCCGCGTCCTTTGCCAGCTATGTTCCGAACAACCCGTTCACCGCGGCCGCCGAGAAGGAACCGAACCGGGTGATGCTGCTGCTGGCGAACGCGGCGCCTACCGCGGATTGCGAGGCGCGGCTGCTGGAGCGCGCGCACGCCGACGAGTCCGTGCGGGTCGTGGGGGACAGCCTGTGGATCCACTACGCGGGCTCGATCCACGCGTCCAAACTCACCCCGTCGTATGTGGACAAGTGTGTCGGCGCAGCGGCCACGGGCCGCAACTGGCGGACGGTGCAGGCGCTCGCGGCCCTGCTGGCTGCGGCTTGAGCGAGCGCGCCGCCATGGCCGCTCACGCTTGCGTGTAGGCGGTCTTCACCGTGGTGTAGAACTCGGCAGCGTGGCGGCCCTGTTCGCGCGGGCCGTAGCTGCTGCCCTTGCGCCCGCCGAAGGGCACGTGGTAGTCGACGCCCGCGGTCGGCAGGTTCACCATCACCATGCCCGCCTGAGCCTGGCGCTTGAAGTGGGTGGCGTGCTTGAGGCTGGTGGTAGCGATGCCGGCGGCAAGGCCGAAGGGCGTGTCGTTGGCCAGCGCCAGCGCCTCGTCGTAGTCCTTGGCACGGATCACGCTGACCACCGGGCCGAAGATTTCCTCGCGGTTGATGCGCATGGCCGGCGTGGTCTCGGCAAACAGCGCCGGCTGCAGGTAGAAGCCGGGCGCGCCGTCGGCATTGCGCTCCATCACCTGCCCACCGGCCACCAGCCGCGCGCCCTCCCGCTGGCCGATGGCGATGTACTCGATGTCCTGCGCCAGCTGGCTGGCATCGACGACCGGGCCGATGTCGGTGCCGGGCTTGCGCGCGTCGTCCACCTTCAGCGTCTTCATCTTCTCGGCCACCGCGGCGACGAAGCGGTCGTGGATGCCCTCGGTGACGATGACCCGGCTGGACGCGGTGCAGCGCTGCCCGGTGGAGAAGAAGCCGGAGTTGACGGCGCAGGCCACCGCCACGCCGAGGTCCGCATCGTCCAGCACCACGAAGGGGTTCTTGCCGCCCATCTCGAGCTGGAACTTGGCCATGCGGCCGACGCACGCGGCCGCCACCTTGCGGCCGGTGGCCACGCTGCCGGTGAAGCTGATGGCGTCGACCCGCTCGTCCTCCAGCAGCACCGCGCCGACTTCGGAGCCGCGGCCCATCACCAGGTTGAACACGCCTTTCGGCAGGCCGGCACGCTGCAGGATGTCGGCCAGCGCCCAGGCTGAGCCCGGCACCAGGTCGGCCGGCTTCATCACCACCGCGTTGCCGAAGGCCAGCGCCGGCGCCAGCTTCCACGCCGGAATGGCGATGGGGAAATTCCAGGGCGTGATCAGCCCGACGACGCCGAGCGGCTCGCGCACCACCTCGACGCCGACGCCGGGCCGCACCGACGCGACCGCGTCGCCACCGACCCGCAAGGCCTCGCCGGCGAAGAACTTGAAGATGTTGCCGGCACGGGCCACCTCGCCGATGGCCTCCGGCAGCGTCTTGCCTTCCTCGCGCGCCAGCAGGTCGCCCAGTTCGGCCTTGCGCGCCAGGATCTCGGTGCCGGCGGCATCCAAGAGGTCGAAGCGCTGCTGCGGCGTGCTGAGCGACCAGGCGCCGAAGGCCGCGCGCGCGGCAGCCACCGCTTCGCGGGCCTGGGCCGCGTCGGCCTGGGCGTATTCGCCGATCACGTCGCGCGTATCGGACGGGTTGATGTTGCGGCCGGCGCGGGCGCCTTGCACCCATTCGCCATCGATCAGGTTCTTGTGCATGACGCGTCCTTTGGACGTTGGCGAGCCGCGCCGCTCAATCGGCGGTGATGTTGCGGGTCTCGATCACCGTCTTCCAGCGCGCGAACTCGCGCTGCTGGAAGGCGTCGAACTGCTCGGGCGTGTTGGCGACGATTTCGAAGCCGATGTCGGTGAGCTTCGGCTTCACCGCGGGATCGTTCAGCGCCGCGACGATCGCGGCATGCAGCTTGGCCTTCACGTCGGCCGGCAGCCCACGCGGCGCGGCCACCGCCTGCCAGGAATAGACGTCGGCATCCTTCACGCCGGATTCGCTCAGTGTCGGCACCTGCGGCAGCAGCGCCGAGCGTTGCGTGCCGGTGATGGCCAGCGCGCGCAGCTTGCCGGCATGGATGTGCTGGGTTACGGCGTTGATGTTCTGGAACGCCGCGTCGACCTGGCCGCCCAGCAGGTCGCTGATCGCCGGCGCGCCGCCCTTGTAGGGCACGTGCACGCCGCTGGTGCCGGTCTGCAGCCAGAACAGCTCGGCGGTCAGGTGGTCGGACGAACCATTGCCCGAGGAAGCGAAGCTGAGCTTGCCCGGTGTCTTCTTCAACTGCGCCAGCAGGTCGGCCACGCTCTTGTAGGACGAAGCCGCCGGCACGCACAGCACGTTGGGCGCCTGCACGGCGACGGTCAGGGGGTCGAAGTCCTTCAGCGCGTCGTACTGCACCGTCTTCAGCAGGTGCGGCACGATCACGAAGGGCCCGAGCGAGGACACCAGCAGCGTGTAGCCGTCGGCCGGCGCGCGCTTGACCTGCGCGGCACCGATGCTGCCGGTCGCGCCCGCCTTGTTCTCCACGACCACGGGCTGGCCCAGTTTGTCCTGCATGCGCGGCGCGATGGCGCGCGCGATCTGGTCGGTCGAGCCGCCTGGCGGAAAGGGCACCACCAGCGTGATGGTCTTGTCGGGCCAGGCCAGCGCCGGGCCCACCAGGGCGACCCCGGCCAGCAGCACACAGAGGCTTCGCTTCTTCAACATGGTCTCGTCTCCTTCAGACCGCGGCTTGGGGCTCGCACGGTCGGGGTTGCGGCGAGCGACGGCTCGCCATGAACAGCCGGTTCTTCCTGCCACGCCGAAGCATCGGCGGGCGCTGGGCATCGGCTGGCGGGCACGCCAGGGCTTCAGCGCCGCGCGGGCAGTTGGCGGCGCGGCTGGCTCACTGCGGGCCGAGCTTGGCGATCAGCGCGCGCAGGGCCTCGATCTCGGCCGGCTTCAGGTCCGACAACGGGGGCCGCACCG
This sequence comes from uncultured Burkholderiales bacterium, assembly GCA_946480465.1. The sequence continues at coordinate 38,005 of CAMLJY010000006.1, forward strand.
GCCCGGCGCCATGGCCGACGATGGCCGCACCGGCCTTGACGATGCTGACGGCGTAGCCCTGGCCTTTGTTGCGCAGTTCGATGTAGGGCAGGAAGAACTCGTCCAGCAGGTGGTTCGTCGTGGCGGTGTCGCCGGCGGCCAGCGCGTCGTAATAGGCCATCGCGGTCTTCGGGATGAAGTTGAAGACGGCCGACGAATACACCGGGCAGCCCATCGCGTGGTAGGCGCCGGCGAAGACCTCGGCCGTGGGCAATCCACCCAGGTAGGCGAAGCGGTCACCGAGCTTGCGGCGCACCGAGACGAAGTGCTCGATGTCGCCGACGCCGTCCTTGTAGCCCACCAGGTTGGGGCATCGCTCGGCCAGGCGCGCCAGCGTCTCCGGCGCGTAGCGGGCGGCGCCGCGGTTGTAGATGATCACGCCGATGTTCACGCTGCGGCAGATGGCTTCCGCATGCGCGGCCAGGCCATCCTGGGAGGCCTCGGTCAGGTAGTGCGGCAGCAGCAGCAGGCCCTGGGCGCCCTGGCGCTCGGCCTCCTGCGCATAGCGGATCGCCAGCGAGGTGCCGCCGCCGGCCCCCGCGACGATGGGCACGCGGCCGCGGCAGGTTTCCACCGCCACCTGCACCACCTGCGAGAACTCGGCCGGCTCCAGCGAGAAGAACTCGCCGGTGCCGCCGGCGGCGAACAGCACCGTCGCGCCATACGGCATCAGCCATTCCAGGCGGTGCGCATAGCCGCGCGGCTCGAAGCGCAGCTCCGCATCGAAATCGGTCAGCGGAAAGGACAGCAGGCCAGCGGACATGGCTTGCTTCAGGTCTTGCGGGCTCATCGGCGGGTTTCTCACGTCATCGACTAAGTTGTCAGTCATCGTACAACTTGAATCGAAGAAGTCAAGGCGCCGGACATGCGGGGAACCACGGGTATCGGGGTCGTCGGGGTCATCGGCCCCCATCACCAGACGGACGCGCCGCACGGCTTTGGGCGTCTGCGGCCTGCACCGGGCGCGGCGCACCGCCGGCGGCACGGTTCAGGTCGCCGGCGGGTCGGCCTGCGCGGCCTCGCCACCCGCGCTGGCGCGGCGGCGGCGCTCGCGGCTGTTGGCCAGGTGCGTGCGCATCGCCGCGCGCGCGGCATCGGCGTCGCGGGCGGCGATGGCGTCGAAGATGCTCTCGTGCTCGCCCTGCACCCGCCTCAGGTAGTGGCGCTGCTCCTCGCTGACCTGGTGCTCGGCCGGCAGCCGCGCGCGCGGGATGATGCGCGCGCCCAGCGTGCCCATCAGCTCGGTGAAGTGGGCGTTCTGGGTCGCCCGCGCGATCTCGAGGTGGAACTGGAAATCGGCCGCCACCGCATCGCGCCCGGCCTGGATGGCTTCGGACACCGCGTCCAGCGCGCTGCGCATCCGGCGCAGGTCGTCGTCGCTGCGGCGCTGCGCGGCCAGCGCCGCGGCCTCGGTTTCGATGCCGATGCGCAGCTCCAGCACCGCGATCACGTCGCGCAGCGTCTCGAACTGGTCGGGGGCGATGCGGAACCCGGTATCGCCCAGCCCGGCCACGAAGGTGCCGATGCCGTGCTTCGTCTGCACCAGGCCCGAGGCCTGCAGCTTCGAGATCGCCTCGCGCACCACCGTCCGGCTGACGCCGAACTCGGCCATGATCGCGGCCTCGGTCGGCAGCTTGTCGCCGGTGGCCAGGCGCCCGTCGCGGATGCGTTCGCCCAAAGCGTCGACCAGCTCCAGCGCCAGCGTGCGTGGGCGGCGGCGCAGCGGGCGCTCGGCCGCGCCGGCGGCAGCGGGAGGCAGTGGTGCGATGGCGGAATCGGACATGCTGTTGTATGACGACGGAACTCTATCCCATCAACCCCGCGCCGTGACCACCACCGCGCATGGGCCTCAAGGCCGCGCGCCGGTGGCCTGGGGATCGAGCGGAAACCGCGTGCAGCCCAGCTCGGTGGATATCTGCCGGCTGGCCTGCTGCAGCTTCTTCACCACCTCGGGCGACTGGGCCTCGTCGAAGCGGAAGCTGGGGAAGCTGACGCTCAGGCCCGCGACCGGCTGGTTCAGCCGGTCGAAGATGGGCACACCCAGGCAGCGGATGTGGTCGTCGAACTCCTCACGGTCCTCTGCGAAGCCCTGCGCATGCACGCGCTGCAGCTCGGCATCGAAGGCGGGACGGTCGGTGATGGTCTCGTCGCGGTAGCGCTTGAAGTCGCAGCCGGCCAGGAGGCGCTCGCGCCGCCCGGCATGCTCCCAGGCCAGCAGCACCTTGCCGATGGCGGTGCAGTGCAGCGGCGCGCGGCGGCCGATGCGGCTGTACATGCCCAGCATGTGGCGCGAATCCACCTTGTGCACGTAGATGATCTCGCTGTCGATCAGCATGCCCAGGTGCACCGTCTCGCCGGTGTCGTCGGCCAGCAGCTGCATGCGGGTCTTGGCCAGTTCCAGCAGGTCGTGGTACTGCAGCGCCCTGGTGCCCAGCTCGAACATCTTCATCGTCAGGCCGTAGCGCTCGCTGTCGGCCTCCTGGCGCACGTAGCCCAGGCTCTTCATCGTCTGCAGGAAGCGGTAGATCGTGGCCTTGGGCATGGCCAGCCGCACCGACAGGTCGGACACGCCGGTCTCGTCGCGCTCGGACAAGGCCTGCAGGATCGCGAAGACCTTCAGCACCGCGGCGACGGATTCCGGCTGCTTGGGGTCGAATGACTCGTCGCCCATCGTTTCGAGTGGTTCGGTGTGGCGTTTCAAAGCCGAATTGTCAGGTCAAGCCGCCCGCGCGATTCGAATCGCGGGCGCCGGCCGGATGGACGGCCCGAAACGCATCGACCAGGTCGCGCATGGCCCCGGCGTCGATCAGCGCGCCTGGGTGGCCGATCACCCGCGCCGCCACGCGGTTGCCGAAGCGGGCGGCATCCAGGGCCGAAGCGCCGGTCAGGCGGCGGGCCAGGTAGCCGGCGGCAAAGGAGTCGCCCGCCGCGGTCGTGTCGACCACCCTCGCGACCGGCTCGGCCGGCGCCTCGGCCCACGTGCCGTTGCTGCGCACGAGCGTGGGCGCGCTGCCGCGCTTGATGACCAGTTCCGGCACCGGCAGGCCGCGCGCGGCGGCGATGCCATCGTCCAGCGTGGGCAGCGCCATCAGCGCCTGGTGGTCGTCGGCGGTCACGAAGGCCAGCGTCGCCTGGGCGAAGGCGCGTGCGAAAACGCCCCGTGCCTCGGCCGCATCAGCCCAGAGCCGGGGGCGGTAGTTGTTGTCGAAAGCCACCATCGCGCCGCGGGCGCGCATCGCCGCCATCAGCGCCAGCAGCCGCTCACGGCCGGCGGGCGGCAGGATGGCGAGGCTGATGCCGCTGAGGTACAGCACGTCGAAGCCCGCGGCAGCCTCTTCCAGCGGCGAAGGCGCGCCATCGAAGTAGGCCCTGGCCGCGCTGTGGTCGCGCCAGTAGCTGAAGCGCCGCTCCCCCGCCGCGTCGACCTCGATCAGGTACAGCCCGGGCATGCGGCCCGGCACGCGGCGCACCAGCTCGGACCGCACCCCTTCCAGATGCCAGCGCGTGAGCAAGCACTCACTGAGGCTGTCCTCGCCCAGGCCCGTGGCGTACTGCACTTCCACGCCGGGGCCACCGGCGAGCCGGGCCAAGTAGACGGCGGTGTTCAGCGTGTCCCCGCCGAAGGTCTGGCGCATCGCCCCAAAGGCCTCGCCCTGCAGCTCCAGCATGCATTCACCCACTACCGCAACGCGTTGCACCGGCTTCACGAAACCCCCCTGAAAATCTTGGAACGATGTTTCAATGCTATCTGAATGCCGTTGCGACCCGTGGCGGACGCGGAACATCTCCGCATCGATGCGGTGCAGGTGGCCCGTGAAACGGGCGACTGGCGCGGCCGGGTTCCACCAGCGCCCAAGGCCCGGCAGCACCCGGGGCTACCTCGTTCGTCGCCCTCGGGAAACCTCTGTTGGACAACCCACCATCTCCGCCGAACCATTCCTGTTGTTGTACGACGACAGACAACAAATGAACCCTCCGCCAATCGAACGCCTGCTGCTCACCGGCGCCGCAGGCACCCTGGGCCGCGTGCTGCGTCCGCGCCTGAAAGCCTGGTGCACCACGCTGCGCCTGTCCGATCGCACCGGGCTGGACGAGGCCGGGCCGGGCGAAGAACTGCAGCCCGCCGCGCTGGAAGACCGCCCCGCGATGCAGTCCCTGCTGCAGGGCGTGGATGCGGTCGTGCACCTGGGCGGCATCTCGGTCGAAGCGGCCTGGGCGCCGATCCAGGCCGCCAACATCACCGGCGTCTATCACCTGTATGAAGCGGCCCGGCTGAACGGCACGCGGCGCATCGTCTTCGCCAGCTCCAACCACGTCGTCGGCTTCTACCGCCAGCACGAGGTGATCGACGCGCTGGCCCCGCCCCGGCCGGACACGCTGTACGGCGTCAGCAAGGCCTTCGGCGAGAACCTGTCGCGCATGTACTGGGACCGCTACGGCATCGAGACGGTGTGCCTGCGCATCGGCAGCGCCACGTCGGCACCGCAGAACCGCCGCATGCTGGCCACCTGGCTGAGCCACGACGACCTGGAGCGGCTGGTGGTGGCCGCGCTGACCGCGCCGGGGCCCGGCATCGCGGCGCCGGCCGGGGCCTTCCCGCGGCCGTGCGCGGGACTGTCGACGGCGGCGCCGGTGCCGGCCATCGCCTGGTGGGCCTGTTCGGCCGGCCGTTGCTGCACAGCGGCTGGCTGTGGACCTCGATGAAGTGGCCGGAAAGGAAGCCGATGCTGCCAGTGTCGGCCGGCATGGACGACCTCGGAGCACGCCGAGTCCCTGAACGCTCGTCAATTCCCTCTATCGCAAGCGTCCAACCACAATGGGATTGACCGTCCTCCGCCGGAGCTTCACGCTGCTGCTGCCCGGCGTCCCCGAGGCCGTCTCGATCGACCTCGCTTCGGTCGCCACCATCGTGGCCGCCGGCCTGCCGGTGGCCATCGTGTTCCAGCTGCGTACCGGCGTTTTCGCCGTGGCTGCGGGACTGATCAGATGATATTCAACGAATGACGCGGCCATGATGAACCACGACGACGGCTCACGAAACACCACCACGATGCTGCCCGGCCCGGCCGTGCCATTCCAGGTCAGCGCGCGCTACCCCGATCCGCGCGTCGAGGTGCTGCACGAGCGCTTTCGCCCGCTGCGCCTGTACAGCGCCTCGGTCGAGCAACTGGCCACCGGCTGCCGCTGGTCGGAAGGGCCGCAGTGGTTCGGCGACATGCGCTGCCTGCTGTGGTCCGACATCCCGTCCAACCGCATCCTGTGCTGGGACGAAGGCTCCGGCACCACCAGCGTCTTCCGCCAGCCCTCCAACCACGCCAACGGGTTGGCGCGCGACCGCCAGGGCCGCCTGCTGGCCTGCGAGCACGGCACCCGCCGCGTCACCCGCACCGAATACGACGGCAGCATCACCGTGCTGGCCGACCGCTTCGACGGCAAGCGCCTCAATTCGCCCAACGACGTCGTCTGCGCCCGCGACGGCAGCATCTGGTTCAGCGACCCCCGCTTCGGCATCCACGGCTGGTGGGAAGGCGCGCCGGCCGAGGCCGAGCGACCGCACGCCGTCTACCGCATCGACGGGGGCACAGGACGCGTCGATTGCGTGATAGACGACCTGGCCGCGCCCAACGGGCTGGCCTTCTCGCCGGACGAATCGACGCTGTACGTGGTCGAGAGCCGCGCCACGCCCCACCGGCTGATCTGGGCCTATGACGCGGCGAACGGCCGGCTCGCGAACAGGCGGCTGCACATCGATGCCATGGGCCCCGTTGCCTTCGATGGTTTCGCCGTCGACGTCGACGGCCGCCTCTGGTGCGGCCTGGGGAGCACCGGCGCCGCCGGCACGGAGCCGGAGGGCCTGGACGGCGTGCGCGTCTACGACCGCGACGGCACGCCGCTGGCCCACATCCACCTGCCTGAGCGCTGCGCCAACGTCTGCTTCGGCGGCCGGCACCGCAACCGCCTCTTCATGGCCGCCAGCCACTCGCTGTACGCGCTGTACGTGAACACGCAGGGCGCCTGACGCGGGCGGCCACGGCGGCCACGGCGGCGGCGGGACGCGGCTGGACGCGCCGCGTCCCACGCGGCAACATGCGGCCCCGCAGGCCCCCAGCACGGCCTGCGGAGCCCGCGCTTGACCACCACGCCGCCCGACGCCTACCCCGCCCCCCGGCCCGCGCTCGACATCGCACCGCACGCCAAGCAGACGAACTACCCCGAGCCCTTCGCTTCGCTGGTGCAGGGCCGCGAGAAACGCCGCCTGGGCGAGGCCTTCGGCCTCACGAACTTCGGTGTCAACCTCACGCGACTGAAACCCGGTGCCCAATCGTCGGTGCGCCATGGCCACACACGGCAGGACGAGTTCGTCTACATCCTCGAAGGCCGCCCCATCCTGGTGACCAACGCCGGCCCCACCCGGCTGGAACCCGGCATGTGCGCCGGCTTCAAGGCCGGCGCCGCTGACGCGCACCACCTGAAGAACGACACCGGCGAAGACGTCTGGTACCTCGAGATCGGCGACCGCAGCCCCGGCGACACCGCGCACTACCCGGACGACGACCTGGCAGTGCGCGTGGTCGACGGCGGCTACGTCTTCAGCCGCAAGGACGGCTCGCCGGTCGCGCCGCCGCCCAAGTGAGCCCGCGAGCCGCTGGCCCATGAAACACGCAGGCCAAGACAGCCTGGCCCGACTGGCGCTGCTGCTCGACCGGCTGCGTGCACTGGGCGCCCTGACCGAGCGCAAGCCGGGCACCTTCTACCTGCGCTCCAGCGCCTTCCTGCACTTCCACGAAGACCCGGCCGGCCTGTTCGCCGACCTGAAGGCGGACGGCCAGGCCTTCACGCGCCTGCCCGTCAACAGCGCGGTGGAGCAGGAGGCGCTGCTGGCGCTGGCCGCCCGCAGCCTGCACGCGTTTTCCAGGAGCCGCTGAACCACCCATGCCCGACACCGCCCTCGGCGCCCGCATCCTCAAGGTGAACCATGCCGGCGAGAACGGTGCGGTGCACATCTATGCCGGCCAGATCCTGGTGGCGCGGCTGACCGCACCGTCGCTGGTGGCCGAGCTGCGCGAGTTCAAGGCGCACGAAGAGCGGCACCGCGCCATCTTCCTGGCCGAACTGCAGCGCCGCGGGCAGCGGCGCTGCCGCAGCTACCACCTGTGTGGGCTGGGCGGCCTGGTGCTGGGGATGGCCACTGCGCTGTTCGGCCGCGCGGCCATCGCAGCGACCACCGTGGCGGTCGAACGCGTGGTGCTGTCGCACCTGGCGCAGCAGCGGCAGGTGCTGGCCGGACACGACAGTGCCGCGGTCGAGGCCATCGGGAAGATCGTCGAAGAGGAACAGCAGCACCACGATCATTCCGCCGCCCATGTCCACGGCAACGCGTTCTGGCCGAGGCTGTTGACGCCGATCGTCGCCGCGTCGACGGAATCGGTCATCTGGCTGGGCATGCGGCTGTGACGCCCTTGGGCAAGCATCAGCTGTTGCTGTTCCCCTTCCTGATCGCCCCCGTGCTCGCCGACCTCGGGCTGGCGTGGTTCCTCGACCGGCGCGCCGACGGCTTCACGGAACGGCCGGCCACGCTGCTGTCCTTGCGCGAATTTCCGACCAGCATGGACACCGGGCGCCACCGCCGGTGCGGCGCTTCGAGTGGTTCCCGCTGTTCCACATTCCCGTGGCGCTGGTGAGCTTCATGCTGGTGCTGGCGGTGCTGGCCGTTCGCAGCGAGGCCGCTCGGCTTTACCCCCGCGCCGGTGCGCGTGAAGCGCGGGCGCAGCCCACGCTGAGGGGCGGCGCGCCGTTCCGGCGCCCGCCCCCGTATCCGCATCCGCATCCGCAACGTGCCGCCGGCGTCAGTGCGCCGCCCACCCCGGCTTGAGCCGCCGCCCTGCGTGCAGGTCCAGATGCTCGCCGCCGCGCACGGCAATGCGGCCGTTCACCATCACCAGCGCAATGCCGGCGGCCACCGACTGCGGCCGCTCGTAGGTGGCCGTGTCGCGCACCGTGGCCGGGTCCAGCAGCACCAGGTCGGCGGCCTGCCCGGGCGCGATGGTGCCGCGGTCGGCCAGGCCGAAGCGGCGCGCCGGCAGGCCGGTCATCTTGTGCACCGCGCGCTCCAGCGGCAGCAGCCCGCGGTCCCGCACGTAGTGGCCCAGCACGCGCGGGAAGCTGCCCCACAGGCGCGGATGCGGGTGCCGGTCGTGCGGCAGGCCGTCGGATCCGATCATCGTCAGCGGGTGGGCCAGCACGCGTTCCACGTCTTCGGCCGCCATCGTGAAGTAGATGGCGCCCGCGGGCAGCAGGCGTTCGGCGGCCTGCTTCAGGTCCACGCCCCACTCGGCCGCGATGTCGTCCAGGCGCCGGCCGCCCAGCGCCGGGTGCGCGTGCGACCAGGTGACCAGCACGTCCTTCACCTGCGCGGCGCGCACGGGATCGAGCATGGTCGACGAGGCATCGTAGGGATAACAGTCGATGCACACGGCCTGGTCCCGCGCCGCGGCTTCCAGCGTGCGCAGCGTCTGCCGGGTTCGGCCATGGTTCTGCGGCAACACCACCTTGTGGTGCGACAGCACCAGCTGCGCGCCGCTGGCGGCGCCCACCTGCAGCGCCTCGTCGATGGCGGCGTCGATGTGCTCGCCTTCGTCGCGGATGTGCATCGCCAGCACGCCGCGGTGGGTCTTCAGCGGGGCGCTGACCTCGATCAGCTCGGCGGTCGTGGCGGCCCGCGCCGGCGGGTAGTACACGCCGGTCGACAGCCCGAAGGCGCCGGCCTGCAGCGAAGCCTCCACGTCGGCCCGCATCGCGGCGGTTTCCTGCGGTGTGGCCGGGCGCCGCAGGTCGGCCACGTGCCGCACGCGCAGGCTGGTGTGGCCCACCAGCGGCACCACGTTCAGTGCCGGCCGCGCCGCGTCCAGTTCCGCGAGGTAGCCTGCAAAGTGAGCGTGCCTGAAGACCCCCGGCGGAAACAGGTCCATCGGCGCCGGCGCCCGGTCGATCACCAGCGGCGCCAGGCTGAGGCCGCAGTTGCCGGTGACCACCGTGCACACCCCCTGCGACAGCTTGGGGTGCGGCGCCGGATGGCCCAGCACCAGCAGGTCGTCGTGCGAATGCGTGTCGATGAAGCCCGGGCACAGCACCAGGCCCTCGGCATCGACGGTCTCCCCTTCGCCGGCCGCCGAGCACGGCTCGCGCAGTTCGGCGATGCGGCCCTGCTCGATGACCACGTCGGCGCTGAAGCGCGGGCGGCCGGTGCCGTCGATCACCTCCGCATTCCGAAAGACGACACGTCCAGCGGCGGCCGCCGGAGAAGCTGCGTTCATTCGACCTTCGCTCCCGAGCGCTTGATCACGTCCGCCCAGCGCGGCGTTTCCAGCTTGGCCATGGTCATGATCAGGTTGGGCGTGGACATCATCGTCTCCACCGCCAGCTTCGCATAGCGTTCACGCACCGCGGGCATGGCGACGATGCGGTTCACCGCCGCGTTCAGCAGCGCCACCACCTCGGCCGACATTCCGCGCGGGCCCACCAGGCCGCCCCAGGCCACCGTCTCGTAGCCCTTCACGCCGGCTTCCTGGATGGTGGGCAGGTCGGGAAACAGCGGCGAGCGGCGTGGGCCGCTGACGCCCAGGGCGCGCACCCGCCCCTGCTTGACGTGCGGCCCGATCGACGCGAGGTTGTCGAACATCAGGTCGATCTGGCCGCCGATCAGGTCCTGCACAGCGGCCGGGCTGCCGCGGTAGGGCACGTGGACCATGAAGGTGCCGGTCATGGCCTTGAACAGTTCGCCGCCCAGATGGCCGGTGGTGCCGTTGCCCGCCGAACCCATCATCAGCCTGCCGGGCCGGGCCCGCGCGTACTGGATGAACTCCTGCACGCTCTTCACCGGCAGGTCGTTGCGCACCACCAGCGCGTTCTGCACGGTGCCGGTGATGGCGATGCCGGTCAGCGTGTCCGGGTCGTACGGCAGCCGGGCGTACAGCGAACGGTTGATCGCCATCGTGCCGACGTTGGCATAGCCCAGCGTGTAGCCGTCGGGCTCCGCGCGCGCGACTTCGCCCATGCCGTTGTTGCCACTGGCGCCGGGCTTGTTCTCGATCACCAGCGGCTGGCCGACGACGGCGGGGAACTCGTCGGCCAGCACGCGGCAGATCACGTCGGGCGAGCCGCCGGCGGCGGAAGGCACGATGAGCCTGATCGGCCGCGCCGGGTAACCCGCGGCGCGGGCGGACCCCAGCGGCAGCGCGGCCAGCGCACCCAGCGCCCCGATCCGGGCCAGGGCATGGCGGCGGCTGGCCGCGGGGGAAAGATCATTGGCAGGATTCATGATGCGACGGCACTCCGCTGGACAACGGTGCGAAATCTACGGATCGCCGCACCGGACCACAATCGAGAAGTTCTCAGGGTCGCATCAATTCTCTTCATGCCATGAGCCACCTGCCCTCGCTCACCGCACTGCGCTGCTTCGACGCCAGCGCGCGCCACGCCAGCTTCACCAAGGCCGCGGCCGAGGTGCATCTGACCCAGGGCGGCGTCAGCCACCAGGTGATCGCGCTGGAAGCGATGCTGGGCGCGCCGCTGTTCGTGCGGCGCCGCGCCGGCCTGCAGCTGACGGTGGCCGGCCAGGCCTACTGGCGCGAGATCTCGCCCGCGCTGCGGCAGATCGAACGCGCCACGCAGGACATCGCCACGCACAAAGGCCTGGGCGGCGCGCTGAACCTCAGCGCCGCGTCCAGCTTCGGCACGCTGTGGCTCATTCCCCGCCTGGGCCGCTTCGTGCAGGCGCATCCGGAAATCCGGCTCAACCTGTCCACCCACGTCGGGCCGGTGGACTACGCGCGCACGCCGCACGATGCGGCCATCGAGTACTGCGCCGGCGCCTCGCCGGGGCTGCACGCGCAGCTGATCTGCCCGTTGATCCTCCGGCCGCACGCCTCGCCGGCGCTGCTGGCCGCGCACGGCCTGCGGCTGCGCACCCGCGCGCGGGGCTTGAGCGACACCAACCTGCTGCGGCTGCTGCAGCGCGCACCCCTGATCCGCCATGCCAGCGAGCCGCAGGGCTGGCCGCTGTGGCTGGCGGCGGCCGGCCTGGCCAGCCAGGTGCCGCCGGCACAGCTGGGCAGCGGGCCGCAGTACGACCTGGTGTCCATCGCGCTGCACGGCGCCATCGCGTCGCAGGGCGTCGCGTTGCTGCCGGACTGGGCGGCCGACGGCGCGATCCAGGCCGGGCAACTGCACCGCGTGTCCGAGCGCTCGGTGCAGGCCGAACGCGGCTACCACCTGCGCTGCCCGGACTGGAAGGCCGAGCTGCCGCCGGTGCGCCGCTTCGCCGAGTGGCTGCGCAGCGAGGCCGGCTGATGCTGGTTCAGTGCATGCGCACCTCGCCGCTGTCGCCCAGGCGCCGGGGCGGCTTGCCGCTGACCACGGCCTTGGCCATCGCATACAGCTGGACCAGCTTGTTCGACTTCACGTCCCAGTAGTGCGCGTGCGAAATGCGCACCCGCACCAGCGCCAGGTCCGGGTCGTCCAGGCCCTTCGGAAACCAGGCCTCGGTCGCCTTGTTCCACAGGCGGCGCCGGAGGGTCGCGTCGTCCTCGATGCTCGCGGTGCCCGAGACCGACACGTAGGTGTCGTCGCCCGGGTGCGCATAGGCCACGTTCACCTGCGTGTCGTGGGCCAGGTCCTGCACCGGCTCCGCGGAACGCGACATGAAGAACCACAGCGTGTCGTCCTCGTCGATCTTCTTGTTCTGCGTGGTCATCGGCCGCGAATGAAGATGGCCGTTCTCGTGGTGGGTCGTGAACATGCCGAACTTCATGTCCTTGATCAGGTTCCACAGCTTCTCCCGCTGCGGCGTCTGGTGGCCGGAGAGGGCATCGGAGGCAAGTGGATTCATGGAGGCTCCTTGTCGATGGGGCGCGCGCGGGCGCGGTGCCCAGCGCGCGGCAAACCACGTTCCCCGCCGCCTGCCGAAGCGCCTGTAGGACACGGGCTACGACAGGACGTGGGCTCGTCTTGCCGCCGCCGGCGCGCGGTGCAGGGACGATTCCTTCATCCCCGCAGCCGAGGAGACGCCATGACGCAAGCCGCAGAAATCGTCGGCCCGGTCGAGTACCGCGAAGGCGACGGCCCGAACATCACCATCCGCCCCGGGCCGATCGAGGTCGACATCACCGCCAGCGACGCCACGCTGGGCTGGACGGAGGGCGAGGCCCGCGGCTCGGCCGCGATGCCGCTCGCTGATTTCAGGCGTTATGTCGCCGAAGGCGCCATCGTGCTGCGCGGGCAGGACGGCGAGGGCCGAGCGGCACCGCCGGATGCGGCGACCTGAGTCCGTGCATCCCGCGGCGGACGAGCCGGCGAATCACCAGGGCCCGACCGGGCGGCGCAGGCGCAACAATCGCGCCCACACCCTCGGAGATGGCCCATGAGCTTCGACTTCCACCTCGGCCGGCTGCCCGCCGGCCGGCCGCGCCAGGTCTCGTCCGGACGCCACAGCCTGGTGCTGCTGGGCGACTTCTCGCAGCGCGCCGATCGTGAGCCGCCGCGCGGCCGCGAGGCGCTGGCCCGGGCGCGCCCCCGGCTGCTGGACGTCGACACGCTGGAGTCGCTGATCGCCTCCTTCGCGGCGCCGCTGCAGCTGGAACTCGCCGCTACCGGCGGTGCGCTGCCGGTCACGCTGAATCCGCGTTCGCTGGACGACCTGCATCCCGACGCGCTGATCGACCAGTTGCCGATGTTCCAGCAGCTGATGGACCTGCGGCACCGCCTGAACGACCCGCGCCGCTTCGCCGACGCCGCGGCCGAGGTGCGCCGCTGGTGGCCGGACGCACCCGCGCCCGGCGCGGCAACAGCCGCCAGCGCGCCGCCGGACACGGGCAACGACGACGTGCTGCGCCTGCTGGGAAGGCCGGCGTCCGCGCCATCGGCCGCGTCGGCGCCGGGTGGGACGGGCACAACCGGTGCGCTGGATGCGCTGTTGCGCGGCATCGTCGCGCCGCACGTGCTGCCGCCGGCCTCGCCCGATGCGCCGGCGCTGATCGCCACCGTCGAGGCCACGCTGGCCGCCACGCTGCGCGCGGTCCTGCACCACCCGCGATTCCAGCGGCTGGAGACGGCATGGCGCTCGCTGGCCTTCGTCGCGCGCCGCGTCGAAACCGACCCCACGCTGCAGCTGCAGGTGCTGGACTGGAGCGCCGCCGAATTCGCCGCCGACCTGCGCGACGGCGACGACCTGGGCGCCAGCGCGCTGTACCGCCTGCTGGTCGGGCAGCCGGCCGAAGACGATCACCTGCCGCAGCCGGCCGCGCTGATCTGCTGTTATGACTTCGGCATGCAATCGCAGGACGCGGCACTGCTGGGCCGCACCGCCCAGGTGGCCGCGCGGGCGGCGCTGCCCTTCATCGCCACGCTCGACGATGTGGCACTGCGCGGCGACGATGCCGAGCTGCCGCCCGCGCAGGCCGCCGCCTGGCAGGCGCTGCGCGCCCTGCCGGAAGCGGCCCACCTGGCGCTGGCCGCGCCGCGCTTCCTGCTGCGCGCGCCCTATGGCCGGCGCGGCGAACCGATCGAGCGCTTCGCGTTCGAGGAAGACACCGGCGGTCCCACGCCGCCGCCGCTGCCCTGGGGCCCGCCGGCGTTGCTGGCCGCGGTGCTGCTGGGCCGGCACCTGCTGGACAACGGCCCCGATGAAACGCCCGGCGAGCCGCTGACGGTGGACGACATGCCGATCGCGCTGCGCACCGGCGCCGATGGCGACACCGTGGCCCTGCCCTGCACCGAATGGCTGCTGAACGAGCGCGGCACGGCCCGCCTGCAGGCGCTGGGCCTGACGCCGGTGCTCACCCGCCGCGGCCAGCCCGAGCTGCGCTGGGGCGGCTGGCATGCGCTGGCTGGTGACGACCTCGCCGGGCCCTGGTCCCGCTGAGAACGCGATCCGCCCGGCGCCGAACCGCCCAATCCGCATTCGGATCCCCTCCCGGCCCCCGACGGAGGCGGGAGGGTCCCATTCGTTTCCCCATTTGCCGCCTCATTCGCCGCCTCATTGGCTGCCCCATTCGCTTCCCCATTCAGCAACCGATTCCGGACGGATTCGGCCCCATTTCGCATGGCGGATGACAGGGTAACGAACGTGCATTCCGGCACGCCTTCGCAGGCAAGTGCGTGTCGATGCGGGACGCGTGAATTCAGGTGTGAAGAATGTCTCGCCACGTTCGTGACGGTCACTTACGGAGAATGGGTGGCAATTACATCCAGATGCAAGAGTACACGCTCGCTTTCGACGAAGAATAGACACCGTTTTCAGCACTTCTGGCACTGATTGCCCTGAATCGCTGAAAGCAATACTTCGTCATTCGTTCTTTGGCGGGCGCCACGCAGCGCGTCACGCTGGCACAGCCAGCTACCAAGGCCCGTCAAGCCACTGAGTGTTCCGAGCCTCCAGACCGGAGGTTCAGACATCGCTGTGCCCTTGACTTTTTGCGGCCTTACCATGATGCGCCTTACCGTATCCGTTTCGACTCGCCCCATGCTGGTTTCCCTCGCTGCCGCGGCCACGCTCTTTGCGGGTTGTGGTGGTGGCTCCGAGCCCTCGGCATCCGATGCCGATTCGGCTGCCATGCAACAGCCCGCGGCCGTCCAGCCCCTCGCCCCGGCCGTCGCCGACGCCGCGCCCACGGCGCCGCTGATCGCCGACACCGGCCCGATCGCCCCCACCGACATGGATGCGCAAGCCCAGGCCGAGATCGCCGCCGCCGAGGCCCGCCAGCCGCGCGCTTCCGACGACGAAGCCACGAAGGCCGCCACCGCCTCGCCGGCCGGTGCCGACAAGGCGCTGGAACTGGCCGCGGCCGAGGCCGGCGTCGACAGCGCCGCCGGCACCGGGACGGCCGCCTCGACCGACGCCGCGCTGCCGGTGCGGTTCGCGGCGATGGCCGCGGGTGCCACGCGCAGCGGCGGCCGCGGCGTGCCGATGCCGTCGGCCCCCGAGCCCAGCGCGGACAACGCGGCCGGCGCAACGGGCGGCGCCTCGGGCGGCGCCGGGGGCGCGATGGTCGAGGTGCAGCAAGCCGTCGCGGCACGGCCCATCAACAGCACCGACATCCGCCTGCAGGTCGAGGCCGATCGCCTCTTCAGCAGCTACAAGTGGGCCTGGGGCATGGAATGCGCCGGCCAGAAGGTGGGCGCGATCAACGTGCCCGAATACGGCCTGCTGGGTTTCGACCTCGGCGGCGGCCTGGGTTCGACGCGCTTCGGCAAGGTGGCCGATCCCGACAACAGCGCGCGCAAGGTGCTGATGTTCCGCCCCAACTCCGGCGACCCGCTGGTCTCCGGCGCGCCGCGTTGCGAAATGATCTTCTCGCCGTCCTTCGGCGGCAAGCTGCCGGTGAACCAGGACGTGTGGTTCGCCTTCGGCATCCGGCTGCAGAACTGGGTCAACACCACCGACGAGCAGATCCTGATGCAGTGGCACTGGAGCAATGGCTCGATTCCGCTGGGGCCGTTCCTGGCGCTGTCGCTCAAGGGCGGCAAGCTGCAGATCGATTCGAAGGCCAATGCCGCCTACCCGCCGTCGGCGGCGAGCACGACCTCACGCGTGCACTGGACCAACGGCACGGTGACGTCCAACGCCTGGACCTACTTCGTCGTGAAGGCGCGCATCTCGCCGCACACCGGCCACAACCCGTACCTGAAGGTCTGGAGAGACGGCGTGCAGGTCGTCAACTACGCCGGTCCCCTGGGCTACAACTACCCGCAGGTGACGCCGTACGTGAAGATCGGCCACTACCAGTGGGTGGCCGCCTACAACAACTGGATCAGCGCGGCCGCGACCAAGACCATCCTGGTGCGCACGCCGGCACTGATCAACGACACCACCGGCCTCTACACCGAGTTCGACGTCCGGTCGCACGTGAAGGCGCGCTGAGTGCCGGACCGGCCGGGACCGCCTCCCGGCGGCCCCGCGTATTGCGCCTGCGCGCTCAGGCCGGCAGCACGGCCGCCATCGCGGTGGAGCACTCGTCGATCAGCGCCTTGGTCTGGCGGATGTTGCCGCGGCTGGAAGCGCCGAAGACGATCGATTCGATCTTCGGCTGCGCGCAGACGTACTCGATGGCCTCGCGCGGCGTGATGGCGCCGGAGGCCAGCACCGACATCGCCACCGCGCGGAAGCGCCGCGTGGCGATCAGCTCTTCGTAGGCGGCGAGGCCGCCGCACATGCGGAAGCCGATCTTGTTGATGTTGGCGCAGACGATCGGGTTCTCGATGCCCTGCCGCTCCAGCACGTCCAGCAGGCGCGGCAGGTTCATCGTGATGAAGCCGGGCTCGGCGCCGTACTTCTCGCGCACGTGGTCGTGGAAGATGCGGAAGCACTGGTCGAACCCCAGGCCCAGCAGCAGGTCGGTGATGACGTTCTGGATGAAGATCACCGGCGTCTTCAGGCCGTGGAACATCTTCATCTCGGCATCGATCAAGAGCTGCATGATCGCCGCGATGTCCTTGTTGGCCAGCGCCACGCCGCCCTTGAGCATCGCGCTCACGGCACCGTCGGTCGGCAGGAACTGGCGCAGCGCCTCGATCATCCCGTGCTCGGTCACCGCGTTGGCGTACTTGTGCGCGTACGGCATGCACGGGTAGAACTGGTAGTCTGGATAACGCTCGGGATGAGCGCGCACGTGGTCGCAGATCTCGGCCACGCGGTCGTGCGTGGTGCACATGAAGGTGCGGATGCCCTCGGCATAGGCGGCATCGAGCACCTCGATCACCGCCGACAGGTCCTGGAAGCGCATCTGCTGCGCACGCGCCTTCTCCTCGGACATGTGGTTGACGCCGAAGAACTGGTTGTCGCCGAAGAGGATGCGGTCCATCGTGGGTGCGGAAGCTTGGGTTGGAATCATGGCGTTCAAAAGACGCGTCACCGTCAGCCGAAGATGCGGGCCAGCAGGCCCTTGCGCAGCACGGGCGCCGGCATCGGCCGGTGCGCGGGTGCCGGCGCGTTGGCCGGCGGCGCGAAGGCGGGTCCGCGGGCGGACTGCAGCACCATGTCGACCACGCGGTCGGCCTGCAGGGCCGAGCGGAAGTTGTTCTCGCCGTCGGTGCGGCCCAAGCGGATGCTCTGCACGAAGTAGTCGATCTGCGCCGAGTACTCCTCGCCGCGCAGGTAGTACCAGACCTCCTCGGTCAGCTCGGTGGTGTAGCGCACGGTCCAGCCGGGCGACAGCTCGGGCGTGGCCGCGTGGGGCTCGCGCAGGAAGACCTGGCACTCCTGCCGGTCGGCGTTGAGGCGGCCGTTGCTGCCCCACACCATCAGCTTGGTGCTCATCTTGCGATAGCTTTCGTCGCTCCAGTTCACGCACAGCTGGCCGGTGCTGCCGTCGGCGAAGTGCAGCGTGGCGTAGACCTCGTCGTCCACGTCGCGCGAGAACACGCCCTGGCGCACCGCGCCGGTGACGGCGGTGACCGGGGACGGCGAGGCGAAGTTCACCAGGTCGATGGCGTGGCAGGCGTAGTCGTACAGCGCGCCGCCGCCTTCGCTCTTGGCCGAGCGCCAGGTGCTTCCCTTGGCGCGCAGCACCACCGGGCCGTAGGCCTCGACGCGGACGTGGTGCACGCGGCCCAGCGCGCCGCTGCGCGCGACCCGCGCCGCTTCCTTGAAGGCGCCGACGAAGCGGTAGTGGTAGCCCACCTGCGTGACGCGCTGGCGCGCCTCGGCCGCCTTGACCAGCGCCTCGCCGTCGGCCACATCGAGCACGAAGGGCTTTTCGCAGAACACGTGCAGGCCGCGGGCCAGCGCGTCGTTGACCATCTGCGCGTGCAGCCGCGACGGGGTGGAGATCACCACCGCGTCCAGCTGCTCGTGGCGCAGCATCTCGTCCATCGTGGAATAGCACTTCAGGCCGGTGTACTTGCCGAGCACGTCGGTCAGGTAGGCCACGCTGTCGCAGGCGGCCACCAGCTGCACCTCGGGGTGCGAGCGCACGATCGCCAGGTGCGACAAGCCCATCTTGCCGAGCCCGACCATGCCGATACGGATCATTTGGAAGTCCTCCTAGGTGTGTTGTTCAGTGCAGGGTGAGCAGCCGCTGCTTGATCAGCTCGTAGGCCTGCCGGCCCTTGCGCAGCAGCTCGTGGTTGGGTGGCCGGCGCGACATCGACTGCAGGTAGTCCAGCGCCTCGGGCGCGGTGAGCGCCGGGCGGTGCAGGAAGGCCTCGGCACCGAGCAGGTAGCGGTCGACGTCGAGCAGCTCGTCCTGGTAGACCGAGATGGTGGGGATGCCCAGCACCGCCATCTCGCGCGTCATCGTGCCGCCGGCGCCGATGAAGAGGTCGCAGTCGGGCGCGATGTCGGCGATGTCCAGCGCGGTCTCGACCAGCTCGATGCCGGCGAAGCGCGCATCGCGGTAGTGCGCGGCCTGCTGCGCGCCACGCGGCAGCAGCACCACCTTCACCTGGTCCTTCAGGCCCAGGATCAGCTCGTCCATGAAATTGCCGGCGCCCTGGTAGTACTGCGCGGTCCAGGGCTCGGGGCGGACGTAGACCGTCTTGCGCTCCTTCACCCGCGTCTTTTGGCCGCCAGCAGCGCGCTGCAGCCGGTCGTGCAGTTCCCACAGGTAGATGCCTTCCTTGACGCCGGGGTACGGCAGCACCTTGTGTTCACGCGCCAGCTGGCGCTTGAGCTTCGCGGGGGACAGGAACTCCGGCACCATGATGGTGTTGGCCGCGACGAAGGCCGGCATGTTGCCCATCGCATGCTCGTTGTCGTTCATGTAGATGGACGGCACGCCCAGCCAGCGCGCCACCACCGGCGAGTGGAACGAGCTCTGCGAGATCGCCACGTCGATGCGCTGCGGCTTCAGGAACCTGCGCAGCTCGGCGCAGCGCACGGGATAGCCCGAGACCTTGGCCCAGAAGGCCTTGCCGTAGTGGCGGCCGACCACCGTGTGCTCCAGCTTGTGCAGCTTCAGCAGGTCCACGGTGTTGGCCAGCGGCCGGCAGGTGATCACCACCTCGTGTTCGCGCTGCAGGTCGCGGATCAGCGCCGCGAACATGTTGATGTGCGGCGAGTTGGAAAGGTCGAACCAGATCTTCATCGTCGTTCCCTGAAGGCTTGTGGGGTGGAGCCGGCACGGCGCGCCGGACAGGTGTCAGGCGCGGGCGCGCTCGCCGGGGGCGGCGCGTTCGGCCCGGGCCTGGGCGTACAGCGCTTCCAGGCGGCGCTCCACCACGTCCAGGCCGTGGTGGGCCTGCACGTGGCGCTGGCCCTGCGCCCCCATGCGTTCGGCCAGCGGCCGGTCGGTCAGCAAGGTCAGCAAGGCCCGCGCCAGCGCGTCGGCGTCGCCGACCGGCACCAGCAGTCCGCCGTCGCTGGCGCGCAGCAGGCCGGGCACGCCGCCCACGGGCGTGCCCACGGCCGGCAAGCCGGCGGCCATGGCTTCCAGCATGCCGATCGGCACGCCTTCATGGTGCGAGGGCAGCGCGAAGACCCAGCTGCCGGCCAGCAGCGCGCGCTTGTGTTCGCCCTCGACCCAGCCCGGGCAATCGACCGCGCCGAGCAGCTTCAGTGCCGCGAGTTGTTCATGCACCGCGGCGCGGTCGCCTTCACCGCACAGCACCAGGCGCGCGCCGGGCAGCACCTGCCGCACCTGCGCGAACGCGGTGATCAGTTCAGGTACGCCCTTGGCCGCCTGCAGACGGCCGAGGAACAGCACCGACGGCTCGGCGCTGCGCGCCCGCGCGGGGTCGCCGGCGGGCGCGGGCGGCACCGGGTTGGGCAGCACCTCGGTCGGCAGCGTGGGGTCCAGCGTGTGCAGCCAGGCCTGCCATTCGGCCGACAGCACGATGACCCGCTGCGCGCCCCGCAAGGTGCGCATCACCCAGCGGCGGCCCAGGCCGCCGCAGCGCTGCAGGAAGGCCGGCGTGTCGCCCGAATGCAGGTGCAGCAGCACCGGCACGCGCGCCAGGCGGGCCAGCTCGCAGAACACGGCCTTGCGCCAGAAGCTGGCGTTGGTGGCGACGTGCACGTGCACCACGCCGACCCGGCGCGCCAGCAGCAGGCCGCTGAATCGCAGCAGGGCCGATGCGGCAGCCGCCAGCTTGCGCAACGCCGAGCCCTGCTCGAAGGTCGACAGGTAGCGCACGCCCAGGCGTTCGAAGAGACCGGCGTCGCGGTAGCTGGCGCACACCGACGAGATGCCGCCGCGGCAGCCGAGGCCCGGGCCCAACATGAGGTTGACGCGGCCACCGGGAGGCCGCGCCGGCACCACGCTGCGGAAGGCACGGCCGACACCGGCGGCCAGCACCGCATAGCTGCGGTGCCGGGCCACCCAGGCCTGCCCGCGCGCGGCGACGGCGCGGTGTGCCTCGCCGTGCGCCAGCACGTCGCGCATGCCGGCGGCGAAGCCTTGCGCCGTCAGCGGCACGCAATGGCCGCCGGCGGCGGCCATCATCGCGGCCTGGTCGGGCTGGTCGTTGGCGAGCACCGGCAGGCCCAGCGCGAAGTACTCGACCACCTTGGTCGGCGAGGCGGAGTCGTAGATCTCGCCGCGCGGAAACGGCGACAGGCCCGCCACGCAAGCGGCCATGCGGCGCCAGCCTTCGTCGGTCGGCAGCCAGCCGGTCAGCTCGATGGCTTGCGCCGCCGGGCCGGCGGCGGCGATGCGTTCGGCCAGCCAGGCGCGGTCAGGGGCGTTGTCGCAGTCGCCCACCAGCAGCAGGCGGGCGTCGGGCCGCTCGCGGTGCAGCAGCGTGAAGGCCTCGATCATCACCTCGGGCCGGCGCACGCGGTTGAGGGTGCCGAGATAACCGAATATCGGAGCGGCCACCGGCGCAGGCAGCGCCGCGGGAACCGGCACCGCCGGCGGCGCGTGCGTGGATCCCGCTTCGACCACCGGGGCGCGGAACGGTCCCGCCTCGGCATCCACCCCCATCGGCACCGGCACCAGCCGGTCCGCGGGCAGGCCGCGCGCGATCATCTCGTCGCGCATCACGTCGCTCTGCACGAAGATCTGCGCCGACCGCGGCAGGATGATGCCGTACAGCAGGCGCGACAGCACGTGGCCGCGCAGCAGGGCCGCCGCCCAGCGCAGCCAGCCGGCGGAGCGGCCGCGCTCGCGCGCGTAGGCGGCCCAGGCTTCCACCATCGGGAACGACATCCAGTAGATGAACGGCACGCCGGCCAGCCGCGCGGCCACCAGGCCGAGCAGCGCGCCCAGGGTCTTGTCGCGCACGACGACGGCGTCGTAGCCGCGGCGCGCCAGGGGCAGCAGCCGCAGGTCGGCCAGCAGCGAACCCAGGTGGCGGCCCAGCCCGCGCGACGGGGCGCGCCGCGTCAGCGCCTGGCCGCCGGGCCAGGGCGGCGGCGTGTCGCCTTGCGACCGGGATGCCGGCTGCTCGCCGCCGTGGCAGGCGACCAGGTCGCTCTGCACCCCGTGGCGCGGGAGATAGCGCCCGAACAGCACGGCCACGTCGGCCCGGTGGGTCGGGTGCGGCTCGGGCACCGAGAACAGCAGGCGCAGCGGACGGCGGCCCCCCTCGGCCGCGCCATGGCCGCCGGCGGTGGCGGGGTCGATCGGGGAAGCGATGGGCAGCGCAGGCATGCGGGGAATGTGTTCAGAACGGGAACCAGGGCCGCGGCAGCAAGGCGTTGATGGCCTCGCGTTCGGCGGCCTGGAAGGGTCGCCACAGCGCGGCGATGCCCCAGGTCAACAGCAGCGACAGCACGCCGGCCAGCACGGCCTGGTGCCACAGCGTGGGCGTGAGCAGCGGGGCCAGGGCCAGCACCGCGCTGGCACCGGCCAGCAGCAGCAGCAGGCGCGCCAGCGTGGGCACGGGCAGCCGGTACGGCAGGCTGGCGCGGTGCAACAGCCAGGCGACGACGCCCGAGAAGCCCAGGTCCGCCAGCAGCGGCGCGGCCAGGGCCACCGGCACCGGTGCGCCGGCCCACAGCAGCGCCGCCATCGCCACCGGGCTCAGCGCGAGCACGGCCGAGCCGACGATGCAGGCGGCCGAGCGTTCGGCGGTGTTGGCCACCACCTCGAGCGCGCGGCGGTGGGTGAAGAGCAGCAGGCTGACGGCCCACACGGCCAGCAACGGCCCGGCCTCGGCGAAGGACGCCCCGCCGATGAAGCGCGCCACCAGCGGCGCCTGCGCCGTCAGCAGCGCCAGCACCGGCAGCGCGGCCAGCACGCTGACGGCAAACACCAGCGCGATCTGCCGGTTCAGCGCCGCGAAGTCACGGTGCTGGGCGTAACGCGAGACGATGCCGGGGCGGATCAGCCCGAGGAACAGTTCGATCGGCAGGAAGCGCCGCACCTGCTCGGTGAGCCCGCGCACGAAGCCGAAGGCACCGGCCGCCTGGGGGCCGGCGATGGCGCCCAAGGTGAGCGTCAGCACCGCGCCGCCGGCGGGGATCAGCAGCAGCATGCTGGCGTAGGCATCACGCGCGATGATGGCCACGCGGCGCGGCGATGGCGGCTGCCAGGCCGGGGCGCCGGCAGGCTGCGGATCAGGCGCATGGCGGCGCAGGATGCGCAGCAGCGCCACGGCGCCCAGCAGCAGCCCGGTGCTGGCCGCCGCCAGCTCGGCCCCGGCGACGTAGCGCAGCGCGGAGCCGTCCGGCGTGCCCGACAGCAGCGGCGCCGCCGCGAGCAGCAGCACCAGCACCACGCCGCGCGCCACCGTCGCCAGCTGCACGGCCCGCTGCGCGAGCAGGAGGCCCAGCATCTGGTCGCGCAGCACGCGGGCGATGCCTTCGGCGGCCAGCACCGCGGCATAGAGCTGCAGCAGCCGAGGATCGGCCAGGCCGACGCGCGCGGCCAGCGGCGCCGCGGCCCACGCGACCACCAGCGCGACCAGCAGCAGCAGCGCCGCCTGCAGGCCGCCGGTGGCAGCGACGAAGCGCGCCAGCCGCGCGCGATCGGCGCACACGCGGTACTCAGGCAGGAAGCGGCCGGTGGCCCAGTCCATGCCCAGGGTCGACAAGGCCAGCGCCAGCTCCACCGCCGCCAGCAGCCCGGCATAAGTGCCGTACTGGCCGGTGCCCAGCAGCCGCGCGGTCAGCGCGAAGGCGGCGAAGGTCAGCGCCGCGCTGCCCGCCTTGCCGAGCACGAAATGTCCGGCGCTGCGGCGGATGTTGCGCAGCGAGTAGTGGCCGCCGGCCTCAGGCATCGGAGGTCTCCAGCGCGGCCGGCGCTTCACCGTGCAGCAGCTGCGCGTACAGCGCCACCTCGCGCTCGACCCAGCCTTCCAGCGCCAGCTCGCGCTCGGCGGTCAGGCGCGCCTGGCGGCCCATGCGCTCGCGCGCGGCCGCGTCCGACGCCAGGCGGCGGATCGCGTCGGCCATGGCAGCCGGGTCCTGGGCCGGGAACAGCAGGCCTTCGCGGCCGGCGTGGATCATCGCGCGGTGCGCAGGAATATCCGACAAAAGAAGCGGCAGGCCCGCGGCCATGGCCTCGCCCACGGCGGCCGGCGCGCCTTCGTGGTGCGAGGCCTGCACGTAGGCGTCGGCCTGGCGCAGGGCGCCGGGCACGTCGTCGGTGCGGCCCATCAGCGAAACGCGATCGGCCAGGCCCAGCTGGCGGATCAGCGCGGTCAGGGCCGGCCGCTCGGGCCCTTCGCCGTAGATGCGCAGCCGCAGCGGCTGCAGGCCGGCGGCGGCCAGCGCGAAGCCGCGCAGCAGGCCGGGCAGGTTCTTCACCGCTTCGAGACGGCCGAGGAACACCAGCGTCAGCGGCCCGTCGCCCGATCCGGCGGGCCGCGGCGTGAACCGGCGCAGGTCGGTCGGGTTGGGGATGACGTGCAGCCGCGCCGCATCGACGCCGAAGCCGCGCACCTGCTCGGCGATGTGCGGTGCCACGCAGACGATGGCGTCCTGGTGCCGCAGCGCCAGCCGCCACTTGGCCACGCGCAGCCGCGGAAACCGCGCCCCGCGCGACGACGCCACCGGCGTGCTGCCGATGCTGCGCACGAACTGCACGCGCGGGTGCAGCAGCGCCAGCTCGTTGATCGCGCCGGCGCTGGGGCCGAAGTAGCTGTGCACCACGTCGGGCCTGAAGCGGCGGATCAGCCGGTCCGCCGCCAGCATGTAGCGGCCCAGTTCCAGCGCCGGCGCGCCGGCCGGGTTGGGCAGGCCGGTGTACAGCGCATCGCTCTCGCCGAGAAAGGCCTCGACGGCGGCTTCGCGCTTGAAGCCATCGAAGGCGACCAGCGCCGTGCCGCCCGCCGCCGTGACGACCAGCGCCTGGCGCGCCATGGCCAGCTCCAGCGTGCTGAAGTTGTTGATCGGGTAACCCATGAACCGCAACAGACGCATCAGGCCCATCCTGCTCGAGTCGAAGAAGGGCCGCCCCCGAAGACGCTCGAGCCTTCGGGGAGGCGGCCGCCGGCGCCCAGGTGGGCGAAGGCATGGCCATAACGTGGATGATGCGCGGCCAGGCGCCCGTGCGGCATCGGCTGCGTGTCCTCGAAGGCCGCGGGCGCCGCGTCCGGCGACCAGCAGCGCGATGCCACGGCGATGCCGCCCAGCGTCAGCATCCACAGGCACTGCACGCTGAGGGCATTGAGCAGGCTGTCCGAATAGAACAGCAGCAGGCCGAACAGCAGCAGCCCGACGCGGGCGGCCAGCATCGCCGCGCGCGACCAGCCATCGGGCGCGCGCTGCAGGGCCCGTCCGGCACGGCGCCAGGCCAGTGCCATGATCCCCAGCACGGCCAGGAGGCCCACCAGGCCCAGGTCCCACAGGATGCTGGACGCCGCGGTGAGCCCGATGCCGATGTAGCCGTGAGCCCGCGCCACGTGGCCGTAGACGAGCGACGCGGGCGCGAAGTACGAGCTGCCGAGCCCATGGCCGAACAGCAGCTCGTGCGGGTTCGACCAGCCGTGGTGCGCCCACCAGTGGGTGAGCACCGTGCTGCGGTTCAGGCTGTAGCTGCTGAGGTAGCCGACCGAGCCGAAGTTGTAGGCGATGGTCTCGCGCAGCCGGTCGGCGACGCTGAGGCCGCTGCGGCCGAACTGGGTGGCGTAGATGTAGAACAGCAGTGCCGTGCACCCGACGCCCAGCAGCAGCATCAGCAACGAGGTGACCGGCGCGCGCTTGAAATAACGCCCGAAAAGCACGAGCAGCATCAGCGGCAGGAACAGCACCACGACCTTGGTTTCGCCGATGCCCATCGGCAGCGCGAACAGCAGCGCCAGCAGCAGGCACCAGCCGCCCTTGAGCACCCCTTCGCGCCAGGCGGCGATGACCAGGGTCAGCGCCATCGTCAGGAACAGCACCATGCCCGAGCTGTTGCCGCCGCCGAGGAAGGACGCCTCGAAGGTGCCGGACACGACGTCGATCGGCACCACGCCGTTGCCCATGCCCTCGCGCCGCGGCACCAGCACGATGCGCTGGTACAGCGCGAAGGGCAGCTGCAGCGCTGCCAGCACCAGCAGCAGGCGCGTGATGCGCGCCAGGTCGGCCGTGTCGCGCATCAGCCCGGCGCAGGCGAACATCACGCCCCAAAGCTGGAAGCAGCGCTTGGTGCCGGCCGCCACCTCGGGCAGCGAGCTGCCGGCGACCGGCGCGAGGCCGATCGCCAGCATCATCAGGGCCAGCGCCAGCCAGACGTAGCCGGGTGTGCTGCGGCGCAGGTCGGGGTGGGCCAGCAGGCTGAACACCGAGGCCAGCGTCAGGAAGAAGCCCAGCATCGAGAACAGCCAGGTGATCTTGCTGAGCGCCGGCAGGAACAGCGAGACGATGCCCGACACCAGCAGCGAGCCGATCACGCACAGCCACAGCGCCAGCCGCGGCACCATCAGCAGGAAGCCCCCGAGCACCAGCCCGGCGAAGAGGCCGATGACCACCGGGCTGTTGGTCACGGCGGCGAAGGACGCGGCCACGCAGGCCACGCCGATGACCAGCATGAAGAGGCCGCCGGTGAGCACCGGCCCCAGCGCATCCAGCGCGCCGCCCAGGCGCGCGCCGGCGGCAGCAGGTTGCAGGCCCCGCAGGCCCGGCAGGTGCGGCCAATGCGCCTTCACCGCGCGCGCCCCCCGCGGCGCAGCGCGCCGGCGCCCGCCTGGGCAGGGCCCCTGCACGCGTGCCTCATGCCGCCGCCCCCGGCTCGCCGCCGACCAGGCGCCAGCGGTCCTGCGCCGGCACCGCGGCGACCAGGCCGTTCATGAAGGCATCGTGCAGGCGGTAGGACGCCTGAGCGTCGCGCGAGATGTTGGACACCCGCATCAGCAGTCCGTCCGGGATCAGCCCGCGGGTGCTGTAGCGCAGCTGCGCCAGCTTGGTTTCCAGCCCGGTGCGCGCCACCTGCGTGCCGATCGTCATCCAGTAGGTGATCGGCTCGTTGCGCGGACCCTGCGTGGCGACCAGGCGTCGCACCGGGATGCGGCGGCCGGGCAGCTCGAGCTGGCCGTCCTGCAGGTCGCGGGTCGAGAAGCCCTGCGCGGCGTAGCAGACCTCGGGACGGTGCGCGCGCAGGCCGTCGCTCTGGTCGCCGCCGTAGGCGATCGACAGCATGATGCGTTCGCCGCGGGCGTTGATGTAGGTGCGCGAGACGACCTGGTTGTAGATGGCGTCGAGCTTGGCCTGCACGTCCGGCGCCGGCAGGATCACCGGGATCGAGCGATCAACGGCCCAGCCGTCGAACTGCGGTGGCACCAGCGCATCGAGCTGGCCGATCGGGTTGCGGTCGGCGATCTTGCGCTGCGGCACCAGCGCCATCGACAGGCCCGAGGCCAGCACGCTGCCACCGAAGAAGACCGCCGCGCGGCGACGCAGGTTCATGGCGCCCCCCGCCGGCGGAAGACCAGCCCGAGCAGCTTGTCCACGCCGAAGATCAGCACCAGCGCGACCAGGAACAGCACCATCCCCGCGAAGCCGTGCACGAAGCCCTGGCCCGCCTCGTCGCCGGCGTAGTAGGTGACGAGCACGAGGATCATCACGCGCACGACGTTGGCGATGAAGGAGATCGGGATGATCAGCAGCGCCAGCGTGACGTTGCGCGCCACGTGGGTGTGGTTCATCAGGTTCATGTAGAGCAGGCCCAGCGCTTCGAGCGTGAACATCGAGTTCAGCCCCGCGCAGGCATCGGCCACCAGCAGCTGGTAGGGCCCGACGAAGAGGGTGACGCCACTGCGCGCGACCGGATAGCCCAGCGCGTACAGCAGCTGCTCGGCCACCTGCGACACCGCGGACTTCAGCGGCGTGGTCACCGCGGCCACCAGGGTCTCGGGCAGCGGCACCATGAAGAGCAGGAAGAAGAGCGGGAACCAGATCAGCCGGGCGCCGGCCCAGCCGCGGAACAGCAGCGCCAGCGCCAGCAGCATCGAGACCTGCGAGCCGACCTCGAACAGCCAGATCGACTGCGAGCGGCCGAACACGTACAGCAGCAGCGACAGCAGCGCGAGCACCGTGCCGCCGGCCGTGTCCGGGCGCGCGGGCAGCGCCGCCAGCGCGTCGCGCCGGCGCCAGATCAGCCAGCCGCTGACGAGCAAGATGATCGGCCCATGGCCTTGCTCGTCCGTGGGCCAGACGGTGTGCGCCAGGCCCCACCAGGTCGGCAGGTACAGCAGCGCGAAGCCGGCCAGCACGAGGCCGAGCGTCCAGGCATCGGCACCGCGCGGCAGCAGCTGCGCGAGCGGCGCGGCGCCCGGGTTGCCGAGCGGCGGGCGGGACAAGGGCTCCGACATGAGGAAGCGACGCCGGCCGCGGCTCAGAACTCGTTCATCACCACGCCGGCCAGCCGCGCCGGGCCTTCCGACAGGTTGGCCACCAGGTCCTGCAGCTCGGACAGGCGCGAGCGCCCCTGCCGCGCGATGACCAGCGCCGCGCCGCAGCGCGCCGCGATCACGGCCGCGTCGGCGCCGTAGACGGCCGCCGGCGTGTCGACCACGACGTGCTCGAACTTCGACAGCAGCTCGCGCATCAGCAGGCCGAAGGCCGGCCGCTCGACCAGCTCCAGCGGGTTCGGCGGCGTGATGCCGACCGGCAGCACGAACAGGTTGTTGACCCCCGGCACGGGCTGGATCACCTTGGCCTCGGTGCGGCCGGACAGCACGCCGGACAGGCCCACCGTGTTGTCGATGCCGAACACCTCGTGCTGGCGCGGGCCGCGCAGGTCGGCATCGACGATCAGCGTGCGGCCGCCCAGCTGCGCCAGGGTGATCGCCAGGTTGGCCGAGAAGAAGGTCTTGCCGTCCTGCCCCTCGGGGCTGACGACGGCGATCGCGCGGCGCTCGCCGGCCTCGCTGGCCAGCCGCATCATCAGCTGGCTGCGCACCGCACGAAAGGCCTCGGCCTGGGCCGAGAACGGCTGGTTCAGCGCGATCAGCTCGGGGCTGGCCTTGCGCTGCTCCTCGGCGGCGTAGGGGTAGTGGAACTGCTGCGACAGCGCGTACAGCACGTCGTCGGTGCTGGCGAAGCCGAGCGCGATGGCCGCCTCGCCGAAGCGCAGCCCGCGTTCTCGCTGGTAGGCCAGGATGCGCTCGACCTGGTCGGGCGACAGGCCGCGCTGCTCCGCGATGATGGCGCCGATCGCGCGGTCGGTCGTGGTGGCGCGGGCCGCACGCGGGCCCCACGCGGTCTCGCTCTCGCGCGCCGGCTGCGCGCGCGGGGCTTCGTCGACCTCGATGTCGTCGATGGTCGTGTGTCGGAACTTCGCCATCAGGCCCTCCGCAGTGGCGCCGGCAGACCGACGATGCGGTGCGGCATGTGGGCGATGCGCCGGCCACCGGACAGGCGCTTCGCGTTCGGCTTGGGCAGCACGCCGATCACCGGCAGGCCCAGGCCCTGCACCAGGTCGGTGGTGGAGCGCACGCGGCGGTCGCGCAGCTCGAGCAGGATGGCGCTGCCGATGGCCAGCAGCAGGCCCAGCACCACCGACAGCGCGATGTTCAGCGACACCCGAGGCGACGAATGGCGCGACGGCGGCGCGGCCACCGTCAGCACGTTGGCATAGCTCTGCGTGGTCTGGCTCTCCAGGCTGGTCTGGTTCAGGCGGGTCATCAGCGAGTCGTAGGTGCGCTGGGCGCTCTCGACGTCGCGCACCAGCACCATGCCGGCGTCGCGCACCGCCTTCATCTGCAGCATCTTGGCGCGCTGGGCATCCAGCTCGGCGCGCACCTGGCTCTCGCGCTGCTTGTTGATGGTGGCGGTCACGCCGACGCCGCTGGTGATGCGCGAGGTTTCCGCGGCGATGCGGCTGCGCAGCTCCTGCGCGTTGGCACGCGCCTCGATCACCTGCGGGTGGCGGTCGCCGTAGCGCGCGCCCAGTTCCTTCAGCTTCGCCTCGGCGCGGTTCAGGTCGACCTTGAGGTTGGCCACCACCGGGTTGTTCAGCACCTCGGCCAGCTGCTCCCCGCTGCTGCCGCGGGCCTGCGACTGGCGGCTGCTGGACTCGGCGGCCACGGCCTGGATCGCGACCAGCTGCGAGGACAGCTCGTTCAGGCGCTGGTTCTCGACGTCCAGACGCTCGTCGGTGGCGATGATGCCTTTCTCGCGCTGGAAGGCGCTGAGCTTGGCCTGCGCCTTCTCCAGCGCCTCGCGCGCTTCCTTGGTGCGGCCGTCGAAGAACGCGGTGTACTGGCGCGCCGGGTCGACCTTCAGCTCCAGCGTGGTCGAGATGTAGGCCTGCGCGAAGGCGTTCGCCAGGCCGGCCGCGAAGCGCGGGTCGGGCGCCTGGTAGTCGATGTTGATGACGTTGCTCTCGCGCGAGGGCCGCACGCTGAGCTTGCGCTGCACCAGCTCGACCAGCCACTGCTCGTAGGTGCCCTGCCCGCCCGCCTCTTCCTGCCACTGGCGGCGCACGCTCTCATTGGACGTCAGCTTCAGGTCCTTGATCACGCGCAGCGCCACGCGGTCGCTCTGGATGATGTCGATCTGCGTCGCCATGAAGGCCGGCGATGCGAGGCCGGGGTACAGCATCGCCGACACCGGGTCGGGCTTGACGTCGACGACGACGCTGGCGCTGGCGGTGTACTGCCGCGGCATCAGCAGGCTCACCACCAGCGTGATCACCACGGTGGCGGCCATCACCGCCGCCACCACGATCCAGCGGGCCCGCAGGATCGACATGAATTGCGCGAAGTTCATCGCTTGGCTCCCTCGTTGCCCCGGTGTGCGGCGGCGCTCAGAACAGGCTTTCGCGCACGAACACCACGTCGCCGTCGCGCATGCGTTCCTGCATCGCCGGCTGCAGCACCTGCACCTGCCCGTCACCGTTGCGGCGGTGCACCTTGATGCCGCGCTCGGTGCCGCGCTGCGTCAGCCCGCCGCCGGCGGCCAGCGCCTGCATCAGCGTCATGCCGCGTTCCAGCCGCAGCGGGCCGGGGCGCTGCACCTCGCCGTAGATGTAGACCTGCGGCTGGCGGTCGACCCAGACGGTGTCGCCGTTCTGGATCAGCATGTCCTTGCTGCGGCTGCTGTCGGCGAAGAGCGCGGGCAGATCGATCTCGGTGCGGAAGGGCCGGCCCTCGCGGATGCCGGTGACCACGAGCGTGTCGGCGCCGCCGACCGCGGTACCGCCGGCCGTGGCCAGCAGGTCCGACAGGCGCATGCCCGCCACTTCGATCGGATAGCGGCCCGGCCGGTTGACCATGCCCAGCACGCTGGCCTGGTTGCCGCGCACCTGCGTGACGACGATGGACACCTGCGGCTGCTTGACGAAATGGCCGTTGCGCAGGCCGTCGGCAATCTGCTTCTCGGCCGCGGTCACGGTCTGCCCGCCCAGGCGCAGGTTGCCCAGCAGCGGATAGCTGACGATGCCGGCCTCCGTGATGCGGGTCTCGAGCGTCAGGTCCGGGTTCTGGTAGACGGTGATGCGCAGCACGTCGCCGCCGCCCAGGCGGTATTCGGGCGCCTGGCCCGCGGCCGGTGCGGCAGCGGGGGCGGGTGCGGGGGCAGCCGTGGCCGCGGCCCCCGCGGGCGCGCCCTGCGCGGCGACGCCCGCCGGCAGCAGCACGGCCGCCGCCAGCGCCAGGGTCGGCAGCCACCGCGGCGCGGTGCGCCGCGCGATGTGGTCGAGGTGATGCACGTTCATTTGCCGATCCCCATGCCCTTGTTGATCTCGCTGGCGGTCAGGCCGCCGGCCGGTGGCACCGCGGGTGCGTCGGCTGGCTGGCCGGCCTGCGCGGTGGTTTGCGGCGGCGCCATGGTCGTGGCGGCCGGCGCCGCGGCGGTCTCGGCCTGGCCCGCGGTGACGGCGAACTTGCCGACGTACTCGATCTTGGCCGCGGCGCGCATCGCCTTCACGTCCTCTTCCATCAGCTTGCGCTTGCGTTCGTTCAGCAGGAATTGCTCGATCGCCGGGCGCGCCTGCTCCAGCCCGATGGGCTGGCTGCGCGAGCTGGCGAGCACGATCACGTTGGCGCCGGTCGGCGTCGGCGTCAACAAGGCCTGGCCGTCCTTCATGCGCGCAAACGTGTCCAGGCTTTGCAGCGGCAGCTGCTCCGCCGCGCGCGTCGCCTGGTTGGCCACGTGGCGCACGCCCTGGGCCTTCAGGTACTCGGTGAAGTCGCCGAAGGTCTTGGCCTGCGCCAGCTGGGCGCGCAGCCCCGCCACCTGGTCGGCGCTGGCCTCGATGGCCAGTTCCTGGATGTTGTAGATGCGGCGTTCCTTGAAGAGCGCCGGCTGGTCCTCGTAGTACTTCTCGATCTCTTCCGGCGTCGGCTTCACCGCGCCCTCGCCGACCTTCTCCATGTAGGCGCGGGCGATGATGTCGCGCCGTGCCGCTTCCAGCTGCTGCACGACGCGCGGATCACGGTCGAGCTTCATGTCGTCCGCCCGCTGCAGAGCGAGCTGCTGGTCGATCAACCGCTCCAGGATCTGCCGTCCGGCGGCCTCGGCCTGCTCGGACTTCAGGTTGCGCTGCTGCTGCAGCACGTGGTTGATCTGGTGGACGGTGACTTCGTCCTTGTTGACCTTGGCCGCGGTCTGCGAGGCGGTGGCCTCGCGTTTCGAGCCGCAGCCGGCCAGCATGGCCAGCGACAACGCGGCGACCAGGGCGGCCACGGGCGCCGACGGGCGGCGCGTGGAGGTTTGCAGCTTGTCCATGGGTTCTCTCGCTCCAAGCTCGGGGACTCGCGAAGACCTGAAGGCCTTCCCGAAGCGCACCCCGGTGGCAATCACCGTGCCTGTCGCGCCATTCAGACGCCAGTGGCGGTGATTCGTATCGAACTGCGTCTGACGTCCGTCCACGCACCAGCCGCCCGGGGCTGAACCACGGGCCGATCGGCGATCGGGGAAGGCGCGGCAGCCGCGCGAAGGGTCAGGCGCGCGTGGGCGCCATCACCAGGATCAGCACTTGATGCCCGCGTGCAGAGCCACCACCCCGGCGCTGAGGTTGTGCACGTCGACGTGGCCGAAGCCGGCGGACTTCATCATGCCCTTCAGGGTGTCCTGGTCGGGATGCATGCGGATCGATTCGGCGAGGTAGCGGTAGCTGTCGGCGTCCTTGGCGATCAGCTTGCCCATCAAAGGCAGAACATTCATGGAATACCAGTCATAGGGGCGGCGCAGCGGCTGCGCCACCTTCGAAAACTCCAGCACCAGCAGGCGGCCACCGGGCTTCAGCACGCGGCACATCTCGGCCAGCGCCGTGTCCTTGTGCGTCATATTGCGCAGGCCGAAGGCGACGCACACGCGGTCGAAGCTGGCGCTGCGGAACGGCAGGCGCTCGGCGTCGCAGGTGGCGGTGGGCAGCACCAGGCCGTCGTCGAGCAGCCGGTCGCGGCCGGTGCGCAGCATCGTCTCGTTGATGTCGGTGTGCACCACCAGGCCCTCGGGCCCGGCCTGACGCGCAAAAGCCTTGGCCATGTCACCGGTGCCGCCGGCGATGTCCAGCACGCGGTGCCCCGGCTTCACCTGCGCGACGGCGACGGTGTAGGCCTTCCATGCGCGGTGCAGGCCCATCGACATCACGTCGTTCATCAGGTCGTAGCGCGCGGCCACGGAGTCGAACACCCCGCGCACCTTGCGCGCCTTGTCCGCCTCGTCGACGGTCTGGAAGCCGAAATGGGTCTGGGCCATGCTGCTCGCTCGATGGATGCGACGGTGTGCGCCGTGGGTTCAGTGGTGGTGCCCGCAGGCGCCCGCGCCGGGCTGGGGCATCGGCGCGTCGCGGTCGGTGCCGGCATCGGCCACGCGCTGCAGGTAGCGTTGCCACAGGCTGTCCTGCTGCGAACCCAGCCGGTGCAGGTACTCCCAGGTGAACAGGCCGGAATCGTGGCCGTCGCTGAAGGTGGGCTTCACCGCGTAGTGGCCGACGGGCTCCAGCGCGACGATCTGCACCTCGCGCTTGCCGGTCTGCAGCACCTCCTGGCCGGGGCCATGGCCCTGCACCTCGGCGGAAGGCGAATACACGCGCATCAATTCGAACGGAATGCGGAAAACGGCGCCGTCGTCGAACCCGATCTCGAGCACCCGCGAGGACTGGTGCAGCGTGAGGGCGGTCGGCTGAGGCTTGGACGGGCTGGCGCGAACCATGTCGATGAGGCGAGGCGTGGGTCGCGGCAGTTTAGCGCGCGGCCCCGCCGCGGCCGGCCCGCCTGGCAGGAGCCGGGCGGCGGCGAGCGACGGGACCGCGCTGCGGGTCGAGCCAGGCTCAGGCCCGGTTCACTCCGGACGGCGGCGGCGGGCCATGAAGCCCACCGCGCCCAGGCCGGCCAGCATCATCGCCAGCGTCTCGGGCTCCGGCACCAGCGCCGCGGTGGCGACGAAGGTGTACAGCCCACCGCCGATGCCACCGGCGTTGCCGGAGACTTCGAAGCTGTAGTTGGCGCCCGACAGCAGCGACCAGGTCACGGCCGACGACTCACCGACGGTGCCGGTGCTCAGCAGGTTGTGTCCCGCGTCGTAGAGGCTGACCGTGAGGCCGTTGATGTTCAGGATGTTCGCGCCGACGTCGACCGAAAGCGCCGCTCCGGTGCCGCTGTAGCCGCTGCCGGAAGGAGCGACGAACGAGAACGTGTCCATGAAGCTGCCAGCGGGAACGCTGACGGTTTGCACGAACGTGGTGGGGGCGATGGGCAGAACGCCGATGTCGTACGTGGCAGCTTGCGCAGCCACGCCTACCGCGGCCAGCGCGCTGGCCGCGATCACTTGTTTCAGCATGGGGATTTCCTCCGTTGATGACGAACGGACGCGTGACATGCGTCACGAGCCCGGGCGGTCCGGAGTTATACGTGGCAGGGGACAGGGAAAGTCGTAGCGAAGTGTTCGCTAATGTGAGCGGCCGCACATGACGGCACGGTGACGAGTCGCGATCATGACACAACCGCTCATCTTTTCTGCTATTGGAGCAGCACCGAGTGGGGAACCAGGCAGCGCCAGCCTGCGTTCGATGCCACGGGCAAGGGCCAGCGCAGCCAGGGCTCGGGGCTCAGGCGAGGCTCGGTGCGCGACTCATGCCGGACGGCGGCGGCGGGCCATGAAGCCGACGGCGCCCAGGCCGGCCAGCATCATCGCCAGCGCCTGGGGTTCAGGCACCAGCGCCGCGGTGGCAGTGAAGGTGTACTGGCCGCCGAACGGGTGTTCGGTGAAGCCCCACACTTCGAAGCTGTAGCTGGCGCCGGGCAGCAGGGGCCACGTCACGCTGGATTCAAGGCCAGAGTGGCCGAGGTGTTCCGAGCCGACGGACAGCAGCGTGTGGCCGGCGTCGTACAGCTTGACGATGACGATGTGCAGGCCCTCGCCAGGTCCAAGGGGCACCTCCTTCACGGTGCCGGTGCCGGCATAGCCACCGCCGCTGGGCGCGACGAAGGTGAAGGTGTCGGAGAAGTTGCCGCCCCCGACACCCACCGTGAGGCCCTGGACGAACGTGTCCGGCGAGGCCGGCAGGACGCCGATGTCGTAGGTGGCGGCATGGGCCGCAAAGACCGCCGAGGCCAGCACGCTGGACGCGATCACTTGTTTCAACATGGTGGGAATCTTCCGTGGCGAATGAACCGGGCGCCCGGATGCATCACGCGTCCGGGCGGCCGGCGGTTATACGTGCCCGGGGCCGCCAATGCCGTTGCGAAGTGTTCGCCAATGTGAGCGGCAGCACATGACTCGAATAGGGAGCGGCCACGCGCTCCCGATCGAGGACCTCGGTCTACTGCAGGCGCCTCGCTACACCAGCACCCGCTCGATCCCACCGGCGTTGGCGCGCGCGACGTAGTCGGGCATCCAGTTCTCGCCAAGGATCTTGCGCGCCATCTCCACCACGATGTAGTCGGCCTCGAGCAGGCCGTTGCTCAGGTCGTCGCGGTAGCGGTTCAGGCCCATCATGCAGCTGGGGCAGGAGGTGAGGATCTTCACGTTCTCCTGCGTCTGCACCAGGCCCCTCTCTCGCAGCGCGGCCTCGCCCTTGCGGATCTCTTCTTCCTTGCGGAAGCGCACCTGGGTGGAGATGTCGGGCCGGCTCAGCGCCAGGCCGCCGCTTTCGCCGCAGCAGCGCTCGCTCTTGACCACACCGTCGCCCACCAGCGCCTTCACCGTCTTCATCGGCTCCTGCTGCTTCATCGGGCTGTGGCAGGGGTCGTGGTACAGGTAGGCGCCGGCCATGTCTGCGCCCAGCGTGATGCCCTTTTCCAGCAGGTACTCGTGGATGTCGATGATGCGGCAGCCGGGGAAGATCTTCTCGAATTCATAGCCCTGCAGCTGGTCGTAGCAGGTGCCGCAGCTGACCACCACGGTTTTGATATCAAGGTAATTGAGCGTGTTCGCGACGCGGTGGAACAGCACCCGGTTGTCGGTGATGATCTTCTCGGCCTTGTCGAACTGGCCCGAGCCGCGCTGCGGGTAGCCGCAGCACAGGTAACCCGGCGGCAGCACGGTTTGAACGCCCGCATGCCACAGCATGGCCTGCGTGGCCAGGCCCACCTGGCTGAAGAGCCGCTCGGAACCGCAGCCCGGGAAGTAGAAGACGGCCTCGGTCTCGCTGGTCGTCGCCTTCGGGTCGCGGATGATCGGGACGTAGTCGCGGTCCTCGATGTCCAGCAGCGCGCGCGCCGTCTTCTTCGGCAGCCCACCCGGCATCTTCTTGTTGATGAAGTGGATCACCTGCTCCTTGATCGGCGCGGTGCCCACGGTGGCGGGCGGCGCCACGGTCTGCTTGCGGGCCACGACCTTCAGCACCTCGTTGCCCAGGCGCTGGGCCTTGAAGCCGAGGTCGGTCAGCGTGTGCGCCACGCGGATGGCCTGCGGCGAGGTGGTGCCGATCATGAAGCCCTGCAGCGCGGCCGCGGGGCGGAAGCTCTTCTGCCCCATCTTGCGCAGCAGGTTGCGCATGTTCATCGACACGTCGCCGAAGTCGATCTTCACCGGGCAGGGGCTCAGGCACTTGTGGCAGACCGTGCAGTGGTCGGCCACGTCCTCGAACTCTTCCCAGTGCTTGATGCTGACGCCGCGGCGGGTCTGCTCTTCGTACAGGAAGGCCTCGACCAGCAGCGAGGTGGCCAGGATCTTGTTGCGCGGGCTGTAGAGCAGGTTCGCGCGCGGCACGTGCGTGGCACACACCGGCTTGCATTTGCCACAGCGCAGGCAGTCCTTGATCGACTCGCTGATGGCGCCGATGTCGCTCTGCTGCATGATCAGCGACTCGTGCCCCATCAGCCCGAAGCTGGGCGTGTAGGCGTGGCTCAGGTCGGCGTGGTGCACGTCGTCGCCCAGGCCCTTCAGCGCCGCGCCGCGCAGCAGCTTGCCCTTGTTGAAGCGGCCCTCGGGATCGATGCGGGCCTTGTACTCGCTGAAATCGCGGGTCTCGTCCTCGGTCAGGAACTCGAGCTTGGTGATGCCGATGCCGTGCTCGCCCGAGATCACGCCGCCCAGGCCACGCGCCAGCACCATGATGCGGGCCACCGCTTCATGCGCGGTCTGCAGCATCTCGTAGTTGTCGCTGTTGACCGGGATGTTGGTGTGCACGTTGCCGTCGCCGGCATGCATGTGCAGCGCCACCCAGGTGCGGCCGCGCAGCACCTCTTTGTGGATGCGCTTGGTCTCTTCGATGATGGGCGCGAAGGCCGCGCCCGCGAAGATGCCCTGCAAGGGCTTCAGCACCTGCGTCTTCCAGCTGGCGCGCAGCGTCTTGTCCTGCAGCTGCTCGAAGTAGCTGCGGCCGCCCTCCCCACCCTCAGGCAGCGGGGCGATGTCGAGGTTGGTCAGCCAGTGCTGCCACAGCGCGCGCACCTCGCGGATCTCGGCCAACGCCTGCTGCACGCGGTCTTCCAGCAGCTCGGCCGTGGGGATCTCACCGGCATCGTCGGCCCGGCCCAGCGGTAGCGAGCCCTTGGCGAAGAACTCTTCCAGCCGGTCCAGCAGCTGCAGCTTGTTGCGCAGCGACAGCTCGATGTTGATGCGCTCGATGCCCAGCGTGTATTCGCCCATGCGCTCCAGCGGGATCACCACGTCTTCGTTGATCTTGAAGGCGTTGGTGTGGCGGGCGATGGCGGCCGTGCGCTTGCGGTCGAGCCAGAACTTCTTGCGCGCGTCGGCGGACACGGCCGTGAAGCCTTCGCCCGAACGGCTGTTGGCGATGCGCACGACCTCGCTGGCGGCGCGCGCGACGGCCGCGTCGTCGTCGCCGACGATGTCGCCGATCAGCACCATCTTCGGCAGCGAGTTGCTGCCGCCCGAAGCGCCGCGCTTGCTCTTCGTCGTGTAGCCGACGGCCTTCAGGTAGCGGTCATCGAGGTGCTCGAGGCCAGCCAGGATGGCACCGCCCTTTTTCTGCTCCTCGAACATGTAGTTCTTGATCTCGACGATCGAAGGCACCGCCTCGCGCGGGTTGCCGAAGAACTCCAGGCACACCGTGCGCACGTGCTTGGGCATGCGGTGCACGATCCAGCGCGCGCTGGTGATGAGGCCGTCGCAGCCTTCCTTCTGGATGCCCGGCAGGCCGGCCAGGAACTTGTCGGTGACGTCCTTGCCCAGGCCTTCCTTGCGGAACACCGAGCCGGGGATCTCCAGCCATTCCTTGCGTTCCAGCTTCTGGCCCGAGGCATCAAACCAGCGCAGCTCGAAGCGGGCCACCGGCGCATCGTGGATCTTGCCCAGGTTGTGGTCCTGGCGCACGACTTCGAGCCACTTGGCCTCGGGCGTCACCATGCGCCAGCTGGCCAGGTTGTCCAGCGCGGTGCCCCACAGCACGGCCTTCTTGCCGCCCGCGTTCATCGCGATGTTGCCGCCGACGCAGGAGGCTTCCGCCGAAGTGGGGTCGACCGCGAAGACATAGCCCGCGCGCTCGGCCGCATCGGCCACGCGCTGCGTGACGACGCCGGCGCCGGTCCAGATGGTGGCCACCGGCTGCGCGACGCCGGGCAGGTCGACCAGCTCGACCTCGGTCATCTGCTCGAGCTTCTCGGTGTTGATGACCGCGCTCTTCCACGTCAGCGGCACGGCGCCGCCGGTGTAGCCGGTGCCACCCCCGCGCGGGATGATGGTGAGGCCCAGCTCCACGCAATCGCGCACCAGCTCCGCCATCTCGGCCTCGCTGTCGGGCGTGAGTACGACGAAGGGGTATTCGACGCGCCAGTCGGTCGCATCCGTCACATGGGACACGCGCGACAGGCCGTCGAACTTGATGTTGTCCTTGGCGGTGTGCCTGGCCAGCACCTTGCGGGCGCGCTGGCGCAGGTCCCACACGGTAGAGAAGTGCTTCTTGAAGCGCTCGACCGCGGCGCGCGCGGCTTCGAGCAGCTCGCCGACCTTGGCATCGCGGTCGGGATCGACCTCGGGTGTGCGGCGCCGCTGCACCTCGTTCAGGCGGTGGTGCAGCGCATCCACCAGCATCTGCCGGCGCTTGGGGTTGTCCAGCAGGTCGTCTTCGAGGTAGGGGTTGCGCTGCACGACCCAGATGTCGCCCAGCACCTCGTACAGCATGCGGGCGGAGCGGCCGGTGCGGCGCTCGTCGCGCAGGGTGTTCAGCACTTCCCAGGAGCGCGCGCCCAGCAGCCGGATGACGATCTCGCGGTCGGAGAAGGAGGTGTAGTTGTAGGGGATCTCGCGCAGGCGGGGCGCGGCGGCGTCTTGTTCGCCGTGAGCTGTCAACTTGGGCAGTACGAGTGGTGCGTTCATCTTCATGCTCACGTGCGAAGCGCCACCGTCGTCGAACGAATCCGCGGCTCGTCCAGTGCGCGCCGCGGAACCGGCTCTGCCGGGCCGCTGGTGCGGCCCCCTCGAGGGGAAAGCGCCGACAGGCGCTTTGGGGGTGGGCCGATATCCTACCGCAGCACCGCATTTACCCTAGGGTGCGCCCTGGTTCGACGGGTTTCCCCGCTGCAGCAGCCGCGCGCTTTATGACAGAAACGGGTGTGTCATCAACAGCCGACACACTGCGCGCTCCTGCGGCTCCAGCGGTACCGCCGCATCCTGTTTCCACGGAGATCCCATGAAAGCAACGATCCGCCTCG
Source organism: uncultured Burkholderiales bacterium (assembly GCA_946480465.1). Next base: position 77,410 of record CAMLJY010000006.1, read on the forward strand.
TCACCGTCGCAGCCACGCTGGCCGCCTGCTCCCTGCCGTCGCTGGCCCAGACCGAGATCCAGTGGTGGCATTCGATGACCGCGGTCAACAACGAGTGGGTGAACGACCTGGCCAAGGAGTTCAACGCCTCGCAGAAGGACTACAAGATCGTGCCCACGTACAAGGGCAGCTACGACGAGTCGATGACGGCCGCCATCGCCGCCTTCCGCGCCGGCACCGCGCCGCACATCCTGCAGGTGTTCGAGGTCGGCACCGCGACCATGATGGCCAGCAAGGGCGCCATCGTGCCGGTGGGCCAGGTGATGAAGGACGCCGGCTTCAAGTTCGACCCCACGGCTTACGTGCCCGCGGTGGCGGGCTACTACACCGCACCGAACGGCCAGATGCTGAGCTACCCGTTCAACAGCTCGACCACGGTCTTCTACTACAACAAGGACGCCTTCAAGGCCGCCGGCATCGACCCGGCCAAGCCGCCCGCCACCTGGCCCGAAGTGGCGGTGGCCGCCGCCAAGCTGAAGGCCAGCGGCCACAAGTGCCCCTTCACGCCCGCCTGGCAGGGCTGGACGCAGCTGGAGAGCTTCTCGGCCTGGCACAACGTGGAGTTCGCGAGCAAGCGCAACGGGCTCGACGGCATGGATGCGCGCATGAAGATCAACTCGCCGCTGCACGTGCGCCACATCGAGAACCTGGCCAACATGGCCAAGCAGGGACTGCTGGTCTACAAAGGACGCGGCAGCCTGGCGCAGGCGTCCTTCACCTCGGGCGAATGCGCGATGATCACCACCTCGTCCGGCTTCTACGGCGACGTCAAGAAGAACGCCAAGTTCGCCTACGGCCTGGCGGCCCTGCCCTACTACCCGGACGTGCCCGGCGCGCCGCAGAACACGGTCATCGGCGGCGCCAGCCTGTGGGTGATGTCGGGCAAGAAGTCCGCCGAATACAAGGGCGTCGCGGCGTTCTTCAACTTCCTGTCCAGCCCCGAGGTGCAGTCGGCCAGCCACAAGCGCACCGGCTACCTGCCCATCACCACCGCCGCCTACGAGCTGACAGAGAAGTCGGGCTTCTACAAGGAGAACCCGGGCACCGACGTGGCCGTGACGCAGATGATCCGCAAGACCACCGACAAGTCGCGCGGCATCCGCCTGGGCAACTACCTGCAGATCCGCGCGATCGAGGACGAGGAGCTGGAACAGGTGTGGGCCGGCAAGAAGTCGGCGAAGGACGCGCTGGACGACATCGTGCGCCGGGGCAACGAGCAGCTGGAACGCTTCCAGAAGGCAAACAAGGGCTGACGAGGACTGCGCCGTCTTCAGCCCGTCGCGCCGGCCTTCGGCCCGCGCGACATGGGCGGGATTGATGGCCGAGCGGGGAGCGTCATGGGGCACCCCTCCCCGCCGCACCCCGCCGAGCGGGGAGCGTCATGGAGCACCCCTCCCCGGCCCTCCCCGCCGAGCGGGGACGGAGCAAGACACGAACTTTGGCGTTGGAACCCCTGGCGCCGCGAGCGGTCATCGCGGCGCCGCAAGACATGAACTGTGAACCGTGGCCGCTGAAAAACGCGTCGTCTTCCGGTCCGCCTGGCTGCCGTGGGCGCTCATCGCACCGCAGGTGCTCATCATCGCGGTGTTCTTCTTCTGGCCCGCGGGCCAGGCGTTGCTGCAGTCGTTGCAGCAGTCGGATGCCTTCGGCACGTCGGTCGAATGGGTCGGGCTGGAGAACTTCCGCCACCTGTTCAACGACGAGAGCTATCTCACGTCCTTCCAGACCACCGCAGTCTTCTCCGTGCTGGTCGCGGTGTTCGGCATCGGCCTGTCGCTGCTGCTCGCGGTCTTCGCCGACCGGGTGGTCAAGGGCACGCAGGTCTACCGCACGCTGCTGATCTGGCCCTACGCGGTGGCGCCGGCGGTGGCGGGGGTGCTGTGGCTCTTCATGTTCGCGCCCAGCATCGGTCTCATCCCCTACGCCCTGGGGGAACTGGGCTACACCTGGAACCACCTGCTGAACAGCGACCAGGCGATGGGGCTGATCGTGATGGCCGCGGTGTGGAAGCAGATCTCCTACAACTTCCTGTTCTTCCTGGCCGGCCTGCAGAGCATCCCGAAGTCGCTGATCGAGGCGGCGGCCATCGACGGCGCGCGGCCCTGGCGCCGCTTCTGGACCATCCAGTTCCCGCTGCTGTCGCCCACCACCTTCTTCCTGCTGGTGATCAACGTCGTCTATGCCTTCTTCGACACCTTCGGCATCATCGATGCGGCAACGCAGGGCGGCCCCGGCAAGGACACCAGCATCCTCGTCTACCGCGTCTACTACGACGGCTTCAAGGCGCTGGACCTGGGCGGCTCGGCGGCGCAGTCGGTGGTGCTGATGGTGATCGTCGTCGCGCTGACGGTAATCCAGTTCCGTTTCGTCGAGAAGAAGGTCACCTACTGATGGCCGCCTCTTTTGGAAGTCATCACCATGGTTGAGCGCCGCCCCGGCCTGGACCTGCTGGCCCACGCCATCCTGCTGCTGGGCGTGGCGGTGGTCGCGTTCCCGGTCTACATCACCTTCGTCGCGTCCACCCACACCACGCAAGCCGTGGTGCAGCAGCCGATGCCGCTGTGGCCGGGCGCGCACCTGGTCGAGAACTACCTGGCCGCGCTGCAGGGCACGCGCACCGGCAGTTCCGGCTCCACCGCGGCCGTCGGCCGCATGATGTTCGTGAGCCTGGTCTCGGCGCTGGTGATCACCTTCGGCAAGATCCTGATCTCGCTGCTGTCGGCCTTCGCCATCGTCTACTTCCGCTTCCCGTTCCGGATGACGGTGTTCTGGGCGATCTTCATCACGCTGATGCTGCCGGTGGAGGTGCGCATCGCGCCCACCTACAAGGTGGTGGCCGACCTCGGGATGCTGAACAGCTTCGCCGGCCTCACCGTGCCGCTGATCGCCTCGGCCACCGCCACCTTCCTGTTCCGCCAGTTCTTCCTGACCGTGCCGGACGAGTTGACCGAGGCCTCGCGCATCGACGGCGCCAGCCCGATGCGCTTCTTCATCGACGTGCTGGTGCCCTTGTCGCGCACCAGCATCGCCGCGCTCTTCGTCATCCAGTTCATCTACGGCTGGAACCAGTACCTGTGGCCGCTGCTGGTGACCACGCAGGAAGACATGTACCCGGTGGTGATCGGCATCAAGCGCATGATCGCCGGCGGCGAGGCGCAGAACGAATGGAACCTCGTGATGGCGACCGCCATCCTGGCCATGATCCCGCCCGCGCTGGTGGTGATGCTGATGCAGAAGTGGTTCGTCAAGGGCCTGGTCGACACCGAGAAATGACGCGCTAAGAACGCGCAGCGCACAACACGAACACATGGCAGCCATCTCGATCCGCAACGTCATCAAGCGCTACGGCCACGGCGCCCGCGCCAACCAGGTCATCCACGGTGTTTCTGCCGACATCGCCGACGGCGAGTTCATCGTCATCGTCGGCCCCTCCGGCTGCGGCAAGAGCACCCTGCTGCGCATGGTGGCCGGCCTGGAGGAGATCAGCGACGGCGAGATCGCCATCGGCCCGCGCGTCGTCAACGACGTCGAGCCCGCCGACCGCGACATCGCGATGGTGTTCCAGAACTACGCGCTGTACCCGCACATGAGCGTGTACGACAACATGGCCTACGGCCTGAAGATCGCGCGGGTGCCCAAGGCCGAGATCGACGCCCGGGTGCAGAAGGCCGCCAAGATCCTCGAGCTGTCCCCGCTGCTGCAGCGCACGCCGCGCCAGCTGTCCGGCGGCCAGCGCCAGCGGGTGGCGATGGGCCGGGCCATCGTGCGCCAGCCGCAGGCCTTCCTGTTCGACGAGCCCTTGTCCAACCTCGATGCCAAGCTGCGCGCGCAGACCCGGCTCGAGATCCAGAAGCTGCACCGCGAGCTGGGCGTCACCTCGCTGTTCGTCACCCACGACCAGGTCGAGGCGATGACGCTGGCGCAGCGCATGATCGTGATGAATGCCGGCCGCATCGAGCAAATCGGCACGCCCGAGCAGGTCTACCTGACGCCGGCCACCACCTTCGTCGCCGGCTTCATCGGCGCGCCGCCGATGAACCTCTTGACCGGCGAGGCCGACGGTTCGCGCTTCACCGTGGCCGGCACGACGCTGCAGCTGCCGCTGGCCGCCCCGCGAGCCGGCGCGCTGATCCTCGGGCTGCGGCCGGAGCACACCGACCTGTCGCCGCAAGGCCGCTGGCCGATGCAGGTGGAGATGATCGAGATGCTGGGCGCCGAGCGCCTCGTCTACGGCCGACTCGGCGATGCGCTGTTCACGCTGCGCATGGATGCGACCCTGCCCTCGCCCCGGGTCGGCGACACCATCCGGCTCGATGCGACGCCCGAGCACGTGCACTGGTTCGACGCCACCACGGGGCAGCGGGTCTGAAACGCATGAGCCCCTGGCCCTACCCCCGCTGGATCGCGCACCGCGGCGCCGGCAAGCTGGCGCCGGAGAACACGCTGGCCGCCTTCCGCCTGGGCGCCGCGCACGGCTGGCGCGCCTTCGAATGCGACGTGAAGCTCTCGGCCGACGGCGTGCCCTTCCTGCTGCACGACGCCACGCTGGAACGCACCACGTCCGGCACCGGTACCGCGGGCGACCTGCCATGGAACCCGCTGTCGCGCCTGGACGCCGGCGGCTGGCACAGCCGCGCCTACGCCGGCGAACCGCTGCCGACCCTGGACGCCATCGCCACCTACGTGCTGCGCAATGGCTTCGCGCTGAACATCGAGATCAAGCCGACACCGGGCCAGGAGGCGCCGACAGGCGCCATGGTGGCCGCGCACGCCGCGCGGCTGTGGCATGGCCAGCCCGTACCGCCGCTGCTCAGCTCCTTCCGGCCCGAGTCGCTGGCCAGCGCCCGCGACGCCGCGCCGCAGCTGCCGCGAGCGCTGCTGGTGGACGAGCTGTGGGACGGCTGGTTCGACATGGCGCGCAGCCTGCAGTGCGTGGCCGTCGTCACCAACCACCGGCTGATGGACGCCACGCTGCACCAGCAGCTGCATGGCGCCGGGCTGCGCACGCTGTGCTACACCGTGAATGACGCGGCCGATGCCGATCGCCTGCTGGCGCTGCCGGTCGACGGCCTGATCACCGACGCGGTGGATCGCTTCGCGCCAGCCCTGTCCTGACCGCGCCAGGACGAGGCATCCGTCCGAATGATGATCCCGGCAACCGCCCGTTACGCATCGCCCAACGCCGGACAACAGCGGCCAGCCTAGACTCCGCCTCCGCCAGGCAGAGGAGAACGAGATGGCGGTTTCACAACAGGCGCTCGCCGGCTACGTCGGCAAGGGCATCGAGGACATCTGCTCGAACGGCTTTTCGTCGCCGTCGCAGAACCACTGTGCCCACTTCGTCAGCCACGCGCACGGCATCCAGCTCGGCATGCTGTGCGGCGACATGGCGTTCAAGACCCGCAAGACCGGTGCGTCGATCCGCTGCGACGAGCTCTACAACGCGCTGGGGCGCCGCGGCAAGTGGTCGGACCTGGCGGTGCCCGAGAACGGCACGTTGATCTTCGTGCTGTCCGCCCGCAACGTGGTGGGCGACCGCATGCAGAACGTGCCGCAGAAGCACGTGGGCATCTACTTCGGCGGGCAGGTCTACAACTTCTCGAACGGCCAGCACAAGGTGGTGGCCGATGCCTCGGTGGATGCCTTCCACCAGAAGTTCAAGCGCGCCTACGCCGGCGACGACATCTCGCTCTTCTACGGCATCGCGCCGTGAATCCGGCCACTGCAGCACTCGCGCTGGTCGCGGCCCTCTGCGCCGGCTGGGGCGCGGCGGCCCACGCAGCGGCCGACCCGGCCGCAACGCAGGCCGCGCTGCGCCCGCTGCTCGCGGCGGCCGACCTGCCGCTGCACCGGGCCGAAGGCTGCCAGGGCGACTACGGCCAGCGCGGCCGAGCCCGCCTGGGTGACCTGCTGGCCTCGCAGCTGGCCTTCATGCACGAGGGCGGCACCAACGTCGTCGAAGGCCGGTGCGACGGCCGGCGCTGCGAACTCGGCATCCGGCGCCGCGCCGGTGAGGACGTGTCTTCCGCGACGATCAGCTACCGCCTGATCGGCGGTCGCGTGGACCCGGCCAGCCTGCGCTGCGTGATGACACCCTGAGCGGCGCCCGACCGGGGCCTGATGGGCACCTGCTTCGCGCCTGCTTCCCGCCTGATTGCTTGGCGCCTGCTTGGCGCCTCGGGCGCGCGCCCGGAACAGCTGCCAGGCCCGACGCGAGGCCCTGCAACGCGCGCAGGCCGCCGGTCTCTCGCCTTCAGGGCGCCAATCGCTCGAGCACCTGCGTCGGCCCACGGGCCGCCGGGCGCGCCACCAGCACCAGCGCGCTGCCGCGGGCATCGCCCTGCCGGGCGCCCCAGTCGATGCGCAGCAGCCAGTCTTCGTTGCCATCGCCGTCGAAGTCGGCCCGTGCGAGCCGGTGGAACAGGGCCGTGACCTCGGCGCTGTTCACGCGCACCGCACCATCGGCCGCCTGCGTGATGTGGCGGGCACCCGCCTGCCGGCCCAGCGTGCTGACCGCGCCGGAGGCCGCCTTGCCCTGATCGGCCGGCCCCAGCACCGGCAGCAGGTCCGCCGGCATCTTCGCCACCGCGGACGCGGACCAGCGGGCCGGCAGGTGCCTGTGCTTGGCGGGCTGGCTGCCGGCGTAGCGCTGCACGGCCAGGCAGTTCAGCCGCAGGATCTCGGCCAGCGCCGCCTGCGAGGGCACCACCTGCGCCAGCAGCCCCGGCTGCACCTCGCGGCAGTGATTGAAGCGCAGCAGTCCGCCGCCCGTGCGATCGAAGTCGATGTCCAGCGTGGCATCGTCCTCGCGCGTGATCAGCTTGGCGGTCAGGCCGGTGAAGTGCCGCGCCTCGAACTCGCGCTGCGGCGCGGCCCCAGCCCAGCACGCGCCCGCCAGCAGAAGCGCCAGGCCCGCCGCCCATCGATGCGCGCGCATCCGCTCAGGCCTCGCTCTTGGTGGTCAGCAGCAGCTTCTTGACGTATTCGTTGCGCGCGCCACTGACCTGGCTGCGGTGGCTCTGCTCGGCTGCCTTTTTCCAGTCGCTGGCCTTGATGGCGGCATTGAACTGCGTGAACTTGGTCAGTCCGGTGGGGCCGACGTTGAAGATCAGGTCGAACAAGGCGAGCTGCACGTTGTGCGGCAGGCCATCGAAATCCTTCGGGTAGCCCTGGGCCTTGGTGTAGGCCTTGGCCAGCTTGGCATGGAAGCTGTCGATGTGGGCGACGAGCAGCGCATCGATGTCGGGGTCGCGCATCGTCAGCTTGGCGTGCTTTTCGTACCAGCCGGCGCGGTAGCCCTTGGGCTGCTTGGCGATGGCGTCGTACTCGTCCTGCTTTTCCTTCAGCGTGGCCGCCCGCATCGGCGCCCCGGCGCCGCCGACCATCAGCGTCAGCGATCCGGTTTCATTGCGGTTGGCGATCAGGTGGCCGACACCGACGGTGACACGGCCCACGCTGTCCACGTAGAGGTGCGGAATGCGCCCCTCGTACTCTTCCAGCTTCACGATCAGCGATTTGCGGACATCGGCATGCAGGGCCATGCAATAACTCCCGAGGAAAGCGTCAAAAGGCAGCCTGGGAGTATGCCGATACCGCCGGCCGGCTCGGGGTGTCGAACTAGGGATGGAGGCGCACCGCATCGTCCGCCGCCAGGTCGGCCGGGGCGGCGCTGTCGGCCGGCGCCGGCTGCGGATGCGGCTCGGGCAGCTTCCGGGTGTGCCGGATCTCGGGCCGGCGCCAGGCCAGCACGGCCAGCAGCAACGCCCCCAGCCCCGCGAACAGCAGCGTGCTGCGCAGCCCGGCCTGCTCGCCGAGCCAGCCGCCGAACAGCGCGCCCGGGCCGGCGGGAATCAGGATCAGCCAACGCATCGTGCTCGTCATGCGGCCCAGCAGCGGCTCGGGTGTCACCGCCTGGCGCAGCGCGAGGAAGTTGATGAACACCAGCACCGCGCCGACGCCGAACAGCATCAGCATCGCGGCGAACGCAGCCACGCCCCAGGCGCCGGCAGGCACCAGCGCGGCCAGCAGCCAGCCGAGACCGCAGGTCGCGAAGCCGGCCACGAGCGTCGGTCCCGAGCCCAGGCGCTGGCTGATGCGGTGGCCGAACACGCTGGCGCTGATGGTCCCGACGCCGAGTCCGACGTAGCACAGGCCGATGGCGTTCTCGCTCAGGTGCAGCTCGCGCGTGGCGTAGAGGATCTGCACCACCAGGGCGGCGTTGTGGAAGGTCTGCCAGCAGCCGACCGCGACCGCCAGCGCCACCAGCAGCCGGTGGCCGCGCACGAAGCGCACACCCTCCTTCAGGTCGCGCCAGAAGTCCGGCTCGGGATGCGGCTTGCGCACCTCATGCACCTTGACGCCGCGCAGGATAAGCGCCGAAGTGAGCAGCATCGCCGCATCCAGCAGCAGCGCCAGCGGCGGGCCGGCCAGCTTGATCAGGGCGCCCGCCAGGCCGGGGCCGACCACCTCGGCGCTGGAATTCGCCAGCGCATTCTTCGCATGCGCCTCCACCAGCCGTTCGCGCGGCACCACCTGCGTCAGCACGATCTGCGAGGCGCTGCCCGCAGTGGTGTTGACCGTGCCGAGCACGAAGCCGACGACGTAGAGCCAGCCCATCGACAGCAGGTCCAGCCACCAGGCCAGCGGCACGCTGGCGACGGCCAGGCCGATCGACACCTCGCCGACGATGTAGACCGGCAGCTTGCGCACCCGGTCCAGCCAGACGCCGGAGGGCAGCGAGAACAGCACGAAGGGCAGGATCTCGAGCGCCGTGAGCCAGCCCATCTGCGTCGGCGTGGCCTGCAGCAGCAGGGCCGCCGTCAGCGGCAGCGCCAGCATGGTGACCTGGCCACCCACCGAGGCGATCAGGATCGAGCTCCACAGGCGCCGGTAGGCGGCGTCGCGCAGCAGGTCGGTGGGCGGCAGCGTCAGGCGTCGGCGCAGCGCAGCACCCAGCGTGTGGCTCTGGTTCTGCAATCGTGTCCCCTCGTCGCCGCCGCGCGCCCTCGTGGGACGCGCCTGGGGCGGACGGCCATTGTGTCGGATCCCGCGCTGCCGGCATCGGCTGCAGGGATGAAGCCGCACCGGCAGAACGCGATGTCCGCCCGCTGCGGAAGGACCCGGGATGGCCGAGGAGCCGGCGCCGTCGGCCGGGCCGGCGCCGCGTCACGAGGGACGGCAGGGCAGCCAGGAGCTGCCGGCGGGCGCGCCCGCCAAGAACGTCCGCATCGGCAGGGCCATCACCCGCAAGCGAGCCGGTGGCACCGGCCGCCCTGGCGCCTCGACGCGGACGCTCCTACGAGCGGTAATCGGCGTTGATGCTGACGTAGTCGTGCGACAGGTCGCAGGTCCACACGGTGGCGCTCGCCGGCCCGCGGTGCAGGTCCACCCGCACGGTGATCTCGCTCTGCTTCATCACCCGCTGGCCGTCTTCTTCGCGGTACTGCGGATGCCGGCCGCCTTGGTGGGCCACGTGCACGTCGTCCAAGTACAGGTCGATCAGGCCCTGGTCGAGGTCCGCGATGCCGGCATAGCCGACGGCGCAAAGGATGCGGCCCAGGTTCGGGTCGCTGGCGAAGAACGCGGTCTTGACCAACGGCGAATGCGCGATCGCGTAGGCGGCGCGGCGGCACTCGTCGGCATCGCGGCCGCCGTCGATCTGCACGGTGATGAACTTCGTCGCCCCCTCCCCGTCGCGCACGATGGCCTGGGCCAGCTGCTGCGCCAGGGACACCAGCGCCGCCCGCAGCGCCAGGCCGTCGGCGCTGTCCAGCGCGGTGATCTCGGCATGGCCGGCCTGCCGCGTGGCGACCAGCACGAAGGAGTCGTTGGTCGAGGTGTCGCCGTCGATCGTGATGCGGTTGAAGCTGGCATCCGCCGCCTCGCGCACCAGCGGCTGCAGCAGCGCCGGGGCGATCACCGCGTCGGTGGCGATGAAGCCCAGCATCGTCGCCATGTTCGGCCGGATCATGCCGGCGCCCTTGCTGATGCCGGTCAGCGTGACGGTGCGGCCGCCGATCACCACCTGGCGCGAGGCGGCCTTCGGCAGCGTGTCGGTGGTCATGATGCCCTCGGCGGCCTGGGCCCAGCCCGCCTCGGTGCGCGCCCCCAGCGCCACCGGCAGCGCGGCCTCGATGCGCTCCACCGGCAGCGTCTCCATGATCACGCCGGTCGAGAAGGGCAGCACCTGCTGCGCATTCAGCCCCAGCAGGCCGGCCAGCGCGACGCAGCTGCGCTCGGCGCGGGCGAAGCCGTCGGCTCCGGTGCCGGCGTTGGCATTGCCGGTGTTGATCAGCAGCGCACGGATCGGCTGGCCCGAGGCCAGGTGCTGCTGGCACAGCTGCACCGGCGCGGCGCAGAAGCGGTTGGTGGTGAAGACGCCGGCCGCGGCGCTGCCTTCGGCGAGCGTGAAAACGACGAGGTCGCGGCGATTGGCCTTGCGCACGCCGGCCATCGCAACGCCGATCTGGACGCCGGGCACCGGCAGCAGCGAAGCGGGATCAGGAGCAGTCAGGTTGACGGGCACGGGGCACCTCTCGGAGAAATGGGGGCTTCCAGATCGCACGTCTGCGCGGGCGGGGCCGGGCAAGGCGACCGGGCCCTCGGACGCCCGGAGATCGGCGGTGGCGGCGAGGCGCGCATTGTAGGAAGCCCCTCGCCCCTGCGACCCACGCCCACGCATGGACGCGCGCCTGCGCTGGCGCCGCCGGCAGCGCCACGCCGGGGCACCCGGCGAGCGCCGCCATCAGCGCACCGGCTTCAGCCGCAACACCGGCGCACTCGGCATGCCGGCCGCGGCGCTGGCGGCGGGCGCGGTGTCGATCGCGACCTCGGTCTGCCCCAGCAGCGCAGCGCCCACGCCCTGGCGGTACTGCACCAGGCCCAGGTAGCGCGCCCCCACCGGGACGTTCCAGCTGAGGCCGATCGTCGCGGTGCCGCCCATGTAGGCCTGGCCGGGTCCGAAGGCCTTCAGCGTCTGCGCGCCGGCGGCCGGGCCCAGCACCCAGTGCGACAGCGTGAAGCGCGCCGATCCACCCGCCGGATCGTAGGGCTCGACGCAGGCGTTGTAGGCCCCGGAGGCCGGCTGCTCGAGGTTGACGAGCTCGTCCGAGCCGGCCGAGTAGCTGCCCGCCACCGCCACGCCATCGCGGTACAGGGTGATGTCCAGGTCGCTGGTGGAGCCGCCGTCGGTCTCGCGGTTCAGCAGCTGCACCCGCAGCAGCTGCGCGCCCGCCGCCACGCTGACCGGGAAGCAGACCGCTTCGCCCCCCAGCACCGCGGTGCCGGTGCGCCGCGTGGCCGGCACCAGGCCGACGCCGCTGACCTGCATCGGGCCCGCGAAGCCGGTGCCGACGGTGAAGACCTTGGAGCCCACCGGGCGCACGTCCGTCACCCGGGCCACGCCGGCGAAGGCCGAGGCTTTCACCTGCAAGGGGCTGCGCAGGCTGCGGCCGTCACCCTGCCATACCAGCTCGCCGAAACGCCAGGCATCGATCGGCGCATCGGTGCGGGTGACGGTCACCGTGTAGCGGCCGCTGGCACCCGGCGCCAGGTTCAGGCTGGACGGCGAGACGGCCACGCTGTAGCCCGGCAGGCGGGCCGACGCGGTGTAGGTGACGCTGCCGCGGCCGGTGTTGGTCAGCGTGCGCACCGAGCGGCCGATGCCGACCACGTCGGCGCGCGTGATCGAGGCCAGATTCAGGTCCGCTCCCGGCAAACGCCCCTGGACATAAGCCATGAAGTCAGCGGCCGGGCTGTCGTACACGAGCCGGGTGTCCAGCGCGCCGGCCGGGTTCAGCTGCCCGGCGCCGTAGCCCCAAACGTCGGGGTCGGCGCTGCCATCCGCGTGCCGGAGCGTCGGCGTCGCGCTGGTCATCAGCGCGGACTTGATCGCCGCCGGCGACCAGTCCGGATGCGCCTGCTTCAGCAGCGCCGCCACGCCGGCCACGTGCGGCGCGGCCATCGAGGTGCCGGAAATCATCGCCACCGCCGGCTGGCCGCGGACGCCGCCGGCGACGATGGCGTCGCGCCCGGCACGGTCGAGCGTGACGTCGGCAAAAGCCGCCAGGATGTCGGTGCCCGGCGCCGCAAGGTCCGGCTTCAGCACGTTCGGGTCGGCCTTGTTCGGCCCGCGCGAGGACGTCGCGGCCACCACCGGCGCCACCCGCCCCGGCACCTGCCGGCCGGGCGTGAACTCGGCCGTCGCACCCGGCAGCGCCGCGTGCGCCAGCACCGCCGCGGCCGCTTCCGCCGGCAGGTGCACGGTCGGCAGGGCCTGCAGCACGCTGGGCAGGTCGGTCTCGCCGCCGGGCAGGTTCAGCAGCACCATGCCGGCAGCGCCGGCGGCCAGGGCGTTGGCGCCCTTGTCCACCAGCGCATTGCCGCCGCGGCTGCAGACCAGCACCTTGCCGCGCACCTTGGCCGGATCGAGCTGCGGCGCCAGGCCGTCAGCGGCGCCGCGGCATTGCGCCAGGGCGGTCGCGTCCGCGCCCGCTCGGCCGGCTGCAGAGGCGGCCACCAGCGGCCGCGCCGCGAGCCCCGCGGTCTGGAACGAGGCGCCTTCGAACGCCGCGCCGTTGCCCAGCACCACGCGCGCGGCGGTGAATCGGTCGTGCGTGGCGTTGGCGACGGTCGTGAGCCACGGCCCCAGGTGCGCCACCGTGTTGCCCGGCCCGCCGTTGCCGGCCGACGCGGCGACGAAAACGCCGGCCGCGGCAGCGTTCAGCAGCGCCACCTCGACGCCGTCGAGCACCTCGGTCTGGCTGCCGACCACCGAGAAGTTCAGGACGTCGACGCCGTCGGCCACGGCCTGCTCGATCGCCGCAATGCTGTCCGAGGGCATGCAGACGCCGGGCCCGCGCTGGCCGTCCGGCGTGCGCGGGCTGTAGCAGGCTTTGTACGCGGCCACGCGGGCGCGCGGCGCCATGCCGGACAGCCCGGAGACGCCGATGGCCGGCGCCGCCACCCCGGCATTGCCGCCGGAGGTGCTGAGCGTGTGGCTGCCGTGGCCCTCGGCATCACGCGGCGAGCGGTACTCGGTGTCGTAGGCCACGTTGCCCGAGGCATCCCAGCCGGCGCTGAACCAGCGCGCGCCGACCAACTTGCGGTTGCACATCGAGGCGCTGAAGCCCTCGCCCGCCTGGCAGATGCCGCGGTAGCGCCCGGGCGGCAGCGGCTCGTAGACGACCATGCCCGGCTCATGAGCCGGCACCGGACGGCCCTGGGCGTCGACCTTGTCGGAAAAGGACGGGTTCTCGGGCCACACGCCGCCATCGACGTGGCCGATCACCACGCCTTCGCCCTGCAGCGCGCGCCCGGCCGCATCGGTGCGCGCCCACACGCCCTGCGGCCCGGCCAGGCCGAGGAACTGGGGGGTGTAGTGCGTCGCCAACCGGCGCGGCTCGTCCGCGGTGATCGTGCGCACGCCGGGATGCGCGGCCAGCTTCTGCAGTTCGGCGGCGGACAGGCGCGCGGCGAAGCCATTGAACACCGCGCCATAGCGGTAGTACACCGGCGCCGCCGGCACCGCCCCGGCCACGGCCGCCTGCCGCCCGTTCAGGTAGCGCAGGTAGGTCTGTACCTCGGCCGCGGTGACGTTGAGCCGCCCCCCGGGTGCCGGGCGCGTGGCGCGCAGGCCCCCCAGGCTGCCGTCATAACTCGCCGCAGGCGCGTCCACGAGCTGGACCACGTAGTTGCGGCGCGGCGTGCCTTGCGCGACGGCGCTCGCCGCCAGCACCGCCAGGCCGAGGACAACGGCCAGGGCATGGTGCCGCTTCATGCGGACCGCCCCCGCGGCACGGCGCGGCGGCCCCGCGCGGCGGCCGCCGCCAGGCCCAGCGCCACGACCGCCAGCGCGAGGGACGGCGGCTCGGGCACGACCGCGATGTCGTCGATCGCGAACTGGTTCAGGTTCAGGAAGGGCGCCACGCAATCGCCGCCGATGTCGAAGGTGCAGGCGCTGAAGGTCAGGGACCACAGGTCCAGCCCGGCCAGCCGCCCCAGCGCCGTTCCGCCCAGCAACTGGAAGGCGAAGCGGCCGCCGTCGTCGGCGGGGCCCCAGGTCGCCTCGATGCGGTAAGCCGCGCCGTCGGTCGCCAGCGCCTCCAGCACCAGCGCGCCCGGGTCCAGACCGGGCACCGCCACGCCACCCAGCGGCGAGACGAAACCGTAGGCCAGCGCCGCCAGCCGGAAGGCGCCGCCGCCGTCGCGCGTCATCGTCACCGCGCTGTCGTTGAAGCCGGCGAAGAACTGCGTCGCATTGCCCTGCGGCGCGTTGCCGAAGAGGCTGAAGCTCTCGGCATCTGCCACGCCGCCGAAATCGCCCGCCTGCGTGAAGCGGAAACCGCCGCTGACGACGTTGTCGCCATCACCGTGAAAGCCGAGCAGCACGTCGTCGAAGGTGACGACGCCCGCGCGTGCGTCCGGCGCCGCCGCGAGCACCCCTGCGACCGCGCACGCCAGCGCGGCTCGAGCCACTGTGTCCATCGTCCCCACCTTCCGATGCGCCCGTGCGGCGGCTGCCGCCATGCTGCGCCCTACGCTCGTTAGCAAAGAGGGCTGGCAGTGTGGAGCGAAGGACGTGCCTGCTCAGGCCGGAGTGGTTACAAGAAGAACGCGCGGCCCCGCGGGTCCGGCGGCAGCGGGGCAGGCACCTTGCCTGCGCCGCCGGCAGTGACACCTTCCGGGCCGGCAACCGGCGGGCGGCACGCCGCCTGCGGGCCGGCGCGGATCAGGCCGGCCGAGGAGGATCAGGCCAGCCGGCCGTGGCAGGCCTTGTATTTCTTGCCGCTGCCGCAGGGGCAGGGATCGTTGCGGCCGACACGCGGCACCTGGTCGGCCAGGGTGGCGAGGTCGGCCTCTTCGCTGACGCTGCCGTCCTCGTTCGGGTGGGTGTAGGTCACGTTGCTGACGTGGCTGGCGCGGTCCTCGATGGCCTCGGCGGCCTCGGCCACCTGGGCCTGGGTCTGGATGCGCACGGTCATCAGCACGCGCGTCACTTCCATCTTCACCACGTCCAGCAGCTGAGAGAACAGCTCGAAGGCCTCGCGCTTGTATTCCTGCTTCGGGTTCTTCTGCGCATAGCCGCGCAGGTGGATGCCCTGGCGCAGGTAATCCAGCGCCGCCAGGTGCTCGCGCCAGTGCATGTCGATGGACTGCAGCAGCACCATGCGCATGAAGGGGTTGAACTGCTCGGTACCGACCACGGCCACCTTGGCCTCGAAAGCCTCGTTGGCGGCAGCCACCACCTTCTCGGCGATCTCCCCGTCGGTGATCGCGTCGGCCTTGGCCACCTCGGCCTGCAGCGGCAGCTCCAGCTGCCACTCTTCCTTCAGCGTCTTCTCGAGCGCCGGCAGGTCCCACTGCTCTTCGACGCTTTCGGCCGGCACGTAGGTGCGCACGACGTCTTCCATCGTGCTCTTGCGCAGGTTCGCGATCTGCGCGGTGACCGACTCGGCTTCGAGGATCTCGTTGCGCTGCTGGTAGATGACCTTGCGCTGGTCGTTCGAGACATCGTCGTATTCCAGCAGCTGCTTGCGGATGTCGAAGTTGCGCGCTTCCACCTTGCGCTGCGCGCCTTCGATGCTGCGGGTGACGATGCCGGCCTCGATGGCCTCGCCCTCGGGCATCTTCAGCCGGTCCATGATCGCGCGCACGCGGTCGCCGGCGAAGATGCGCATCAGCGGGTCTTCCAGCGACAGGTAGAACCGCGAGGCACCCGGATCGCCCTGCCGGCCGGCGCGGCCGCGCAGCTGGTTGTCGATGCGGCGGCTTTCGTGGCGTTCGGTCGCGATGATGCGCAGGCCGCCGGCGGCCTTGACCTGCTCGTGCAGGCCCTGCCACTCGTCCTTCAGCTGCTGGATGCGGCGTGCCTTCTCGTCGGCGGGGATCGATTCATCGGCCTCGATGAACTGGACCTGCTTCTCGACGTTGCCGCCCAGCACGATGTCGGTGCCGCGGCCGGCCATGTTGGTGGCGATGGTGATGACGCCCGGGCGGCCCGCCTGGGCGACGATCTCCGCCTCCTTCGCGTGCTGCTTGGCGTTCAGGACCTGGTGCGGCAGCTTGGCCTGCTGCAGCAGCCTGGAGATCAGCTCCGAGTTCTCGATCGAGGTGGTACCCACCAGCACCGGCTGGCCGCGCTCGTGGCTGGCGCGGATGTCCTCGATGACCGCGTTGTACTTCTCCTTCGCGGTCTTGTAGATCAGGTCCAGCTCGTCCTTGCGGATGGTCGGCCGGTTGGGCGGGATCACGACCGTCTCGAGGCCGTAGATCTCCTGGAATTCGTAGGCCTCGGTGTCGGCCGTGCCGGTCATGCCGCCGAGCTTGGCGTACATGCGGAAATAGTTCTGGAAGGTGATCGAGGCCAGCGTCTGGTTCTCGCTCTGGATCGCCACGCCTTCCTTGGCTTCCACGGCCTGGTGCAGGCCGTCGGACCAGCGGCGGCCCGTCATCAGGCGGCCGGTGAACTCGTCGACGATCACGATCTCGCCGTTCTGGTTCACGTAGTGCTGGTCGCGGTGGTACAGGTGGTGGGCCCGCAGCGCCGCGTACACGTGGTGCATCAGCGTGATGTTGGCGGCGTCGTAGAGGCTTGCGCCTTCCACCAGCAGGCCGGCCTCGCGCAGCAGGCGCTCGGCGTTCTCGTGGCCCTCCTCGGTCAGGAAGACCTGGTGCGTCTTCTCGTCGACGGTGAAGTCGCCGGGCTCGATCACGCCCTCGCCGGTGCGCGGGTCGGCCTCGCCGATCTGCTTCTTCAGCCCCGGGACGACGGCGTTGATGCGCACGTACATCTCGGTGTGGTCTTCGGCCTGGCCGCTGATGATCAGCGGCGTGCGCGCCTCGTCGATCAGGATCGAGTCCACCTCGTCGACGATCGCGAAGTGCTGGCCGCGCGCCACGCGGTCGGCCACCTCGTAGACCATGTTGTCGCGCAGGTAGTCGAAGCCGAACTCGTTGTTGGTGCCGTAGGTGACGTCGCTGGCGTAGGCGGCCTGCTTCTCCTCGCGCGTCATGCCCGGCACGTTGACGCCGACGGTGAGGCCGAGGAAACCATAGAGCCGGCCCATCCATTCGGCGTCGCGCCGGGCCAGGTAGTCGTTCACCGTGACGACGTGCACGCCCTTGCCTTCCAGCGCATTCAGGTAGACCGGCAGGGTGGCCATCAGGGTCTTGCCTTCGCCCGTGCGCATCTCGGCGATCTTGCCGTTGTGCAAGGTCATGCCGCCGATCAGCTGCACGTCGAAGTGGCGCATCTTCAGGCTGCGCTTGCCGGCCTCGCGCACGGCGGCGAAGGCCTCGGGCAACAGGTCGTTCAGCGTGGTGCCCGCTTTCAGGCGCTGGCGGAACTCGTCCGTCTTGGCCTTCAGCGCAACGTCGTCGAGCTTCTCGAACTGCGGCTCGAGCGCATTGATCTGCTCGACCACGCGCCGGTACTGCTTGAGCAGGCGGTCGTTGCGGCTGCCGAAAATCGAGGTGAGAAGCTTGGGCAACATGCGGGGTGCGGGGCCAGTGGATGGAGGCGTCCTGGAGCCGGGCGCCCGACCCCGCTGCATGCGGGCCGACGGGGAGGCGGCTTGGACCGCGAAGTTCGGGTCGCTTGCGGCGAACGTTGGCGGATCAGTCCGGACGGACCCGCCGGCCCGCCGCCGACGGCACGCTGCGCTTTCGGCGTGGCGCACCGGTCGTTCGCGACCAGATGGGGCCAGTTGGGGCCGCTCGGGCAACCTGCAAGCCCGCGCGCCGCAAAGTCGTCGAGTCTATCACCGGGGGTCAGCGCGCCCGGGCCAGCTGAGGGCCGTCCGCCGCGGCGGCGAGGAAGCGCGCCGGATCCTGGGGCGCCCCCTCCACCAGCACCTCGAAATGCAGGTGCGGGCCCGTCGA
The DNA here is from genome assembly GCA_946480465.1 of uncultured Burkholderiales bacterium. The sequence continues at coordinate 95,329 of CAMLJY010000006.1, forward strand.
ACGCCCGGTGCTGCCGACCTCGCCCACGCGCTGGCCGCGGCGCACCAGGTCGCCCGCGCGCACGTGCAGCTTCGACAGGTGCGCGTAGCGCGTCACCAGACCCCGGCCGTGGTCGATCTCCAGCTGCTGGCCGTATTGCGCATGCCACTCCGCCGCCAGGACGACCCCACCGGCGGCGGCGACCACCGGGCTGCCGGTGTCGGCCGGGAAGTCCAGCCCGGCATGCAGCGCGGGGCGTCCAGTGATGGGATCGGAGCGCACGCCGAACCCGGAGCCCACCGGCCCGTCCACCGGCGCCACGCTGGGCACCAGCAGGCGCTGCAGGCGCGACTCCAGCAGGCGCGACTCGACCAGGGTGAGCAGGTCGGTGCCCAGCTCGGTGCGCTCGTCCAGCTGCAGCAGCAGCTCGTTCAGGTGGTCGACGGCCGGCAGGCCCACCGGCAGGTAGGGCCCGCCCTCGCCGCCGCGGGTCGGCGCGGCTTTGGGTGCCGGCTTCAGGCCGCCGTGGTCGACGCCCGCGAGCCCGGACACCCGGTCGCCCAGCGCCTCCATCCGGACCAGCTTGGCCTGCATTTCGCCCAGGCGCTGCGCCATCGCATCCAGGCTGGCGCGCACGTGGCGCTCGCGCTGGGCCAGCTCGGCGTGCACGATCGGCCGCACCAGATGGCTGACCACTGGCCAGCCGTCGCGCACTGCCTTCAGGAACACGAAGTGGTAGACCGTGCCCGACAGCAGCACCATCAGCCCGGTGAGCGCCGCCAGCGCCGCCAGCAGTTGCAGCCGGCTGAACTGCAGCACGCGCGTGCGGGCCACCGTGCCGTGGGTGATCATGATCTGCATCAGGGATCGGCCGCGCGGGCCGCGGGACGCAAAGGCCGGCGAGGCTACGCCAAAGCCCTCCCCCGGGCAACCCGGGCCAACGCGGGGCGGGCGCGGCCGGCCGGGATGCCCCCCGCTCGAGCCGACCCTACACTGCCGCGATGCCCGCGCCGCCGCCCCGTCCGTCGACCCCGATCGAGGCCGCGCTGGCGTCCTGCGACGCCTTGACGCGCCTGTCGGACCGCCTGCGCCGTTCCAACGCCTGCTTCGCGCAGATCGCGCCGCTGCTGCCCGGCCCGCTGCGCGCGCAGGTGCGGCCGGGCCCGATCGACGACGAAGGCTGGGCGCTGCTGGTGCCGCATGCCGCCGCGGCGGCCAAGCTGCGGCAGCTGCTGCCGGTGCTGACGGCCCGGCTGCAGGCCGCCGGTGCCGGCCCGGTGGCAATCCGGGTCCGCATCCTGCCCGATCGCTGACCGGTCAATTGACAAGTTAGGGGGGAGGGCCTCCGGAGACGGCAACATCCCGCTATCGTCGCGGGCCAGCCCCGCCCTCCGCCCCGACGCGACCCCGATGAGCCTGTCGATGTCCCTGCCGAGCGGCCCCGCCGCGCTCGCCGACCGGCCCGAGGCCGACACCGCCGGCAGCGACGCCTCCTGGCGCCGCTGGGCCGACGCGATGCCCGACATCTGCCTGTGGCTCGACCCCCACAGCGGCCGCATCATCGACTGCAACCGCGCGATGTTCGGCACCCTGGGCTACACGCGCAGCGAGGTCTGCGGCTGGCCGCTGCACGCCTTCGCCGAAGCGCGCAACCTCGAACTCGCCGCCGGCACCTGGCAGCAGCTGGCCCGCGGAGGCGTCCTGCGCGATGCCGACTGCACCGTGCGGGCGCGCAACGGCTTCGAGCTGGCGATCAGCGCCAGCAGCCATCCGGTCACCGACGCCGATGGCCGCGTGATCGCCGCGCTGGTGATCTGGCGCGACATCACCGGGCGCCGCAAGCGCGAACAAGCGCTGCAGGCCCGCAAGCGCCAGCTCAAGAGCCTGGCCTACGAGCTGGTCGCCACCGACTCGCGCGAGGCCGCGCGCAGCGGCCAGCGCCTGCAGAACGAGGTGGTCGCCCTGCTGGCTCGCGCGCAGACGCGCATGCGCCAGCTCGGCAAACCCGGCGGCGCCACGCTGGGCGAGATCGAAGACCTGCTGAGCCGCGCCACCATCGCGGCGCGCACCGAGGCCGCGCAGCTCAGCGCCAGCGATCCGGGCGACGACACGCTGCAGGGCGCCATCGAACGCCTGGCCCGCGCGGTGACGCGAGAGGGGCCGCTGGTGGCGCGCGTCGAAGGGGAGCTGCCGCCCACGCTGGAACTGCCGCAGCCGATGCGCGCCGTGCTGATGCGGGTGCTGCAGGAGCTGGTGCTGAACGCACGCCGCCATGCACAGGCCCGCCAGCTGTGGATCCGCCTGCAGCTGGAGGACGACCGCCTCGCGATCGCCGTCGGCGACGACGGCATCGGCTTCGACGTCGCCCGGCTGCCGGCCTCCACCGATGCCGATGGCGGTTCCGGGCTCTATTCCGCCGAGGCGCGCATGCAGGCCATCGGCGGACGCCTGGTGCTGCAGTCGCGGCCCGGGCGCGGCACGCGCGCGGTGGCCACCGTGCCGGTCGTCGCCGAGCCACCGCCGACCACGGTCAGCTGACGGCCGTGGCCGGCACCGCCGGACGCCCGGCCCGCTGCTACGATCGCTGCGCCTCCCGCCGCCCTGGGCGCGGCAGCCGACAAGGGGCTGCACCATGACCACCTGGACCCTCTTCAAGCCGCTCGACCTGGCGCGCTTCGACCTCTGGCGCGGCCGGGGCGATGCCGAGGCCACCCTCGCCACCTCCAGCCAGTACCGCCTGAGCAACGGCCAGCAGACCCTCAGCCTGGGCGGCCGCGGCCTGCTGTACCACGACGGCGAGCTGCTGCCCTTCGGCGACATCTTCCGCATCGACCTGTTCGACGCGCTCGACCAGGCGCTGCAGGTGCTGGACATCGCGTGGGACCTGCTGCACGTCCTGTCGTACTACAACCCGCTCACCGACCGCTGGGACCTCGAAGGCCTGCGCGACTACCTGTTCGAGGAAGCCGACTGGTTCGACGGCTCCGAAGGCGACGACAGCCTGCAGGGCTTCGGCGGCGACGACGTGCTGAAGGGCGATGGCGGCATCGACAGCGCCCACTACCGCGGCGCCCGCAGCGACTACCAACTCACCCGCGCCGAGGGCGGGTGGCACGTCGGCGATCGCCAGGGCGGCCGCGATGGCACCGATCGGCTCGAAGGCATCGAGCGGCTGCGGTTCAACGATGGCGCGGTCGCGCTCGACCTCGACGGCCATGCCGGCACCGTGGCCCGGCTGGTCGCGGCGCTGTTCGGTCCGTCGGCGCTCGCGCGCGCCGACCTGATGGGGATCGGCCTCGGGCTGCTGGACGATGGCATGGCCGCCGACCAGCTGGCCTCGCTGGCCGCCGCCAGCGGCCATTTCTCCGCACTGGCCGGCTCACATGCGGACGCGGACTTCGTGCGGCAGGTCTACCGCAACGTGACGGGCGCCGAGGCCGATGCCAGCGCGGTGGCGTACTACACCGGGCTGCTCGCCAGCGGCGAGCAGACGCAGGGCACGCTGGCGCTGTGGGCCAGCCAGACCGACCTGGTCGCGCAGCGCATCGACCTGGTCGGCCTGGCGGACAGCGGCATCGCCTACGACATCGACGCCGCGGGCTGATTCAGGCCGGCGTCATCACAAGTTCGCGGCCCGGACGCCGCGGCGTACGGCATGGCGGCGCGCCAGTCCCAACGCGGCCAGGGCCAGCAGCGCGATGCCCAGCGACGCCGGCTCCGGCACTGCCTGCAGCATCACCTCGCCGAGGTAGCGGTGCGCCACGGCGCCAGGGTGGATGCGGTCCCAATACAGGTACTCGTCGGGCGTGCCGCACTGCGTTCCGGCCACGCCCACGAAGCCGCTGAAGCAAGCACCGGTGACGTTGCCGAGGCCGTGGGCGCCGGGATGGTCGATTAGCTCGTGCTGCGCGGCGAAGATGTCGACGAAGACCATGTCCGCCCCGGGCAGCACCACCTCCAGCGCGCCGAGCGCTGCCATCAAGTTGGCATTGAAGAACGCGGACAGCCCCGTCAACCCATCCGACGCGCCCGAGGCGAGGCCGCCCGGCGTCGCACCGAGGTCCGCCAGGCCGGGCACCATGAAGTGCCGCGCCCCCAGGCCGTAGAGCACCTGGATGGCCGACACGAGGTTGCTGATTGCGGACGCCGCGACCTCGCCGGTGAAGCCCTCGTACTGGAAGTCATTGGCGCCGCCCCAGATGAAGTACAGCGCGTCGGCGTCGGCGCTGCCGCCGCCCAGCGCATCCTGGAAGAAGCCGACCTGCGACCAGATGCCGGTCATCTCCAGCGGCGTCCCGGCCAGCGCGCCATTGGCCAGGCCGGTCTTCGCGCCTCCGTAGGCATGGTTCACCAGGCTGGCGCCCAGCCCATCGGCCAGGTGCTCCACGGCCACGCGGCCGTTCGAGAAGCGGCCTTCGAAATAGTCACCCGGCTGCGGTGCGGTACCGCCGGTGGCGGCGAAGACATTGCCGGTGTCCGACAGACTGTCACCGAACGCGTAGACCGTGGTGTAGCCGGCGCGCGCCGAAGGGCTGGCGCCCAGCGCCAGGACGAGCAAGAACAGTGCGGCCACCCAGTGGCCGATGCAGCGATGTGCCATGGAACTCCTTCCCTCTCCGGCCACACGGCCGGCGGGGCCGGATTCTAGGCAGGGAAATGAGCGGCAGCCGGTACTTTCGGCCACTGCCGACAGTCATCGGCAGAGGGGGCCGCCAAGGCGTGGTGCCGGCTTTCGGAATCGAACCGAAGACCTTCCGCTTACAAGGCGGACCGCTTGGCATCCGAAGATGTCCGCAGACATCCGCAACTCACTGATTTCACAGGCGAACGAGTTCGGTAGCGTCCTTGCTGGTCCGCTGGTATCCGGCTAGAGTGGTATCCGACGTGGTATCCGGACCATCCCAGGATGAGCAAGAAGGCGACGAGTTGGACGGACGCCAAGGTGCGCGCGGTGAAGCTGCCTGAGGGCAAGACTGAGCAGCGTGTGCGGGTCGATGCCGGGCTGTACCTGTACCTGCGCAAGCGCGCTGGCGACGAGCTGTCCAAACAGTGGCAGTACCGGGCTCAGGTGAACGGGGCTCGTCGCTGGCTGGCGCTGGGGACCTTCCCCGCCGTTGGTCTCGCAAAGGCGACCGAGGAACGGCTCGCGCATTCGAAGGTCGGCGTGGCCGCCAAGAAGGGCGAGGCCGACCACCCTGCCATCGTGGCCCGCCAGGAGCGCCGGACCAAGAACGCGATGCCGACCGTCGCGGAGCTGTTCGAGGAGTGGGTCGCCGACAAGCGCATGGGCAGTTCGCGAAAGGGCGGAGCTCCCGTGCGCGAGCGAACCATCACCGTGCTGAAGGAGAACTTCGATCTCGACATCAAGGACAGGGTCGGGGCCTCGAAGGTCGCGCTGCTGACGCGCCAGGCACTGCAGGACTGCATCGACGCGCCGCGGCGGCGCGGCGCCCCCGGGGCTGCTGCTCACGTCTACCGGACGCTCCGGGGGCTCATCAACTTCGCCATGAAGCGTGGCTACCTGGAAGGCGCCGATCCGATGCGCGGCATCGAGAACCCTCGGCCCTACCGTCCCGGCCCGGTGGTCGCCGCCAACGATCAGGAACTCCTCGCGCTGTTCGCGGCGCTGGACGCCTCCAAGAGAATGTGGCCTGCGACGAAGCTGGCGATCGAACTCCAGTTGCTGACCGGCGCCCGTCCCGCGGAGGTTCGGCTGGCCGAGTGGGGCGAGATCGACCGGAAGCGGAACGTCTGGACCATCCCGGCCGAGCGCGTGAAGACCGGCCGGCCGTTCCGGATCGCTCTTTCGCCGGCCGCGCTTGCAGTGCTCGACCGGGCAGCGTCCTTGAAGGTCGATGGCTCGTCGATCGTGTTCCCGGGAGCCAAGGGCAAGGCGATGGAGAAGACCGCAATCGCCCGCGCGCTGCGGCGCCTCGCGGCGAAGGCCCCCGCGGACGACGGCAAGAGACTGCGACCTCACGATCTACGCAGGACGTTTCGAACGATGCTCTCGCGCCTCGGCGTCGCACCGCACATCGCAGAGCTATGCATGAACCATCTCGAGACCGAGACGATGCGCCGGGTGTACGACGGGCACGACTACAGCGAAGAGATGACGAATGCGTGGCGGAAGGTCGGGGCGCACATTGCGAGCGTCCGGCTCGGGCCCCCATAGGGTGCATCCAGGGTCCGCGCTCGTCACTCTCGCCACGCAGCCGTAGTCCAGGCAACAGCGGGATCGCATCCTCGCGGGCATTGCGAGACACTCGCTCGATGATCACCTACAGCTTGCTCAACCCCACCTGGCCGAAAGCGGAAGTGGCCGCCGATGAAGCGCGCCTTCAGTTCCGAGAGCAAGGACGGTTGCTGAGCTTGGAACTAGGCGTGACGTTGGGCAACGGTGCGTCGGTCAACGTCGCCCAAGCGGCGCAGGAGTTACACGCCTTTGGGAGCCGGCCGATCACCGTCCAGATCTGCACCACTGCCCGGTCCGCCTAGACGGGAAGCGCCAACTTCCGGAATCAACCCCCCCGCCCGCCCGCGCTTCGCGCTTCGATCAGCAGCGCCATCACCTCGTGTGGCCGTGGGAAGCGACCTCGGCACCAAGAGCCCCGTAGCGGGACGAGCGGTACTGCGCCGCACTCTGAACGGCCGCCTGACCGCCCGGCGGAAACGTAGACTGCCGCCCGCCGGCCCCCACTTCTCCCTCCCTTATCCGGGCCGGTTTTTCTCGCCCCGCTGGCTTCGCCGCGGGGCGATCTTCTTCGTGCTGGGCCGGGCTGCAGCGGTGCCCGTAGTGTCGGCCCATGTGCTTGAGGTCGGCCACTTCGGCCTGATCGCGCTCAGCGCGCGGTTGAGTTGCCCCGAAGTTGCGCCCAGATGCATGGGCGGCCCCCCGCCAGCTTGTCAGCGGCGCTCCTGGTCGAACACGCTGGCGGCGCGCCACGCATCGACGCCCCCGGCAGCAGCGATCTCGTCGTCAAGCTCCCGCTGAACCCGATCGACGCCCTTGAATGCCTCCGGCCCATCAACCACCACGCGATCGTCGTCGCTGAGCTGTTCCCACGGCTTGGACACCACGGAGCCGTCTGCCAGCCTGATCAACACGTCGCTCATGGTTCTCTCCGGTAAGTGAACGAAAGCTTCTGGGACACGCGCTGCCAAGCGCGGTGTCGCACTTCGATCCCGAAGTCGGCGGGGTGAAGCTTGTTCTGGATTACGTCATGACGAAGGAGCAACTTGAGCGCCTGCTCCGCATCGTCGTACTCAACCGGCAAAGGAACGACCGGCACGCTGTGGAGCTGCCACACCGCATGCCGATGCCTGCGGGTCACAACCCGCAGTTCAGCGATCCCGAACTGGGCGGCCAAGACCACGTCTTCGACGCTCGGCCCTGAATCACGGGGGTGATTGTGCGTGAATATCCCTCCGGCTCCCTTACGAAGCTCGGCCACCGTGAAGTCGATGGAGTCGAAGATTCCTTGCCGCTGGAGGATCACGTTCCCAGCCGGATCGATAAGAACGCCGGTCTCGAACGGGTTCCCGCGAATGGTGTCCTCGATGGCCTCGGCTGTCTGCCGGGCGGCTGCGGTGGAGTGCGGGTTTGGATCCACGAATGTTCGCGATGATTGTCGCGAAGGCGACTTCAACGCACGCGTGGTTTCCCGAGGCGCCGGTCAGATGCCGCGCACTTTGGGTGTACGCGCTAACGCCCGCGCCACTTGCTGGTTGCTGCTGACTTCCGCCAGTTCACGATCGCCGACGCCGGTCGCGCCGGTGGGCGATCAGCATCTCCATCACCGCGCGCTTCATGCGCACCCAGCGCAGCATCACTTTCCCTGGGCCTTCAGTCGGTCCACCAGCGACACGTACCGCCCGGTCGGCTTGAACCTTGGGTTTCAAGCCTTAAACTGATGTGGCCGGCGCCAGCGGCTGTACTCCGAGCTTGTAGCCCAGCACGCCCAGCACCTTCACGATCGTGGCCAGCGACGGGTTGCCCGTAGGCGCAAGTGCTCGGTGCAGACCTTCGCGGCTTAGCCCCGCATCACGCGCCACGGCCGCCGCTCCGCCGGCGGGCCCATCAACCCTTGCGTCGCGCCTCGAACGCCTCGCGCTGGGCGGGCGTTGCCTTCTTCACGCGGTCCTCGACTTGCTTGCGCATCGCCGTCCGCTCGGCTTCGGTTCTGGGCTTCCGAGCAGGCTTGCCGAGGGCGGGAGGCTTCATGTGCATCTCCATCGCCGCGATTCTGCGCCAGGACGCCGATGCTGGCCCCGAGACGCCAAGGGCGCCTCCAGCGTATCCGATCAGGTCGGATTGCAGCGCGACAGACACGCGCCGAGGATCGGTGGCATGAACCTCCCGCACCGCCCACCGCTCCCCCCGCTGCCCTGCCCTCCCCGTGCTCCGGGCTCAAGGCCGACGAGGTGCCCGCCACCGCCCAACGGTCAGCGACGGCTACCGCCTGAAGCTGACGCCTGGGCAGAAGCGGCGGTGCGCGCCGCGGTACGCCGCTCGTGCCTCATGGCGGCCTCCGAGCTGGCGCTCATTGCGGCGCGCATGTGAAACAAGGTCGGTGACGATCAACAGATCACCCGCTCGCTCGACGCTGGCCTTCGGTCGCGCAACCCTGGCGACAGCGACCGTCTGCCGCTTCACGGCCAATCCGCTTCGTCGTCAGCGCTGCCCACTCGCCACTTCCGCCAAGAAGCGCTGCAGCGGCAGGTCAAGCTTTGCAGCCTCCACACGGAGGCGCCGCGCCCGATCGAGGACCGGGCTGCTTCTGAGCTGCCCGCGCATGATCGTCGCCCGCCTGAGCGTCTCGACGATCTCAGACATCAGCTCGTCGACTTCGGCCAGCGAGCCAGGGTCGATCATGAAGCCCGAGGCGTGGCCCTCTAAGTACAACTTCCGGGCCATACCGTGATTGTTCGACACCATGTCCACGATGCCTTGGCGAAACTCGGCGGCCGTCTTCGGGAGCCACTGCTGGCGCTCCAATGCAGCGGCCTGGGCGTGGAGGTCAGCGCATCTTCTCAACGCGGCCGCTTCGTCCTCCACAAGATCGTCAAACGCCCTGATTGCCGCCGTTTCATCCCGCGTGAGATTGATGCGCACGCGCACCCGGCGACTCGTTGCGCGCTCAACGTTCACGCGGCGTCCACTCTCGAACTCGAAGAAGTTGCTCTTCCGGCTCTGCCCTGGTTCACCGGGGATGCCTCGGCCCGCCAGCAAACGAGATGACGCCGCCGCATCAATGGTCCCAACGAAGTGAAGGAACCACGGGCCGGCATGCTCGCGCTGAAGGGGGGCGGCAATGGCGTCGAATCGGCGGCAGATGTCCGCCAGGGGATTGGTCGCTGCTTTCATGCCGGGTCTCCGCTCCGAGAGCCATGCGAGCGACGCTGTCCGGCATCCACGGCCTCTGCAGCTTGCTGGAGCGCTCGTGCGGCCAGCGTTTGCATGCTGGTGCTGGTCATGCTGCGCTCCTCGGCGAAACGAATTCGACCTCGACCCACTGCGGCCCGTGCTTTCGCCGCCATGCGGACTTAGCGGCCCAGGAAGCAGCTTCCGAGGCGTCCTCGAAAGGCACCCGGATAACGCCCCGTTCCCCCATTCGCATCGCCCATTCGGTTGCCCGGAGGAGAGCCTTTCGGCCGCTGACGATCAGCGCTATCGGAACGTCGTGCGCCAGATCGATCTCTGCCGCCTCCCTCGGCGTAAGGGCGGTGACGAGTTGCCGGCAGTCGATCACCTGCGCAGCCGTACCGCACTCCGAAAGCCAGAGCCGATTGGTTCGGAGCGCTTGCCGAAGCGACGTTTGGTCGAGCACGCCCCTGAGCCGCGTAATGGAAACGTCCGCCTCACCGCGCCTGCCGAACTGCTCGAACCGGACGCGCTGCACGGTCGATGAAGCGCTGCAAGTGGGGAGACGCCACATCGCCAGACTCGAAGAGGCATGGGACCGGAGGCGCTCGATGAAGGAACGAGTCTCGACCGCAGCTCGCTGCTCGGCTGCGTCGACGTGTTGGGGCTTGCTCATGCTGCCCCCCCGTTACGAGTGAACTGCGGACTGCGCTGCGCCACGTCGACGGCGGCCGCGGCCTCGATCAGCGCGCGGGCGAGGATGCGGGCTTGCACCGGCGCGAGCATGCCGCGCAGCAGGTCGCTGCCGGCGGCGTCAGCCACCTGCAGGTTGACGCCGATGCACTCGTGCACGCGGCGCGAGGCCACTACAGTGAAGACGTGGCCGTCGCCAAGCACGACAGCGCCGTATTCACGGCGCGTGCGCGTGACGACGGGGACGTGGTGAAGATGGAGCGCCGAAGCACCCAGGGAAGTACCAGCCATGTGCGGCTCCTTGTGCGTGGTCCAAGGCTGCCGCCGTCGCTGCTATTCAACGGGTGGCAGCCCGAAACGGGGTAGCAGACCGGACACAAGGAACCGGCAGGCCCGAAGGCCTCCCCGCCCGGGCCGCCGTTGATCGGTGGTCCGTGCGTGCGCGCGGCCGCTTCGACAGCGAAGCGGGCATGAAAATGCCGCTCTTGAGGCGGCCGCACGCCTTGTGATTCCGGGCTGCTATTCCCGACCGCTGATGTGCAGCGGCGATGCAACTCTAGGCGATGCGCCGGAGGAACGCAAGCATTGCGCTTGGACGCTGATATTAAGCACTAGGCATTTCGCATCTGAACGTGACGCCAGCGCGTCGCCGTGCCCTCATGGGCCAGAAGCTGCCTTTGAGGTGGGAAAGCCTGCGTGGGCTCCAGGGGTCGCGGCAACGACTCTCCGTTCGATGAGCGACGGCGCCACCAGGAGCAAGATCCACAAGACCAGGCTCGCCCCGTACAGGAACCGAGTAATAGGAGCAGCTCGCGCCTTCCGGAGCGGACGGAAGTCGGTCTCCCGCGACTTGTAAAGCTCCATCCCCAGTAGGACCTGAATCTCTTCGGCCCGGTTCCGCGCGCCCTTCGAGTACGCATAGACGCGCTCGTGCAAAACGAGGAACAGGATTGCCAGGAAACCACCGACGACCGCGAAGAACCGGATGGCGTCGTTGTCCAGCAGTGGCAGACCGACCATGCGATGGAGGAGCGCCCCTGATGCACCCAGGAAGACGGTAATCTGGCCAAACATCAGCCCTACATGCAATCGATGCAGGTGCCCCGCTTCCTTGTACTCCTCAAGGAGAGCCTTGTGCAGGTCGCCATCGATTGCGTCGGCCATGTTGACACCTCGCGAGAGCCCGCGCCCGCCGCCTGGTTGGCGCGCGGGCTCGCCCGATACTAGGGCTGCGCATCGGACCGAATCATCATCACACTTGACGACAGATCGGCCGACACGCTTGACTTGCGGCTGCCGGATGAGGACGAACTGCTCGAACGACTGGCTCGCTAAAGGGCGAAGCGCACATCCTCAACTTGAGGCATGACCGGTAGGAACCCAGGAGAACGGAACGATTGGCGAACCTCCCGCCACCGGCATCAGCCGTCCGGTGCTGACGCTCCAAAGGCCCCGGGGATGTCGCCTTTTCAACTGGGCAAGAACCCAAGACCAGTCGCCGCAAGACCGAGAAGGTCAACACTCTGCACGTTGTACTCGGACTGGCAGGCCAGAAGCGCCAAGCTCTCCCGAGTCATCGCACCACCATCGACGAGTCCGACGAAGTCATGCAGTTCACCCGGGCTCGGCTCCTGGCCAATCACATTTCTGTATAGGTGGCGTACAAATGACTCAGTTGATCCGCTCCCTGCGAAGGTCGGAACGAGCGTCGAGCCGAGTGCTACAAGGTCGCCGTAGCTCATGCCATCGTCCAAGAGCCTGAGCGCAAGGCCCACGTACCTCTCCTCCGCGAGAAAAGCGGGCCCAAAAATCGCGCGGATGATCTGGGCAGCCTGTCCGGCGTTCCCGCTGGCATGTGTGTCGAGGGCTATCGCCGCGTCTGCAAACGTCAGCCGCTCGATGCCCACCAATGAGTCGACCCCCTCAGCGCCGGACGAGTCAGTCACCTGCCAGCCAATTCCACTCTTCTCGATGACGTACTCAGATAGAGCACCAGCAAACCTCGCTGTGTCGATCCCATCCCCGCCATCGAGGGAATCGTCTCCTCCGCCCCCTGCTACGCTGTCGCGGCCAGCCTTGAGCTGATACGAATCAGCGCCAGGGAACCCTTGCAGGTCCTCGGCTTGTTCAGTGCCGAGGAATGTGTCACTGACACTCGTGATTGACAGGTTGACCGTGTAGACCTCGCTGCTGGCTTTGCCGTCCGTCACCCTGAACATGAACGAGTCGCTGCCAGAGTAGTTGTTCGCTGGCATGTAGGTGAACGCGCCCGACGGCGTGATAGTCACCACTCCGTGGGAAGGATCGCTAGCCTTGACATAGGTGACAGGGTCTCCTTCTGGGTCAACTGCGGCAGGGAGAACGCTGCTGATGGATCCGTCCTCCTTTCCCTGAAAAGCTGCGGCCGTTGCTGCAGGAGGCGCGTTCGTTCCTGGCGCGATCTCCAGGTTGAACGAGTCGCTGACGGCGAGAGATCCATCGGAAGCCGTCACCTTGATCGATACCGTGCCCACATTCGCAGGCGAAGGCGTTCCGGAGAACGACCGCGTTGCCCCGTTGAAAGTCAACCAGGTTGGCAGGGCCCCACCGTTGCCCGCAACTGCCGTTAAGGTCAGAGCACTGTCAACGTCACTGAACGTGTTCGACGGGATCACGAACTGGAAGGGCACCTTAGCTGTCCCGAGCTGATCCGGAATCTGCGAAGTGACGACAGGGGCATCATTCACGGGCGCAACTGTGATGCTCACTACGCCTGAATTGGAGTCGAGGGAGCCGTCGTTTGCGACAAACACAAAGGAATCGGAACCTGCGAAGTCCTTCTGGGGCTGGTACGTGAACGCACCATTTGACCCCAATTCCACGGTCCCGTGCAGCGGGGTGGTGATCACCCGCAAGAGAACCTGCGGGGTGTCAGCATCGGTGACTGACAACGTTCCCTGGAGGACGCCGTCCTCGGACACATTCTTCGATTGAGGGTACGAGACTGGCGCGTCGTTTACGGGCCGCACCACCACGCTCATGGTGTACGTGCTTGAGCTGCCGAGTGAATCGGTGACTTTGAACTGAAAGGAGTCGGGTCCGCTGTAGTCCGGAAGGCCAAGGTAGACGAAACTGCCGTCCGCCTTTATCGCAACGCCACCGTGCAGAGGTTGTGAAGCAATCGAATATGTGATCGCATTGCCCTCAGCATCAAGGGCCAAGGGCAAAATGCCGGCGCCTGGCGTGTCCTCATCAACTGCCCAAGTTCCATTGCTGGAGACCGGTGCCGTGTTGAGGGGCTCCTGATACTTGATGGTCAGGGCATAGCTCGTGGTCGCGAAGCCGGAGAGCTTCACCGATAGGTCGTCGCTTGATCCGTACCAGTTGAATGATATGGCTGCATCGCCTCCGACGGTGCTCGTGGTGAACAAGTTGGAGCCGTAGCGATCAAGCAGTGTCACCGAAAGCGTGCCGTATGCATTCGCCCAGGCCTCCCCGAGGGGCTTGTTCGCTGGGTCGGTGCTCACGTATAGCGTGTAGCGGCCTGCCCCTGAGAGGGAGACAGAGTAACGGTCGTAGTCGTAGGACGGCGAGATCGCTCCGACCGACACCCAGTCTCGTTGGACCTTGTACAGAGACGATGTGTAGAAGTCAGGAGCGTCGCTGTACTTTTCATCCCAGATCGAGCGAAGTCCGCCGAGATACATGACCGCCCCCATCGGTTCGAAGGATCCGCATTCTGCCCCTGTGCTACAAAAGGTTACAAGCAGGAAGTGGAACATTCCCTGCTCTGCGTCAAACCAGCAGTGAGGGGGCAACGGGCCGTCGCGGGTGCGGACGGCGTTACAGAAGCGACGGGTTGCGCACGATGATCACGATCGCCGTCCACATGCCAACCATGCAACCCAACAGCGTGAACTGCACAGTGCGCGGCTCGATGCGAAAGCCGCCAAGAAGCAGTACGCCGGCCAACAGTACCTCGACCAGGAACCATTCCCGCAGCGCCAGCGTCGCGATCGCTGCAACGACACCTCCGCAAGCACACGCCGCAGCCTCTCGCCAAGGGCTGGGCCAGCGCCAAGGTGCAGCCTGATGGTTCATGCTGCCGCGATCACCACCGCCCCCCGATCCAGTTCATCAGAGCGTAGAAGAGCCCGAACACCACCACCACGATGAACAGCACCGGCGAGAACGCGCCGAAGAACAGCGCGGTGACCAAGGCAGCAACAGCGAGTTCGGCCTTCAACGCTCACTCCCAAGTAGCGCCACCCAGCCGCGCCCTCGCGGCTGACCCCATCTCCGGGCTTGCTCCCTTTCGGGCTACCCGTGGACCGTTGCCGGCTGCCGCTCCGGGGTCAGGCGCGAGGGCACGACCGGTGAGTATCGCTAGCTCAGTCCACCTCCGCAAACCGCCCTTCCGCTCGGAAGTGGTCGCGGGTCTTCGGCAGGTAGGTGCCGTCGGCCGTTTGCCGCTCCCGCCGCTGTCTGGCGATGACCGAAGCTGCGATGTTTGAGCCGCGAATGGCCTCCTTCGGGTTGCGCCGGTTGAACTCGGCGATGTCTTCCATGGCCTCGCGCGTGCCGTCGCTGTCGCCGTGGATGCGAGCTTGGGCGGCACGAGACAGCAGGCCCTTGCGCTTCTCCAGCACGGCGGTCTCGGCGTTCTTGATGGCCCCGGTGGCCTCGTACATCTCCGACACGCGGGCCGGCGTAAAGCCCAGCAGCTTGCCCAACACCTCGGCGCCGGTCACGTCCATGCGGTGCTCGCCGCTGAACGTCGTCACGCCCTCGCCCGAGAACCGGCCCGCCTGGATGGCGTCGCGCACGAACTTCGGCACGATCGCCTCGGTGGCCTTGGCGTAGTTGCCACGACCGAGGTGCTCGGATGCGGTGTACCAGCCCAGGATCGTGCCGGCCGTGGGCCCAAGCAGGTTCGTGAGGTCAGTTGCGAACGCCTCGCGTGGCGACTGCCCCTCGCGGTCGTTGGACCGCAGCCAGAGATCACCCAGCCCGACGCGGTTCGCCACATCCCAAGGGATCAGCGCGCGCATCAAGCCGTGCGACAGCACTTCGCCCACGTCCTGGCCGGCCACGTCGGACGCTAGGTTGCGGAACTCCGTCTTCCAGTCCCAAGGCTTGTCGTCATCGTCCAGTGCGCCGACCAGCATGCTCAGCAACCCGCCGGCCATGCTCAGACCCGGCAGGCCCAAAGTGCCGGCCATCGCGAACGTTGCAGCGAAGGTGGCCATGAGCTGCCGGCGCGCGATGCCGCGCACTTCGGCGTCCTCGCCCTTCAGCGCGAGATACGCAGCGCGGCCGATGAAGTAGGTCATGTTCTGGCTGAAGGTCTTGAACTGCAAGACGACCCTGGCCAAGTTGCCCTGCATGTAGCGCGCCCGGTTCGAGGCCGAGTAGTCGAAGTGACTGCGCTTGATCGTCTCGCGGGCGGCATCCTCGGCCCTTGCCTGATCCCCTGACTTGGCCAGCTCCAGGCGGAACGCGGTCAGGGCCGCGATCTGGCGGTTCATCACCTCCGGAATGTGGAAGGTCCATCCCACGATCTTCATCGCCCGGGACATCGCAAACGCAGCCTTCGAGCGGGCGACGTTGCCGCGGTCGATGCTGGTGGCCGAGGCCAGGTCGTGCGCCTGGGTTAGGTCGATGACGCCCTCGTCCTGGAGCTTGCGCATCACCTCCCGCTCGACCGGCGCCAGCTTGGGGCTGTCGGCAGCGTTCCACCCGGACTCCCGGTTCATCTTCGCGCCAAGGATGTCCTTGGAGGCCCTGCCCATGGCCGCAGTCGCGCTGCCGAAGCCGTAGCGCGCGCCGAGGTAGGGCAGCGTCACCATCGGGTTCTGCAGGAGCTGGATGAGGCCGGCAGCCGGCGAGGCGCCGAGGTACATCACGAAGCCCACCTGGTTGAGGAGCGCGGCAATGGGGTGCGTGTTCGGGTTCATGACCGCGTCGTGCCGCAAGGCCAGTTCGTTCAGCACTTGGCTGGGCGCGTTGAAATCGCCGTCGGGCGCCTTGTCCAGGGTGCGGTAGGCGTCTTCCAGGGCGAACGACATCTGGTCAGCATGGTTGAGCCTGGCGATGTGGCTCGCCGCATGGAACGCGCTCGACGCAAAGCCACGCATGACGTCCGAGCTGAAGCCGGGCGTGTTCTTGCGATGGGCAAAGTGCTTCCGGTAACTGAGGTCAGGCAGCGACCGGATGAACACCTGGTTGATGTCGTCGAGCAGCTTGGACTTGAGGTCCGAGGCCTTCCCGTTGATGGCCGCGTCCTGGAAGTCAAGCGCCTGCAGCGTCGTCAGCACTTGGCCAATGAACTTGCCCGCAGAGCCGTCCAGCGCACGGCTGTACTCGCGTGCCGTCTTGGTCTTCACCGTGAAGCCGTCCTGCCGCAGCGCTCGGGCAGCGGTGGACTGCTCCCCAGCAGTCTCGTAGCTCGCCACGACCCGTTCCCCGTCCGCGCGCTCGCCGATGACCAGGTAGTCCCCGAACCGGGAGAGTGGGAAGTACGGCCCATGCTCGGCGTACTGGTCGAAGGCCTGACGGATGCTGGTCAGCGCCGCTGCACGGGCCTCGCCGTTCTCGATCTGCCGCTGCAGCCGCTTCTCCAGTGCTTCGCGAAGCTGGCCGAGGATGCCGGCGTGGAAGTCGCGCACCCGGCGGTACATCGCCTGCGCCTCCTCGGGCAGGGCTGCGAACTCCCGTGCGAGCCGCGCGTGAACGAGCTTGCGCCGCGCCTCGATGGTGCCGTCGTTCCCCGTGATGGTGTTGAACTCTCCATCGGGATGGACGCTGTTGACCGTGGCGTCGAGCATCACCCGGGCGAGCTTGTCGTTCACCACCGAGCCGAGCTTGGACCAGTCGTTGTAGATGGTGTCGGCGTCCTGCGCGATCTTGCTGCGCTGGTTCTCCATCGACCGGGTGAGACCGTCGTATTCCTTCACCGCAGGGATGTCCTTGCCGTAGATGTCGGCGAGCTGGTCCCGCGTGAGGGCGCCGAGCCAGAACGGGCGAGCGCCGTCGACCACCGAGCGGATGCGGTCCTGGCGCGTGGCGCCAAGTCGGTTGAAGTCGAAGACACCTCCACCGGCCGGCGCAAGGTCTTGAGCTGTCGACCTGGACTCAGATCTGCTCAGCGACGTGTCCTGCGACGCGCTCGCGGTCACGCGAGTGTCGAGGCCTGCACGAGCCACGCCGGCCACGAAGTCCGAGACCATCTCGTCGGTCCACGTGAGGCGGAACCCAAGCGCGTCCGTCACCTTGTCGAGCCAGGCACGGATGAGCGTGAGCAGCTTGGTCCAGCCGCGGAGGTCTCGCGCCTCGCCCTTGCCTGCCAGGTCCGCCAAAGCTTCCTCGATCGCCTCGTCCTGGCCAATGCCATGGCGCTCCATCTGAACCTGGGTGAGGGTGCGGAGCTTCGCATTGGTGGCGTGCATCCACTGCAGCACCTTGCGTGCGTCTGGCCCAAGCGTCTTGACCAAGCCGCGGTGGAAGGACTCATGCAGCGCGACGAAGGTTGCTTCGGCTTCGCTGTAGAGGTTGCCGGCGATCAGGTAGGCCTGGTCACTGGCCTTGAAGTACGCCCCGCGGATCTTGCCGTCAGCGGCCTTGTCGAGTGCCGCACGACGCTCGGTCGGCGGCAGGTCGTCCACGGACTCGACCACCTGCATGTGCGTGCCGACCTTCGCGGCGATTTCGCGGACTCGCTCAGGGCTGAGCGTGCGGTCGAGCAGCCGATTGATGGTGTCCTCTGGCAGGGCCATGATCGCCTCTGCCTCGGCGCGCGTCAGCCCTTGCGGCGTGCGCGCTCCTGCAGCGCCTCGATCTGCGCGCGCTGTTCCGGCGTCGCGTTCCTGACCCGCTCCTCGACTTGCTTTCGCGTCTGAGCGCGCTGCTCCGGCGTCACGGGCTTCCGCGTAGGTTTGCCAGTTGAGGGTGCCGTCATATGCTTCTCCTGCTCCGGCGTTCTGCTCGGGAACGCCCATCTTCGCCCAGAACCCGCGGGCATCGGGGACGATGTTGCTGATGTTGAGATTGCCACGGGTGGATGCCAGCACTGTCTCAATGACCTTGCGGCCCGCGCCATCGCCCCGGTGGTACATCTCGATGTCGATCAGAGACACAGGCTGACCGTCCTTCAGCAGCAGCACGACGTGACCGAGCACGTCGAATCGGTCGCTCGGCATCACGGCATAGCTCACCACCTGTTCGCCCTCGTCCTCGATCACCTCGAAGCGTTCCGTGACCTGAGGGGCAGCCAGCACGATGCCCGCTTCCGCGTTCGCATAGGTCGGCAGGCCGTCGTCGGTGGAGACGACCTCGACGAAGGGCGCGGCACGGCTGAACAGCGCGACATTGCCGGCTTCGTCCTGCCGCGTCTCGATCACCCGGAAGAACTCGTCGAATGCCGCGCGCACGGCCGGCATCTCGTCAGCCGTCGGGTACAGATAGGTGCCTGTCGCATCGTCGGGGTCTCGGCCCAGCGCGATGGCGCGCATGCCCTCAGTCGCGTCCCATGCCTGCTGGCTCACGACGTTGGCGAGGTAGTCGTTCGCGGCGTTCTGGTCTTCCAGCTTGGCGATGACGTAGGTCTCGAAAGACCGGGCCGACAGTTCCTCGTGTTTGCTCCAGTAGGGCGTCGAGCGGCGCTCATCCAGCTCCATCGACCGATTGTTCAGGCCCGACGCCTGCGTCGCCTTCTTGACCGCCTCGAACGCCAAGCGCATCTGCTCGCGCATGTCCGCACGTGCGCC
Source organism: uncultured Burkholderiales bacterium (assembly GCA_946480465.1). Next base: position 114,109 of record CAMLJY010000006.1, read on the forward strand.
CGCCGTGACGAAGCTGCGGCCGTCACCGGCGAAGTAGTTGTCCAGCGCGTGCCACCACTCGTGTGCCAGGCTCCCAGGCCCACCGCCCTTGGTCAGGTTGATGACGACCTTGCCGGGCTCGAAGTGCGCGGCCGGCGCGCTCTTCCCGCCGCGGCCGCGCGCGCCGAAGGCCAGCCCCAGCCGGCCATTGAGGGACAGCGCGCGCGCCGGGATGCCTAGCACCCCCGCCATGTCCATCAGTGCGTCGAAGGCCTCGTTCAGGTCTGACTGCCGGCGGCCCTGCTCGACGTAGTTGCCGAACTGCACGCCCCGGAAGCCGAACGCGTCGGCGAAGGCCTCCGGCGTGACCGGCGCGCCGTTGCGGTGGTCGTCGCCCACGCGCGGCTGGTTCTCTGGCCGGCGCTCCAACGGCGTTTCCTTGTACGAGGCCAGCAGCGCTTCCAGTTCGGCCGTGTTCTCGGCCATGTAGGTGCGGGCCTTGGCCACGTCATCGACGCGCTTCAGGTCGACGTACTGGCGCCCGATCTTCTTGCCGATCCAGGCGCCCTCCTGCCCGCGCTTCGTGTAGATGACGAACTGCGGCTGGCCCTTGGCCTTGGGGCCCAGGTCCAGGCTGTCGAGCTTGGCCTTGAACTGCGCCAGCGCCTCTTCCTTGGTGTCGGCGATGGCCAACTCGCGCGGCCAGTTGCTGAACATCGTGGCTTTGGCCTTCTGCTCGACCACCCACTTGCGGACGTTCTCCTCATCGCGATAGCGGGTGTAGTGATGCTCCTGCAGCGTCACGCCCTTGAGCGAGCGCTCGTGGCCCACCTCGCGGTACAGCTCGGCGCGGCCACCGATGGCCGACCGCACGTTGCGGAACTCGGGCATCCAGAGCTTCGCCTCGACCGCCTCACGCGTGATGCTGCCGTCCAGCAGGCGCGTAGACACGTCGCGCAGGAGCTTGACGTTCTCCACCCAGCCCTTGAGCTTCCACGACGACTGCGGCTTCGTCGGCACCTCGTCGCGCGCGGCCCGTACGAAGGACACCATCCACGGATCAGCGCCGCCTTCCAGCAGCTTCGCGTAGTCGGGCTCGGGCCACGACTTCGACAGCGGCTCGGCGCCGAGGTCAACAGCAGCGGCCTCGGCCATGCGGTCCTTGAGCGCCGCCGCGTAGTCCTTGCGGGCGCCGGCCAGCTTCTCGCCGAAGTCCTCGATCTTGGCCGGCGCTGGCGCCTCATCCAGCTTGCCGCTGTTCAGCACATCCAGCCGCGAGCGCACAGCCTGCATGGACGCGTCGCGCGTGGGCTTGCCGCCGCGCCGCAGCTTTGCGGCGCTTGCCAGGATGGCTGCCCTGTCGCTCGGCTCGATCGCACTTCCCGCCTTCCGCAAGCACAGCGTCAGACTGCCGCCGGCAACGCACTGCGCCAGCTCCTCCAAGACGCGCTTGCGGGCATGCACCTTGTCGCCTGCGGCCTCTGACACCGCCGCGGCAAGCGTCGTGCGGCGCTTGTCTTCTCGCCGCGCAGCCAGGCGCTCGGCGAGATGGGGCTGCGCGCCTTGCGCGCCGAGATCTTCCTTCAGCGCTTCCGCCGTCGGTTCGATTCCTGTTCGAGGATTCGAACCGGCATCGCCCTCTGCTTCCGCCTCAATGCCTGAGCCTTCTTCCTGCGGGGCCTGTGTTGCGGGTTCGACTCCCACGCCGGGATTCGAACTGCTCCCGCCAGCTTCATCGGTGTGCCGGGGCTGCGTGTGCTCGCGCTGCCCGTGTTGCGCTTCCGAAGCCCTTCCCCCGGCGCCCAGCACCTGACCAGACGCACCGTCGTGCAAACTGGGCTGTCCCTTCGGCGTCTTCGCGTATCGCACGGCGAAGTTCCAGCCGTCGGAGTCATTGAAGATGACGCGGGACCGGCCATCCTCGCTCTTCGCACGCATCACGCGGCCCGTCACGCTGACGATGGTCCACTTGACGCCCTGCTGGGTGAACACGTCGCCTGCGGAGGGCAAGCGAGGAGATGCGTCTTCCGCTTCGGGCGTGCTTGGGCCAGCGGCGGCCGGCGCACTCGCCGGGATAGGAGCGGGGGGCTTCAGGAGGGTGTACGTGTACTTCCCGGAACGATTGCGAATCCTGACCACCTCTGATCCCGGGATCTTCGCGGCTTGCGTCTCGGCACCCAGCTTGGACATGGGGCGCATGTCGGGGGTGCGCGGCACGATGCGCGGCTCGGCTGCGGCAACTGGTGGCACGGCTGGCGCCTGCGCGCCGGCATCAGGCGGCAGCGGAGCGGCTTGCGATCCGGTTTCAGCGGTCGGCATGGCCCGGCGCAGCGCCGCAGCCATCGGGCTTTCGCCTTCCAGCGTCGCCGCGCGGGCCACCGCCGCAGCCTGCTCATCCTGCGCGCGCACGTCCGCCGGCATGCGCTCCAGGTCCGCGGCCTTCTGTGCTTCAGCGCGGGCCGCCTCGGCATCGAGCGTGATGCCGGCAAGGTCGCGCTCCAACGTCCGGCCACCGGGCAGCACCGGCAGCGCGGCATCGCCGCTTGGCGCAAGGGTGCGCGGCGCCAGCGCCTCGCTGCGGATGCGCGCGTTGTTCTCGGCCTCCCAGCGGCCCGCCGCGAGCGCTTCGTCTGCGTAGGCGTCCATGCCTGGCGCGCCGACCACCCACTCACTGGGAACAGCAGTCCAGCCCGTGCCGTCGGGCAGCGGGATCGCCGTCAGTCGACGGTTCTGCTGCTCCTGCGCGACGGTCACCATCTCCCGGGCGCGCCCTTCGGACATGGGCTCTGCGCGCGCAGCCCAGCGGTCGATGTTGCCGCGCGCGCGCTCGTCCGCCGCGGCCGGCGTCAGCGTCACCTGCCAGCGATCGCCGACCAGCACGGCTTGGTACTGGCCCAGACCGCCGTCACTTTGGCCGATCCAGACATCCGCGGCCTGTTTCGAGCCGAAGGCGGGCAACGCGCCAGCCTGCCCAAGCACGGGCCTGCCGGTGAAGAGTGGGTCGGCCTCGAATGGGATGCCGTCGCCCGGCGCCTTGGCGCCAAGTTCAGTGGTCGGCTCCTTCTTGGTGTCGCCGAACAAGGCGTCGGTCGAGAACTCGATGGCCCTGTCGATGTCCGGCGCGGCCAGGATGGCCGGTACCGGGTCGTGTTCCCTGGGGCCGCGCAAGGCGCCGCCAGCAGCACCTATGGCTGTGCCGCCGAGAGCACCAAGCGCAGCCGCATCGCGGGCCTTCGCCAGTGTTTCAGGGCCAAAGGCATCTCTCCCCTGGCCGTATTCCTCCAGCATCGTCTGGCCGAACTCCGTGCCGGCCTCAATGGGTGCTGTGCCTGCAGCCGCAATGCCACCTCGTGCCACGCGCCCGGCGAAGCCCTGCATAGCCTGTGCAGGCTTCAAGAAGGGCGACTTGCCGAGAGCGATGTCCAGACCGATCTTGTCGCCGACGAACTCCAGGCCGCCTGCCGCCAGGGTTGCGGCGAAAGCCTTGCCCAACTCGGCGCCGGTCAGCGAGCGGCCTTCTTTCTCGGCCTCCTGTGTGAGGCCGCCGAAGACTTCGCCGCCCTCTTGTCCGATGGCTTGGCCAGCCAGCGCCGTGCTCGCTCCGATCGAAGCGAACTTCGCGGCGACGGCTTCGGTGGCCTGCTTGGCGACCTGCTCTGCGGTCAGCTTGCCGGCAGACTCGGCGCCGATGCGCGCAGCCTCCTTCGCGACCATGCCCTCGGCGATCTGCTTCGCGGCAGTGCCGGCAACGAACTTGCCGCCGATGGCGCCAAGGCCAGCCGTGGCCAACGCCTGAAGGCCTTGGCCGCCGACATAGCCCAGGCCATGCTGCAGCCAGTCAACCAGCGCGCCGAAGTCGCCCTCTTTCGCGCGGTCATAGCTGTGTGACCACGAGTCGCTTTCCTTGGCCTGGCTGGCGATCTTGTCGCCCCACTCGGTGTAGCCGCGGACACCGGCCTTCTTGATGCCAGTGGCGATGCCACCCTCACCGAACGCGGCTTCACCGGCAGCACCGACGCCAGCCAGCACGCCGTACCCGAGCTGCGGGAGCTGCTGGAAGGATTCCTTGAAGCCACGGCCAAAGTCACCGCTATCAGGCGGCACCGGCGGCGGGAGTCCAGGACTGGGGTTCAGGCCGTAGAGATCGAACAGACTTGGCACGCTTTCTCCTTACGGGCGAGCGGTGCGGCCAAAGGCCGCACGATCACTGCCGGCAGGCAGCGATTCCTCGTATGCGGCTTTCGCCTCGCGCAGCTTTTGCAGCGCGGCCTCATACCGACCAGCCACGCGCTCGAATTGCGTGGGATTCGCTTCGCGCTGCGAGCTGCCCCACTTCATCAACTCGGCCTTTGCGGCCAGGGCTTCCTGCCGTGCGGCGTCGTAGGCTTTGGCGGCCGGGGGTTCCTCAGCCGGCGGCGCGTCGAACTGCGCCAGCATTCCCTTCTTGGCAGGCCCCACCTTGCCGCCGCCCACTTCACCAGTTTGGCCGTTGATGTCGAAACGGTACGTCCCGTCACCGGCGGACTTCGCTGCGGCCGCGATGGACGCCATCTTGTGCTCAGTAGAGGCCGCCTTCTCCGCCACCGGTTGCAGGGCCCTGCTGAAGTCGGAAGCGTAACGACCACCGATCAACTTGGCCTGGTCAAGGCTCGCCTGAATATCAGCCGGCGTCATGCCTGCATCGATGAGGCGTTGTGCATCCTCGGCACCGTCGAGTGCGCCCTCGTTGGCGAGAAGACGCAGCTTGGAGATGGCGCCCGCCTGGCGTTGTTGCTGCAGGTACTGGAACCTGTCGTAGCCGGGGGATGGCTTGCCGTCCGGCCCGGTAGGCGACGCGGTGAGCGTGCCATCCGCAATTCCTTTGTCGATCAGTTCCTGAATCGAAGAGTCGCGCTTCTCGATGGCTGCAAGCTGCAGTCGGCCGGCTTCGCTCAAACGTTCAACTTTGGCCGAGCCCTTGAGGCCTTCACGATACGCGGTCAAGCTCGCCTCCGCCGGTGTCTGTCGGGTGTTCTCGCCGATCATGCTGCCGCCCATGAACCGCTGCTGTCCCGGGTTCAACTCGTACGGAGTGTTGAGCGCGCGCTCGCGCGCCACCTTGCCTTCGTAGGCGGCTCGCGCGTCGCCCGTTCCTTGCAGTCGCTCGATCTCCGCGTCGATGCCTGCCTGTCGCAACTCCGGGCTCTTCGCCTCAGCCACCTTCGCAGCCAGGGTTGACGCGCTGCGAGCCTCCGCATCCTTCGCATCTTCAGCTCGCACAAGCGCCCGGCGTTCGGGGCTGTTCATGTACTCGTCGGTCTTGACGACCCGAGCCTGTGCGAGCTCTTCGTGCAGCCGCGCTCGGTTCGCATAGTCCTCTTCCTTGAGGTAGTGGGTCGCCAGGGAGGACACACCCGCTCCAAAGCCAGCCAGTGCGCGCCCGAAAGCGCCTCCGATCATCCCAGCCATGTGAAGATCCTTTACTTTTCAGTGCCGCAGTGCTGGCGGCGCGTTGTTGAAATCGCAGCCAGGCAGCGGCTGAGCCCTGACACCGGCAGACCGCGCAGCCATAGCCATCGCCACATCCGGCAGCGGCACGGTGCGGAAGCTCCCATCGCCCACAGGCACGGCGACTTCGAGAGTGGGCCCCTCGCCCAGCAACACGGCCATGTCGAAGGCGTTGGCGATCTCCAAGAAGGCTGGCGCAATCTCCTCCAGCGTTGATCGCGCCAAGTCGACCATCGCAGCGTGAGCCACCGGGTTGGTCGGCTCGCTCGTCAGTGACTTGTACGGCGTCACCCAGCGGATGCCAGTGCCGCCCTCAATGCGGTACATGGCGCGCTTACTTTGCAGGTTATGACGCATGGTCTTGCTCCGACGGCAAGTTGTCGCCGTTTTCGTCAAGACCAAGCGCCACCAGCATCTCGGCCGGCGGCAGCGCGCGCAGCGCTTTGAGCGCCGCGAGCCGTTCATGGAGACCAGCGAGTTCAGGCGCTACGGCGCCTTCACCGGCAGGGGTGTCAGAGGGAAGAGAACGGTTCACAGGATGGACTCCGATTCAGTGGTGAAAGGCAGCGGCTGCTTACGTCGGACGTGAGCGACATAGACAACGTGGCCAGCGCCGAAGAGGCGTTCGGACCGGTGCAGATGGGAGCGTTCCGCTGGAAACCCCGGTTGGAAACCTGGTGGCGGAAACGTCTCTGCGATGGCTTGAAGTGCTGTTGTGGTTCGTTGTGGTTCTGTTGCATCGGCCTACGTCGACAGGGCGACCAGGAAGTGCCCGTTTGCTGTTAACCGAGCTGTTCACCGCGCACCCGACGGATGCGCGCTTCTGGTGGATACCGCGTTGGATTCTGGCCATCTTGATACCGGGCCCTTGGAGGGCGGGTTCGGCGCTAACCTGCTCGTGAACCATCACGTCCCAGCCTTTCCGGTAATGGCTAGGTGGCCGGCCCGGATCAAAGCATCGATGACCTCGGCCTTTGCCATTTCGGGGCGTGATGCATGCACAGCGGCGATTACCGGAAGCACGTCCGCCGCAGGCGCGTAGTCGATGCGCGGGTTTGCCTTGCGCCACTTCGCGACGCGCGCGCGGTTCGCTGCCGCGGCGTCGAGCGATTTGCTCCAAGCCGGAGAAGCCTTCACCGGCTGAGTCACAGGCTGAGCATCTGGCGCAAAGCTGAGCATTTCACAGCCGCCCATGGGGTTCGCTGACGCCTCGGCGCTGTGCACTGCAAGGTTGGGATGGGCGGCGTTGGTCACGATGGCTCACGGTTTCATGGGGTTTCGAATGGAGTTCGGGTCGGGTTCGCTTCAGGCACCGGCCGTTCAGCGCCGAGCGAGCCTTGCCGTCTGCCGTGCGGGGCCCGGTGCTCAAGCCGCCATGCAGCGGACACCTCCCGCTGCCATGGATGTCTCGGCGCTTGCACGGGTTGCCCGCACGCGTCCTCGCGCCGCAGCGCAGGTCTGCGAACGCGGTCCAGTCGCACCGGGGCCAGCCAGCGTCGCCAGGCAGCAGGCCGCGGCGCTCAGCCTTTTCGATGGCTGCGTCCCATGCGCGGACGGCGGAGACCCACGAACGGCGGAGGGCGTGCTGTGGATCGCTCGTCTCGCGTGCGTGCGCATGCGCGTACATCGCGGGCGCGTACGTATGAGCGGAACCCGTAGCCGCCGAGCCCTTGGTGCCCGAAGCAATTTCCGGAAACGGGCACGTCATGGCGCTGCCGGAAGCGGGCGTAGCAATGTCCTTCGCGTTTCCGGTAATCCTGGACACCATCACGCCTCGCTCCGATCGCTCATCGCGAGCTTGCGTGCCGTCGGCCTGTAGCTGTCCCAGTCGAAAGGAATCCAGCGGCAGGTTTCGACCAAGCGATCGAAGGTGCGGTCGCCCACGAATTGCTTCAGGCCCACCTTGTCCTGATTGGTCAGCAAGATGGTGGGCTTCACCTCCCGATACCGCAGGTCGATCACGTCGAAGACGATGGACTGCACGTTGTCTGTTTCAGTCCTTGCGCCCAACTCGTCGATCACCAGCAGGTCGAGGCGCTCAAGGTAGCGAAGCAGTTGGGCCTCAGTGCGCTCGCTGTCCTTGCGCCAGGTCTCACGTACCGCGCGGACCAAGTCGGAACAGGTGACGTAGCGAACGTCGGTCGACAGGACAGCCTGCAAGGCCGCCGAGGCCAGGTGCGACTTGCCGGTACCGGGGCGCCCCGCGAGGATCAGTCCAGCCCCCCGACCGGCGAAATCGCTGAAGCGTTCGGCGTAGTCCCGGCAGACCGAGAGCGCATAGCGCTTGTCGTCGCTGTCGGCGATGAAGTTGTCGAACGAGCGACCGCGGAAGCGCTCGGGAATTCGTGCCTCATCGAGCATGCGCTGATGGCGCCTTTCGGCAGCGAGTTGCGCCTTGACGCGTTCTTCCTGCTCACGTTCGGCGGCAGCATCGGCCGCGCATGACTGGCAACGCGTCCAGAGACGGCTCACGACATGGCGGCTCAGGAACGGGCCGTGCCGCTCGCAGATCTCTTCGCGAGACTTGGGGCCGTCAGAGAGTGATGGTTCCATCTTCAGAGACTCCATCGCGGTAGTTGCGGGTGGCGAAGCCGGCGTGCACGCCACTGCGCTGTTGAGTGCGTTGACCATCGGAGCGAGCGTCCGGGGCTCGATACCCCGTGCGCATCTGCGTCAGCAGGGCTTGGGCGTCGTTGAGGAGCAGGTCGAGCGGATGAAGCTTGGCCACGTAGAACGCGCGATCCAGGCCGACGTAGAACGTGGCCAGCACGGGCGCCACCTCTGCACCCACGGTGTCCACGAGCCGTCCAACCAGGCTGTTGGCCTTCGCGCTGCGCAGCGGCACGTCTGCGTAGCGAAGGGCGTAGGCCTTTGAGTAGGCCTCCCAGGTGGCTGTCGACTTCGATTCCGGCTTGCGAGCTGACGGCTTGGCCGTCCTTACCTCAGCCGACGCCTTCGACTGGTCCGCAGCGGCGTCGATAGACGCCGGTGCAACCTGTCTTTCTGATGTCTCATACGTCTCATACGTATTGGGTGCACCTGGCGCACTGGTTTGTGCAGGAGGTGCACTGGTTTTGGCAGGAGGTGCACCGGTGCTGGCCCTGCACTGGTGCGCCTCCTGCACCGGTGCATCGCGTGCACCGGTGCTTTGCGTGCACTGGTCTTCGGTGCCTCGAACGCCCGCGGCCTGCCGAATTCGGTCGAGCTGAAGAACCATCGCACTCTTCGCGCCGAACCGGCGCTCAACCTTCACGAATCCCGCGCTCTCCAGCCACGCGACGGCATCGATCACTGCGCGCCGGCTCAGGCACGTCCATTCCACGATCAGCGCTTGGCTGTAGCGGTAGAGCCCGTCGTCATGGACGAAGTCAGCCATGGCCATGAGCACTGCCTTCTGCGGCGGAGACATCGCCAGCGGCCGGCAAAGAGTCGTGATGCGCACGCTCATGTAGGAGCCCAGACGCAGCCGGCAGCGGCGATTTCGATCGCGCGCGAGATGGGCGGGATGATCACGAGCCGATCGACTTCGGGCGATTCGGGATCGGAGGGGAGGAAGACGCCGAACTTGGTGCCGTCCACGTAGACGACGACCTCAAGGAGTCCGAGCAGCTCCTCCAACCACGGAACGTCAGCCAGCGCTGCCCTGGCACGCGCCACAAGCTCGGCGTGCTCAGCGCCATCGGTAGGAGCGTCGAATTCGGCCCGCCAGGGGCTCGTCCAGTGCTTCGCGGAGATGGTCATGCGCACACCCCCATGGACCGCAGAAAGCGGCGCACCTGTTGCAGGTCACCGAACTCGCGACTCAGGTTCCAGCGCGCGACCAAGAAGCCGCCGGACGCCAATTCGTGGAGTTGGCAGCCGGCCAGCGCTGCCACTGCCCGAGTTGTAGCGAACGACTTGCCATCGCTCGTGAGATCGGTACAGTCCGTGGTGTCCGCTTTCATTTCTTCCCCGACGAGGCCCGCGTTTGCACCGCGGGCCTCGTCATTTCTGGGGTCGCCGGGCGGACCGGCTTGTGGGTAGTGGATGCCGCCGGTCATCAGGCGGCCTCCTGACGAGCCGCGTGCAGGCGGGCGACAAGCGCGGCGATCTGCGCGTCGCTTTGACCGGCGACGTAGGCCCTGGCAACGGCCTCAACCTCGTAGTCCGGAAGGGCCGATGCCCGCGCGTCCCCAAGCTTGATCGGACGCGGCAGCAAGCCCTTCGCAATGCGCTCGTACGCGACAGACTTCGACAGGCCAAGTCGCTTGAAGGCAACCGGCGGGCGGAGCAGCGTGGTGGACATCGGAGACTCCTTTTGGTTCCGCTGACGGCCTGTTTAGGCCTCAACGGAACAGAGTCTCCGGACAATTCAGCACTCGAAGTTCCCGCCATCTCGCCAAGTTTTCAGAACTTCGCGGGAAACTGCGCCGGTTGGGTGTACGCTTCGCCGCAGGATTCGGCGGATGACTCAGCGAGGCTAGATGGGAAAGCGAAAGCCTAGGTTCAACGGCGACAGCACTGGAGAGTTGGTTCCGGACTTTCCTGCCTCCGTGAAGGCCGAACTACGCCGGCACCTTGCACCGTGGTTCGACGATGGCGACATGGGCACGATGCGCGCTTTCCTCAACGGCGCTGGCGGCAACGCCTGGAGGTCAGGCGACGGTTCCGACGAGTTGGTGAGCTGGCTGGTCCACGATGCCTACGACCTGAAGGTTGATATGGCGGACCGTAAGGCCCTGGCATTGACGAAGGGCGAGCTGGTGGCAGAGTACGCACGTCTGATCAAGTCGATGCAGTTCGCCCACGATCACTTGCGCTCCGTGTCACGCGACCTGGACCGAATGCTGGAGCTTGATCCGACCACTCGGGTAAACGTCGAGTCCGGCTTGGCGTGTCTGCTCAAACAAGCGAGCCGCCGAGAGGCGGCTGTTGCGGAGTCGGCAACCTACCAGCGAACCAGGGTGTTTGAGCATGCCATCAAGCTTCGGCTGGTCGAGCTTGTCTCTGAGCGCCTCCTCGGCAATGGGATCCCCATCAGCGGGAGAGAAACCCCTCTTTTCAAGGTCCTAGATTGCCTTGGCCGGGCACTTGATCTCAGGCTGACCGAGGAGAAAACATGGCGCAACGCAGTCTCGGAGCTGAAGGCTGAAGGCAGGGGCAAGCCAAACCAGAAAGCGGCCACTTAGGCACCAGGCCATCATTGATCTTCGCCCGCCATGACGGCGCCGGAGAATGCCAGCGCTTCCCCTAGCCGGCAGGACTTGGGGCATACCCTGCGCGCACCTACTCTGAAAGCCCAAGCCCGCAGCGGAGCACCTCTCGTTCGGCCATCAGGGCCGGAGGTTCCCCAATTGAATCTTCCAGGTCAAATATTGCGGACAATGGCATTAGGGCAAGCAGGCAATTGGATGTAAGGCCATCGAGCAGATGGCCGGGTGATTCTGGGTCCGGACCCCATGTCAGTCCGAGCAATTTCTTCTCGTCGCTCAACCGAAAGTGACGCTGAAGGTCGTTCGGCAAGTGGTGCGCAGCACCAGAAAGATGCGCGTACTTCGTAAGATATAGCTTGTGCACTGAAGTGCCAGTAGCAACCGCTTCAAGGTTCAGGACTTGGGCTCCCTCGGCCATGGCGGGCGCCTGCCTCTCCATCTGCTCGAACCATTCTGCGGATGCGATCGCGGCACGCTCGTCTGCCGGGACGCATTTCAGCTTCCGCAGGAGCTTGGGTCTACGCGCGTCATGCGAGCGCACATATGCCTCCACCTGCCCCTCCTTCTCTGCAAATCCGACCAGCAGGATGAGAGCTTCGAAGCCGTATCGATCAATGACCGACGCCTCTGTCAGCAGGCCTCGCGAAGCGAGCGCCAATCCAGCCTCAAGACTGCGAACGATCCTTGAGTACATGGCAGCGGAATAAACCGCCTTCATGTCGTTCGGCGAGAACCGCAAACTGAGGGCGACTGACGAACAGTGCTCCGCCACACGGCCAGCGAAGGAGAACCATTCGGGACAGCGTCCCTGGATGTCGCTCAGTGCAGCGTCGGGATGCTGGCCTAAATATCGCATGAATGTTGGATTGGGCAGGCAACTACTGATTGCTCACTGACCTAGTTGCAACGCCAGTTCGACGCTATCCGCAGTGCGCCGGTGCTCTGTGAACCCTAGTCCGGCGTAAAGCCCAAGAGCAGCGTCGTTTCCACGGTGCACATCGAGAAGCACTCCAACGGCGCCTCGCCACTTCGCGAACTTCGTGCAACGCCGAATCAGTTCCTTCCCAATGCCACGGCTGCGGTACTCAGCATGAACCCCGACAAGGCGGACGGCCATTACCTTGCCCGGGGGCGTATCCGGCGTGTCGCCCACCCATGCGGCGCCAACCAGGCGCCCTTTCCGGAACGCGCCGACGACGCGCGCCAACTTGGGAGCGTCACCGATGTCCTCGACCACCTGCGCCAGGGTCAGCGCCCGTTCGAGTGCAAGTTGCTGTTCGTGCGCCCATCCGGATTGCTCAGCGAGGTGGGTGCGGAGTGCGAGCCAGGCAGACGCATCCGACCTCCGCAGTTCGCGATAGTCGAACACGTTGCCGCCAGAGCCGACCGTCATTGCGGAATGCTCCCTTGAGCGCAACCTTCGATGTCCTCTACGTAGTCCGCCCACGCCTGCATCATCCTTCGTCGCTGCGCGACGAACTCGGTGCGGTTGTAGGCCCGGCCGTCCCTTTGGCTTCTCACGCACACCCCCGCGCATCCCGCACGACGGTCCCAGCGGAAGCCACGGCGGGGGTCGTGGCGCGGCCCGTCGGCCGCCGCTGGGACGGCGACAGTATGCACCCGACTGGATGGATGCACAGGGGCTGGCTGACTCATCAGCCTCGGTGAAGCACTGATCGCCAGCGGGCCAGTTCGCTGCTCGACCAGCGTGTGGACCCGCTGCTGAGCCGCATGGGCCGCGGCAGGCGGCCTTCCTTCACCCAGCGCCAGACGGTGCTCCTCGACGTGCCGAGCAGCTCGCAGACCTCGTTGAGGCGAAGCAGCCGGTCTCCGCCGTTGTGCATTGCCTGCTGGCGCGAGGGTGGTGGGGGAGCCATCAGTGATGGCGGCGCGCGGCTGGCGCGTTCAAGCTCCGCCCGCAACCGACGGATTTCAGCGACCGCTTCGCTGCGCTGCACCAGCAATTCGCCCAGAGTGCAGTGCCCGGGGTCCCGCGTCAGGCGGTCCAGCAGTTGATCGGGATTCGCGGGAGACGAGGGGCGCGGCACTACCCGGGCCAGTTACCAACCGCGACGACCGCCTCGTCGATCTCGAACATCACGATGGCGGTCTGAAGAACCACACGGCGTGCATCGCGCAACTGCAGCGCTACGCCGTCCTTCTGTGCACCATGTTCCTGGCGCTGCACCAGGTCATTGACGGTTCCCCAGTACGCGAGCAGCGCATCCAGGAAGGGCCGTTCCGTGCTGCCCAGGCGAGCGCCGACCGCCCCCAAGCAGGCACGGACGCGCGCGACGGTCTTCGCGGGATCGCCGTCGACGGATACGCCGACCGCCTTGGACAGCGACGTTGCGAACTCCTGCATCGCTTCACGAGCGAAGTGCCCGATCGCCGTGAAGCCAGAAGGCGTAGCGTCGGCCCACAGCAGACTCTCGGCTTCTACCCACTTCGCATGGGCACCGGGGTGGCGTGCTGCGAAGTCGGTGGAGTCAACATAGCGTCGTACGGTCTGTTCCGCGCGCTGAATCGGCTCGCCTCGGGAACGCATCAGCTCTGCGTAGGCGTAGTTGCCGTCGTTCGTGATGTAGAAGGAATGGGTGCCGCTGGCCACCGTCGAGAGTCGAATCAAGGCGCGATGCGCCAACTCCTCCAGGTCGCCGAAGAACACGTCGCGCTCCTCGTCCAGCCATCCCCGGTGGACGATCTGCACGCCGGAGAGCTGCAGCGAGCTGACGGTCATGAAAGGCTCACGCTTGCCGAGGCGGCGATCGGCTTCGACAAGGTCCACGAGAAGGTGCTGCTGATCAGGGGACAAGCGCATGGTTGCGGTTGGCATCGCCGGGGAAGTGCATCGCCTGAACCTACAGCGTTCGCTGAACGCCCCTGGGCGGCCAATTCGCAGGCGCGTCGACCTGCTCCAGCGACTGCAGCACATAGGTGCGGCGCGGAGCTCGCTGACGCACGACGACCTCCCGCACCTTGACACGGGCACGCACATGACGGTGCAGGGGGATGAAGCCCTCCTGCTCCAAACGCTCCATCGCGCCACGGGACACACTGCCCATCACCACGACGCTCCGGTCGTCATGCAGCCGAAGCTCGAAGCGATGCGCGTACTCGGCCCAGCCGATCACTTCGCCAGCCATCGTTTGTTCTCGATCCTCGATCACAAGCGCCTCGGTCCGATGGCGGGCGCGCTGCACGGCTTGGTTCGTTAGCTCGAAGTCACGGTCGCCCTCAACGAGCCGAATGCTGGCCCCTTCATCGTCGAGAAGCTTGAAGAACTCCTTGAGCGTTCCGAGTTGCCGGTTGTCGACGCCCGCCGCCGCTTCGTCGAACAAGGCATCGTCAGGGGCAGCCATGCGCGACAGCGTGTCCGCCACTTCGTCGACCACCTGGCGCAATACGGTGTCGCTGTCGCCGGGCTCGGTTGCCTGAAGCACGAACCCAAAGGACCCGCGAACAACGTCAGTGACAAGGAACTGCGTTTCATCGCTCATGGGCACGCGGCCGCGCGACGCCAACGGCCCCACCTCCGCGGCGGCATACCGCTGACTCACCAGCTTCTGAAACTTCCCGACGGCCTGCGTGCCGAACGCTGCCTTGATCCCGTGTGATCCGACCACCGGCCGGCCGCCGAAGAACAACGCCACGCCAGCCGGCGCCGCCTCGATCGTGCGCGACAGCGCGGCCAGCTCTCGCTCAAGGCGTTCAACTCGCTGCCCGTACTGAAACTGCGCGATCGGATCGTCGTGCAGCTCACTGGCCGCCAGAAGCTCTCGGACCTGGGCAAGATCGGCCTGCAGGAACTGCCTTTCAAGTTGTGCCAGCATCGCTGCCTCCTTGCGGCATCAACGGGTCGAGCAAGGTGCGCGCCTGCGCATCGTCCGAATCAAGCGGGACCTCCAACATGCCCTTCCAGAGCATGTCACCTCGACGGTGCGAAAACAGTCCGTACCAGTACCGAGTCTGCATCACGAGCCACTCAGGCGCAGCCCCCAAACTCACCAGTTTGGGGTCGCAGTGAAATTCGGCCTTGCACCGGTCAATGTCGAAGAGTTCAGGTCTTTGCGGAAGCAGCCGACGGACGTCATCCTTGCTCATGCCCGCGGGGGCATGCGCGAACGTCACCAAGTCGATGTCCCTCGGGTCACGCTGTTCCCGGGCCTCGACATCCTCGACGAAGCTACCGTCGAGCCATTGAAAGCCGTTGACGAATCCAAGACCTCGCAGGGCGGACCGGTAGCGCAGCAAACCGTCGAGGATGGTGACCCGCGCCGAACTCGACGCGAACCGCTGCACAAGCTCGCTGGCCGTGGTCGGGTACGGCGAGCTGTTGGCGCTGTTCATCCTTTCGCCCTGGAAGGGCGGCAGAACATGGGAATGGTTGAACGCGGGGATCACGGCGCGGCGGATTCTGCTTCAGAGCAGCACGCAGGCCAACTGGTATCCGCAACGGTATCCAAACACGAACGAGGGGCGCACATGTGAGGGACCGCTTCGGTCCTTAGCCCCGTGGATACTGGTGCCGGCTTTCGGAATCGAACCGAAGACCTTCCGCTTACAAGGCGGGTGCTCTACCAACTGAGCTAAGCCGGCACTGCCAACCAGGGCGCGCGGATTGTAGGACGCGCGTCCCGCGGCTACTTGATGCGCTTGAGCGAGGGACGGCCACCACCGGCCGGCGGGCTGCCCTCGGGGGGGGGCGTCTCGTCGGTCCAGCCCGCGCGCGGCGCCGGCGCCTCCGCCGGTGCGTCACCCGATTCGTCGCTGCGGGCCAGCCTGAGGCCGCGCACCGGTGGCTCGGACTCGTCCTTTGCGGCGGGCACGGCGGGTGCGGCCGCCGGGGCTTCGGTCGGCACCGGGAAGGCCATGCCCTGGCCGTTCTCCCGGGCGTAGATCGCGACGACGTGGTCGACCGGCACGACGATCTCGCGCGAGACGCCGCCGAAGCGCGCCCTGAACTCGATGTAGTCGTTGCCCAGCTTCAGGCCCGAGGTGGCCTCGAAGCCGACGTTGAGCACGATCTCGTTGTTCTTGACGTACTCCATCGGCACCTGCACCAGGCGGTCGACGAACACCGCGATGTACGGCGTGAAGCCGTTGTCGGTGCACCAGTCGTGCAGGGCACGGATCAGGTACGGGCGCGTGGAGGTGCCCTGGTCGTCGGGAGCCGCCGGCGTGGTCATCGATTACTTCCGCATCACCTTTTCAGAAGGCGTCAGCGCCTCGATGTAGGCCGGGCGCGAGAAGATGCGCTCGGCGTACTTCAAGAGCGGTGCCGCGTTCTTCGACAGGTCGATGCCGTAGTAGTCCAGGCGCCACAGCAGCGGCGCGATGGCGACGTCAAGCATCGAGAAGTCATCGCCCAGCATGTACTTGTTCTTCAAGAAGATGGGCGCCAGCTGCGTCAGGCGCTCGCGAATCTGCGAGCGGGCCTTTTCCAGCTGCTTGTCATTGGCCTTGACGCCGCTGCGGCCCTCGAGCGTGTTGACGTGGGCGAACAGTTCCTTCTCGAAGTTGAAGAGGAAGAGCCGCACGCGCGCGCGCGCCACCGGGTCGCCGGGCATCAGCTGGGGATGCGGGAAGCGCTCGTCGATGTACTCGTTGATGATGTGCGACTCGTACAGGATGAGGTCGCGCTCGACGAGGATCGGCACCTCGTTGTACGGGTTCATCAGCGCGATGTCTTCCGGCTTGGCGAAGAGGTCGACATCGCGGATCTCGAAATCCATGCCCTTCTCGAACAGCACGAAGCGGCAGCGGTGCGAGTAGGGGCAGGTGGTTCCGGAGTAAAGCACCATCATGGCGGCGGGCTCCCAGTGAAGCGAAAAAGAGCGGGATCTTGAAAAGGGCACGCGCAGTGGAGCCCGCTAGGCTACCACTGCGCGCTTCGGACCCGGCGAGGCGCCGGGCCGGCAGGGACTACTTGATGTCCTTCCAGTAGGCGGCGTTCAGACGCCAGGCGATCACGGTGAACGCCGCCAGGAACAGCAGCACCCACACGCCCAGGCGCACCCGCTGGTTCTGCGCCGGCTCGCCCATCCACTGCAGATAGGCCACGAGGTCGGCGACGGCGACGTTGTACTCGGCCTCGGTCATCTTGCCGGGCTTGACCTGCTCGAAGCGCTTGAAGACACGGTGGGTCTTCGATGCATCGTGCGGATCCTTTTCCTCGGCGAACACCGCGCGCTGTTCACCCTGCAGTTCCCACAGCACGTGCGGCATGCCGACGTTCGGGAAGACCAGGTTGTTCCAGCCGGTCGGACGGGTGTCGTCGCGGTAGAAGGTGCGCATGTAGGTGTAGAGGTAGTCGGCGCCGGAGCCCTGGCCGCTCGCGCGCGATCGGGCAATGACGGACAGGTCGGGTGGCGTCGCACCGAACCACTCCTTCGACTCGCGCGCATCGGCTGACACGGTCATCAGGTCGCCGACCTTTTCAGACGCGAACAGCAGGTTCTTCTTGATCTGCTCGTCGGTGAGGCCGATGTCCTTCAGGCGGTTGTAGCGCATGAAGGCCGCGGCATGGCAGTTCAGGCAGTAGTTGACGAACAGCTTGGCCCCGTTCTGCAGCGCCGCCATGTCCGTCACCCGCTCCTTGGGGAAGCGGTCCAGCGGAGCGCCACCTTCACTGGCCAGGGCCGCGCCACAGAAGGCGAGCGCCGCGAGGAGCGAAACGATGATTCTTTTCATGATCGTGAGGCTCCCCGCTTCAGTGGGCATGGAAGTTGACGCGATCGGGCACCGGCTTGAAGGTGCCGATCGTGCTCCACCACGGCATCAGCAGGAAGAACCCGAAATAGAACAGCGTGCCGGCCTGGGATACCAGGGTGCCCATCTCCGACGGCGGCTGGATACCCAGGTAGCCCAGCACGAGGAAGAAGATGACGAACAGCGCGTACAGGTACTTGTGCCAGCTCGGCCGGTAGCGGATCGACTTGACGGGGCTGTTGTCGAGCCAGGGCAGGAAGAACAGGATGATCACGGCACCGCCCATCACCACCACGCCCCAGAACTTGGCGTCGAAGGTCTTGAGCAGGACGATCAGGATCGCCGCGCCCGCCACCGCGATGACCTTGCCGCGGCCCTTGAGCGCCATCAGCGAGATCAGGGCGGCGATGGCGATCACCACGCACAGCACCGTCACCATCGGGTCGGTGGTCGCGCGCAGCATCGAGTAGAAGGGCGTGAAGTACCACACCGGCGCGATGTGGGGCGGCGTCTTCAGCGGATCGGCGGGAATGAAGTTGTTGTACTCGAGGAAGTAGCCGCCGAGCTCGGGCCCGAAGAAGACGATCGCGCAGAAGACCATCAGGAACACGCCGACGCCGAACAGGTCGTGCACCGTGTAGTACGGATGGAAGGGGATGCCGTCGAGCGGGATGCCGGTCTTGGGGTCCTTCTTGGCCTTGATCTCGACGCCGTCCGGGTTGTTCGAGCCCACCTCGTGCAGCGCGATGATGTGCGCCACCACCAGGCCCAGCAGCACCAGCGGCACCGCGATGACGTGGAAGCTGAAGAAGCGGTTCAGCGTGGCGTCGCCCACCACGTAGTCGCCGCGGATCAGCAGGGCCAGGTCAGGGCCGATGAAGGGGATGGCAGCGAACAGGTTCACGATCACCTGCGCGCCCCAGTAGGACATCTGGCCCCAGGGCAGCAGGTAGCCCATGAAGGCCTCGGCCATCAGGCACAGGAAGATCGCGCAGCCGAAGATCCAGACCAGTTCGCGCGGCTTGCGGTACGAGCCGTACATCAGCCCGCGGAACATGTGCAGGTAGACCACCACGAAGAACGCGCTGGCGCCGGTGGAGTGCAGGTAGCGCACCAGCCAGCCCCAGGGCACGTCGCGCATGATGTACTCGACCGAGGCGAACGCGGTGTTCGCATCGGGCTTGTAGTGCATCACCAGGAAGATGCCGGTGACGATCTGGATCACGAGGACCAGCATCGCCAGCGAGCCGAAGAAATACCAGGCGTTGAAGTTCTTCGGAGCGTAGTACTCCGACATGTGCTCCTTGTACATCTTGGTGGCCGGGAACCGGTTGTCCACCCAGGTCAGGAGCTTGGTGCCCAGCGGCGCGCCCGCCGGTGCTTCCTTGAATTCAGCCATGACGACCCTTCAGTGCTTGTTGCGCTCTTGGCGACCCCGTCGGGTCAGGCCTTCTTGTCTTCGCCGATCAGGAGACGCGTATCGGAGAGGTACATGTGCGGCGGCACTTCGAGGTTGTCCGGCGCCGGCTTGTTCTTGAAGACGCGGCCCGCCATGTCGAAGGTGGAGCCGTGGCAGGGGCAGAGGAAGCCGCCTTGCCAGTCGTCGGGCAGCGACGGCTGGGCGCCCGTCTGCAGCTTGTCGATCGGGGAGCAGCCCAGGTGCGAGCAGATGCCGACGGCGACCAGCACTTCCGGCCTGATCGAGCGGTGCTCGTTGCGGGCGTACTCAGGGGTGAGTTCGGACGGATTGCGCTCCGACTTGGGGTCGGCGACCTGTGAATCCGTTTTCTTCAGCGACGCCAGCTGCTCGGGCGTGCGGCGCAGGATCCACACCGGCTTGCCCCGCCACTCCACGACCATCTTCTCGCCTGGCTTCAGTGCGCTGATGTCCGCCTCGACGGCGGCGCCGGCGGCCTTGGCACGCTCGGACGGCGTGAAGGTGCTGACGAAAGGCACCGCGGTTGCCACGCCACCGATGGCGCCCGCCCCGCAGGTGATTGCCACCCAGGTGCGTCGGCCCTGATCAACGGGGCCCTGGTCGCCTGGAACGGCCGACCTGAGGTCAATTGCAGGGCTGTCACTCATGGAGATCCCTCGGGTGAAGAGCTGAAATGTTGAGCTTGGGAGGCAACCCGGCATTCTAGCGGACAGCGTCGAGGGCCCGTCCTTCGACGCCAGCGCATTGACGCGGTCCGCGGCTCGGCAATACTGCGCACCGGACCGCGGCGGCGGCAGCGGAGGCGGCAAGATGCGGGGCGCTCGCCCCGCCACATCACAGGAGCGAGAAGCCATGGGCTTTGCGAGCGAGTTCAAAGAGTTCGCGGTGAAGGGCAACGTCGTCGACCTGGCGGTCGGCGTGATCATCGGCGCGGCGTTCGGCAAGATCGTCGACTCGGTGGTCAAGGACCTCATCATGCCGATCGTCAACCTGGTCGGCGGCGGCCAGATCGATTTCTCCAACAAGTACGTCGTGCTGTCGGGCAACGTGCCGGCCGGGGCCGCGCTGGCCGAGGCACAGAAGGTCGGCAACGTGTTCGCGTGGGGCAACTTCGTGACCGTGACGATCAACTTCGTGATCCTCGCCTTCGTGATCTTCCTGATGATCAAGCAGATCAACCGGCTCAAGCGCAGCGAGCCCCCGGCACCGCCCGCACCACCGGCCGCGCCGCCCGAGGACGTGGTGCTGCTGCGCGAGATCCGCGATGCGCTGAACCGGCGCTGACCCCTGCGGCGCCGGAGCCGGCACGCAGCGCGTGACGCCGTCGGGGCCGTCATGGCGCAGCGCAGCAGGCAACCCGGTGCCGGGCGGGCATCGGCCGATCAGCGGCGTCCGGGTTGCGCTGCGTGGGATTGATCGGCCGGCGTTTGGCCCCATACTTCGGGGCGATCGACGGCACCCCGGCGGGGTGTCCAGACGGCGCTTGACCGCCGCGCAGACCGCCCAGATGACACCCAGTTCTCCTGCCAGACTGCCTGCTGCTCTCGAGAGCGCCGTTCAACGGGTGCGCATGGCCGCGCGCTCGGCGGCCGAGCGCACGGTGGACAGCCTGGGGCTGGCGGCGCTGTCATCGAACAACGTGTTCCAGCGCGATGGCCTGCTCGGCGCCCAGTTCGAGCTGAACCGCAAGCTGGCGATCTTCGCGCTGACCTTCAACGAGACGCTGGACCAGCGCATCGCCCGCGAGTCCGGCGCCCTCGAAGCCCAGGCCGGCGGCGCGCTGCCCACCAGTTGGGACGCGCTGAGCCTGGTCGATGACCACGAGGTGGAGATCCAGGTCTCCGCGGACCGTTTCGCGCTCGAGATCTCGCACGCCTGCGAGTGGGAGATCCGCGAGCTGGACGCCTACATGGGCACGCTGCTGAAGTTCGGCCGTGCCGACCACGAGCGCAATCCGCTGCGCGCCGAGGTCATCGGCCAGGCCATGATCCGCGCCGTCGATGCGGTGGCCGACCGGCCCGAGACGCGCAAGGTGCTGCTGACCGAGATCGGCCGTTCGCTGGCCAACGCGATGCGCCAGACCTACGCGGACATCGTTGCGGACCTGCGCGTGTCCGGCGTGAAGCCGGTCGGGCTGCAAGTGCGCCAGACGCCGCACGACGCCGGCGGCAGCCGCGGCGCCGCGACGGTCCCGGCCAGCCTGCACGGCGACCTGGGCGACAGCCGCTCGCACGAGCTGTCGGCCAGCGGCCGGCTGTCGCCGCGTGGCGGGCCGGTGCCGGGCGCCTCCGGTCGTGGACCGTTCGGGCCGTCGACCGGCGGCTACGGCCCAGGGGGAGGCATGGGTCGCGGCACCCCGATGGGCCGGGTCGACGGCGAGATGATGACCCTGCTGCGGCGGCTGTCCTTCGCCTCCGGCGGGGCCTCGGGGGGCGGGACGCTGGAAGGCGGCGGCTCAGGCTACGGCAGCGACTTCGGCGGCTACGTCACCGGCGCCGAGGGCCTGGGTGGCGGCGCCGGCATGCTGATGGCGCCGAACCTGATCGTCGCCCACCGCGAAGAGCTGCGGCAAGCGGCCACCGGCGCGCTCGATCACATGGTGATCGACGTCATCGGCAGCCTGTTCGACCAGATCCTGTCCGACCCCAAGGTGCCGCCGCAGATGGCGCGCCAAATCGCCCGGCTGCAGCTGCCGGTGCTGCGCGCCGCCCTGGGCGACCCGAGCTTCTTCTCTTCGCGCAAGCACCCTGTGCGGCGCTTCATCAACCGCATCGCCTCGCTCGGCACTGCGGTCGACGACTTCGAAGGCGAGGACGGCCGGGCCCTGCTGGCCCGCGTGCGCGAATTGGTGCAGGAAGTGGTCGAGGGCGACTTCGACCAGATCGAGGTCTACGAGCACAAGCTGAACCAGCTCGAAGCCTTCATCGCCGAGCAGTCGAAGGCGCAGGTCCATGCCCAGGGCCAGGCCGACGTGCTGCTGGAGCGCAAGGAGACCGAGCTGCGGGTGCAGCATCGCTTCGCGCAGCAGCTCGACGGCGCATTGACCACGCTGCCCGTGCCCGATTTCCTGCGCGAGTTCCTGGGCCGCGTCTGGAGCCGCGTGATCGCCGGCACCGAGCAGCTGCACGGCGCGGACAGCGAGGCCGCCAAGCGCATGCGCCAGGTCGGCCGCGAGCTGGTCATGAGCGTGCAGCCCAAGGGCGCCCCGGCACAGCGCCAGGCCTTCCTGCGGCTGCTGCCGGCGCTGATGAAGGACCTGAACGCGGGCCTGGACCGCGTGCGGTGCGACGAGAACGTTCGGCGCGACTTCTTCGCCCAGCTGCTGCCGGCGCATGCCGAGTCGCTGAAGGGCCAGGCGCTGAGCACGCTGGAGCACAACCTGCTGGCCAAGCAGGTCGACGGCGCGCTGGCGACGCCGCTGCCCAAGGCCAGCGAGCTGCCGCCGATCCCGGTCTCGGCGCTGCCGGTGTTGAACGACGTGGTCTCGCCGACGGTGTTCTCGCCGGCCGAGGCGCAGGCGGTCGGGCTGGTGGACGAGAGCGCGGTCGACTGGAAAGGCGCGGTCGACATCGACCTCGGTGCCGAGCCCGAGATCACCACGGTCGACCTCGACATCAGCGGCCTGCCCGCGCTCGACAGCGTCGAGCCGACACGCGGCAAGTCACTGGCCGACAACGTGCAGATCGGCTTCGCTTACCAGATGCACGTGGACGGCCAGTGGACCAAGGTGAAGCTCTCGCATGTCAGCGCGGGCCGCACCTTCTTCGTCTTCACCCACGGCCCCAAGCAGCGCAAGACCGTGTCGATGACCTACCGCATGCTCAGCCGCATGTGCGAGACGAACCGCATGCGGGCGTTCGAGAACGCCTACCTGCTGGAACGCGCGACGGCGCGGGCGCGGCGGCAGCTGGCGGCGCTGAAGCCGGGGGCGGCAGCTTCGTAGCGAAGCGGGGGCGAGGCTGCCGCGATGGCATCAAGCCTCGTTCTCAATGGCAGGATCGCCGAGGAACTGCTTGCCGGTGGAAGTCTGTACGACGGACACGCAGTACTGGTAGGTGCCCTTTACATTGTCCAGGTCGACCAGCACCGCCGTCGTGGGCTTGATCGTCCATGAAGGGTACGGAAAGTCGGTGCCCGGGTTTTCGACAGTAATGGCGTTCGACGCCGTGAACGTCCAGTCAGGGCTGGTCATTTTGAAAACCAGCAACGCGTTGGGACCCTGGACTTTCACCGGGTCGGGCGTGCAAGTGATCTTGCCCTCGTCGTCGACTTTCACTTGCACGTGCTTGATCAAACCGGCCATCGACAATCTCCCTCTTGGGATTACCGGGCCTGTGTCGCCTCCTGCTCCGCCCATCGGCGCAGTTCCGCGGCATCCGGGTGCCGGTAGGTGGTTGGTCCCACTTTTTCGGCCCAAAGACGCGCGTCTTGAGTGCGCCCCTGTCGCACCGCAATCAGGCCAAGCAAAGCCATCGCAGGCGCATGCCCACGCTCACCGGCGGCCTGCAGCCTTTCCGCTGCGGCTGCCCAGTGGATTCCCGCTTCGTCTACCCGGCCCGCACGCCGCAACGCTTCGCCAAGCACCAAACCGGCCGCTGCAACGATGGGCACCTGCTCGGCGTCCAGCGGTTTCCCGGCGCTCTCGTGCTGCCTCATGTCGTCGAGATAGGCCCGGAGGTCGCCTACCGACCTGCCGCTCATTTCCTGTGTCAACCGCGCGCGTAGCACGGTCAGCCTTCCGCGCTGATTGACCAGCCAGCGCACTTTCCGGTCGGGTGAGGCCATCAAGCGCGCGGTGGCAGCCTCGATGGCGGGCAATTGCGCCTGGGCGCGTTCCTTCGCTCCCTGGGCCCACTCGGCTTCCGCCCAGCTGAGCCGCGCCGCGGCCAGTTGCGCCAGCCAATCCAGGTTCGCGGCGTCGGCGCTCACCAGTGGCTCGAAGCCTTGGATCGCCTCGCGTGCGCTGGCGGCAGCCGCCTCGGCCTGCCCCAGATTCAATTGCAGGCGGCTGACTTCGTAGACGGCATTGGCCATGTGGTACTGGACACGGCGGTCGCGCGCTGCATCCGGCACACGGGCGACGGCCTCGCGCTTGGCCTGCTGCGCGGCGATGGCCCCGGCATAGTCATGCACGGACTCCCGCGCCTTGGCGACCCAGCCCAGCGCATTGCCCAGCTCCACGTTGAGGGCGGGACGCTCGGAAACAGCGCCTTGCAGGCCTTGGCGCGCCCGCTCGAAGGCCTTCAGGGCATCAGCGGGCCGGCCGCCCTCGTGCTGCATCACGCCGAGGTTCACGTCGGCAAAGGCTTGCTCGACGCGCCAATCGAGTTTGCCCGGCTCCAGCTTCACCAGCCGCTGCGCCAGCGCCTGGTAACGGCCGAACGCCGCCTCCGCTTCCTGAGCCAAGCCGCGCCGCCGCGCGACGAAGCCGACCCAGTACTCGCTTTGCGCATGGTTGAACAGGTGCTGCGGCACGTCGGGGTGGCGCGCCAGCAGTTCGGCGGTGCTGGCGGCGGCTTCGCCGAAGCGGCGCGCGGCCTCGTCCAGCTGGCCGCGCTTCTCCGCGATCTCGCCGACCAGGTGCAATGCCCGGGCACGCCGGCCCAGCGATGCGGCGTCCAGCCGGCTCGGGTCCTGCGCCGCGTAGTAGGCCAGCGCCCGGTCGCCCACCGCGTCCAGCGCGTCCAGCCGGCCCACCGACTTCAGCCGCGGCGGCATGTCGCCGAGCATGAATTCGATCAGGCCTTCGGCCTGGGCCTGCTGCTGCTGCGCGACGCGGGCCTCATGCCAGGCGACGCCGGCCGCGGTGGCCAGCGCCAGTGCCGCAGCGCTGCCGGCAGCCACCGGCACGCGATTGCGGCGCAGGAACTTGGCGGCGCGGTAGCGCCAGCCGTCCGGCCGGGCGGTGATGGGCAGGTGCTCGAGATACCGCTGGATGTCATCGGCCAGGGCGGCCGCGTTGGCATAGCGTTCGGCCGGCGCCTTCTTGAGGGCGCGGGCGGCGATGGTGTCCAGGTCGCCCTTCAGCTCGCGCGCACGCTTCGCGGCCCCGGAGCCGCCGGCGCTCAGGGCCGCGTCCGACAGCCGCTGCGGCTCCCGATCGACCACCGCCTGCATCTTCTGCAGCGAGGTGGTGGTCGGGTCGTCGCCCCCCGTGGGATGGGCGCCGCCCAGCAGCCTGAACAGCAGCACGCCCAGTGAATAGACGTCGGTGGCGGTGGTCACGTCGCCGCCTTCCAGCTGCTCGGGCGCGGCGTACTGCGGCGTGAAGGCGCGGCCGGCGGCCTGCGTCACGTCGCCGTCGCCGGCGGACTGGCCGGCATCGTCGAGCAGCTTGGCGATGCCGAAGTCCAGCAGCTTCACCTCGCCCGCCGGCGTGACGAGGATGTTCGACGGCTTCAGGTCGCGGTGCAGGATCAGCCGGTTGTGCGCATGCGCCACCGCGCCCAGCACGTCGAGGAACAGGCGCAGCCGCGCATGCAGGTCCAGGCCCTGCTGCTCGCAGTGCCGGTCCAAGGGCTCGCCGGCGACGTACTCCAGCACCAGGTACGGCTGCGCAGGGCTCGCGCCGACGCCCAGGTGGCCCGCGTCGAGCAGGCGCGCGATGTTCGGATGGGCCAGCCGCGCCAGGATGCTGCCCTCGCGCGCGAAGCGGGCCTCCTCGCCGCGGCGCAACAGGCCGCCCTGCAGGAACTTGATCGCGACCTCGCCTTCGTAGCGGCCATCGGTGCGGCGCGCCAGCCACACGCTGCCCATGCCGCCGCGGCCCAGCTCGCGCTCCAGTGTGTAGGCGCCGACGCGCCGGCCCGCCAGGTCTTCCGCCTTCGCATGGGCGGCCGGCGCGGTCAAGGCCGACCCCTCGAGAAACCCCTCGCGGTCGATCTCGGTCAGCTGGTCGGTGAGCCGCGCCAGCATCCCGGCCAACTCGGCATCCTGCGCGCCCAGGGCCGCGAGCCGGGCCGCCCGGGCTTCCGGCGGCAGGTCGAGCAGTTCATCGAGCAGCGGCGACAGCTTGGCCCAGCGTTGCGGGTCAATTCCGGGGGGCGGCATGGACGTGGCGTCGGAGGGAAAACGGAACCGTGGGTGCGGGGTGCGCCATGCCCGTCAGCGCAGCGCGAGCGACAGGAACATGCGCGCCTTCTGCCAGTCGCGCTGCACGGTGCGTTCGGTCACGCCCAGACTGGCCGCCACCTCGGCTTCGGACAGGCCGCCGAAGTAGCGCAGTTCCACCACCTGCGCCAGGCGCGGCTCCAGCACGGCCAACTCGTCCAGTGCCTCGTGCACGCGCAGCACCTCGTCCTCGTGCGCGGTACCGCCATCGACCACCGTGGTCTTCAGCGTGACGTGCTCGGCATCGCCGCCGCGGCGCTCCGCCAGGCGTGCGCGGACCACGTCGACCACGACCGCCCGCATCACCTTGGCCGCGTAGGCCAGGAAGTGGTGGCGGTCCGGGAAGTCCAGCGAGCGGCCACCGTTCAGGCGCAGGAAGGACTCGTGCACCAGGGCGGTGGTGTCCAGCAGCGTCATCTCGCCGGACTGCCGCAGGCGGCTGCGGGCCAGCCGGCGCAGGTCGGCGTAGAGCAGCCCATAGGCCTGGTCGGCGGCAAGTCGGTCGCCGCCCAGGGCAGCCCGCAGCAAGGCGGTGATCTCGGTCATGGGGAACGGTCCGGGAGCGCGCTGCAACCCCGTGCATGAAGCAGAGCCGGGCCCGACTGTATCCGGGGGGCGGCTGACTTTCTCGAGGCCGATGTCGGGATCCGCCCGCCGATTGCGTTGCAGCAACCGAGGGGATGGTGCGCGGTGCGCCGCAGGGAGGACAAAGACGCCGCTCGCGCCATCCCCTCGCCTTTCCGCACGTCTTCACCTGGATGGATGGTCATGCAGCCTCCCCCGAACGACAACCCGCAGCCGGATGCCGGCGCCCCCGCCGGCTCCGCCGCCGACCAGCGCGCCGACGCCGATGCCTGCGGCATCGCCGCGATGATGAGCCAGGGCAAGCCAGCGCGGCCGCCCGCCCCCAGCCGCGCGGCGCCGGTGGAAGGCACCGCGGGCCTCATCGAGCAGGTCGACCGCCAGATCGCCCGCAGTCGGCGGCACAAACAGCCCTTCGCGTTGCTGTGCCTGGTGGCCGACCAGATCGCCGGGACCGATGGCCGCGATGACGCGGACCAGGCCCGGCGTGCGCTCGCCGACTGCGCCAGCCGGCTGTGCAGCCGGGTGCGCGCCACCGACCAGGTGCTGCGCTACGGCCCCCGCCATTTCGGCGTGCTGCTGCCCGATGCCAACGAGGCCGCGGCCTGGGCCGTCTCCCTGCGCCTGCTCGGCGCCGGAGCCGGCATCTACCGAGTGGGCGATGCACTGCTGGAACTGCGGCTGTGCGCCGGGCATGCGGTCTATCCCGACGCCGGCACGGACGGCGCCGCCCTGGTGCACGCCGCGCACGTGACGACGACGGCACCGGCGCAGCAGGCAGAGCGCCGCCGGCGGCCGCCGCCTGAGGACGCCCAGCCCGCCCAGCCCGCCCGGGAAGGCCGCCACGGCGGCGTGGCGACGGAGCCGGCCGCGTACCCGGAGCAACCCCTGGACTGGGGTCCCTGGTGGCGATGAGCGCGCAGCCCGGCGGACCGAAGGGTCAGGCAGCGCCGGCCAGCCTGCGCGCCATGCGCAGCGCCGCGCGCAGGCTCGCCGCCTCGGCCACGCCGCGCCCGGCGATGTCGAAGGCGGTGCCATGGTCCGGGCTCGTGCGGACGATCGGCAGGCCCAGCGTGACGTTCACGCCCTCTTCCACGCCCAGGTACTTCACCGCGATCAGGCCATGGTCGTGGATCATCGAGACGACCACGTCGAACTCGCCCGGGTGAGCCGGTGGCGCATGCCGCGCCCGCATGAAGACCGTGTCGGGGGCGAAGGGGCCTTGCACGTCCAGGCCTTCGGCCACCGCCTGCGCGATCGCCGGAGCGATGATGCGCAGCTCTTCATCGCCGAACAGGCCGCCCTCGCCGGCATGCGGATTGAGCCCCGCCACCGCGATGCGCGGCCGCTCGATGCCCCAGCGCTTCATCGCGGCATCGGTGATGCGCAAGGTCTCCAGCACGCCGGCCAGGTCCAGCGCCTCGATGGCCTGGCGCAGGCTGACGTGGATGGTCACCAGCACCACGCGCAGCTCCGGATTCGCCAGCATCATGCGCACCGCGCCGGCGCCGGTGAGCGCCTGCAACATCTCGGTGTGGCCGGGATAGGGCACGCCGGCGGCGGACAGCGCTTCCTTGTGGATCGGCGCGGTCACCAGGCCCGCCGCCTCGCCGCGCAGCGCCAGCGCCGCGCCGGCTTCGATGCAGCGGGCCGCGGCAGAGCCGCAGGGCGCCTGAACCCGGCCCTGCGGCAGGGCGTCCAGCCCGAGCGGCAGGCCGTCGGGCTGCCACACGGGCACGCAGCCGGGCGGCGGCAGGTCGGTCGGCCGCTCGAGCACCACCACCGGGCACAGCAGGCCGCACTGGCGAACCGCGCGGCGCATCACGCCGGCGTCGCCGACGACCACACAGCGGCCGCTCTCTTCGGACGCTAGCGCGCGCGCCACGATTTCCGGGCCGATGCCGGCCGGGTCGCCCATGGTCACCGCCAGCAGGCCGTGGTTGCCGTCGTTCATCGGGATGTCAGCCGGGATTGGGAATGTCGATGAAGTGGTGCACGAGGCCGAAGCGCCCGGCCACGTGCTCCGCCAGCGCCGGCGCGCCGTAGCGCTCGGTCGCATGGTGGCCGCAGGCGAGGAAGGCGACGCCGGTCTCGCGCGCGATGTGGGCCTGCGGTTCGGAGATCTCGCCGGTCAGGAAGGCGTCGGCGCCGGCGGCGATGGCCGCCTCGAAGTAGCCCTGCGCGCCGCCCGTGCACCAGGCGATGCGCGCCAGCGGCCGGCCGTCACCCGGCACCAGCACCGGCGTGCGCCCGAGGCGTTCGGCGACGGTGGCGGCCAGGAGGTCGGCATCGCCCAGTGCGCCCGCCGGGCCGATGAAGCCGAGCGACTGCTCGCCGAAGCGCGCGTCCGCCTGCAGGCCGAGCACGCGGCCGAGCTGGGCGTTGTTGCCCCAGTCCGCATGCGCATCCAGCGGCAGGTGGTAGGCGAACAGGTTGATGCCATGCGTGATCAGGCGCGCCACCCGCTCGCGCAGCCAGCCCGTCAGGCGGCCATCGTGGCCACGCCAGAACAGGCCATGGTGGACGAGGATGGCATCGGCGCCGCGCTCGATCGCCGCGTCGATCAGCGCGCGGCTCGCGGTGACGCCCGAGACCAACGTGCGCACCTCGGCGCCACCTTCGATCTGCAGGCCGTTCGGCCCATAATCCCGGAACGTGTCGACGGCCAGCAGCGTGGCCAGATAGACCTCCAGTTCGCGCCGTTGCACCATACGCCGGCCGCTCCTTTCCTTCTCGTGCCTTGCCCCCGCCGATGCGACGACTCTGGCTGATTTTCTCGCAGGCCGCCACGGTCGCCCTGGCGGTGCTGTTCGTGGTCGGCACCCTCAAGCCGCAGTGGCTGATGCGCGAAGGCCGGCCGCTGACCGACGTGGTCTCCCTGCGCACCGCACCGGAGCCGGCCGGGGGGGCGGCAGCGGCAGAGGCCCCGCCGGGCGCGGCCAGCGGCTTCACGGGTTATCACGCCGCGGCGCGCGCAGCGGCGCCGGCGGTGGTCAGCGTCACCGCCAGCAAGGCCGGCCGGCGCAATCCGCATGCGCAGGACCCGACCTTCCGCTTCTTCTTCCACGAGCGCGGCGCGGAAACGCAGGTCGGCATGGGCTCGGGCGTGATCGTCTCGCCCGAAGGCATCCTGCTGACCAACAACCACGTGATCGCCGGTGCCACCGAGATCGACGTGCGCCTGTCCGACGGCCGCGAGGCGCGCGCCGAAGTGGTGGGCACCGACCCCGAGACCGACCTGGCGGTGCTGCGCATCGCGATGGACCGGCTGCCCGCGATCACGCTGGGACGGCTGGAGGCACTGCAGGTCGGCGATGTCGTGCTCGCGATCGGCAACCCGTTCAACGTCGGGCAGACGGTCACCTCGGGCATCGTCAGCGCGCTGGGCCGGCAGGGCCTGGGGTTGTCGACCTTCGAAAGCTTCGTGCAGACCGACGCGGCGATCAACCCCGGCAACTCGGGCGGCGCGCTGGTCGACGTGCGGGGCCACCTGGTGGGCATCAACACCGCCATCTTTTCGCGTTCGGGCGGTAGCATGGGCATCGGCTTCGCGATCCCCGTCGACGTCGCGCAGCAGGTGATGGAAGGCCTGCTGCGGGACGGCCAGGTCACGCGGGGCTGGATCGGCGTCGAACCGCGGGATTTGACGCCGGAGTTCGCCGAGAACTTCAAGCTGCCGGTCAAGGAAGGCGCGCTGATCACCGGCGTGCTGCAGGACGGCCCCGCCAGCAAGGGCGGCATGCGGCCCGGGGACGTGGTGACCGCGGTCGGCGGCCGGCCGGTCGCGAACACCGCCGAGCTGCTGAACCGCGTGGCCGCGCTGAAGCCGGGCAGCGAGGCATCGATCGACGTGCAGCGCGGCAACCAGACGGTGCAGGTGACGCTGGTGGTCGGCCAGCGACCGCGCCAGCCGGGCAGCCCGCGGCGCTGAAGGGCGCATGCCCCCGGGAGGGCGGCCAGCGCTTCCGCAGGCAGCGCGGTCGGGCGCAGTGGCACCCGCCGGCACCAGCGCTTGCGCGATGGCGCGGCCGGGTCAGGTGTCGGTCGTCGTGCCCGCCTTCGCGGCATCGGGCTCGGGGGGCGGCTGCGTGTGCTTGACGAAGAGCTTCGCCGCCCAGATGCCCATCTCGTACAGCAGGCACATGGGCACCGCCAGCGCCAGTTGCGAGATCACGTCCGGCGGCGTCACCACTGCCGCGATGATGAAGGCGCCGACGATGAAGTAGCCGCGGAAGGACTTCAGCTGCTCCGTCGACACCATGCCGATGCGCACCAGCACGACGACCGCGACCGGCACCTCGAAGGCGATGCCGAAGACGAGGAAGAGCGTCAGTACAAAGCCGAAGTACTGCTCGATGTCCGGCGCCGCCGTGATCGTGCTGGGCGCGAAGGCCTGGATGAACTTCGACATCCCGGGGATCACGAGGAAATAGCAGAACGCGACGCCGATGATGAAGAGCAGCGTGCTGCTGATCACCAGCGGCAGCACCAGCTTCTTCTCGTGCGAATAGAGGCCGGGCGCGACGAAGGCCCAGACCTGGTACAGCACCACCGGCAGCGCCACCATGAAGGCCGCCATCAGCGTGATCTTCAGCGGCACCAGGATCGGCGAGATCACGTTGGTGGCGATCAGCGTGGCGCCGCGCGGCAGGTGCGCCACCATCGGTGCGGCCAGCAGGTCGTACAGGCCCGACGGGCCGGGAAAGAAGGCCAGCACGCCGAAGGCAACGGCCACGGCCAGCAGCGCGCGGACCAGGCGGTCACGCAGTTCGATCAGGTGGGAGACGAAGGGCTGTTCGGTGCCTTCGAGCTCATCGCGGGGCTCGCTCATTCGTTCCTCGGGACTGCGAGCCGCGGCGTGCGCCGGTGGCTCATCGCTTCAAGGCCGGCGGGCGGAAGCGCGCCACGCGCGCCGCGCCGGACTGGGCGTGGCGGCGCACACTGGCGCGTTCCTTGTACCAGCGCGGCACGGCGCTGCGCTTCACGCGCCATTTCTTGTTCGGCCGCTTGTACTGCGGTGGCGGGGGGGCCGGCGGTGCCGACAGGGGATCGTAGGGGTTGGCCTCGAACGACTGCTGCAGTTCGCCGACGCCTTCCGAGAAGGCCGCGCTCGCGGCATTGACCTCGCGCGAGACGGTGCTTTCGACGTCCCGCGCGGCGGATTCGAACTGCGACTTCATCTTCTGCAGTTCTTCCAGCTCGATCGAGCGGTTGACCTCCGCCTTCACGTCGGCCACGTAGCGGCGCGCCTTGCCGAGCATGTGGCCCACCGTGCGGGCAACGCGCGGCAGCTTCTCCGGCCCGATCACGATCAGCGCGACGGCGCCGATCAGGGCCAGCTTGTCGAATCCGAAGTCGATCATCGGCGGTTTCCGGGAACGCGGCGGACCGCGAACGCTGGATCAGGACTTCTGCTTCGCTTCGACGTCGACGGTATTCGGGTCGGCCTTGTTGGCCGTGACCTGCTGGGCCGGCGCACCCGCGGCTGCATCGGCCGACGTGCCGCCGTCGCGTACGCCGTCCTTGAAGCCCTTGACGGCCGCGCCGAGGTCGGAGCCCACGTTCTTCAGCTTCTTGGTGCCGAAGATCAGCAACACGACGGCCAGCACGATCAGCCAGTGCCAGATGCTGAAAGATCCCATGACGAACTCCTCTAGACGGAATGAATGATTCTAGGTGACCCGCTTCGCCGGCCGCGGTTCGCCCTGCGGGCGTGACAGCCCGCACGGGCAGCAGGAATTCGGGAAGGCTAGCCCTTCGCCCAGGGCCTGGGGCCGCCCATCACGTGCAGGTGCAGGTGCATCACCTCCTGCATGCCGTCGCGGCCCGTGTTGATAACGTGGCGGTAACCGTTGGTGACACCGAGGTCGGCCATCAGCCTGGGCGAGACCGCCATCATCTTGCCCAGCAGCGCCTGGTCCTCCACCGTCACGTCGACCATGCTGGTGATGTGGCGCCTCGGGATGATCAGGATGTGCACCGGCGCCCAGGGATGGATGTCGTGGAAGGCAAGGATGTCCTCGTCCTCGTAGACCTTCTTCGACGGGATCTGCCCGGCGACGATCTTGCAGAAGATGCAGTTGGGGTCGTGGCTCATGGTGAAGGCATTCAAAGCGGCATCGGCCGCCGGTCGTTCAGGGCCAGCCAGCCGCGCACCACGCGGTAGAGGAACCAGATGGAGATGATTCCCCAGGCGATCCATCCGGGCAGCACGAACAGGAACCAGAGCGGGATCGTCAGCACGTAGGCGATGGCGCTGAACACCACGGTGCGGATGCGCCAGCGGAAATGCGACTCCTGCCAGGTACCCACGGCATCGTCGCGCTTGACCAGGTCGAGGATGAAGGCGGCGATCAGCAGCAGGATGCTGCCCTGCGTGCCAGGCGTCACCGCCGCGACGGCGACGATGGCGTGCAGTGCGTAGCTGATGTGGCCGATGTTGCGCAGCGAGGTGTCGGCCTGGCTCTCGACGACGGGGAGCGACTGACCGGGTTCGTTCATCGCGGATCCTCCGGCGCGGCAGGCGTGCGCCGCGCAAATTCCTCGAGGCCGGACAGGCCCTCGCGCCGTGCCAGCTCGGCGATCACCTGCTGCGGCGTCAGGCCGAACTTCGCCAGCGCGATCATCGAGTGGAACCACAGGTCGGCCACTTCGTAGACCAGCTTCTGGGTGTCGCCGTCCTTGGCCGCCATCACGGTCTCGGTGGCCTCTTCGCCGATCTTCTTCAGGATGGCGTCCGTGCCCTTGGTGAACAGCTTCGCGACGTAGCTCTTGTCGGGGTCACCGCCGGCCTCGGGCTTGCGCGACTCGATGACCTCGGCGATGCGGGCGAGGACGTCCGAAGACGAGGGCGTCGGGTTCATTTGCGGTAGATGCGTTCGGGGTCTTCGAGCACCGGCTCGACGGCGGTCCAGGCGGCGTCGGCGCCCTGGCCGTCCAGCCGATTGAAGAAGCAGGAATGGCGCCCGGTATGGCAGGCGATGCCGGGCTCGTGCCCGAGCTGCGTGACCTTCAACAGCACGACGTCGGCATCGCAATCGACGCGGATCTCGTGCACCTGCTGGAAATGGCCCGATTCCTCGCCCTTGTGCCACAGGCGCTGGCGCGAACGGCTCCAGTAGACGGCCTGACGCAGCTCGGCGGTGCGGCTGAGCGCCTCGCGGTTCATGAAGGCAAACATCAGGACATCGCCCGACGACGCTTCCTGCGCGATGACCGGGATCAGGCCCTCGCGGTCCCACTTGAGTTCGTCCAACCAAGGCATGGCCGGGAGTGTAGCCAGCAGCGCTGGCGAGGACCGTTCACAGGACTCGCGAGAATAATCGATAAAACTGCTGCTTTCAGTAGAAATGGTTACTCCAGCAAAACCTTCAACATCGCGTCCATCGGCCGATACCCGAGCAACAACGCCCGGCGAACCGGGCGGTATGGCCAATCAGCGTCCGGGACGCCACGACATGACGATGACAGGGATGGGGGAACCGCCGGTTCCCAAGCTGAACATTCAATCCCGGCGCACACGCGCCCATGCGGTCCTGCTGGGCCTGGCCGGCGCGGCGGCCGTGCTGCTGCTGGCGCCAGCCGGCTGGCCCAGCGCCACCGCGGCAGCCCTGCTGGTGGCCGCGGGCTTGGCCGGGCTGCCTCTGGCGGCGCGGGACGAACACCACCGCCGCCAGGCACTGGCCGACTGCCTGGCCGGCCACGAGCGCTTCAGCGCCGCGCTGGCGCCGGTCTGGACGGCCCAGATCGAAACGTCCCGAGGCCAGATGGAGCAGGCCATCTCGTCGCTGGCGCAGCGCTTCTCCGGTATCGTGGACAAACTGGACCGCGCGGTGCAGGCCTCCAGCACGACGACGCAGTCGATCGACGGTGGCGAGGGCGGCCTGCTCGCCGTGTTCGAGAAGAGCGACGCGAACCTGTCGCGCCTGATTGCCGACCTGGACGCCGCCCGCCGCGGCAAGGCCGAGATGGTGGCCCGCGTGCACGCGCTGGGTGCGCACGTGGAGGCCCTGCAGCAGATGGCCGGCAGCGTCGCCGCGATCGCATCGCAGACCAACCTGCTGGCGATCAATGCGGCCATCGAGGCGGCCCACGCCGGCGATGCCGGGCGCGGCTTCGCGCTCGTCGCGCAGGAAGTCCGCAAGCTCTCCGCCGAATCGGGCCGCACCGGCCAGCGCATCACCGACACCGTCGCGCGCATCAGCGCGGCGATCGGCGATACCCGCCAGGCGGCCGATGCATCAGCCGCGCATGACGGCGAATCGGTGCAGGCCGCCCGCCGCACGATCGCCGGCGTGCTCGGCGACTTCCGCGGCATCACCGACGCGCTGGTCGATTCCACCAGCCTGCTGCGCTCGGAAAGCGTCGGCATCCAGTCGGAGATTTCCGAAGCGCTGGTGCAGCTGCAGTTCCAGGACCGCGTGGCACAGATCCTCAGCCACGTGAAGGCCAACATCGAACGCATGCCGGCCTGCCTGGCCGAGCACCGCAATGCCTTCGAACGCAGCGGCAACGTGCCGCCGCTGTCCGCCGCCGAGCTATTGCAAGCGCTGGAAAGCACGTACGCCATGGCGGAGGAACGCCAGGTGCACCGCGACAGCCGACAGGCCCGCGCGGCAATCCCGGCGGAAGCCGAAGTCACCTTCTTCTGAACAGCCCCTACAACCGACCCACCGAGGGAAATCCCATGGCCAAGACCATCATGATCGTCGACGACTCCGCCTCGCTGCGGCAGGTCGTCGGCATCGCCCTGCGCGGCGCCGGATACGACGTATTGGAAGCCAGCGACGGCAAGGACGCACTCGGCAAGCTGAAGGGCCAGAAGGTCCATTTGATGATCAGCGACGTCAACATGCCGAACATGGACGGCATCAGCTTCGTCAAGGCCGTCAAGCAGATACCGGCCTACAAGTTCACGCCGGTGGTGATGCTGACCACCGAGTCACAGGACGCGAAGAAGAAGGAAGGCCAGGAGGCGGGAGCGAAGGCCTGGGTGCTGAAGCCCTTCAAGCCCGAGCAGATGATCGGCGTGGTTCAGAAGCTGGTGCTGCCATGACGAGCTCTTCGAACGTTATCTTGCTCGAAGGCGAGCTGACGATCTACCGCGCAGCGGAACTGAAGCCGCTGCTGCTGGCCGCGCTGCCGGGCACCGGCCCCATCGAGCTGGACCTGGCCGAGGTGAGCGAGGTGGACACCGCCGGCCTGCAACTGCTGATGCTGCTGCGCCGCGAAGCGCAGGTGCTGGGCCGCCCGCTGCACCTGCGCAACCCGAGCCTGGCGATGGTCGAAGCCTTCGAGCTGCTGGACCTGGCGGCCTGGTTCGGCGAAGGCAGCGCCACCCGCGCTGCCGACGCCGCCAACGCCGCCTGACGTGGGAGTGCCACCATGAATCTCGAAGACGCCCTGCAGACCTTCATCGCCGAAAGCCGCGAGCTGCTCGAGGCGATGGAAGCGGCGCTGCTGACCATGAACCAGCCCGGCGACCATGCCGAGGCGGTGAATGCCATCTTCCGCGCCGCGCACACCATCAAGGGATCGGCCGGCCTGTTCGGCCTGGACCACATGGTGGACTTCACCCACGTGGCCGAAAGCGTGCTGGATGAAGTGCGCGCCGGGCGCACGAGCATCGACGGCGAACTGCTGGCGCTGCTGCTGCGCTGCGCCGACCACATCGGCGCCCTGGTGACGTCCATTGCGGGCGGCGTGCACGGACCGGACCCTGAACTCGAAGCCGCCGGCCTGCCGCTGCTGGCGCAGCTGCGCTGCCACGTGGCGGGCCCGGCAGCTGCGGGCGACGCCGGCAGTGAGCACGACGCAGCCGCCGGCGCACCACGGACCGCCACGGCCACCGAAGGCACGTGGCATCTGTCGCTGCGCTTCGGCCCGGACGTGCTGCGCAACGGCATAGACCCCATGTCTTTCTTGCGCTATTTGCGCCGGCTGGGCGAGATCACCGCCATCGTCACCCTGCCCGACGCGCTGCCCGACGCCGCGGCGATGGATCCGGAGGCGTGCTACCTCGGCTTCGAGCTGGCGCTGCGCAGCAGCGCCGACAAGGCAACTATCGAGAACGTGTTCGAGTTCGTGCTCGAGGATTCGTCCATCCGCATCATTCCGCCGAACAGCCGCATCGGCGAGTTCGTCGCGCTGATCGAGGCGCTGCCGGAATGCACGGCCCAGCTGGGCGAGATCCTGGTGCGCTGCGGCAGCGTGACGGCGCACGAGCTGGACCGCGCACTGAAGGCGCAGCAGACGGTGGAGCCGACGCAGCGCCTGGGCGACATCCTGGTGCAGCAGGGCCGCGTGCCGCAGGCCATCGTCGATGCCGCGCTGGACAAGCAGCTGCAGGCACGAGCCACCCGCACGCCCGAGCGCAATGCCGAGCGCGCCTCCATCCGGGTGGATGCCGACAAGCTGGACCGGCTGATCGACCTGGTGGGCGAGCTGATCATCGCCTCCGCCGGCGCCGGCGTGGCCGCGCGCCGTGTGCGCGACGTGGAGCTTCTGGAAGCGCACTCCACGCTGTCCGGCCTGGTGGAAGAGGTGCGCGACAGCGCGCTGCAGCTGCGCATGGTGAAGATCGGCGCCACCTTCAGCCGCTTCCAGCGCGTGGTGCACGACGTGGCCCGCGAACTGGGCAAGGACATCGGCCTCGAGATCAGCGGCGAGGACACCGAGCTGGACAAGACCGTGGTCGAGAAGATCGCCGACCCGCTGACGCACCTGGTGCGCAACTCGATGGACCATGGCATCGAAGCCGCCGCCGTGCGCGCCGCCCGCGGCAAGCCGGCGCAGGGCACGGTGCGGCTGAACGCCTTCCACGACTCCGGCAGCATCGTGATCGAGGTCAGCGACGACGGCGGCGGGCTGGACCGCGAGCGCATCCTGGCCAAGGCCCTAGAGCGCGGACTGGTGGAGCCCGGCCGCGCGATGAGCGACGCCGAGATCTACGCGCTGATCTTCGAGCCCGGCTTCTCCACCGCGGAGGCCGTGACCAACCTGTCGGGCCGCGGCGTGGGCATGGACGTGGTCAAGCGCAACATCACTGCGCTGCGCGGCAGCGTGGCCATCGACAGCCGACCGGGCCTGGGCACCACCGTCACCGTGCGGTTGCCGCTCACTTTGGCCATCATCAACGGCTTCCAGGTG
This sequence comes from uncultured Burkholderiales bacterium, assembly GCA_946480465.1. The sequence continues at coordinate 151,756 of CAMLJY010000006.1, forward strand.
GGCGTCGGCAAATCGGTGTTCGTGGTGCCGCTGGAGATGGTGGAGGAATGCGTCGCCTACACCGCCGAGCCGGGCCACGACTACACCAACCTGCGCGGGGCGGTGCTGCCCTACATCCGCCTGCGCGAGCTGTTCGAACTGGAAGGCCCGCCCTCGGCGCGCCAGAACATCGTGGTGCTGCGTTGCGGCGGCCACACGATGGGCCTGGTGGTCGACCGCCTGCTCGGCGAATTCCAGACCGTGATCCGGCCGCTGTCCAAGATGTTTGCCCACGTCAAGGGCATCAGCGGCTCCAGCATCCTCGGCAACGGCGAAGTGGCCCTGATCCTCGACGTGCCGGCGCTGATGGCCGGCAGCATGGCCGAGCGCCCCCTCCGGCAGGCCACCGACAGCAACGCGCTGCAGCCCAACTAGTTCCATCCACACCCATTTCATCCCCCAGGGAGATCCCCATGCTAGGCAACATCAAGATCGGCATACGGCTGATCGCTGCGTTCCTCATCGTCGCCGCGGCGAGCGGCCTCGTCGGCTACGTCGGCATCAGCAATGCCGGCAAGATCAACGACATGGCCGACCGCATGTACGAGCGCGAGCTGCTCGGGCTGTCGTACGTCAAAGAGGCCAACATCAACCTCATCTACATCGGCCGCGCGCGCGCCAATGCGCTGCTGGCCAGCTCTCAGGAAGAGCGAGCCAAGCACGTGGCCGTCGCCGACAAGGCCATCGCGACGATGAAGGAACAGATGGAGAAGGCGCGGCCGCTGTTCGTCAGCGAACGCGGCAAGCAGCTGTTCGCCAGCTACGGCCGGGCGATGGACGACTACGTGCGCTCGCACCAGGCGGTGCTGGCACTGCTCAATGGCCGCAAGCTGGCCGAGCGCGACGAGACGCTGGCCCAGGCGGTATCGACGGTCAGCACGCACGCCAATGCACTGGACGAGACGCTGACCGAACTGACGACGCAGAAGGAAGCGCGCGCCAAGGAGGCTTCGAACGAGACGACCGCGCTCTACCAGGAGAGCCGCCAGCTGATGATCGCGACCATCGTGGGCGCGCTGGTGGCCGGCGCCGTGCTGGGCTTCCTGATCAGCCGCGGCGTGAGCAAGCCGCTGGCGCAGGCGGTGGATGCCGCGAACCGGCTGGCCGAGGGCGACCTGACGGTTCGCATCGAGGCGAAGACGCGCGACGAGATCGGCCAGCTGATGCAGGCCATGCAGAACATGGTGGCCAAGCTGTCGCAGGTGGTGTCCGAGGTGAACGGCGGCGCCGAGGCGCTGGCCGGTGCGTCGGAAGAAGTGAGCGCCACGGCGCAGTCGCTGTCGCAGGCGGCCAGCGAGCAGGCCGCGGGCGTGG
>CAMLJY010000007.1 GCA_946480465.1 uncultured Burkholderiales bacterium
GCTGGCTCAACTCATGAGCCACACCGGGCGTGGCTGAGCCATGTCGCGAATCAGGAAGACCGTTGAGCATGGAATGTTTCCGTGGTATGCAAATCAAGCACTTGGGCGTCCTCATCAAAAGTTTCCTCCCGGCCTCTGCTTAATAGTGAAGGAGGAAACGCCTATCGAGTTCGAGATTCGAGGGGACTCCAAGTTCTTCCACATCGTCAGCGAAAAGCTGGTTGAAATCATGAAGTCGCTCAATGTGGACTTTGACGATGCTGCGTCAATCGACGTGCGTGATCCAAAGGGGATGGCGGCGTCACGCAAGCAATACAGCGTTGCTCTCTTCAAGAGAGTCGAGCTACCAGAGGCATTGGATATGAATCAAAGTGAACTCTTTCCTCGGCGCCGTGGGCTGGCTGTTGATCGGATTAAGAAGTTTCATTTCCGACCGGACTTTGCTTGCCATGCATTTCAACTAAAAGCTATGGCACCTGGCCATGACACCGTTTACTGCTCCGAGGAGTTTGTGCGGTTGGCTCGTGCAGCCGATTTTAAAGGTGTCGACTTTGTTCCCACTGAAGGAAGCGCCTCCGGCGCCTTCACTCAGATATGAAGGAGGTTCAACGTGCGTCGAGCATGGTGGCGCAGCAACTCATGCTAGATGATGGCTGAGTGCGGCACACTGATGGCGGCCGCATGGCGGAATTCTTTGTGTTGACTCAGAAGAAGGCTCCAGGGTGCCCGATCGGCATGCTGGACGGCGCTCTGTACGACCGTTTCTATGACTCGTCAACGCTAAAGAGCGTTGACCACGGGGCCTTCAATTGGTACGCAGGTAGTGGGTACAAGGATGGGTTTCAGACCTTTGCCCCGTTTCCTGATGGCTTGGTACTGATTACGAAGGATCGCGGTTACGAATTTGATATTCGGGCCATGGGGAGCAACTTCTACATCGTCAGTTCGACATTTATCCAGGTGGCGAATGCAGCCAACGTAACTTTTGAGTCGTGCAAGCCCATCAAGATGCTTGATCGCCAGGGAAACGAAGCCACCACGACCAAATACCATGCAGCGCGCCTTGTCTATCGCGGCCGATCCGAGGTGCTCGATGAGGCTCGATCATCGCTTTTTGGTGAGGACGGAATCCTCAAGATTAAGCAGCTAAGAATACGAGAGGATGTGAGTGAGGCCGCCTTCAGAATAAAGGGGCTCTACCCAAGCTACGATGGAATATTTTGCTCAGATCTATTTCGTCAACGCGCGGATCATGCTGGTGGACTGCGGGGCGTCGGCTTCGAGGATCTCGAAACCGCAGCTTGGCCCGGTTTCAGAATTGTCTAGTCCCGGACCGAATTCTTACATCGATGAGCATCCAGAACGGCCACCCGCCACGTCACGAACCCAGTTGGCTCGCCAAGAATCGCAAACATTTCTTGGAGGAATGCGGCTTCGACGGCAAGGCCACCGAGTACCGCTATGACGAAGGCAGCGGCGTGCTTGCCGAGGTGGTCGAGGGCCAGGCCACGACCAAGCTCGAATTCGACCCGATGGGCCGGCTCCTGCGCCGCCAGGCCACGGTCCCAGGGCGGGCCGAGCAGGTCGAGACCTTCGGCTACAACGGCCGCGGCCAGCTGGCCGAAGCCGGCAACGCCGACGCCAAGCTCAGCTGGTTCTACGACGAGGCCGGCAACCTGGTCCGCGAGCACCAGCAGTACCTGCGCGAAGGCCAGACGGCCGTCTGGCAGCACCGCTACGACGAGCTGAACCAGCGCGTGGGCACCACCCGCCCCGGCGGCCACACACTGGAGTGGCTCACCTATGGCTCGGGCCACGTGCACGGCCTGGTGCTGGACGGCCACGACATCGTCGGCTTCGAGCGCGATGCGCTGCACCGCGAGGTGCACCGCCAGCAGGGCAACGGGCTGCAGCAGAGCCAGCGCTACGACCCGGCCGGGCGGCTGCTGGAGCAGCACGTCAGCAAGGTGGCCGGCGCCAAGACGCAGGGAAGCGCCACGAGCATCAACCGCAGCTACCGCTACGACCGTGCCGGCCAGCTCACCGGCATCATGGACAGCCGCCGCGGCCAGCTCGAATACAAGTACGACCCCGTCGGACGGCTGCTCGCGGCCACCGGCGCGCTCGGCCACGAGGTCTTCGCCTTCGACCCGGCCAGCAACATCGTCAGCCCCGAAAAGCGCGGCACCAAGCTGCTGGACAACCTGCTGCGCGACTACGCCGGCACCCACTACGACTACGACGAGCGCGGCAACCTCATCAAGCGCACCCACAACGGCGAGGTCTCGACCTTCGAGTGGGACGGCTTCAAACGCATGGTCAAGGCGACCACGCCGCAAGGCACCACCACCTTCGCCTACGACCCGCTCGGCCGGCGCATCGCCAAGCACAGCGGCGAAGGCGAAGACCATCTTCGGGTGGGACGGCGACGTGCTTGCCTTCGAGAGCAGCGATAAGCGCAGCGTGCATTACGTCCACGAGGCCGGCAGCTTTGTGCCGCTGGCGCAGGCGACGCGGCAAGGGCCGATCGCGCTGACGGCCAGCGTGGGCGCCAAGGAACTGATGGGGGCCAACGGGCGGTATGACATCGACCGCGATCCGCTGTGGAACGGCGAGGCCGAGAAACCAGCAGGGCCAGGGTTCGCGAAGGAAGAAATCGCCTTCTACCAGGTCGATCACCTCGGCACGCCGCAGGACTTGACTGACCACGAAGGCAGCATCGCTTGGTCGGGGCAGTACAAGGCCTGGGGGCAAGCAAGGGAAGTCATCAGCGAGGCAGCGCGCAAGGCCGGAATCTCAAACCCGATTCGGTTCCAGGGCCAATACTGGGACGAGGAAACCGGCCTGGCGTACAACCGATATCGCTACTACGACCCGCACGCCGGACGTTATGTCAGTCGTGACCCCATCGGTTTGCTTGGCGGCAGCAACTTGCACACCTATGGGCCCAGTCCTGTCAACTGGATTGACCCCTTCGGTCTCGCAAAGAAACTTCCGAAGGGAACGTATGAGACGCACTCGAATAAGAGTCAACCGGCGACGGTCAATGGTCGCCCCGTCATCAATAAATGCCATGCAGGCAAGGTCTATCCCGCGGAGCACCTCCCGGCCGACATTCGAGGAAAGTACCCGCATGGCGTGCCGTTCAACATCCAGGGTTATCCGGACTTCTCGCGATATGCCGTGAAGACTGTCAACATTGAGCCGGGGGCGTCGCGTGGAACAGACTTCTCGCGCGCAAACAACGCAGCGTACGGAAAGGGAAATCCGCATGGCGATGGCGCACCAAAAATCAATGGCGTCCGGTATACATGGCACCATCACCAGGAATCCGGGAAGATGCTTCTGATACCGGAAGACATTCACGGTGCCGTCAAGCGCACTGGCGGCTTTGCGAAACAATGTCCACTGTGAGGCTCAAATGATTGACGATTCTGCCATTGCTGTCTTCGAGAGCTTCTTGGGCTCTAGGCTGCCGGAGGATTACCGCAAATACCTCGCGCAAAACACTGGCGAAAGGCCTGCGCAAAGTACCTTTGAAGTTCCGGGCGAGGGGGAAGGTTCTGTTCAATACTTCTTTCCGCTGCTGTCGAAGACGAAAACGGAGACGCTGCCGTACAAGTTGAAGCTATACGCGGACCGGATGCCTGAAGAGCTTTTGCCCGTCGGTGCCGATCCCGGCGGGAACGTGATCGCCCTGGCCGTCAAAGGGAAAGATCGAGGTGGCGTGTTCTTTTGGGATCACGAGCAAGAGGCTGATGATGAGGCGCAGCCCTATTGGGACAACTTGACCGCCTTGGCGCCGACCTTTGCCGCATTCATTGCGAGCCTTCGATAGACGGATGGCTGGTTGGCGTCTATGAGGGGCACATAACAAGGGCCGCATACGCGGCCCTTGTTGCGTTTGGTGGTCGGCCTTTGGTCATCGCGCGGCAGCCTGGCTGCTGGCCTGGGCGAGCGCCATCTCGATCATCTGCATGACGAACTTCTGCTGAGCCTTGGGCAGCGCGTTGATGCGCTCCATGTGCTGCATGAGCTTCGGGCTTCGGCCGCGCTTGCGCGTCTCGCTGGAGGCTTCTTCGCCGATGAGTTCTTCCACGCTCACGCCCAGCGTTCGAGCCAGCAACGGCAGTGCGAACACCGGCGCGCGCCGGCGCCCCGGCTCGTAGGCGGTGACCGTCGATTGAGAAACGCCCGGGGCCTGGGCGAGCTGGGCCTGGGTGATGTGGCTGTCCCTTGCGCAGCCTGGCGATGCGTGAGCTGATGGCGATGAAGAGCTCGCGCTTGTCCTGGCGGGATAAGCCGCCCCGGCTTGAATTTGAGGATAGGCAGCCGCACCGGTGAACCGGTGACGGCAGGCGCCGTTACCGCGGGCGCGAGTTGACTGGGCTGGACTTCACTTTCCGCATCCTACCTAGGCCAAGAAAAGAGCGGCTACACGGTCCGCGGACCCGCACGCGATACTACCAACGACATCTCTTGCCTGGCTGGCAATGAATTGCAATTGCAAGAGAATGTCGCACCCGGGTGCCGGATGCTAGAAATTCCTCGCTAGAGCACCCGTCGATGCGATAGAGTGACTGCGCGCCTGCCGTCGGCGCGGTAGGCAAGAAACCACGGGATCATCATGGAACCCATTCGGGGCCCATATTGCCGACGCCATCCGCTCAACATCGAAGGTCTGAAGAGTGCCTTGGCGCGGCATAGCATCAAAGTCGTCGCGACAGCGTCTGCCGACGATAGATGTCGGCCTTCGATACCCGGGCATCACCCCCGTGTGGTGGTGCTCGACGTTCGATTTGGTGACCGGCCATCGGGACTCGACGTTGCGAAGGATCTGCTGCGGAAGGACCCGCACACGCTCGCATTCATCCAAGTACGGCCAGGACGCACTCATTCAGGGAGCCTGTCGAATCGGTTGCGCAGCCTTCGTGACCATGGACGCAGAGCCCAAATTGCTGAGTGACGCAATCAAGAAATCCAATTCAGGAGGAACCTCCTTGAAAAGGATTGCAGAGACTCCTCGCCATGATGAGTTTGCGTAGCGGCGGAGCTAACTCGCCGCTTGAAAGGCTTGACAGCAGCGGGGTGGAAATTAAGGACAAGCTCGAAGTCTACCGGCCCACGGATCTCGGCTTGCTCCCCGTTCACTACGGGCTGATCGAAGTATAGGCCTCCAGTCCTACAGCTACAATCGATGATTGTCTCAGCCATTGCACTCGGTCTGGCAATAGCTGCCATTTGGTTGGCACCATTGACGCTTCCTTCTGGCCGCCAACTCCCAGTATGGCCGTTGTTTCTGGGAATCGCCATTGCAATCGGACTTTCCGTTGGGACGCTGACGCCGCTAGGCGCGAGCATCGCTGTGATCGCTTGCCTTATCCCGGCAGGCCGAAACTGGGCCGCAGTCCGAAGCGTCCAGCGGGCCTGTGCGATCATGGGCGTAGTGGTGGCTTTCGCGCTCGCTGTGCGACTGCTTCCCGGCTTTCCCGAGGTCGTCTTCATCAACGGGCTCCGCCTCTCCCCTGACGCATCACCGATGCGTCTGACGGCCCATTTCGATGCCGGACTTGCCGGCCTTGTGCTGATGGCGTTCTACTGTCAACGCATCCACACTTGGGCAGAGGCCAGGGTAGCTACTAGGCCCGCACTCGCGATTGGCGCAATCACGACACTGGTAGTCGTCACAACCGCTTGGGCCGTCGGATACGTCAGGCCTGAGGTCAAGTTGCCCTCATTCACCGTGTGGCACTTGATCAAGATGCTCCTCTGGACGTGCGTGATGGAGGAGGCGTTCTTCCGTGGAGTCGTCCAAGGTGGCTTGGCGAAGACTGAGTTTGTAAGGGGCCGACCTCACCTGCGTTGGTTGCCACTCGCAGCGGCTAGCCTGCTCTTCGGTCTTGCTCACGCTGCTGGAGGCATCTACTACGTCGCACTCGCTGCGCTCGCGGGCCTTGGCTATGGATACGCCTTTCAGGTTACGGGTCGGATTGAGGCGTCGATGCTCGCGCACTTCATGCTCAATGCGACCCACTTCATCGCGTTCACTTATCCGAGCGTCAACAGGGGGTAGAACATGAAAGGATCACACCTGGCAGCTGCGTTAGGGGCGATTGTGTCCGCATGCATGTCGTCCGCGGCCGAAGGCGCGCCTGAAGATGCTGATGCCATTTCGACGGTTATCACGCCGGCGCGCCTCAAGCAATCGCTGCAGGACGTGCCTGCAAGTGTGACGGTAATAACTGCGGAGCAACTGCGCCTGCTGAACATCGAGCATATATGGGACGCCCTCAGACTGGTCCCTGGCATGGAGGTCACCCAGTCGACCGGCAACCTCGTGATCCTCAACTACCACGGTACGAACATCCGGAATCCTCGACGAATGAACGTGCTGATTGACGGGATCTCGGTTTACCGGCCGGGTTTCTCTGAGATACATTGGACCCACTTACCGGTGACTGTGGAGGACGTCGAGCGTATCGAAGTCACGCGAGGCCCGAACTCCGCGACCTACGGCCCGAATTCGATGATGGCCGTCGTCAACATCATCACCAAGCACCCGAGGGATGTACCTCGGGGTTCATTGACGGCCATGGGTGCAGAGGGCGGAGAGTACCGCACGCACGTTCGGTTGGCGACCGTCCTGGGCAACACGGCACTGCACATTGCGGCAAGCGCCGACGGCGCGGAGGGCTTTGATGTCGTCGACGGCATACGCCCTGGTCACGACACCACTCGCGCCAAGCGCCTGTTGATTCGAAGCCATACCTCGCTGTCTGATTCGCAGTCGCTCGGATTTGAGTTCACCCATCTCGACGGAAAGAGCGAGAATCCCTTTAGGGGCCAGTACGAGCGAGAGTACTTCGACAAGTACCTTCGAGACTTCTATGCGGCTGGCACCTGGAAGGCTAGCAGGTCCCCCCAGCATGAGCTGCAGGTGCAGCTGACGTACTCAAGCAACAGGACGGACCAGCGATGGACCGTCTGCTACCCGACGCTTGCATTCCTGCCTGAGCTCGGCGCGATTTGGCGCGCCAACCCTGCCTACGCCGCCGCGCTCATTCTCGGCCAAGCCCCTCGCGGCGGCACACCTGCAGATAGCCTCCTCGCAATGCAAGCGATCACAGCGATACAGAGGCTCGGGCCCCGTGCAATGGCGCCACTTTGCGGTGTTGTGAACCAGGACGCGATCGAGAAGCGGGCCGACATAGAGATTCAGCAGACACTTGTCGCGTCTGAGCAGCTGCGGCTTGTCGGCGGCTTGGGAGCCCGCCGGCAAAGCTTGGACAGCCAGACGTTTCTCGGGGGGAAGCGGTCGAACGATCTATACAGGGCATTTGGAAACTTGGAGTACAAGCCCGTCAAGTGGATGAACTTCAACGTCGGGGTGTACGCTGAGCACGATGATCTGGTTGGGTGGTCCACTGCCCCGCGGGCGGCTTTCAACTTCCACATCGCACCCAACCAGACTCTACGGCTCCTGGCCTCGCGTGGGCTTCGTACTCCTGACGTGATAGAGCAGCGAGGCAACTTCTCGTACACATTGCGGTCATCGATACCAGGGCCGACGGGCACGTTTACGCCGATATTCTTCCAGACTGCCCAATCGTCCGGTGGGCTACGCAGCGAAGTCGCAGACTCGCGTGAAATTGGGTACATGGTCAACCTACCTCGACATGGCTTGACGCTCGACGTGCGTCTTTTCGACGAGCACCTGAAGCACCTGATTTCGGAGGTGGTGGAACTCGCCAGCTTCAACCCCACCAACAAGTCCTCGGTTCGGCTTCGCGGAGCCGAGTTCCAAGCTCGGTTTACGATCACTCCTGCTTGGACTTCTTTCGTGTCGTATGCCTACCTTGAGAACCGCAAGGCCTCCAACCCTTTCGAACGAACGCAGTACTCTCGGCATAGCGGCGCCATCGGCGTGAACTACAGCCACCCGGTCGGCTGGCGCGCGTCGGCCGCGTACTTTGGCTCTTCGGGCGACGGCATTGGGGAGAGCCGCTTCGGCCGAACCGACTTCGTGGTGGGCAGGCGCATCGCCTTAGGCTCTCGCATTGTGGAGGCTAGCGCCTTCGTTCGCCGCTATGACACGTCGTTCGTGAGCTATGTGATCAATCGCGGGCGCGCGCGCTCCAGCGAGCGCGACGACCAGATCCAATTCGGCGCCAAGCTAAGCGTCGCCTTCTAGGCATTTCCAGGGCGGCGACCAGGCACTTCAACCGGTTGTCCAGGCCCCCGCCGTTGTGCGTGGACTGCACCGGGGTTCATCCCCGCTCGCGCGGGGCGACGCGCAGCTGGTTGTCGATCAGCCCGTGCACCAGGGGTCCATCCCCGCTCGTGCGGGGCGACGACCGCGTCCTTCTCGGTGATCTGCTGCGTGCCGGGTCCATCCCCGCTCGCGCGGGGCGACGACCGGCATGGTCTTCTGGTGCAGCCTGACGAAGGGTCCATCCCCGCTCGCGCGGGGCGACGTGGCAGCTGCCGGCGCCGCTGCGTCGGCGGCCGGGTCCATCCCCGCTCGCGCGGGGCGACGCCCGCCGTGAGCGTCAGCCTGGTGACGGTCACGGGTCCATCCCCGCTCGCGCGGGGCGACGCTGAGGATGCGCAGGATCTGCGACCTCGACGGGGGTCCATCCCCGCTCGCGCGGGGCGACGCACCGACCAGGGCGCCCCACAGGAAAACGGTGGGGTCCATCCCCGCTCGCGCGGGGCGACGCGCAAGGGTCGCTGGAAGACGGCCAACGTCTCGGGTCCATCCCCGCTCGCGCGGGGCGACGCCAGCTGTGGGACGCGTACCTCGATCTCGACGGGGTCCATCCCCGCTCGCGCGGGGCGACGGGACCTGCCGTCGATCTGCACCTCAGTGCCGTGGGTCCATCCCCGCTTGCGCGGGGCGACGCGCACGTTGGCGATGGGCGAGCCGAACCAGGTGGGTCCATCCCCGCTCGCGCGGGGCGACGAGCATGCCCATGTAGCTCGACGCGCTGCCGAGGGGTCCATCCCCGCTCGCGCGGGGCGACGATGGACGAGCTGTTCGCGCAGTACTGGATCTGGGGTCCATCCCCGCTCGCGCGGGGCGACGTTCGAACATGACGCTCCTTTGTCGGGGTAGCAGGGTCCATCCCCGCTCGCGCGGGGCGACGCTGGCTCATTTCTCGAGGCTTGGCTGCCACGGAGGTCCATCCCCGCTCGCGCGGGGCGACGGGCGAACTTTGGACTTCCAACAGCACGGAGCGGGGTCCATCCCCGCTCGCGCGGGGCGACGACCACCGACATCGCGCCGCTGGACGTGTCGCGGGGTCCATCCCCGCTCGCGCGGGGCGACGCTGCGGGATTCGCTGGACCGGTGGCTGGCCGCGGGTCCATCCCCGCTCGCGCGGGGCGACGAAGGGCGCCACGTGGCGCGCGACGGCGGTGCCGGGTCCATCCCCGCTCGCGCGGGGCGACGCAGGTCTTCGGTGGGTTGCGCACGGAGAAGGCGGGTCCATCCCCGCTCGCGCGGGGCGACGCCCGCCCGGATCGGACACGGGCGGCACTACCACGGGTCCATCCCCGCTCGCGCGGGGCGACGTGACGGCTGCCGAGGCCTCGCTGACAGAAATGGGGTCCATCCCCGCTCGCGCGGGGCGACGTTCGGCCAACTCGGCATACCTGGCCTCGATCTGGGTCCATCCCCGCTCGCGCGGGGCGACGACGCGCGACCGGGACGGCAATCGAAGATGCCGGGGTCCATCCCCGCTCGCGCGGGGCGACGGCCAGCGACCTGGCGAAGGTGGGGATCAACGTGGGTCCATCCCCGCTCGCGCGGGGCGACGCAGGCCACGGCCGCGCGCCACGTCACCAGGCGCGGTCCATCCCCGCTCGCGCGGGGCGACGTCGTACAGGCGGCCGCGGATGATTTCCGACTGGGGTCCATCCCCGCTCGCGCGGGGCGACGGACGCGGCGCTGTCGATGGCCGAGCCGACACTGGGTCCATCCCCGCTCGCGCGGGGCGACGACCGTCTTGGTCACCGCGCTGCTGCTCCAGGTGGGTCCATCCCCGCACGCGCGGGGCGACGGTAGGCCTTCACCGCTGCTCGCTCGCGGGCCAGGGTCCATCCCCGCTCGCGCGGGGCGACGCGCCGCGTCACCGGCCTGACCGTCGACTACCAGGGTCCATCCCCGCTCGCGCGGGGCGACGTGGCTGTGATGCGCCGCCGCAAAAACCTGGGCGGGTCCATCCCCGCTCGCGCGGGGCGACGCTCTGCCGCGTCGGTGACTTCGTAGATGCGCTGGGTCCATCCCCGCTCGCGCGGGGCGACGACCGTTGAGCTGCGGCGGCGCGAGCGTGAGGAGGGTCCATCCCCGCTCGCGCGGGGCGACGGCAGCGCCAGCGCCACCATCACCATGCGGCACGGGTCCATCCCCGCTCGCGCGGGGCGACGCAGTTGCCCGCCATCCATGTTGGGGCAGGAGAGGGTCCATCCCCGCTCGCGCGGGGCGACGCACCGCGAAGCCGGCCGCTGGCTCGCCAGCGAGGGTCCATCCCCGCTCGCGCGGGGCGACGGCTGATACGACCAATGGGGGCATCGCCTGCACGGGTCCATCCCCGCTCGCGCGGGGCGACGGACTGCAGGCGCGAGTGCTCAGCCAGACGGTAGGGTCCATCCCCGCTCGCGCGGGGCGACGCGGGGCCAGGTTGGTGATCGAGTGGACACCCGAGGGTCCATCCCCGCTCGCGCGGGGCGACGAAAGACTAAGTCCGCTGCGCGGGCTGGGTTTGAGGTCCATCCCCGCTCGCGCGGGGCGACGGAGACCAGTCGCACGAAGCCGTGGTCGAGGACGGGTCCATCCCCGCTCGCGCGGGGCGACGCGCTCCTCGACGATCCGGCGCTCGCTGGTGAGGGGGCCATCCCCGCTCGCGCGGGGCGACGCGCCGCCAGCCTCGAAATCGCCCACGGTGTAAGGTCCATCCCCGCTCGCGCGGGGCGACGCTCTCCATGGGCAGTTCGCGGCCAGCGTGCTGGGGTCCATCCCCGCTCGCGCGGGGCGACGGCCAATGAGGCGGGCGACATCCAGTGCGCGCAGGGTCCATCCCCGCTCGCGCGGGGCGACGGCGTGAGCACATGGGTCGCGTGGCCGCGCTCGGGGTCCATCCCCGCTCGCGCGGGGCGACGTACGACCCTGTGGACGGCAGCGTGCAGGTCGAAGGTCCATCCCCGCTCGCGCGGGGCGACGAGACGCCATGCGCGCCAGGCCCTCGGCCGCATGGGTCCATCCCCGCTCGCGCGGGGCGACGCGATCCGGGTCCCAGGCCGCCATGCCGCAGCTGGGTCCATCCCCGCTCGCGCGGGGCGACGGCGTCAGCAGCCACGCATGGCCGGCGCTGGGGGGGTCCATCCCCGCTCGCGCGGGGCGACGCGCAAGCAGATCGCGCGTCTGGAAGCGATGAAGGGTCCATCCCCGCTCGCGCGGGGCGACGTGGGGCGCGCTGGCCGAGCGCGTGCCCGGCTGGGGTCCATCCCCGCTCGCGCGGGGCGACGGACGTGATGATGTTGTCCGTGCCGAGCGTCTTGGGTCCATCCCCGCTCGCGCGGGGCGACGCATCGGCGACCGGCAATGCACGCGCCCAACAGGGGTCCATCCCCGCTCGCGCGGGGCGACGCAGATGGAGACCATGACCCAGATCATCCGGGAGGGTCCATCCCCGCTCGCGCGGGGCGACGACGGCCTCGGCTACGTCGACGAACTCGGGTGCGGGTCCATCCCCGCTCGCGCGGGGCGACGACCGGCCACTTCTGCATCGACGGCGAGGCGTAGGGTCCATCCCCGCTCGCGCGGGGCGACGAGTACAGCAGGCGAGTCGGAGCCTGCTGGGCCGGGTCCATCCCCGCTCGCGCGGGGCGACGCTGGAAATCGAGAACGCAGACTTACCACAAGCAAATTGTTAAAGAACCGACGGACCTTTCTGGGGTTTTCCCGTAGACATCAGCAACACTCCGTCGAGGCGAATGGGACGCCGCGGCGGCATACCCAGCTGCTGTACCGATAGTCCGCCGTCCGCCTTGCCGTCGGGGTGGAGCATCGTGATCGATCCGCTGCCCAGTGCGGCATGCCAGTCGGCCAGTACGGACCACACCTTGTCCCGCGCTCGGGGAGTCAGGCTCGTGCTTGTGTACACGCCGGGCGCGACTTCCAGCATCGAAGATGCCAGGAAGCCACGGAAGCGGTCCTCCACGTCACGCGTTATCACCACGGTCAGGCTCATCGTTCCCGATTCCGAAGAGGCCTTTGATGTCGTCGATCATGCTGGGCACCAGGCCGACACGCTTGAACTCCCGAGAGGCGGTCTGACGTACCAGGCGATCGACGGACTCGGTGGCCCCCTGTTCGACGCGCTTGGCGACATGGAAGGCTACCCGCAGCGTCACTTTCTCCCGGTACAGGTCTGCGATGTCGAGCACAAAGGCTTGGCTGGAATCCTCGTGGATGAACCCAAGTTGCGGCACGGCTGACACGGCAGCCACTGCCACACCCGCAGCCGACCGAACTGCCGTCGACGCGTGGTTCAGTGCCTGGTTCGCGACGTCCGCCGCGTCCGGGTTGCGGCGGTCGTAGTCGCGCCGCTTCCAGGCCAGGCCAAAGCTCTGTGCGAGCAGCTTGTAGCTTTCCTTGACGCGCGCGCCTTCGATGCCACGCAACACCTCGATGTCCTTGTGCGGCAGCACCTCGCCCAGCCGGCGCGCGTACATCTTGCGGGCGATTGCCGTTCGCTGCTTCGGGTCTGCCCAGGCTTCGACTTGCGCCCGGGCGACGTCGGAGCGGTCCGGCCCAATCGCCGGCGCGGTGTAGAGCCGCGTCGCATTGGTGCCGACGGCGACCAGGCTCGTGCCGTGCCGCGCGAGCAGGCGTAGCACGTCGTGGCTCAGGCTCGTGCCGGGGCCGATCAGCAGGGCCGACAACGTTTGATGCGGCAGCAGGTAGTCGCCCACGGGCAGCACGCCGCCGCCGCTGGCGAAGTGGAGGCACCCGTCCTCGACGGTCAGCACCCCGCGGTCGAGGTAGAGCAGGCCATGCCGGTCCGCGTGCGCGATCTGTACGCGCTCCAGACCGAGCCGGCCCTTGAGCATTGGCGCTACCGCCAGGCGCCAGCCGGCGCAAGCAGCAGACAACCGAAGCCGAAGCTTCGGTGGCGCCCGAGGCCACGTCGAAGCAAGGCATTGAATGCTGCACCATCCTCAATGCGTAGCTGCCCGCGGACGGTCAGGTCCGGCAACAGGCCGCTACGCGTCCGTCGCTTCGCGCCGTCTCGTTCTTCCGACTGACCGCGCCGCGCGATCTGGACCAGCGAGAAGGCGAGCACGCGATGTTCCAGTAGGGTGGCTGCACCACCGCGGGCAAGCTCGCGGGCCAACCATCGTCCGTGGGCCTGCTCGCGTGCCCCGGGCTGGTCGCCGCAGTAGTCCGGGTGGAAGGCCGCGTCGATCTCAGGGTAGCCTCCGCCAGGCATGGAGCGGCTGCGCACGACCGGTGCGACGCGCGTCTCGAAACTCAGCACCTCACCGCATCGCCAGTCGTCCGGCATCGGGCGAACGTCAGGCGTTGCTGGGCTGACTAGGCCCAGTGCGCTGGCTGCCGCTGGATCCGCGGAGGCCCCCAGGCTCAGGGCCCGTCCCAGGTCCTCGGGCGGCACCGCGCTGTAGCCGACCAACTGCACATCGGCGGGCCGGCGCACGACGGCGAAAGGTTTCGGCGCCTGCCGGCCCAGCGTCGCTTGTAGGGCCGCGTGCAGGGCGTAACCCATGTCCTCGCGCAGTGCTCGCTGGCCGGAGGCCGCCGCCCAGCGGGCGAGTGCTTCCAGATTCGGCTGCAGACGGATGAGGTACAGGGGGCCTCGCCCCGCAGGAGCTTCAGGAGCGACATCTGGCGCAGTCATCGTCGCTTCGCGGTTCATGGTGCGACTCGTGCTGGCCGCTCGTAGACCCGCTGGCGGCCAGCGTGAACGTCGAGCGCGAAGCGGCGTTCCTCGCTGGCCATGTGCACGCGAACATCCTCGGTTCGATCGCTGGCACCCTCGTTGAAGTAGACCGCGGCGTGTTCCGCCGGGCTGTCCGTGTCGGCACTGGGCGCTCCGTCGAGTGCGGTCACGGCGTCGGCTGCATCGACCATGCCGACCGCGATGCGTGTCGAGGGCGGGCAGCTCTTGCGGCCGATGAACAGCGGCCTCGCCGGCCGGTCCAATGCGGTGGCGATGTCGGCCAACGTTGGGGCTTGCTCGGCCGGATCCAGCCGCACTGCGACCAGCACCGAGGCGTCTGCGCGGTAGTCGCGGTAGCGCAAGTGTGGCGCCTTGTAGGTGTTCTCGCCGCCGCCACGTTCCTCGATGTGGCCGCGTGTCGTCCAGGCCTTGTCGTCGGCGTTCAGCTGGGCGGTTTGGAAGTCGCTGAGCGGTGTGCCCGGCCGGTCGATGCGCGCAGCCCAGCGCAGGCGCGACTGCAGGCCGTCGAGCGCTTTGGCCTGCAGTGCGGTCCACCCCAGCGCATTTCCCAGCAGTCCGGTGAGCATTGAGGTCGCCGGCCACGGCTGCACCGGTCGTCGATGGTCCACGGCGGTGGCGCCGAAGGACATCAGCGGCGCTTCCAGGCGAAGCAGGAGGTGCTGCGGCATCTCAATACCTCCAGGCCCCGAGGGTGCTGGGCCCCTCCCTGAGGGACAGCGAACGAAGTGAGCGTGGGAACTTCATTTCAGGCGGCCTCAATGCGCGTGCGGACCGAACTGCACAGCGATGCCAGGTCAGAGCTCGACACTCCAGCGAGCGACGGCGGCGTTACGCTGAGCTGCAGGCGTTCCGTGTGCACGCCGTACGCCCGGTCGAGGTTGGCGAGATGGGCTTCGAGCGCCTGCATGGTGTTCTCGAAGACGTCGCCGCGCAGCGGCACCGGCCGGCGAAAGGCGTTGGCGAGTGTGCGCGGCTGGTCGTCGCCGGTTTCCACGAGGATGAACTCGGCGTGGGCGTAGGGTGCGGTTGAGCCCTTCTTTGCACCCGGTGATGTCCGAGCGATCAGCTGAATCAGCCGGTCGACGACCTGCGCTGCCAGTGTGGCGTCGCCGTCGAGGTTGGCGATGAGTAGCGGCACGTCGACGGTGACGTAGACGTAGAACAGGCCACTGGTGAGCTCGATATCGAAGATGCCCGCGGAGCCGGCGTCGGCATCCGCGCCGCGCGAGCGCAGGTCGTCCACGGCGGTGACGTAGTCCAGCTCGCGCTCCATGGCATGCACGGTGAACGCATGCGCGACATGGACTGCCGCATGGACGTTGGCCGCGGGATCCGAGGTGACCATGCGCCCGAACAGCGCCGACTCCAGGCCCGCCGCGCCGCGCGTGCTGTCCGCCAGGGCGCGCAGGTTCTTTTGCAGCGGCTTGAGAGACTCGTTCATCGCGTCGCTGAGTGTCTTCAGCGCCTTCTTGTCGGGCTCCTTCCCGCTGGCAGCGAGCAGCGCCTCCTGCGCTACGGCCTGGTCGATCAGCTCGCGTCCGATCTTTTGGACGTACGCGATTTCCGGTTGACCGAAGAAGAGGGCTTGGCGGTTCTTCGGATCCGCCGCCTTGTCGCCGTACAGCGCCATCACGAGCGCGTCCCGCACCGCGGCCAGCGCTGCCGGATGCAGCTCGGGTTGTCCAGCGATGGCATGCGGCATCACCGCGCGCTCGATCACTTCCTTGCTGCGGTCGCCCATCGGGATACCCAAGTTCTGGAGTGCGTGGGCCGAGCGCTTCGCAGCGTCATGGTCCGCCTCCCCGGCAAAGCGCCATCGGCGTTTCAGGGCCTGGGACGAGACTCGTGTCCGCTCCGCACCGCCAAAGGGCAAGCGTTTTGCCAGACCGGCGTCGTCGCGATTGAGAAGGGCACCCGGAAAGCTGGCGAGTGCATGGATCTGGACGAAGCGTGGACAGGTCATCAAGGAACCTCCCTGGGTCGTGAGTGCATGGCGGAATCAGTCGGTCGAGGCCTCGCTGCCGGCGCCGACCGACAGGTAGCCTTCAACGATCTGGCGCCTGGCTGCATCAGCTGCCACGGCGTGTGCGGCATCGTCCGCATACAGCAGCAGGGAGGCCAGCGGCCACCAGTTCACGGTAGCGCCGGCGGCGGCCAGCCGCCGCGCGATGCGGGGCATCAAGTCGCAAAGTACGCGCCAGTCCGCCTGCACGATCTGCTTGACGCGGGCCTCGCTGAACCGCAGTCGGGCGAAGACTTGTCCGGGCGCTGCGTCAGGGCGCGTGCTGTGGCGTCCTTGCGCGATGGCCAGGCAATGCACGACCAAGGCCCACTTGTCGCGTCGTTCCCCGCTGGCGGCGATGCCGGCTGCCCGCAGCACGTGCTCGGTCTCGAACACCGAGTCGCGGTTGTCGCGCAGGGGGTTGGTGCGCCGCAGGCGGGCCAGCGTGCCGCGATTCGCGTGCTGCAGGCGGGTGAGTTCGCGGACGAGCGAGGCGATCGGGTCGTCGGGCTGCGAGTCTGCGGGGGCAACGGCGGCTTCGACAGCCAGCGATTCAGCGGACTCAGGCATGCGATGTCTCCTGGGCATGGGGGGCCGCGGACGGTGAGTCGGTTTCGCTGAGCAAGGCGCCGAACTGCTTGCGCAGCGATGCGTTCAGCATCCGCTCGGCCCGCGTCCTCGCGAAGAGCCGCGAGGCATCGCGGGTCGGGAGGAAGTCCGCAGCCTCCGCCAGTTGCGCGCGTGCTGCGCCGGCCAGCCACTTCGCCCACCGCGATTGCGCTGGGGTGTCCGGCAGGTCCTGCTCGATGGTGGCGAACAGGACCGTGAAGAAGGACTCGTCGATTGCTGCTTCGTAGCGCGCAACCCATGGGTCGGCGGCCTTTGAGAAGTCGCGGTTCTTCCAGTCGACGTCGCTGCCTCCGTCGACGAACTGAAGCAGAGCGGGGCGCAAGGCCTTGCCCGCCGCCGCGGCGGCCAATTCGACGAACTGCTTCGAGCGTTGTCCCAGCAGCGCGTCGTTGGTGGCGTAGCGTGCCCGCACGGCCGGCGGCATCGGCAGTTCGCGAACGAGCAAGCCGTCGGTGCCTCCGTCGCCACTGACCAGCACCTGAGCGATGAGCGTGGCCATCTGGCCAGCCATCGATCGACGCTCTTTCGCCGAGGGTCTTGCGAGCGTGGGCAGTGTCGTTTGGCTCGTGTCAAACAGCAGGCCCTGCAGGCTGCGGTATCCGAGCGTGCGGGCCTGCGCCGTGAGCGCTTTCGCGCCGTCGCTGCTCTTGACGATGGGAACCCACGGATCCAGCACGACGCCGCGCGCCTCTTTGGCCGCGACGCGCATGGCATTGCTGCTTGCGCGCAGAAGACGCAACTGACCGTCCTCGCCCGCCACGAGCCGGACCCGCCGGCAGACCTCCAGGCAGAGCGGGTGCACGTCAGCCAGCGGCACCGAGCCTTCATCCCAGGGCAGCAGCCAGAGCAGCTTATGCAGTGGTGCGTGGCCACTGCCGATGCTGCCCGCGTCTTGCACCAGCTGAGCCAGTTCGTCGCGGGTGTTGAGCAGCGCGATCAGATCGCGCCTGAACTCAGCCCCGCTACCGCGCGCATAGGCCAGCCGAAACTGGGGTCGAGAGCTGAAGCCCCCGTTCATCCGCATCGTGTTGTAGTTTCCGGCCCCCAGGAACGATGACCAGCCTTGCAGGCTCACCAGCGCATAGATGAGCGTGTCGAGCTCGCCTGCGGCGAGCGGCAGCTTTCCGCCTTTCTCGTCGTGGTGGCGCGAGGTGACGAGGATGTCGATGTCCTGCGCCGAGTCGGCGCTGCGCTTGAAGTCCCCCACACGGGCAGCGCTGCACGGCGGCTGTAGGAAGGCCGGATGCTGCCAGTCGGTGTTGATCAGGCACCATGGACCATCGTCGAAGCCGGCCGTCAAGGTGCGCAGCTTCGCCGCCCACGTGGGGGCGTCGCTGGGCGGCGCTGGGTCGTCGTCGGCCTCCAGGACCAAGTAGGCGAGCTGGACGAGAAATGCGTGCCAGGCCGGCCGCTGGTGCGGGCGCAGCTTAGTAAATGCGAGATCGACCCCTGCGGACAACGCGGCCAGCACTTCGGGCAGGGACACGTGCACGGCCTCATTGCCGGGGTGCTGGATCGTGAATAGGGGCTCCTGCAATGTGTGGTGCTTCAGCACTTCGACTCCTCCCTATCCCCGCTTACGCGGGGCATTGCCCACCCAGCTGCCTGTCCGGTCCATCTCCGATCACTCGGAGAAAATGTTCAACTATAGACAGCTTGGTGGCAGCGACTATACATTTCGGGTGTGCTCCGTCAAGGACTTGTGCTTAACGAAGCGCGTCGAGCCCGACCTGGGCTGCGAAGGAGTAGTCCACGTGCCACCCATCCCTTCGATCTCGGACCTCATAGCTCTCCTACGGGCGCTTGATGAGCATCCCTTTGCTTCCCTGACTGTTGTGGTTCTGGCCGCGCTAGCCATCAAGGGAGTCAAGGCGTGGCGGCGGCCTTAACCACCCTAAGTCCAAGGCGGTCGTAGGTGAAGTCGCGGCCGCGTACCTTGAACGTCAGTCCTTCCTGATCCTCGCGTAGATCGTCGATCGCCGGCATCTCCGGAGCGTCGTCCTTGCGGGGTGGCAGCATCCAGGCGGGTATCGTCAGCCGGTCCACTTGAGCCCCGAAGGGGGAGTCCCAGGCCTCGGGCAACATCAGCTCCATGCCGTCGAGTCCCAGTCGCGTCCGGGCTTCAATGTCCAGTTCGCCGCGGCCGGCTTCAGCCCACGGTTTGTCCCAGTCGACGCTTGCGAAGGCGGCCTGCACACCCTGCGCACCGAACATGCCCTGCAGCGCCATGTGATGGGCCTTCCAGGGCTCCCCCAGTCGCTCGGCAAGCGCCGCCAAAGACCCGCAAGCCCGCTCGACCAGCGCCCGGTTGTGGGAAGGAATCTGAAGGGTTGGAAAGCGCTCCTGATCTTCCAGCGCCGACAGCGTGGCCTCCACGCACAGCAGGTCGGGGTAGGCGCTGCGGGCGCCCAGCCCGAGCCCGCGTGACTTGCCGGACTGCATCAACAGCGACAGGTCCCGGTCGGGCGGAACGAGGATGACACATCGCGCCGTCCGATGGTCACCGCTGCGATGTGCGTTGCGTTCGCGGTGGCGGTGCAACCGCCCAAGTCGTTGCAGAAGGACATCCATCGGCGCCAGGTCGGTGATCATGAAGTCGGCGTCGCAGTCCACCGAGATCTCTACTGTCTGCGTGGCGCAGAGGATGCAAGGTGTCGTTGCCCTCGCTGCGGTCTTCCCAAAGCGCTCACCGACTTCGAGGTCCAGCAGGCGCCGATCGGGCAGTGCGTAGCGACCATGGTGTGGAGCGGGCACTTGACGACAACGGAAGAGGGCAGGGTGATCGATCCCCAGCTGCGCTTCGATCGCCCGCTGCGTTGCGACAGCCTGCCGAACGGTGTTGCGCAGCACGAGCACGCGCGCCCCTGCAAGGGCCGCTTCGACCGCCAGCGCGGCCACTTTGTCCGGCTCGCGCATCCACGGCATGATCGAGTGGTGAATCGTCTTGTCCGCGCCACTGGAACCGATCCAGGGCGCCTGCCCAGGCGATGAGATGCGCGGGTAGTCGCACTGCGCTTCCACACGCGCTGTGGCTGCGGGCTCCAGGACGACCTCCGGCGATGCGGCGCCTCGACGCGACGAGGGCCGCAGCAACTCGCCGTCGCGCATGTCGGCTGTCAACGTGGCGGACAGCAGCAGCGCGTGCCCGCCGGCCGCCACGTGGCGCTTCAAGGCCATCCGCAGCAGCGTGCGCATGTAGCGGTCCGATGCATGCACCTCGTCTACGACGACCAGTGCGCGAAGCGACACCGTGGCACGCAGGTGCGCGTGCCGTGTCCTCAGCGCGGTCAGCAAGAACTGGTCGACGGTGCCGGTGGCCGCTGCGGCGGCGAAGTAGCGCTTGCTGTTCTCGGCTGCCCAGTAGATCGAGGTGTCATCCGGTGCGTCGGGCCAGAGCACCGAAAACGGCGCAAGGCAGCGGCCATCGGCGCCGTTCGCCCGCAGGTACCCCGGTACCGCCAGAACGCTGTTCAGGCGCAGGCCTTGCTCGGGGAACAGGGCCTTCAAAAACGTCTCGACCCGCTGGTTCAGGCTGGTGGCTGCCACGCGCGTGGGCAGTAGGAAGCACAGCGCATCAACCTCGCCAGCCTCGAACAGGGTCTTGAATCGCCACAGCGCCGCTTCCGTCTTGCCGCTGCCGGTTTCCGCTTCGAGCACGGTAGGGCTGCTGCGCGTCCGCTCGGCGGTGTTGCGCTGCATGTCGTTCGCGTAGAACGGAAACACGTCCTCGAATCGCGGCGAGCGACGCTGGAGATCGGAACGAATGTCTTCGACGTCGATCCGCATGCGGCGCAACACATCGCGGGCGCGCGCCTCGGCGATCGGCCAGCGGTTTTCATCGTCGGGCCCGAGGTCGTAGGGGAAGTACAGCCCTTCCTTGTCCGCGTTCGATCCAATCCAGTCGGCCAGCGAGACCAGGCCTGCGAAGGCATGCACCAGGGCGGATGTGGGCACGGGGCTTGGCGTGGGGTCCTTGAAGGCGGCGGGCCAGAGTTCGCGGGCGACGCTGCCAAGACGCCTCAGTCCATCCAGCGGAACGTAGCCGTCGATCTCGATAAGCCAGGTCGTGAAAACGCCGCTGGCACCGCGGAGTTCGTCGAGCGTCAGCGGCTCGCCGTGGTGTGATACCGCCGCAAGCCACAACTCGAGCAGCCCGTCGTGTGTTTCGGGGTCATCGCCGGCCCACTGCCAGAAGATGTCGGTACCGAGTGCATCCCGATGGGCGGTGTACAGCCGGTCATCGCCAGAAAGTGGTGCAACGGTGCGCGTGTGCCCTGACTGCATCGAATCGGCGTTCGTCCGGCGTTGCCAGTCCTGCCGCACGGACTCAGGCAGCGCCTTCGCGTAGAAGCCGGCACCGGCCTTTCCGACGTCGTGCCAGAAGGCGAGCACCGTCAGCCGATCAATATCAAGCGCTTGGAGCGGCCTTCCCGCCAGGCGGTCGAAGCGCTTGCGCCAGGTGGGGAGCCCGAGCAGCGCGCGAGTGACGGCGGCCACGTCGATGCAGTGCGCAACCAGCGACAGCCGGGGTGCAGTCGCCGGGTCAGGATGCGAGCGGTCTAGCTTTCCCCAAGGCTCTTGCATGGCCTGCTTCATGTGTGCCCGTGGATAGGGATCGTCGGCGGATGCTAGTGCAGGCGCGATTGCTTGAGGCCTTCCGATGGACCGTGAATTTTTCGCTGGCCGGCGTTCTCTTCGCTAGCCCTGGAGGCGACTGGCCGTTGCCGATGATTCGGGCCGTGGAAGTGCCACTGCAAGCAACTTGATTGTGACGTGACAATCGTCGTGCCGGAGCAGATCCGGTGCTGACCGGTTCCGGGCGCTGCGTAACCGAGTAGCAGTGCGTGCACCTCCTGCCCGAGCACTGGCCAGGCGGACGCCGGCCGACGTTGGACGCCGTAGGAGCCGTGGGAGCCTAAGAACTGCCCACCACGCCTCCGGCTGCGCATCCAGCTCAGTTCATGGTGCCGGTCCGCACTCGCGGTCCAACCAGTCCTTCGTTGCTGCACCGGCCGAAGAGCGATCGAGATACGACAGCGCAGAGGCCAAGCCTGCAACTCCCGCGTTCGTTGTGGTCGCAGAGCCGGCTGCTGCGGGTGCCGCGGCCACGGATGCGGCGGACTTCGGCGCTTCTGGCAGCTCAAGCCGTGGCCACGAGACGACTTCCCCTTTCGGGATCGGGATCGCCGGGAGGGGCTTGTTTGTCGGCCATCTGCCTCCCGAGCCCGTGGCGGAGAACTGGATCAGCCATGGGTTGCCGACCCTCGACTTCAGGATCACGGGACAGACGAGAGCTGTCGATTCTCCAGAAGCGACGCGACACACGGGCCGTCCCGGCATAGCCTTGTTGAGGATATCGCACCCGTTGGCAGTTACGACGATCCGTACGGGAACTTCGCCCAGACCAAGGGCGCGAACTGCGGCCCGCGGAATTGCGGCGTAGCCGCCTGTCAGTGTGACGAGAGCGCCTAGGCTGGCACAAGCCATCATCACGGCGGCTCTTGAGCGGTCGTGTGCAGCGGTGCGTGCCAGAAAGACGTTCGTACCGGAGCAGAAGAAGACCCATGCTGCGAGCGCTGCGATGGCCGACCACTTGGCGTCCGAGCCCGGATAAATCTTGAACAGCAGGACCATCGAGAGGCTGGCACAAAAGGTCCAGAACCCCGACAGCAGCGTCAGCTTGATCCACAGCTGGACTGCGGCCCCGGCCTGTTTGAAGCGTCCAACGTGCACAAAGGGATCTCGATGACCACGCCGACCAAAGGCCACCGCCAGGATGGCACAGACAGCGGACACGCCAAGAAGCGCCGCCGGCCACCAGGAAACGGAGATCGGCTCCACGTCTCCTGCAACCTTGACGCTGAGCAGCAGGAACAGCACCCAGCCGGGCAGCGTTGAGAGCAGCAGGGTGCGCCGCGACCGCAGCAGGTCCTGGTCGGGGTCGGGCGCACCGTAGATCAGGCCCGGGGTGACCGAGGGAAACACGACCACGGATGCGACGAGCAGGCCGATCAGTGCAACGGCTGCGAGAATGGAGGTGGCGTCGCCCAGGCTCACTTCCGGCATGGCGCCGGCATGCACGAAGAACGCCAGTAGAACGAGCCCGCCGATGGTGAGTAGGGTGAGACTGGCTGTCTTGAAGGGGCTCTTCGTTGCTGCGGCGAACCACCATGGCTTTTCGCCGTTTGCGGCGTTCTCTACACTCATCTGTCATCTCCCTCCTGGACGTGTTGATAATGAATAACGCTTATAAGTAGCGGCCTGAACTGCGACGATACCTTCCGATCGGCTTCCTGTCGGGAGGTACGTCATCAGCGTTGATGAGCGGGTGATAAAATTCTCAAGCGGCACCCAGCACCGCTGGTGCCGAACACCCATTCGCTGTAGCGCTCAGCGGACGCAAATGGCTCCATTCCGGCCGGAAACTCGGAGCGTTTCAGCGGCTGGTCTTCAGCCAAGCTGTAGATGCCGGCTATCTACCGGTGCCATTGCGCGCGGCGCCGCAGGCGGCCTGGCCCGTCAGCGGGTCGACGGGGATGCGGCGCAGTGCCAGCGCCTGAAGGGCAAGCGCGGATCCTTCTGCAGGTCCTTGAGGTCTGACGGACAGGGTTGATGCCTCTGCCCGTGGGACCTTGACAGACGTGTGGCTCGACAGGCCACCCGACGGGCGGCTTAGGGGGCTCGGCGATGTAGCATGCGCCCGATCTGTCGCGGCTCAAACGTGACTATCGACAGGACGATTTCTGTCACTTCTCATGTGACGATGCGTACCTCGCAGAGGCAGGCAACTAACGTCTGGTCCCTACCGCGAGCTCGACGGACCGGATCCGCGCCCGCGCCACTTGCGATGTTCAAGCTCGTTGCTTGGGAACGGGCTCAGGCTCGGTCGTCCAGCGAACCGGGGTTAGTTCAGAATCCCTAGGGGACGCCAGTGTTACAAGTTAAGTCGTTGATCTGTAAGGAGAAACGGCTTAACTGACTGGTCATAAGTTACAGTAGATGATAAATCTGCATAGAGCATCCAGACGGCACCTTCGGGTGCCGTTTGCGTTTAGTGCAGGCCGGGCCAAAGGCCTGTCGACCACATCCCGGTCCCGCAGGCGGCTTGTCCCCTTCATGGCGACAACAGCCGGGGGCGGCTGCTCACATACTCGGACATCGTTCCGGAGAGATCCTCAAGGCGCGAGTCGGACTGCATCACCTGCGAAGCGCGCGGGGCGATAGCGTCCAATAGACGCGTCATCAGTTTGGTCTCTCCACGGCGATATCGCGAGAAGAAGAGTTATCGTGGCGACGTCGTGGGAGCAGCAGTTTCGGCAGCGTCGTAGGCCACACGCTCGCCGGTGGACTTGACCCGCCGAGCCCGAAGACGGTTCTCTGAGCTAAGGCTTTCTGAGACGCTCCGCGGTGAGACGTGCCACATCGCGCACCCATGGCTGCTGTGCCCAAAGCGCTTGCGCGAATGCGTCAATGCGATCGCGGTGTGTCAGGGTCAGCCAATCACATCGAGGCCTTCGAGGAAAATCGGCGGTGCCGCGGAGACAGCGTGAAGCTCGCCGCGCCACACTGAACGGTCATCGTCTCAACATCGATGCGTATATTGGCGCCGGGCTGTTGGTCTGCCGTGCGCATCAGGGCAACCTTGGTCCTCGGGCAGAGCCATCAGCAGCAGCCGGTTGTTCATCGCGTTGGAGCAAAAGATCTCTGCGAAGCTCGGGGCGATGACGGCCTGGTAGCCACATTTGATGCAGCGGCAATAGCGCGCGGCCCGTTGGGCCTCCGGCTTGTCGTCCCGGCATCTCACACGTCCAGCACAAGCCGCGGTGACAGCGCGCGCGAGCAGCACGGCGTTACCAGCCGGTTGGACGCGCGCTCTTCGGGCGTGAGGCATTCGTCGCGGTGGTCGGGCTGGCCTTCGAGCACGCCGGTGATGCAGGTGCCGCACACGCCCTGCTCGCACGACAGCGGCAGCACCACGCCCTGTGCCAGCAGGCACTGCGCCATGCTGCGGCCGGGCGGCACGTCCACCGTCACGCCGCTGCGCGCGGCGTGCACGCTGAAGGCGGCGCCGGCGCTGTCCACCTGTGCACTGAAGTGCTCGACGTGCACCTGCCCACCCGCCCAGCCCAGGCGGGTGGCCTCGCCCGTCACGTGGGCCATGAAGCCGGCGGGGCCGCAGGCGTACAGGTGGCGGCCCGCGGCGGGGCCGGCCAGCACCGTGGCGGCGTCGAAGCGCTGGACCGCCGCGCCGTCGTCCAGGTGCAAGTGCACCTGGCGCGCAAAAGGCGCGTCCCTCAACAGTCGCCGGAAGGCCGTGCGCGCCAGCGTGCGGCTGCAGTAGTGCAGCTCGAACGAGGCGCCCAGCGCATGCAGCCGCCAGGCCATCGCCATCAGTGGCGTGATGCCGATGCCGCCGGCGCACAGCACCGAATGCCGGGCCTCCTCGTTGAGCCGGAAGTTGTTGCGCGGCGCGCCCAGCGTGACCGTGCGGCCGACGTCGAAGCCGGCGTGGATGCCGCTGGAGCCGCCGCGCGAGGCTGGCTCGCGCAGCACGCCCAGCTGGTAGCGGCCTCGTTCACGCGGGTCGTTGCACAGCGAGTAGGGCCGCACCAGGCCGGGCGCCACGTGCACGTCCACATGGGCGCCGGCCTCGAAGGGCGGCAGCGGCGCCGCGCCCGCCGATTCGAGCTGCAGCGAGACGATGCCTTCGGCCTCCTCGCGCCGGTTGATGATGCGCGCCTGCAGCATGGCGCTCAGGCGCCCAGCCGGGCGATGATGCGCCGCGCCTGCAGCGCCGCCGCGTCGGCCTTGACGCTCACTTCGCGTGCATCGGGCCCCAGCTCGTCGTAACCCGCCTGGATGGCTTCCAGCGCCTGCAGGTCCTGCGAGAACACGGTCCACAGCTGGTCCTTCAGGTCCTGCGTCACCTCCACCGGGTACGACGTGACGACCGAGACGAACTGGTACAGCGTGTTGCGCGTGGCCGGCGTGATGGGAAAGAGGTTCAGCCGCACGTTGGCCGGGCGCTCCGGCTCGTCCGGAAAACCGATGGTGTTGTTGATCAGGTGCAGGTTGGGCAGGAAGGAGCGCGAGCGCAGCCGCCGGCTGAAGACCTGGCCCAGCGGCATCGAGAACAGCTTGGCCGTGCCCGGCACCGCCTCGTCGCGTGCCAGCCAGCGTTCCAGCGTCACCACCGGGCCCTCGGTGCTGACGGTGTAGGGCGCGTTGGCCATCAGCCCGCCGTCGATGCCGCCGATGTGCAGGAAGCTGATGTGCGAGGTGTCGAGCAGGTTCTCGAACAGCAGCGAATAGTTGGCCTTGATTTCCATCATGAAGTAGGGCGACACCTGCCATTGCCCGTTCCCGCTCCCGTTGTGGTCGTCGGGCCCGCAGCCCATCTGCGCATAGGTGGGCACCAGCGCGGGGTCGGCCTGGACCGGGTCGCCCATCCACACCCACACGTAGTCCATCTGCTCCACCACCGGATAGCTCCGGGTGCACGCGGCCGCGGGAATGTGGTCCTGCGTGGGAATGCGCGTGCACTGGCCGGCGCCGTTGAACTGGAAGCCGTGGTAGGCGCATTCGATGGTGTGGCTCAGCACCTTGCCTTGCGACAGCGGCACGCCGCGGTGCGGGCAGCGGTCGTACAGCGCGGCCACCTTCCCGTCGGCGTCGCGGAAGAGCACGATGGGCTGGTCCATCACCTTCCGCGCGAAGGGCTTGCCTGGCTGCACCTCGTGCGAGAAGGCGATCACGTACCACTGGTCGCGCACGTAGGGCTGGGTGCCGGGGCAGATGGGCTGGGCGGGGGCGCTCATTCGAAGGGGTCTCCTGTGGGCTCGGGTGTTCTTCAGCGCGGCGAGTCGGCGAGCAGGCGCAGTTCCTCGCGGTACTCGGCCAATGCGTTCTCGGCATCGGCGGCCAGCACGCCGCGGCGGTCTATCCACGCGCGTTCCTGCTGCGGCCGTGCGGCCAGCAGCTGGGCGGCCAGCACCGCATCGGCCTGCTGCAGGGCGATGCCGGTGGACTGCAGGGCCGCGCGCGCCCGGGCATCGCCTTCGTCCCAGGCGCGGCCGGCGGCGCGGGCCAGCTCCTCGCCCGAGACGCCGGCGATGGCGGCGCGGTCGGCCGCGGGCAGGGCCTGCCAGCGCTCGCGGTTGGCCAGCAGCGCGAAGCCGGCGTTGTAGAAGCCGCCCGGCATCACCAGCACGCTTTTCACCTGCGGCGCCAAGCCAAAGCCCAGGTAGGAATCCAGCGGCGTCACCGTGCCGGCGGCGCGGCCCTGGTCCATCAGCTCGCGCGCGGCGGGGCCGGCGCCCATCACCGGCTGCGCGCCCATCGCGCGCACCGCCCCGGCGGCCCCTGAGGCACCGGCATGGAGGCTGAGCTGCGCCAGCTGCAGCGGCCCGGGTGCCGGGGCCTGCTTCAGCAGCACCGCGCCCGGGCCGTGCGTGAAGACGGCCAGCAGCACCAGGGGCTCGAACTCGTCGCTCATCGCCGGGTAGCGCGCCACGATGCGCTGGTAGGCCACTGAAGCGCGCTCGGCATCGGGCGACTGCGCCGCGAATTCGACCAGCGCGTGCAGCGCCGGCGCATCCGGCAACGCGCCGTTGGAGACGATGGAGACATCGGCATCGCCGCGCTGCACGGCCGCCTTGATGCCGGCGGGCGACGCCACCGGCTGCGGCAGAACGTCCACCCGCACGCGGCCGGCGGTGGCACGTTGCACCGCTTCGGCCCAGCCGGCCAGCACCTGGCGGTTCAGCAGGTGGCCGCTGGGGCCGAAGGGGGAGGCGCGCAGCACCTGCGCCGGCGCCGCGTCTTGTGCGCCGGCGGCGGGCAGCAGGGCCAGCAGCGTGGTGCCGATGGCGGCTTGCAGCGCCGCGCAGCGCAGGCAGGAGAAGCGGGAGAAGGGGGCTTTCATCGGGGCAGCGTCACACCGTGTCTTGCGATGCTTCGCAGCGTAGAAGCGTGCCGCGGAAGCGTCCAATCCCGAATCGTGATGCGGCCCATGCGGCGCTGAAATGCCGCGCCGCATGGCCTGCGGACCGGCCTTCAGCCCAGCGAATACACCTGGTCCGACAGGTCCACGCGCACGGCAATGCGGCCTTCGTTCAGTTGCCAGCGCTTCAGCTCGTAGACCGCGCCGCCGCCGGCGCAGAAGGGATCGCCCGCTGCCAGCGTCGCGGCTTCGTCGAAATCGGCTGCGCGAAACACCGTCATGCCCACGCCGGGGCCGCCGGCGGCGTCGAACAAGGGGCCGGAGAGGAACACGTGCCCCTGCTTCTCCAGCCCGATGATCCAGCGGTAGTGCTCCAGCGCGGCGGCGGCCATCTTCTCGCGGTCGACCACGCGGCGCAGCATGACGTAGTACGACTTCATCAGCATGCGCGACTTCAGGCGCGTGATTTCCTGCTGGTCGGCTTCATTCATGGTCTTCACTCCTGGACGTGTGGCCGGCGCTGCGGCTTTCGATGATCTCGAGCATCGCCGCGATGTCCTCGTCGTGCCGGCCCTGCTGCTCGGCCTGCGCGTACACCGCGCGGGTGGCGTCCAGCAGCGGCGTGTCGGCACCGTGCTGCGCCGCCAGCTCGGCCGCGCGCGCCAGGTAGCCGAACATGTGGCGGAACGGTCCCTTGCCTTTGGCGAATTGCCGCGCCAGCATCAGCGGCGCCTTGTTGCGGAAGGTGGTGGAGCCGGCGGCGCTGGGGCCCAGCACCTTCACCATCAGCTCGGGTGACAAGCCGGCGCGCGCGCCCAGGTTCAGCGCCTCCGCCGCCATCAGGTTGTGCACGCACACCATGGTGTTGGCGATCAGCTTGAGCCGCGTGGCGGCGCCGAAGTCGCCGACCAGGAAGTGCTCCTCGGCCATCGCGTCGAAGAGCGGGCCGGCGCGCCGCACGGCCGCCGCGTCGCCCGCGGTGAAGATCACCGCGCGCCGCTGCTCGGCCATGGCGGGAAGGCCGCTCACTTCGCAGTCCAGCATCGTGGCGCCGTGGGCCGCCAGCCGATCGGCCTGCGCGCGCTTGTCGGCCAGCGCCGTGCTGCTCAGGTCGATGACCAGCCGGTCGCGCCCGTCCTGCATCAGCAGCGCGTCCACCGCTGCGCGCACCACGCCGGCGTTCGGCAGGCTCAGCAGCACGGTGCGCGCGGGTGCCAGGGCGGCCAACGTGGCCACCTGCGTGCCACCCGCGGCGGCGAAGGCTTCGTTCGGCTTCAGGTCGTAGCCCAGCACGGAATAACCCGCCGCCAGCAGGTTGCGCGACAAGGGCTGGCCCATGTTGCCCAGGCCGACGAAGCCGACCGGGCCGTGATCACCAGGGGTTTGCATAAAAGTGCCTCCGCGCACTTGGCAAGGTGTGAAACGACACCGTATAGTGTAGTTACTGCCTGGGCGGCGCCGCAAGTGAAATGCGGCCGCAGGCAGCGAACACCGCGGCGCGGCTTGGCGCCGCCCGCCATTGCCATCGAAGGAACGCTCATGAGTGCTGTCACCGGCCTGCGCGGCGTGCTGCTCGAGACGCCCGATCTCGACGCCGCCCGGCGCTTCTATGCCGAGGTGTGGGGCCTGGTCCCGCTGCCGTCCGCCACGCCCGTCCGCTGCCACTTCCGCGCCCGCGGTCCCGAGCCCTGGGTGCTGGGCCTGGTGCAGGGGCCGCAGCGCCGCCTGTTGCAGCTGCGGCTGGCGGTGGCATCGCCCGGCGATGCGGATGCGCTGTACGACCGCCTGCGGCGCGAAGGCGTGGCGCTGCCGCAGCCGCCCGCGCCGCTGGAAGGTCCGGGCGGCTACTACGGCTTCGAGCTGGCCGATCCCGATGGCCGGCGCGTGGAGATCAGCGCCACCACCGGGCCCACGACGGTCAGCGGCCGCAGCACGCCGGCACCCATCCGCGCCAGCCACCTGGTGCTCAACTCGCCGGAGGCGCGCGAGTGCGCCAACTTCTACACCCGGCTGCTCGGCTTCAGCATTTCCGACTGGTACGAGGGCGACGCCATCATCTTCATGCGCTGCAACGAAGACCACCATTGCGTCGGCATCGGCCAGGGCCACAACACGGCGCTGAACCACGTCGCCTTCCTGGTCGACGACGAGGCCGCGGTGCTGCAGGCCGGCGAACAGGCCGCGGCGGCAGGCGCCCAGCCGGTGTGGGGCCCGGGCCGCCACGGGCCGGGCGGCAACGTCTTCCACTACTTCAAGGACCCGGCGGGATTCGTCGTGGAGTACACGGCCGAGCTGATCCAGATACCCGACGGCGCGGCCTGGGACGCCAGCGAATGGCGCCGCACGCCGGCGCATGCCAACGTGTGGGGCACCGGCGGGCCGACGCCGCTGGCCATCCAGCTGATGAATGGCGATTGAGCGGCGACCGAGCCGCGAGCGCCGACTCCTAGAATCCCGCGCGGCCCCGCACCTGCTGCCCACCACGTGACCGACGCCACCACCACCGACCTTCCCGCGCTGCGCGCCACCCTGGTCCGCCGCCAGTCGAGCCTGCGCAAGCACGACGCGGTGCGCCGCGCCGCGACCGAGCTGTTCCTGGCCCATGGCTATGCCGGTGTCAGCATGGACGCGATTGCCGAGCGCGCCGCGGTGTCGAAGAAGACGCTGTACAGCCACTTTGCGAACAAGGACGCGCTGTTCGCCGCGGTGCTGGAAACCCTGTGCAGCAGCGTGCTGGCCGAGCCGCCGACCGACGAGGAAATGGCCAGCGCCGACCTGCCCGCGCTGCTGGAACGCATTTCCATCGACTTCCTCACGGCCATCTACGCCCCCGAGCAGGTGGAGCTGCTGCGCACTGTCATCGGCGGCGCCAAGGCCTTCCCGGAGATCGGCGCGATGATGATCAATGGCCCCTTCCGCCGCACCGAGCAGATCGTGGAAAAGCTGCTGCGCCGCCGCGTGAAGGCCGGCGACTTGGCCATCGCGCAACCCGACCTGGCGGCGGTGCAGTTCATCGGCATGCTGAAGACGGATTGGCAGTTCAGGTTGCTGTTGTGCACCGTGGACGCGGTGCCGGCGAAGGAGATTCGAAGGGTGGCGCGGGCGACGGTGGGGTTGTTCTTGAATGGGGCCGTGCCGCGGTAGGCCGTGCTGAACGAACGCTGGGCATCATGCAAGACGACCGACCGTCATCCGTCGAGACGTTCCGCGAACACGCCATTGGCTTCTGCAGTTGGTGCGAAGGCGAATCGCTCGGGACGAATCGCGAGGTCATGGCAGCTGTCTGGCTGGCTCGGCTGCATGCGGCCGCGCTGCTCTTGCCCGAAGCCGAGCCTGAGAACGAAGAAGGGCTGCCCGAGCTGCCTGCCGCGCAATTGACGCAGGCACAGCGCAACCTGGCGCCATTTGCAGGATGGTTCTATCGAACGGTGTTCGATCCCGATCCCCGGAATACCGAAGCGCCGGTCATGGGGGATGTGGGCGACGATCTCCTCGACACGTACAAGGACGTCAAGGCTGGCTGCCTGCTGTATGACCGGGCGCAGCATTCGGACGCCCTGTGGCACTGGTCCCTCATGCATCGAATCCACTGGGGCAAGCACGCAGTGGGGGCGCTTGCTGCGCTTCAGGCTGCAGCGCGAACCAAATGAAAGCCGTCCGCCACGCCACCCACGGCGGCCTCGAGGTCCTTCACTACGCCGACCACCCGCTGCCCGAACCCGGCCCCGGCGACCTGCTGGTGCGCGTGCTGGCCACCACCGTCTCCGGCTGGGACTTGAAATACCGCTGCGGCGAATTGCCGCACGGCCTGTAAGCGCAAGGTGCTGGACCCGAGCAAGCCGCTGGACGCCATTGCCGAAGAGATCGAGCAATTGAAGGCCAGTGTCAGGGCCAAGGTGGAGCACCCGTTCCGGGTGATCAAGCGCCAGTTCGGGCACGTGAAGGTGCGCTACCGCGGGCTGGCCAAGAACACCGCGCAGCTGCATACGCTGTTCGCGCTTGCGAACCTGTGGCTGGTGCGCAGGCAAATGATGCGAGCGCAGGCATGAGTGCGTCTGCAGCGGCTCAAACGGGCCTATCTGGCCCGTTTCGGGGCCCACGAAAAGACCCAAAGCAGCGCGAATTCGGAGACGGAACCGCCGCTTGGGCTGCTGGGACGCGTCATTCATCCGTCATGGCCCTTTGTGCAGAGTTTCCTTAGGGAGAATGGCACTTACTTTAGCTACTAGCACCCGGAACTAAAGCGCAGGGAGGTGGCTGACCCGGGATCGATAGGATGGTTGGTTACGAAGCACCCAACCCATCTTTCCGAAGGCCAGCCAGCATGGATCGTAATGCCCGAAGCGTCTTGCATCAACGGCGAAGCATCATCGGGCGACGGTTGAGGGCGACGGAGGCCGTGGAATATTTCAACGTGCTGACGGGTCCAGAGTTGCTGGAGACGACCGAAGCGCTGCTGCCGGAGCACCGGGAGCGGCTGTATCCGCCGACGGTGACGCTGTCGATGTTCATGCGGCAGGTGCTGGAGGCTGACGGCTCGTGCCAGAAGGCGGTCAACGGCTGGGCCGCGCAGCGGGTGCGTGACGGTCTGAGCGCATGCAGTGTGCGCACCGGTGCGTACTGTCGGGCCCGCCAGCGGCTGCCTCTGGAGATGGTCAGAACGCTGGCGCGACGAACGGGTCACCTTCTCAGCGAGAAGGCGGCGAAACAGTGGCGCTGGCGAGGGCGTACGGTCAAGCTGGTCGACGGCACGGGTCTGTCGATGCCCGACACGCCGGAGAACCAGGCTGCATATCCGCAGCCCAGCACGCAGGCGCCGGGAGTCGGCTTTCCGCTGGCACGACTCGTGATGGTGATCTGCTTGGCCACCGGCGCGGCACTCGACGCGGCGCTGGGACCACACAGCGGCAAAGGTAGCGGTGAACTCGGCCTGGTGCGCAGCTTGCTCGAAGGCTTTTCCCCAGGCGATGTGATGCTCGCCGACGCCCTGTACTGCAACTACTTCCTCATCGCCGCGCAGATGAAGGCCGGGGTGGATGTACTGTTCGAGCAGAACGGTTCGCGGATCACCGACTTCAGGCGCGGACGACAAGTTGGCGTGCGCGACCACGTCGTGCGCTGGGCCAGGCCCGCTCGCCCCGAGTGGATGACCCCCGCGGAGTACGCGGCCTACCCCAAGGAGATGGAGTTGCGCGAGGTCAAGGTCGGTCACCAGGTTCTGGTCACCACGTTGCTCGACCATCGACGGACCAGCAAGGACGACCTCTCGGAGTTGTACGCGTGGCGCTGGCATGTCGAACTCGACCTGCGCAACCTCAAGACAACGATGGGCATGGACGTGTTGAGCTGCCAGACGCCGCAGATGAACGAGAAGCAGCTGTGGGTCCATCTTCTGGCCTACAACCTGATCAGGCTTCTCATGGCGCAGGCCGCTCGCAGCGCCGACCTCGACCCTCGCGCGCTGAGCTTCAAACACACCTTGCAGCTGTGGACCGAGTGGATTGCGCGGGGACTATGCGCAACGAAGGATTCGCAGCCGCTGCTCACGCTGATCGCCCAATGCAAGGTCGGCCAGCGGCCCGGGCGCATCGAGCCACGAATGCGAAAGAGGCGCCCGAAGCCCTATCCCTGGTTGAAGGTACCGCGCTCCCAGGCGCGACGGGAGATTCAGCGACACGGCCATGAATAGTGTGCAAAGTAAGCGCCATTCTCCTTAGGGAACCTCTGCAAAGTGTCGGTAGAACCTCGTTGGCGCGCGCGGCTGCAGGGTGAGACGATCCGTTCATGAAGCAAAGCAGCCTTGGCCTCGGAACATCGACGCGGCGCACGCGCAAGCGAGAGTTCCTGGAAGAGATGGAGCGGGTCGTGCCGTGGTCGGCGCTGGTGGCGCTGATCGAGCCGCACATGCCAGTGGGGGAGCGCGGCAGGCCGCGGTTCCCTGCCGAGCCGATGCTGCGCATTCACTTCATGCAGCAGTGGTTCACGTTGAGCGATCCTGCGACGGAAGAAGCGCTGCACGACGTGCCGCTTTTCCGCGAATTCGCGGGCCTGGGCGGTTGGTCGGATCACCTGCCGGATGAATCGACCATCCTCCGATTCCGTCACCTGCTGGAGAAGGAGAAGCTGGCACCGAAGATCTTCGAGGCGGTCAACCAGGTATTGCGCGACAAGGGGCTGATGCTGCGAACCGGCACGGTTGTCGACGCGACGCTGATCTCGGCGCCGAGTTCGACGAAGAACGCCAGCGGTGAGCGTGATCCTGAGATGAAGCAAAGCAAGAAGGGCCAGCAGTGGTACTTCGGCATGAAGGCCCACATCGGGGTGGATGCGGCTTCGGGTCTGACGCACACGGTGCGAGGCACGGCTGGGAGCGTCAATGACGTTGTCGAGGCCAATGCGTTGCTGCACGGCGAGGAAACGGACGTCTTCGCCGACGCTGGCTATCAGGGAGCACACAAGCGGCCAGGTGCACGCAAGGACGTGCGTTGGCACGTTGCGATGAGACCCGGCAAGCGCAAGGTGCTGGACCCGAGCAGACCGCTGGATGCCATTGCCGAAGAGATCGAGCAGTTGAAGGCCAGCGTCAGGGCCAAGGTGGAGCACCCGTTCCGTGTGATCAAGCGCCAGTTCGGGCATGTAAAGGTGCGCTACCGCGGGTTGGCCAAGAACACCGCGCAGCTGCATACGCTGTTCGCGCTTGCGAACTTGTGGCTGGCGCGCAGGCAAATGATGGGAGCGCAGGCATGAGTGCGTCTGCAGCGGCCCAAAACGGCCGATTTGGCCCATTTGGGGCCGACAAAAGGACCCAAAGCAGCTCGAATTTGGCGACGGAACCGGCATTTGGGCTTGCTTGGACGCGTCATTCATCCGTCATGGCCCTTTGTGCAGACGTTCCTTAGCCCGAGTGTGTTGACCAAGGTCTATGAGTTGTTGCGGCTCGCTATCCCTCATTTGCCCTTGGGCCCAAACCTCCTCATCAAGTCACAAAACAACTCCGCCGCCGGCGTCATCGGCAGATCCGCCCGCCGCACCAGCACGATCGGCGGCGCCGCCAGCTTCTCTTTCAACGGCAGCGTCCTCAACGCATCCTTCAGCGGCGCAAACTCCCCCCACTGCACCGGCAGCATTGCCACGATGTCGGTGGACGCCAGCGCCACCATCATCGACAGCGCCGAATGCGCCCGCAGCACCACGGTGGGCTCCCCCAGCCGGTGCCGCGCGAACAGCTGCTGCAGGTCGTTCTCGGTGTTGTAGTCGATCGACGTTGTCGCCCATTCCGCGCCCGCCAGCTCCTTCAGTGACCGGGCCTGCGCCAGCGGGTGATCTCTTCGGGCAACCACCGCCCGCGTGTTCTTGAGCAGCAGCTCCACGTTCAGCCCCGGCGCGGGCGGGGTGTGGGGCGCGGCGCCGATGTAGAAGTCGATGGTGCCGGCGCGCAGCGCGCGTTCCACGTCCGGGAACAGGCCTTCGATCAGGCGCAGCTTCACGCGCGGGTAGCGGCGGCGGAACTGGGGCAGGGCGTGGGGCAGCATGCCCACGTGGGGCATGATCGACAGGCCCGCCACCAGCTCGCCGGCGTCGTCGCCCTGGGTTTGCGCCAGCTCGTCTTTTGCGCGGCGCAGTTCGTTCACCACCGCGCTGGCGCGCTGGTGGAACAGCTCGCCCAGGGCCGTGAGCTTCATGCCCCGCGCATCGCGCTCGAACAGCACCACGCCCAGTTCCCGCTCCAGCGCGCGCACGCTGCGCGTCAGGTTCGGTTGCGGGGTGTCCAACCGGCGGGCCGCAGCGCTCAGGCTGCCATGCTGGACGATCGCGACCATGTCCTGCAGTTGATCCAGCTTCATCGCTTCCCTCGCTCCGCGCCCTTCGCTGTGGTGGCCTGTCGCATCCCGTGCTGTGGGTCGTGCCAGGGGATACGAAAACAGAATGGCCGGCGCGATTCTGCCATCTTCACCGCATGGCCTCGTCTCCCTACAGTGGCCCCCAGACCCCCGATTCCACATCCCCCACGGAGACACATTCATCATGCAGGCAAGGAAGACGGCGCTGGTGACCGGCGGTGCCACCGGCATCGGCCGCAGCGCGGTGCTGGCGCTGGCGGCGGCCGGGTACGACGTTGCGATCAACTACGGCTCCAGCGCGGCCCGCGCGCGGGAAGTGGCTTCCGAGGCGGAGCAGCTGGGCGCCAAGACGCTGCTGCTGCAGTGCGACGTGAGCGACGACAACGCCGTGCGCGCCATGATGCGCAAGATCGACGAGGCCTTCGGCAAGCTGGACGCGCTGGTGAACAACGCCGGCACCACGGCCACCTGGAAGGTGCGCGACCTGGAAAGCCTGGACATGGCCGAGTGGGACCGCACGTTTGCGGTCAACGTGCGCGGCACCTTCCAGGTCACGCGCGCGGCGGTGCCGCTGCTGAAGAAGGGGCTGAACCCCGCGGTTGTGAACACCGCCAGCATTGTGGGCCTGCGCCCCGGGCCGCAGCCGCTGCCCTATGCGGCCAGCAAGGCGGCCGTGGTCAACCTCACCAAGACCCTGGCCTGGAACCTCGGGCCCGAGATCCGCGTGAATGCCGTGGCCCCCGGCTGGATGGAAGGCGAGTGGATGGAACGCATGCTGGGCGACAAGTACGACGACCTGATGGGCAAGCGCGCCCGCGCCACGCCGCTGCGCCGCTGCGTCACGGCCGACGACGTGGCCGAGAGCATGCTGTCGCTGATCCAGGGCCACCGCTTCATGACGGGCGAAATACTCGTCATCGACGGCGGCTTCACCAGCTCCACCTGAGCAGCAAGGAACCCGCACCATGCTGCAAGGCTTCGTTCCCTTTCCGGCTGATTTTGCGCAGCGCTACCGCGCGCGCGGCTACTGGCGCGACCAGTCGCTGGCGCAAGAGTTTGGCGCGGTGTTCCAGCGCTTTGCCGAACGCACCGCGTTGATCGACGGCGAGCGCCACTACAGCTATGCCGATGTCGACCGCTTGTCCGACAACCTGGCGCTCAACCTCTATGCGCTGGGCCTGCGCCCGCTGGACCGCGTGGTGCCCACGCTGCCCAACGTGGCCGAGTTCGTCATCCTGTATTTCGCGCTGCAGAAGCTGGGCTGCATTCCCATCGCGGCGCTGGTGACGCACCGCTTCCTGGAGATCAACCAGTTCGTCGAGCTGTCGCAGGCGCGCTGCTGCGTCTACCCGCAGCGGCTGGGTGACTTTGAATTCGGACCCATGGTGCAGCGGGTGCAGTCGGCCCACGCATGCCTCACGCGGCGGCTGGTGCTGGGCACGGCGGGAGAGGGCGAACATTCATTGGTCGACTTGATCGAGCGGCCGGCCACGCTGGACCGCAGCGTGCTGGACGGCATCCGCATCGATCCGGCCGACCCGTGCATCTTCCAGCTCTCGGGCGGCACCACCGGCATCCCCAAGCTGATTCCGCGCACCAACAACGACTACGCCTACAACTCAAAGATCGCGGCCCAGGTGGCGATGGTGGATGCCGAATCGGTGTTGCTGCTGGTGCTGCCCATCGCGCACAACCTGCCGCTGGCCTGCCCGGGCATCCAGGGTTTCATGTTCCAGGGCGGCAAGGTGGTGGTGCATGCCGGCACCAAGCCGCACGAACTTTTCGCGCTGATCCAGAAGCACCGCGTTACGCACCTGAAGGTGGTGCCGGCGCTGCTGATCCGGCTGATCAACGACCCGTCGATCGTCGGCTACGACCTGTCCTCGCTGAAGCAGATCCAGAGCGGCGGCCAGCGCATGCAGCCCGAGGTGCGCAAGCGCACGCGTGAACTGATTCCCACCGCCTTCGTGCAGGAGAACTTCGGCATGTCCGAAGGGCTGCTGATGTTCGTGCGCGAAGGCGACCCGGCCGAGGTGCTGGACGAGACCTGCGGCCGCCCGGTGTGCGCGGACGACGAGGTGAAGCTGCTGGACGACGAGGGCCGCGAGGTGCCCGATGGCGAGGTGGGCGAGCTGGCCTGCCGGGGCCCCTACACGCTGCGCGGCTACTACGGCGTGCCCGAGTACAACGCGCGCCAGTTCACGCCCGATGGTTTCTACCGCTCGGGCGACCTGATGCGGCGGCACAAGTCAGGCAACTACATCGTCGAGGGGCGCAAGAAGGATCTCATCAACCGCGGCGGCGAAAAGATCAGCGCCGAAGAGGTGGAGAACCTGATCCTGATGCACCCCGCGGTGCAGAACGTGGCCTGCGTTCCCATGCCCGACGCGGCGATGGGCGAGCGCATGTGCGCCTGCGTGGTGCTGAAGAAGGGGCAGTCGCTGGCCTTGCCTGAGCTGGTGGCCTTTCTGCTGGAACGCGAGATCGCGAAGTTCAAGCTGCCCGAGCGGCTGCAGGTGTTCGCGGACTTTCCGGTGTCGACCTTCGGCAAGGTGTCGAAGAAGGCCCTGGCCGAGACCGTGGCCAAGGACCTGGCGACGGCCACCGCTGCCGCCGCCTAACTCACGAGATAAACGTCATGCGCATCATCGACCTGCATTGCTACCCGGGCACCCAGGCCTGGATCGACGCCCAGGGCCCGTACCCCGAAGCCCTGGCCACCTACTGGAAGCGCAACTGGGTGGCCAAGCCCGAAGACGAGGTGATCGCCGAATTCGCCGCTGCCGGCGTGCAGGCCTGCCTGGTGGCGCTGGACCTGGAAACCACCGTGGCCACGCCGCCCTGCGACAACGACTACGTGCACGGCATGTGGAAGCGCCACCCCGATCGCATCTTGCAGTGCTGGGGCGCGGTGGAGCCGGCCAAGGGCGAGATCGCCATCCGCCAGGTGCGGCACGCGGTGAACGACCTGGGCTTCATCGGCTTCCACTTCCACCCCATCATGCAGCACTTCGCCGTGAACGATCGGCGTTATTACCCGCTGTTCGAGGAGATCGCTTCGCTGGGCGCCGCGGTGATGGTCGACGTGGGCACCACCGGCATGGGCGCGGGCATGCCGGGCGGGCACGGGGCGCGCATCCGCCATGCTCACCCCTCGGCCATCGACGACCTGGCGGCGGATTTTCCGAAGCTGCAGATCATCATGGCCCACCCTGGCTGGCCCTGGGTGGACGAGACCACCGCGGTGGCGCTGCACAAGGGCAATGTGTACTGGGAAATGTCGGGCTGGGCGCCCAAGCACTTTCCCGGCAACCTGAAGGTGGACATCCGCGGCCGGCTGCAGGACAAGATCATGTTCGGCAGCGATTACCCCAGCCTGCCGTATGAACGAATCCTGCGCGAATGGGCCGAATTGGGCTATGCCGATGCGGTGATGGAGAAGGTCTTCCACGGCAATGCCGAACGGGTGCTGGGGCTGTGATGGACGTCTTCTTGTGCGACGGCGTCCGCACGCCCATCGGCCGCTACGGCGGCGCCTTGTCCGGCGTGCGGACGGACGACCTGGCGGCGCTGCCCATCACCGCGCTGATGCAGCGGCAGCCCCAGTTGGACCCGGCCGCCATCGACGAGGTGTACCTGGGCTGCGTGAACCAGGCCGGTGAAGACAACCGCAACGTGGCCCGCATGGCCGCGCTGCTGGCCGGCCTGCCGCCCACGGTGCCCGCGGCCACGGTGAACCGCCTGTGCGGCTCGGGGCTGGAAGCCATTGCCAGCGCGGCGCGCGCGATGGCGCTGGGGCAGGTCGACCTGGCCATTGCCGGCGGTGTCGAAAGCATGAGCCGCGCGCCTTTCGTGATGCCGAAGGCGGCCAACCCCTTCTCGCGCCATGCCGAGATCCACGACTCCACCATCGGCTGGCGCTTCGTGAACCCGCGCATGAAGGAGATGTACGGTGTCGATGCCATGGGCGACACGGCCGAGAACGTGGCCGCCGAGCACCGCATCTTCCGCAGCGACCAGGACGCCTTCGCGCTGCGCAGCCAGCAGCGCGCCGCGCGGGCGCAGGCCGCCGGCATGTTCGCCGAAGAGATCGTGCCGGTGCCGGTGCCGGGCAAACGCAAAGGTGAAACTCAGCTGGTGAGCGTGGACGAGCACCCGCGCCCGGACACCACGCCCGACACGCTGGCCAAGCTGCAGCCCAGCTTCCGCGACGGCGGCACGGTGACGGCGGGCAATTCATCCGGCGTCAATGACGGCGCGGCCGCGGTGCTGCTGGCGAACGCGAAGTTGGTGGCCGCGCATGGGCTGAAGCCGCTGGCGCGCATCACCGCCATCGCCACCGCGGGCGTGGAGCCGCGGGTGATGGGCATCGGCCCCGTGCCGGCGGTGCGCAAGCTGCTGGCCCACACGGGGCTCAACATCCGCGATTTCGACACCATCGAGTTGAACGAGGCATTTGCGGCCCAGGGCCTGGCGGTGATGCGGGCGCTGGGCTTGTCGGACGCGGCCGAGCACGTCAACCCGAACGGCGGCGCCATTGCGCTGGGCCATCCGCTGGGCATGTCCGGCATCCGCCTGGTGCTGACGGCCGCGCGCCAGTTGCTGCGCACCGGCGGCCGGCGCGCGCTGTGCACCATGTGCATCGGCGTCGGGCAGGGCATTGCGCTGTCCCTGGAGCGGGCATGACGGCGGGCACGGCGTCGCTGATCGAGCTGAGCCGCCCCGCGCCCGGCGTGGCCCTGCTGCGCCTGAACCGGCCCGAGGTGCTGAACGCGCTGAACCTGGCGCTGCGGCGCGCGCTGGCCTCACAGGTCAGCGTGCTGGACACCGACCCCAGCGTGCGCGCCATCGTGCTGGCGGGCGGCTCGAAGGCCTTCTGTGCCGGCGCCGACCTGCATGAATACGCCGAAGCCACGCCGGAAGAGATCGTGCTGCGCGAAATGGACCGGCTGTGGGGCGCCATCGCGCACTGCCGCAAGCCCATCGTCGCCGCGGTGCGCGGCCACGCCTTGGGTGGCGGCTGTGAACTGGCGCTGCATGCCGACCTGGTGGTGGCCGGCGCATCGGCCCGCTTCGGCCAGCCCGAGGTGCTGCTGGGCCTGATGCCCGGTGGCGGCGCCACGCAGCGGCTGGCACGCACCATCGGCAAGGCCCGTGCGATGCAGATGCTGCTGCTGGCCGATCCGCTGCCGGCGCTGAAGGCGCTGGAATGGGGCCTGGTGAACGAGGTGGTCGCCGACGAGCAGGTGGAGCCGCAGGCACTGGAGATCGCCGGCCGCATCGCCGCGCTGCCGGCGCTGGCCGTGCGCTTCATCAAGGAAGCCGTGCTGGAAAGCCAGAACGCGCCGCTGGAGCGCGGCCTGGCGCTGGAGCGCAAGAGCTTCCAGCTGCTGTTCGGCACGGCCGACCAGCGTGAAGGCGTGCAGGCCCGGCTGCAGAGGCGGCCGGCGCGATTCACACATCACGCCGCATCGGGTAAAGCCTGAGGCCGCGGGCCGTCCATGCCCGCGTCACCGGCGCAGAATGAATGCAGAGCCGCTGAGATGTCCAGAAGACCGGCCGACCGAGCACCATGAACATCAACACGATCGACCTGAACCTGTTCCTGGTGTTCCGGGCGATCTACGCCAGCCGCAGCGTCACCGCGGCCGGCGACCGGCTGTGCATGACGCAATCGGCCGTCAGCAATGCGCTCAAGCGCCTGCGCGACCGGTTCAACGACCCGCTGTTCGTGCGCACCTCGGCCGGCATGGTGCCCACGCCGATGGCTGACCAGCTGATCGGCCTGGTGGATGCTGGCGTGGCCAGCTTCACCCAGGCCATCGACCGCGCGCGCAAGTTCGACCCCGCCAGTGCCGACCGGCTGTTCCGCATCGCCATCAACGACATCGGCCAGCTGGTGACGGTGCCGCGGCTGCTGTCCTCGGCGCGGCAGGCGGCGGCTGGCGTGCGGCTGGAGACGGTGGCGGCTTCTAACGCACAAGAGGCGCGCCAGCTGCTGCTGGACGGCGAGATCGACATCGCGCTGGGCAGCTGGGAACCCATGGGCACCGGTTTCCACCACAAGCGCCTGTTCGATGAAGACTGCTGCGTGCTGCTGAGCCGGCAGCATGCCATCCAGTCGCAGCGGCTCACGCTGGACGAGTACCTGGACAGCGAACACGTCAGCTACCGCCCCAGCGGCCGCACCGACAACACGCTGCAGGCCGCGCTGGTGCGCGAAGGCATCGCGGCGCGCCGGCGCGTGGTGCTCAGCGCCGCGCATGCGCTGGGGCTGGCGGCCATCGTCGCGCAGTCGACGCTGCTGCTCACCGTGCCGCGCCGGCTGGCGATGGCGATGGCCGAGCGCGGCGAGGACCTGCGCATTGCCGAGCTGCCCTTCGACGTCGAATCGTTCCCGATCTGGGCGCAATGGCACGACCGCTTCGATGCGGACGACGGCCACCGTTGGTTCCGTGGGCTGATGCTCGACGTGCTGAACCGCGAATTCGGCTGACAGCCGCGGGCTGCCGGGGAAATGCCCGGCTATCCGTTCTTCGCCTTTTATTGCTCCACGGTAAATAATTGTCAATGAGCGCGTCCATTTGATCTGAATTGGGCTATTTCTACTATTCGGTTTGTCGCATGGACCCCGAGGTGTATGCGCTTTTATGCTGCGCGCGGCCCCGATATTGGGGTCGAGTGGTTCAAATCCAAAGAACCAAATGGAGAGGAATCCAATGCGCAAGCATCATCGCAAACTGGCCCTGGCGGCCTGCCTGGCACTGTCCAGTGCCTGGGCCAGCGCCGAAGTCATCACGCTGACCTTCGAAGGGGCGACGGGCCTCGTCAACACCTACTACGGCGGCGGCACCGACAGCGACGGCCACGCCGGCGTCAACCTCGGCTTCAGCTTCGTCAATGGCATCGCCGTGGTCGACAACACCGGCGGCAATGCCTATGGCCCGCCGCTGATCAACGGGCCCAGCCCGCACACGGTGCTCAACCAAGTGCAGAACCAGGTGGTGATCAACCGTTCGTCGGGGTTCACCACCGGCTTTTCGCTGTACTACGTGTCGAGTGACGCCACGCTGACCACGGTGAACGTCTACAGCGGCCTGAATGGCACCGGCACCTTGCTCGCAAGCTTCCCGCTGCCCGCAGCACCGCAGTG
The DNA here is from genome assembly GCA_946480465.1 of uncultured Burkholderiales bacterium. Next base: position 42,551 of record CAMLJY010000007.1, read on the forward strand.
CACCACCGGCGCGTACTACTACTGCAACTGGCAGACCGCCGGGGCGGCGTTCAGCGGCACGGCGCGCTCGGTCACGCTGTCGGCGGTATCGCCCCCGCGCGAAGTGCACAGGATCTTCTATGACAACCTGACCTTCGGCGCCGCGGTGCCGATGCCTGCCTCGGGCAAGCCGTCGGCGCTCGGGCGCTGAGGCGGGCGCGGCCCGGATTCCAGGGCCGCGTCAGGCGCGCTGCAGCGCCTGGCTGCACAACGCGTCCTCGATCCGGTGGCGCGTTGGTTGCGCCGCCTGCAGGCCGTTCTGCGTGCAGGCCAGGCTGGCGGCCACCACGGCATGCTCCAGCGCGCGGGCGTCGCCAAAGCCCTGGTTCAGCGCCGCGGCGAACACGCCGGCACAGGTGTCGCCGGCTCCGCTGGGGTCGACCACGTCCACCTGCAGCGCGCGGCGGCGCAGCTGCACGCCCCGGCTGTCGGCGATCAGCGCGCCGGTGGCCCCCAGTGTCAGAAGCACGCGGCAGTGCAGCTTCGCGGCCAGGCGCCGGGCTGATTCGGCCGCGCCTTCGCCATCGACCAGCAGGCGCAGCTGCGCGCAGCAACTGGCCAGGTCGGCTGCGTTGAGGATCACCCAGTCGAACACGCCCGGCGGCAGCGGGGTGGCGCGCCAGGGCGCTGCGTGCAGCAGCGTGCGGCAGCCCAGGGCACGGGCGCGGCGCGCCAGCGCGATGGACTCTTCGGCCGGCACCTCCAGCTGCAGCAGCAGGCTGCGGCAGCTGGCCAGTTCGTCGTCGGTGACCCAGTACGCGCGCACGCCGGCATTGGCGCCCGGCGCGATGACGGTGGCGCGGTCCCGGTCGCCGGCCAGCTGCAGCCAGGCCAGGCCCGTCGCGGTGCCGGCCAGGTGGCGCACGGGCCGCAGGTCGGTGCCGGCCAGGCGCAGGTTGTCCAGCGCGTGGTCGGCGAAGGCATCGTCACCCACGGCGCCCACCATCACGGTGGGCACGCCGAAGCGGCGCGCCGCATGCGCCTGGTTGGCGCCGCGGCCGCCGGGCGTGATGGTGGCGATGCCGCCCACCACCGTGTCACCCGCGCGCGGCAATTGCGCCACCGGCACGGCGATGTTCATGGCAATGGAGCCGAACACCATCAGCATGGCCGGCCCCCGGGTGCGCGCGGACGAAGGCGTCGGATGCTCAATCCAGCTCGTAGTTGTGCCCGAAATCCGCCGGAGGCTTGCCATCGGCGGACCACAGGAACATGCCGTTCTGCTTGGTCCAGTCCTGCGGCGCCCAGCCGGCCTGTTCGGGGATGTAGTCCATGTCGTGGAAGTACTCGGCCATGCCGTTCCACGGGTCGCGGAAATAGTGGAAGTAGTTGGACCCCACGCCGTGCCGGCCCGGTCCCCAGGCGTGCTTGTAGCCCTTGGACAGCAGGCGCATCGCGGCCACTTCCGCCTCGTCGATGCCGGGCATCTCGAAGCTGGCGTGGTGGAAGCCGGGTGCCGCGGATTTCAGCAGCGCCAGCACGTGATGGTCGCCGTCGCCGGCGGCGCGCAGGAAGGCGGCATAGCCGTCCGCGATGCGGTCGCTGAGGCGGAAGCCGAGCACATCGCAATAGAAGTCCGCCTGCGCCAGCACGTCGACCGCGAAGAGGATGAAATGGCCCATGCGGCGCGGGCGCGGATTCATGTCGAAGGGCGGGCAGCCCTTGGCCGCCACGCGGGACACCCGTCCCGGCCGGTTCACGGCCGGCGCGCTGTCATCGCCCAGCGAAGGCGCGGCCACGGCCACCTGCACGTTGACCAGCGTGCCTTCGGGGTCGCGAAACCACAGCCCCCGCGGTGCGCCTTCATACGGCGGATCCTGCTGCGCGATGCCGCGCTGCTGCAGCTTGTGCGCGATCTGCTCCAGGCCTTCGCGCGTCGTCCCCAGCGAGAAGTGGTGCAGCTTGCGCTGGCGGCCGGTCTCGAGCAGGACGATCTGGTCCTGCGCGCGCCCATGGCAGCGCATGGCCACGTGGTTGGCGCGTTCGACCTTCTCCAGGCCGAAGGCTTCGTAGAAATCCACGCCGGCCTTCAGCTCGGGAATGCCGAGGGCGACGTGTTGCAGGGAAGTGATCATGCGGTCTCCTTTCGCTGTTGTGGCAGTTGTTTCGGTCAGCTGTGGAGTCAGCTGTTGTTCATGTGCTCGGCATAGCTGACCAGCCCGGCCGATTCGCGCCGGCCCAGGGCCAATGCGTCCAGCAGGCGCGAGGCTTCGATGGTCAGCATCTTCACGACGCCGTCGCCGCCGTTGTAATGGCGGTGCCAGACCCAGACCGGTGTGTAGATGAAGCTGCCGGCCCGCCAGGCCACCGTGCGGGGGCCAATCTCGGAATGGCCGTGCCCGTCGATCACGTAATGGATGGTCTCGTGCGTGTGGCGCTGCAGGTCCGACGTGCCGCCGGCGGGAATCTCCTGCAGGAAGATCTCGATGGCCTTGGCCGGAATGGCCGGCAGGCAGCCGATGCGGCCGGGGTTGTGCGTGATGTCTTCGCCGATCCAGTGCGCTTCGTCCGAATGGACTTCCAGCCGCTCGGGCATGTCGCGCTCGGGGTCGTAGTTGGCGACCTGCTTCAGCTTGCCGAAGAAGGCCTGCATCAAGGGGGAAGGAGCGTCCACGATGGCATTCCTACAGGGTGCCGGGGAAGGAGCCGCCGTCGACCAGCCAGTTCTGGCCGTTGACGAAGCCGGTGTGCGCGCTGCACAGGAAGGCGCAGACGGCGCCGAAGTCCTGCGGCTCGCCCACGCGGGCGGGGCGCACGCCGGGCGCCATCTTCGCGGCGACGGCCTTCATGCGCTCGGTCTGGTGCGGGCCGGGCAGCAGGTTGTTGATCGTCACGCCGTGGGCGGCCACCTCGCGCGCCAGGCCGGCGACGAAGCCGGTGAGTCCCGCGCGCGCGCCGTTGGACAGGCCCAGCACCGCGATCGGGCTCTTCACGGCGCTGGAGGTGATGTTGACGATGCGGCCCCAGCGCCGTTCGATCATGCCGTCGAGCGTCGCGCGGATCATCTCGATCGGGGCCAGCATGTTCATGTCCAGCGCGGCGATCCAGTCTTCGCGGCTCCATTGGCGGAAATCGCCGGAGGGCGGGCCGCCGTTGTTGGTCACCAGGATGTCGGGCGCGGGGCATGCGGCCAGGATGGCGGCGCGGCCGGCCGAGGTGGCCAGGTCGCCTGCCACGGCGGTGACGAGGACATCGGGCGCCATCGACCGGATCTCGTCCGCGGCCTGAGCCAGCGTGGCGGCGTCGCGTCCGGTGATGGTGACGTCGGCGCCTTCGCGCGCCAGGGCCAGGGCGCAGGCCTTGCCCAGCCCCTTGCTGGAAGCGCAGACGAGCGCGCGCCGCCCTGTCAGGCCGAGGTCCATGCTGTTTCCTTCCGCGATGCCGCGACGGAGGGCGCATCGCCCCCCACGGCAATGATTCCGAAACCGGCGTTCCACAGCGGCACCGGGGCGTAGTGGCGAAGGGCATGCAGCGCGTCCGCGCCAGGGCCTTGCACGCCCATCGCCTCCAGCGCCGCGAATGCCGCCAGCCAGGTGCGCACTTCATGCGCACCGACGCCGGCCACCGCGCGCGCCTGGTCCATGTCCATGGCCGCGACCTCGTGCAGCCGGCCGGCCAGCAGCAGGTCCATGAAGTGCTGGTCCCATTCGGGATTGAGCGGCAGTGCCGGCCCCGTGCCGGCTTCCAGCGCGCGGGCGGTGTCGATGTTCCGCTGGACCTTGGCCAGCATGCGTTCCGGCGGCGGATGGCGGCCGGCGATCAGCACCTCCTGCACCGCAGGCGGGGCGGTCTGCAGCGTGGGAATCGGCGGGTCGTGCGACAGGCCGCCCGAGCCGATCAGCAGCACGCGGCGGCCGCCCTCGGCCTGCGCGAGATGCCGCCCCACGGCCGCGCCGAGCTGGCGCACGCGGGCCATCGGCGGGCAGGGCGGCGCCGCGCAGTTGATGAAGACCGGCACCGTGGGATAACGCCCGACGCCGCCGGCCACGTGTTCCAGCGTCTGGGCGAACCCGTGGTCGGCCTGCATGCGGTACGAAATCGCGGCGTCGACGCCATCGGCATGCAGCGCGCCCGTCAGCCGGCGCGCCAGCTCTTCCGGCACGTTGTAGGACCGGCCATCGGTGGAGATGCCGAAATCGCCGATGGCATGCGCCCGCGCGCCGACGCAGAACGGCGGCATCAGGTCGTAGAAGAAGCCGGCGAAATGGTCCGGCGCGAACACCACGACCAGTTCCGGATCGAAGGCCTCGACCCGGCGCGCCACCGCCGACAGGGCGGCCCGGATGGGCTGCGCCACGCTGTCGTCGGCGTCCAGGTAGTTCATCAGCGGCGAATGGGCCGCGCACACCAGCATCACGGACATGGGGATCTCGCGTGGGATGGGCCGTGCGGGTCAGCGGCCGAGCAGGAAGTGGAGGTGGAGCTGGTTGAAGCGCTCGGCGGCTTCCCACTGCGGCCAATGCGCGCAGCCGTCCAGCACCGCCAGCCGCGCATCGGGAATCGCCTTGACGAAGCGCTCGCCGGTGGCCACCGGTGCGGTGGGGTCGTGGTCGGTCCAGATCACCAGCGTGGTGGCGCGGATGCGCGAGAGCGATTCGTCGGTCAGCACGTTGCGCATGCGCACGTCCATGAACTGCAGGCACAGGATGTGTTCCATCGCCCGCTCGAAGCCCGGTTGCGTGTAGATGGCGTGGCGCAGCTCGACCAGGTCGTCGGGGATGTCGGTGGGGGAATGCACCAGCCATTCGAGCCGCTTGCGCACGGTTTCCAGCGAGGCATTGCGCACCGCGTTCATGGTCACGTTGTAGACGCGTTCCATCACCTGCGGATCGGTGTTCAACCCGCCGGCGGTGTTCAGCACCAGCCGGTTCACGCGTTCCGGGTGGTCGATGGCGTATTGCGCCGCGATCCAGCCGCCCAGCGATTCGCCGTGCACGTGGGCGCGGTCGACGCCGACGGCGGTCAGGAAATCGTCGAGGTGCTTGACGTAGTGGCGCAGCTCGTAGGGGTAGTCGGGCTTGGACGAGAAGCCGTGGCCGATCATGTCGAGCGCCAGCACGCGGAAGTGCGCCGCGTGCGCGTGCACGTTGCGGTTGAAGGTTTCCAGGTGGCCGCCGGTGCCGTGGATGAAGACCACGGCCGGTGCATTCCGGGGACCGGCTTCCAGGTAGCGCGTGCGCACGCCGCCCGCGTCCACGAACTTCAGTGCGAATTCCTGATGGGCAATCTCAGGCCAGAGGGACATGGCTTGTTCCAGCGATGGGGATGGGAATGGGCGCGAGGGTACTAAAATTTTAGAATTTGTATGACAAGGGTTAACCCGTGATCACTCGGTTCGCGCAGCTTTGATCGGATTGGGCAAGCGACTGCCGCGATTCGCGCAGTGCAAATCGGCGCGGATAACTACCATGGCCCGGACTTTCATTCGCATCCCATTCACGAGGAAATCCCAATGACTGCATTCCACGTGGCGAGCACGACCGAAGACGTGCTGGCCGGCCGCGATCTCTCCGGCCGGCGCTTTCTCGTCACCGGCGTGTCGGCCGGCCTGGGCCTGGAGACGGCCCGCGCGCTCGTCGCGCATGGCGCGAACGTGGTGGGCGCGGTGCGCGACAGGGCGCGGGCCGAGGGCGCCACCGCCGGCGTGCGCGAAGCCGCCGCGCAAGGCCGGGGCAGCTTCGAGCTGGCCGTGCTCGACCTCGCATCGCTGGCCAGCGTGCGCGCGGCGGCCGATGCGCTCGTCGCCGATGGCCGGCCATTCGACGGCGTGATCGCGAATGCGGCGGTGATGGCGACGCCTTTCGGCCGCACCGCCGATGGCTTCGAGATGCAATTCGGCACCAACCACCTCGGCCACTTCGTGCTCGTGAACCGCATCGCGCGGCTGATCAAGCGCGGTGGGCGGCTGGTGGTCCTGTCGTCGGCGGCGCACCGCTTTTCCGACGTCGACCTCGTCGACCCGAACTTCAGCGAAACGCCCTACGACCCGTGGATCGCCTATGGCCGGGCCAAGACCGCCAATGCGCTGTTCGCGGTCGAGTTCGACCGCCGGTTCAAGAACCAGGGCATCCGCGCGGCGGCGGTCCACCCCGGCGGCGCGGAGACCGAGCTGAAGCGCCACATGACGCAGGCTGACATGGACGCGCTGATCGCCCGCATCAACACCGTGGCCAAGGCCGAAACCGGGGCCCCGGCTTTCAAGCTGAAGTCGATTCCGCAGGCGGCAGCGACCTCGGTGTGGGTGGCGGTGGTGGCCGATGGCGATGCCGTGGGCGGGCGCTATTGCGAGGACTGCGCCGTGGCGCCGCTGGCCCATGGCGACGGCGTGCGCAAGGGCGTGCGCGAATACGCGATCGATGCCGCCAGCGCCCAGGCCTTGTGGACGAAGAGCGAAGAGCTGGTGGGCGAGCGCTTCTGAACCGGTGTGGCCTGCCACCGCGTGCTCCGGCTAAACACGCAGCCGCTCGGCATCCCGCGAGGGCGGCAGCCCGAACGAGCGGCCGTATTCGCGGCTGAACTGGGACGCGCTGGCATAACCGACCGAGTACGCGGCACGGCTGGCTGCCATGCCCGATGCCAGCAGGCGCCGCGCGGCCTGCAGGCGCAGGGTCTTCTGGTATTGCAGCGGGCTCATCGCCGTGGCCGCCCTGAAGTGCCGGTGGAACGAGGCCACGCTCATGCCGGCCAGGTCCGCCAGCCGGGCCGTCGGCAGGGTCTCGTCGTAATGTTCGCGAATCCAGCGCATCGCGCGGCGGATGCGCGCCAGGCGGCCGTCCTCCTGCGCCATCTGGCACAGCTGGCCGCCGAGCGGACCGCGCAGCAGGCGGTACAGGACTTCGCGTTCGCGCGCGGGGGCGAGCGCCGGGATGTCGTCCGGCCGGTCGAGCAGGGCCAGCAGGCCGGCCCAGGCTTCCAGCAGGTCGGCCGTCACGGCGCCGAGGGCGAAGCCGGGCCGTTCGGTGCGCGACGGGCCGGCGTGGTCGATGGAGCCTGGGGGCAGGCTGGCGATGAGTTCGGCCAGCACCTCGCGGTCCAGCGCCAGGCCCACGGCCAGGTAGGGCCTGTCCGGGCTGGCGCAGAGCACCCGGCCTGTCGCGGGCAGGTCGAGCGAAGCCACGAAACAGCTCGCGCTGTCGTACTGCAGCACCGCATCGCCGATGGACACGTGCTTCGTGCCCTGCAGCACCAGGCAGGTGACCGGCGCGTGCACGGTGGACGTGCCGCTGCGCGGTTCGGACAGCATGCTCAGCGTCAGGCGCGGGATCGCGGTGCTGGAGCAGGGCGACCGCGCGTGCCGCATCACGCGTTGTCGCATGGGGTCTCGCATGGGGTCCAGCCACGTGCCGTGCGCCATAGCAGAATGCCGGGCCATGCCGCTACCCATGCACGTGCGCCGCGAGCCGGCGAAGCGATCCGACCTGGCCTACGAATCCATCAAGGGCAAGCTCATCTCGGGCGCCTTGACCAGCGGGGCGCGGCTGGACGTCAACGTCCTGGTCGACGAGATCCAGACCAGCCGGCAGCCGGTGCTGGCAGCCATCAGCCGCCTCGCCGCGGAAGGCTTCCTGCGCGTCGTGCCGCAGGTGGGTTGCTGGGTCGCGGAGGTGCAGCCCGAAGAGGTCGAGGACTTCTTTCGCCTCTTCGCGCTGACCGAGGGGCTGGCCTGCGAATTGGCGGCAGCGCGCCACGAAGCGCAGCAACTGGTCGCGCTGAACGACAACCTGGCGGCCACGGTGCGGCTCTTGAAGTCCCGGCTCGATGCGGCGCGGCAGTCGCGCGAGTTCTTCCAGCTGAACCGGGAATTCCACGGCCTGGTCCATGCCATGGCGCGCTCGGACTTCGTGGCCCAGCATGCCGGCAGCATGTGGGACCGCTGCGACTTCTACCTGGCCAGTGCCGATCCGCACATCCAGGGCGAACGGATCGACGAATCGAGGCGGGAGCACGAAGCGATCGTCAAGGCGATCGCCGCGGGCCGGGACAAGGACGCCGGTGCATTGATGGTGGCTCACATCGAATCCTTTGGCCAGGTGGCCGTGCGACGCTTGAGAGTGCGCTGAGGTCACAGCCCCGCATGGCGCGAGGGTGGGTCCTTGTCCAGCACCTTCTCCAGCGCGCGCCTGCGGTTCGCCCAGGCGGAGGTGTTGATGCCGCTGCAGACCCGGGCCACGACCGTGTCGACACCGGCTTGCCGGATGTCGCCCAGCGAGGTGTAGCCCAGGGCCTCCAGGCGTGAAATGACGCCGGGGCCGATGCCGGGGGATCCCAGCAACAGGCGCCTCTCGGCGTCGGTGAAGGCCGTGCGGCCCTGTGTGATCGGTGCTGCGGCGGCAGCGACCGTGCGTGACTGGTCCATCTCGAAATCTCCGACGGGGGTGCGGGGGCCTTGGCCCTCCCGGCCGCGGCATGCATTGCGGCGGCCATGAATGGAAGACTGTAGGCAGGCATTCCGGCGGCCGCCAGCCCATGGGATTGATACCTTGTATTTGCAATGCGACTGCAAAGGAAGTCAATTTTGGGAAAGCACTTTCCCCCAGGAGAGGCCCGACATGCAAGAATGCCGCTTTCCCAGACTGACGAGCCCATGAAGGACGCACCTTCCATCAATGAAGTGGCGGCATTGGCCGGCGTTTCGATCGCCACCGTGTCCCGTGTGCTGAACAGCAGCAAGCCCGTCAATGAACAGACCCGGCTGCGCGTGGAGGCCGCCGTGGCCAAGCTGGGCTACCGCGCCAATCCGTTCGGGCGCAGCCTGGCCAAGTCGGAGAGCCACCTGCTGCTGGTGCTGGTGCCGGACTTCTCCAATCCCTTCTACGCGCAGATCCTGAAGGGCGTGGAAAGCGTGACGCGCCGGCGCGGCTACAAGCTGCTGCTGGCGGACGACTCCAATGCCTGGACCGAACGCGGCGAGCCGCTGGACCTGTCGTATTTCCAGCTGGTGGATGGCGTCATCAGCCTGACGCACGTGGACGGCCGGCCCGAGCTGATGGCCGAACTCGCGGCGCGGCCGTGGGTGGCCTGCTCCGAGTTCCCGTCCAGCGGCCCGGTGCCGCACGTCAGCATCGACCACCGGCAGGCCGCCATCGACGCCGTGCAGTACCTGCTGAACAGCGGGCACCGCCGCATCGCGCTGATTGCCGCCGAAGAAGGCTACCTGTGGGCCCAGCAGCGCCGCGAGGGCTACCTGGCGGCCTTGCAGCGCGCCGGCATCGAGCCCAATCCCGAACTCATCCGCACGGTGGTCGACACCGACTACGAATCCGGCGGCCAGGCCGCCGGCAGCCTGCTGGCCCTGGCCGAATTGCCGACGGCGGTGTTCGCGATGTCGGACACGCTGGCCATCGGCGCCGTCAAGGCGTTCCGCCGCAAGGGCAAGCGCGTGCCGGAAGACATTGCGGTGGTCGGGTTCGACAACCTGCCGCTGTCGGCCGTCTTCGAGCCGGCGCTGACCACCATCGCGCAACCGATGCGCGAGCTGGGTGAAGCCGCTGCGTCGCTGCTGCTGCAGCGGCTGGCCGGCGCCGAGCCCGCTTCACGCACGCTGCCGCACCATCTGGTCCTGCGCGAATCGGCGTGACATCCGCGTGGCATTGGCCATGACCTTGGCCTGAAGCCGCAGCGCTCCGCCTGATTCATCCAGCCGCTGCCGCGCCGCAGCCCGATGCGGCCTGGGCGCTGCCATGCCCTGGGCTGAATTGCACCCGGCCCCGGCCGCGCGCGGCAGTGATTCCGTGAATACCCAGTGTTTGTGATCTTGATGGCTGCGGCGGCGGGAAATCGCTTACCTTTGCGGCAAGAGACAAGCCCACCGACATCCACTCATGGCAACGACCATTCGAGGCCCGGCTATTTTCCTGGCCCAATTCACGGGCGATGCGCCGCCCTTCAACAGCTGGCCCGCCATCACGGCCTGGGCCGCGTCGCTGGGCTACGAAGGCGTGCAGCTGCCCACGAATGACGCGCGGCTGTTCGACCTGGCCCGGGCCGCTGAAAGCAAGACCTATTGCGACGAGATCGCCGGCATGGCGCGCGAGAACGGCGTGGCCATCACCGAGCTGTCCACGCACCTGCAGGGCCAGCTGGTCGCGGTGCATCCGGCCTATGACGAGGCCTTCGACGCCTTCGCGCCGGCGGCACTGCGTGGCAAGCCGGCCGATCGCCAGCGCTGGGCTGTCCAGCAATTGCTGCTCGCGGCCAAGGCGTCGAAGAACCTGGGCCTGCGGGCCAGCATCAGCTTCAGCGGCGCGCTGGCATGGCCTTTCCTGTACCCCTGGCCGCAGCGGCCGGCGGGCCTGGTGGAGACGGCCTTCGACGAACTGGCCCGGCGCTGGAAGCCCATCCTCGATGCGTATGACGAAGCCGGCTGCGACCTGGCCTTCGAGCTGCACCCCGGCGAGGACCTGTTCGACGGCGCCACTTTCGAGATGCTGCTGGAACGCGTGCATCGCCACCCACGCCTGGCCATTGCCTACGACCCCTCGCATTTCGTGCTGCAGCAGCTCGACTACCTGGCCTTCATCGACCTCTATCACGAGCGCATCAAGGTCATGCACGTGAAGGACGCCGAATTCCGCCCCGATGGCCGCCAGGGCGTCTATTCGGGCTACCAGCCGTGGCTGCAGCGGGCGGGGCGCTTCCGCTCGCTGGGTGACGGCCAGGTCGACTTCCGGGCCATCTTCTCGAAGATGGCGCAGCACGACTTTCCCGGCTGGGCCGTGCTGGAGTGGGAGTGCTGCCTGAAGCACCCGGAGCAGGGCGCCGCGGAAGGCGCGCCCTTCATCCGCGAGCACATCATCCGCGCGACCGACAAGGCCTTTGACGACTTCGCCGGCGGCGCGTCCGACCCGGCGCACGTTCGCGGCCTGCTGGGGATCGGCTGATGGCGCGCACGTCCGCTCCCCCCGAGCCGGTGCGCCTGGGCATGGTCGGCGGCGGCGAGGGTGCCTTCATCGGTGCCGTGCACCGCTGGGCCGCGCAGCTGGACCGGCGCTACCTGCTGCTGGCCGGCGCGCTGTCGTCGACGCCGGCCAAGGCGCAGCGATCCGCCCGCGCGCTGGGCCTGGCGCCCGAGCGCAGCTACGACGACTACGAAGCGATGGCGGCCGCCGAGGCCGCGCGTGCCGACGGCATCGAGGCCGTGGCCATCGTCACGCCCAATCACCTGCACGCGCCGGTGGCGGCGGCCTTCATCGCGCGCGGCATCCACGTCATCTGCGACAAGCCACTGACCGCCGCGCTGCCGGATGCGCGGCGCCTGGCGGCGCAGGCCAGGCGGCGCGGCGTGGTCTTCGCCGTCACGCACAACTACAGCGCCTATCCCATGGTGCGCCAGGCGCGGCAGATGCTGCGCGACGGCGCGCTGGGCCAGCTGCGCGTGGTGCAGGTGGAGTACCCGCAGGACTGGCTGGCCGAGCCCATCGAGCGCAGCGGCCAGAAGCAGGCGGCCTGGCGCACCGACCCATTGCAAAGCGGCGGCGGCGCCATTGGCGACATCGGCTCGCATGCGTGGCAGCTGGCCGACTTCATCGTCGGCGAGCCGGTGGCCGAGTTGTCGGCGCAGTTGAACAGCTTCGTCGATGGCCGCAGCGTCGACGACGACGTGCAGGTGATGCTGCGCTGGGCCGGCGGCGCGCGCGGCATGCTGTGGGCCAGCCAGGTCGCGCCGGGTCATTTGAATGACCTGCGCATCCGCGTGTACGGGTCGCGGGGTGGGCTGGAATGGTGCCAGGTGCATCCCGACCAGCTGCGCCACACCCCGCTGGGCGAGCCCACGCGCATCCTGCAGCGCGGCACCGCGGCCATGCGGCCGGACGCCGCGCGCCTATCACGCATTCCGGGCGGCCATCCAGAGGGCTACCTGGAAGCCTTTGCCAATCTCTACGGCGAGATCGCCGAGGCCCTGGTGGCCGCGCGCGGCGGCAAGGCGCCGCCGAAGGGCGTGCAGTTTCCCACCGTCGACGACGGCGTGCGTGGCGTGCGCTTCATCGACGCGGTGCAGCGCTCGGCCCGCTCTGGTGGACGCTGGATCCGGCTTCCGCCCTGAAATGGAATGCATGGCCGAGCAGGTGAAACGATAGGTCGACCATTGCGGGAAAGCGCTTACAGTGAATTCAATCAATTCTCGATGGCTTCCCACGAATGGGAATGAGATTCCAAGGAGACAGGAGATGAAATTGCGTAGTCGAATGGTGTCGCCGCGCAGGTCGCGCGACTTTGGCGCCGGACTGCTGGTGTCGGCCACCGTGCTGGCCGTCCCCCACTTGGCACAGGCGCAGGACGCCAATGCCGGTGCGGCGCCGCAGCCCGTGCCGCCCGCCCAGAGTGCCCAGCCCGCACCGCCCGCACCACCAGCACAGCCCTCGCAGCCCTCACAGCCGGCGGTGGGTGAAGTCATCGTCACCGCGAACCGCATCGAATCGGTTGCGTCCAAGACGCCGATCGCGCTGTCGGTGGTCGGCAAGTCGGACCTGCGCGACCAGGGCATCACCGATGCCACGCGCCTGGTCGATGCGGTGCCCAATCTGTCGATCGACCGCGTCAGCGGCGGCGGCGTGCAGATCGCCATTCGCGGCATCTCCAGCACCGACAACAGCGAGAAGGGCGATCCTTCGGCTTCCTTCCTGTCGGACGGCATCTACATCGCCCGGCCGCAGGCGCAGGAGGTGAGCCTGTTCGACTTGGAACGGGTGGAGATCCTGCGCGGACCGCAAGGCACGCTGTACGGCCGCAACACCACGGCCGGCCTGATCAATGCGATCTCGGCGCGGCCGAAGAAGGTGTTCGAGGCCTCGGGCGACTTCGTCTACGGCAATTACGACACGCTGCAGGCCACCGCCATGGTCAACGTGCCGCTGGGCGACAACGCGGCCATCCGTGCCGCGCTGAACTACAGCAGCCGCGACAACTACGTGCGCGAAGGCGCCTCGCTGCCCTCGCTCGACCCGGCGAAGAAGGACCTGTCCTTCCGGCTCGGCGGCAAGTTCGACCTGGGCGAACGTGTTCACGTGTACCTCAAGGGCGACTACAGCTCGATGAAGGGCAACCCGCAGACCAGCGTGGCCCTGGGCAACTTCTACCAGATGCCCATCACGGCGCCGGCCCCCGGGCAGCGCGGCGCCACGCCGGTGTACCGCGCCGGCCAGTCGGCCGACGAGCTGCAGAAGCTGGGCTTCAAGCAGGACAGCGAGGCGACCAGCGACAACAGCACCGGCGGCCTGATGGCCGAAGTGGGCGTGGACCTGACGGACAACCTCACCGCCACCTACCTGGGGTCGTACCGGGAGTTCACGCGCGACGAGCTGCAGCGCGGCTATGTCGGCCTGCTCACCGCCGGGCCCTTCGCCGGCCAGTACCCGCTCAATGCCACCTTCAATGGCAATTACCAGCAGCAATCGCATGAATTGCGGCTGGCCTACCAGCTGGACTGGCTCACGGCCCAGGCCGGCGTCTATTTCTTCGAGGAAGAGGCTGACGTCGACTTCCTGCTGTTCGGCACGCGCTTCTTCCGGCCCGGCCAGCGCGGCTACGTGTATGGCTTCCTGGGGCACCCGGCCAAGTCCGAGTCGCTGGGCTTCTTCGGGCAGGCCACCTTCAACGTGGCGCAGGCCTGGCGCATCACCGCGGGCGTGCGGCAGACCAGCGACGACAAGTCGCGCGTGGGCGCGGTGATCAACCACGTCAACGTCACCGACCCCATCGACTACACGACCGGCACGCTGCCGGGCACCACCAACCCGGGCAGCCCGGCCACCGGCAACCAGCCCCAGCGCGACTCGCTGAACAACGCCGCGGTCAGCTACAAGAAGACCACCTGGCGCCTGGGTTTCGACCACGACCTGGGCCCGGCCACGCTGCTGTACGGCACGGCCTCCACCGGCTACAAGGCCGGCGGCTTCAACGACGGCTGCCTGGCGGGCCAGCCGAACTGCAACGCGCCGGTGCCCGCGTCGGCCCTGTTCTATGCGCCGGAAACGCTCACGTCCTATGAATTGGGCGTCAAGACACGCTTTGCCGACCGCAAGGGGAGGCTGTCGGCCTCGGTGTTCCATTACGACTACAAGAACCTGCAGCTGAGCCAGATCTCCGCCACCTACTGCGGCGGGCCGTGCCTGGTCACCAGCAACGCCGGCAAGGCCAAGGTCGACGGCGTGGAAGTGGAAACCGTGCTGCAGCCCAGCGCCAGCCACCGCTTCGACCTGTCGGTGGCCTGGCTGAATGCCCGCTACACCGACTACCAGGTGGCCCCGGGGGTGAACTTTGCGGGCGAGAAGCTCGACCGATCGCCCGCATGGGTGGCCAGCCTGGGCTACCAGTATGCGATGCCGCTGGGCGAAGGCAATGTGGTGCTGGGCGTGCGCAGCAAGTACAGCGACAGCTACCACATCGTCGCCACCGGCCTGCGCAGCTTCTTCCGCCAGCCCTCGTTCACGAAGACCGACCTGACGGCGACCTACAACGGCGCGAAGAACCGTTTCTACATCCAGGGCTACGTCAAGAACGTGGAGAACAAGATCACGCTCAGCAGCGCGTCCCTGTCCGCCAACTTCCCTGCCTTCACCGACGGCAATGCCCAGTTCGGCGATCCCCGGACCTATGGCGTGCGCATGGGCTTCAAGTTCTAGCCGAGGAGACACGTTCCATGAACAACGAGCTGCCACGCACCAACAGGAACCAGGCCGACCGGGCGAAGCAGGGGGTCGTCGTCTTCTCCCGCATCGCCCAGCGCGACCTCTTTGCGTCGAAGCGGATCGAGGCTGTGGAGGGCGGCTGGCGCATGCTGGTCCGCAATCCGTTCTACACCGGCACGTACCTGTCCACGGTGTCCTTCCTGCGCATCACCGTGAACGGCCACCTGGTGCCGGACGCCCACACCTTCATCGCGCTGCGCGGGCAACTCATTCCCGCGGCCTGTGCCAAGAACTTGCACGAGGTCTGGTGGGGCATGGGCGAAGTGGCGGAGGTCCGCATCACCGACCCGGCATTGGCCGCGCTGCTGGGACCGAAGAACCAGGTCGGCGTCGACATCGACATGCGCACCACCTTCAGCTACGGCTTTCCGAACGACACGCTTCCCTATCGGCTGAGCGGCGAATTGGAGCTTCTGCAATGAAACTGGGACTCAGCCTCTACACCTTCGGCGCGGATTTCCACGCCGGGCGGACCACCGTCCACGACGCCATCCGCCAGGCGGCCGAGATCGGCTGCGACGGCGTCGAGATCATCGCCGAGCAGCACATTCCGGGCTGGCCCAATCCGAGCCTGGACGACCTGGCGGACATCCGCGAGCTGGTGGCTTCGCTGGGCATGGAGATCTTCTGCTTCAGCTGCTATTTCGGAAAGAACATCCGCAGCGACCGGCCGCAGACCTTCGACGAGCTGGTGCAGCACGCCAAGCGCATGATCGCGCTGACCGCATACCTTGGCGCGCCGATCATGCGCCCGGCATTCAATGCCGAACCGGTCAGCCAATTGATCGATTTCGTGAAGGCCGTGCTGCCCGACCTTGAGAAGCACGGCGTGATCTGGGGCGTGGAACTGCATGCGCCGCACCCGCCTTCGTACTACCAGGAGGCGCTGGAAGCCGTGGAATCGCCGTGGTTCCGCCTGGTGCCGGACTTCTCCTGCTGGCAGGGGCCGAATGCGCCGGGGCAGATCCAGACCAACGAGCTGTCCACCTTCCTGCCGCTGCTGAAATACACCGTGCATTGCCACGGCAAGGCGCACATGTTCGACGCGAACGGCGAGGAACCCAACACGCCCTACAAGGAACTGCTGGGCATGTTGGCCGCGCATGGTTTCAAGGGCTCCATTGCCGGCGAATACGAAGGCTGGATCATCCACGACGAGCCCTCCGAGCGGCCGGCGCGCACCCTGTTCAAGCTGCTCGAGAAGTACGGCCGCTGATGAACACGACCGCAGCCACCCGATCGGCATTGCCCCGGCCCGAAGCCGCCGCCCCCGGCCTCCGCGAATCGGGGCTGGTCCCCTTGCTGTGCACGCTGGTCTTCGCCGCGGCCGTCCTGTTCCTGTTCTGGACCGCGCTGCAAGGGGTGTTCCTGGCCCTGCAGGTGAAGAAGATCGATCCGGCCGGGGCGGCGGGTGGGCTGGCCTTCGTCGTGGCCATCGGCGCCATCGGCGCGCTGATCGCGGCACCCGTCGCGGGGGCGCTGAGCGACCGCACGCGCACCCGCATCGGCGGCCGCGCGCCCTGGATGCTGGTGGGTGCCGGGGCCACGCTGGTGCTGGCGGTGTTGCTGGCCCATTCGACCAGCCTGGCCGAGCTGGCGGTGTGGTGGCTGCTGATCCAGGTCAGCAGCAACCTGATCTTCACGCCCATCATGGTGCACATCCCTGAACGCGTGCCGGTGGCGCGGCGCGGCGTGTTCTCGGCCGCGGTGGGGGTGTCGCACCTCTGCGGCGTGTTCCTCGGGCAGGCGGCCGGCTCGGCCTTTGCGCAAAGGCTGGTGCTGGGCTACGTCGTCGTCTCGGTGCTGCTGGTGATCGCCGTCATCGCCTTCGTGCTGGCGAACCGGCGCTCCAACCTCGGCGTACCCCGGCCGCCCTTCAACCTGGTCACGCTGCTCAAGACCTTCTGGGTCAATCCGGTGAAGCATCCGGCCTTCGGCTGGACCTTCCTGGGCCGCTTCCTCGTGCTGACCGGTTTCTTCCCGCTGAAGGTCTACCTGCTCTACATCCTGCAGGACTACGTGGGCCTGGGCGCGGCGGCCGTGGGCAGCGTGCCGATGATGGGCCTGGCCGGCATGGCAGGCGCCGCCGTGGGCACGCCGCTGGTGGGCTGGTTGAGCGACCGGCTCGGCGTGACCCGGCCGCTGATCTACGCCTGCTCGGTGGTCATGGTCGCTGGCATCCTGGTGCCGCTGCTCGTGCCGACCTTCACCGGCATGCTCGTCTACTGCTTCCTCGCGGGCGCCGGCTTCGGCGGCTTCGGGTCGGTCGACTACGTGCTGATCACCAAGGTGCTGCCCTCGCAGGAAGACGCCGGCAAGGACCTCGGCATCATCAACATGACCACCACGCTGACGCAGACGCTGGGCGTGGGCCTGGCCGGCGCCATGGTCAGCGCGACCGGCGGCTACACGGTGCTGTTCCCGATGGGCGTCGCCTTCATCGTGCTCGGCACGGTCTGCATCGCCTTCATCCGCGGCGTGCGCTAATTCTCAAAAGACACGTGTACACCATGGGGGACTTCGACTACATCGTGGTCGGCGCCGGCTCGGCCGGCTGCGTTCTGGCGCGCCGGCTCAGCGACGACCCGTCGAACCGCGTGCTGCTGGTGGAGGCCGGCGGCACCAACCAGAGCATGCTGGTCAAGATGCCGGCGGGCTTCGCGCGGATCATGGGCCGGCCCGACCACTACTGGTCCTTCCCGGTCACGCCGCAGCCCGGTCGCCGCGGCGAGCGGATCAGCTACGGCCGCGGGCTCGGCGGGTCGTCGGCCGCCAACGGCATGTGGTACCTGCGCGGCCACCCGCGCGATTTCGACGGCTGGCGCGCGATGGGCCTGCCGTCCTGGGGCTGGGACGCGATCGCGAAGGCGTACCGGCAGATCGAGGACTACCGCGAGCCGCGCGCGGACGCGTCGCGCGGGCAGGGCGGTCCCTTGCAGGTCACCGGCTCGACCTACCGGTCCGAGGTGTCCGATGCCATCGTCGCCGCGTGCCAGGAGGTCGGCCTGCCGTGGACGGACGACATCAACGCGCCGGGTGCGGAGGGGGTCGGCCGCACGCAGTACACGGTGGACCGCAGCGGCCAGCGCGCGTCCGCCTACGAGGCCTTCCTCGCGCCGGTGCGGAACCGGCCCAACCTGGCCATCGTCACCGATTGCCAGGTCCGGCGCATCGTCATCGACGGCGGCCGGGCGGTCGCCGTTGAATGCGAACGCGGCGGCGCGGCGGTCCGTTACGGCGCGCGCCGCGAGGTGGTCGTGTCCGCCGGCGTCTGCAAATCGCCGCAATTGCTGATGCTCTCGGGCATCGGGCCGGGTGCGCACCTGTCGCAGCATGGCATTCCGGTGCTGCGCGACCTGCCCGCGGTCGGCGAGAACTGGTGCGACCACCAGAAGCTGGGCATCTCGTACGACCTGCACAACCACCCCGGCATCAACCGCGAATTCATCGGCTGGCGGCTGTACCGCAATGCGCTGCGCTACTTCCTCACCGGCACCGGCCCGATGACGCGCGTGGGCATGCCGGTCACGATGATGGTCGCGGGCGAGGGCGAAGCCGGTTGGCCCGACATGCAGCTCGGCGCCTCGCCCTTTGCCATGCGCACCGTCAAGGAGATGGCCGCGAATCCCGGCAGCCCGATTTCCGACAGGCCGGGCATCACCTTCGCGGGCTTTCACCTGCGGCCCAAGGGGCGCGGCACCGTGCGGCTGGCCAGTGCCGATTTCAGGGAGCCCCCGCGTGTCGATCCGCGCTTCTGGAGCCACGAGGCGGACCAGCGCAAGGCACTGGAAATGTTCCACATGCTGCGCAAGATCGCCGGTGCCGGCGCGCTGTCGCGCTACGTCGGCGCGGAACGCCAGCCCAGCGCCGGCCTGCAGGCCGACCGCGACATCATCGACGCGCTGCGCCACCTCACCGACCCGGGCCTGCACGGCACCGGCACGTGTTCGATGGGCACCGACCCGGCCCGCTCCGTCGTCGACGATGCCTGCCGCGTGCATGGCGTGGGCGGCCTGCGCGTGGTCGATTGCTCGATCATGCCGACCCCGGTGTCCAGCGGCACCAACGGCCCGGCCATGGCCATCGGGCAGCGTGCCTCGGATCTGATTCTTTCGACGAGGCAATAGGAAGGAAACCATGAACAGGAGGGAGACCATGTACAACGGAAGTCAGGTGCGCTGGGGCATCCTGGGCTCGGGCCGGATTGCGCGAGCCTTCGTCGAAGGCGCGCAGGGTTCGACGCTCGGCACGGTGGCTGCCATCGCGAGCAGGGACCCCGCCCGGTCGGCCGCCGACGGCGCGTTCGGCGACATCCCGATCGTCGCCGGCTACGAGGCCATGCTGGGCGATCCGGGGATCGACGCGGTGTACATCGCCTTGCCGCATCCCTTGCATGCGGAATGGGGCATCAAGGCCGCGCGGGCGGGCAAGCACGTGCTGTGCGAGAAGCCGATCGCGATGTCCGCGCCGGAAGCGGAAGCGATGTTCGCCGCCGCGGCCGGCGCCGGCGTGCTGATGGCGGAAGGCTTCATGTACCGCGTCCATCCGCTGACCCGCGGCATCCTGGACGTGCTGAACCGCGGCGCCATCGGCGAGATCCGCCTGATCCACTCCAGCTTCGGCTTCAACATGCCCATGTTCCTGCCGGAGCATCGGCTGCTGTCGAAGGCACTGGGCGGCGGGGCGGTGCTGGACCTCGGCGGCTATCCGGTGTCGATGGCGCGCCTGCTCGCCAGCCACGCCACGCCGGCGCGCATGCTGGAGCCGGTGGAGGTCAAGGGCGTGGGGCGGATCGGTACCACCGGTGTCGATGAATGGGCCGGCGCCATGCTGCGATTCGAGAACGGGGTCGTGGCCACGCTCTCGGTGTCGCTGGCCGCGCAGCAGGACAACGTTCTGCGCGTCTTCGGCAGCCGGGGCCGGCTGGAGGTGGATGACTTCTGGTTCGGCACCGGCCGCCTCGGCGGAACGAAGCAGATCAGGATCATCGACAACCAGGGTCGCCTGGCGGCGGAAACCATCGAGGATGCACGCAACGTCTACACCGTCCAGTTCGATGCGCTGAACCGGAGCATCCTGTCCGGTGCGCGCGAGCTGGAGTACCCCGGCATGAACGCGCGGGACACGGTCGCCAACATGGCGGTCCTGGACCGGTGGCTGGTGGAGATCGGATACCGGCCATAGCGTCGCGCAGGCCGATTCAGCAGCGTGATGGGGGCCATCACGGCCACTTGTTGGCTGGGTGTGCGGGGGCTGCTTACATTGCGTCGATGACTTTTCGAACGCACTGAACGCACTGAATGCCCATGCACACCCCGATGATCTATGAACGCAACGTTGCCATTCCCGTGCGGGACGGCACGGTGCTGCGCGCCAACCTGTACCGCCCGGTCGAGGGTGGTCCGCACCCCGTCATCATGTCTATGGGGCCGTATGGCAAGGACCGGCACCTGGCCGACCGCGCGCCCGAGCTGGCGCGCGCATTGGGCGGCGGCCCGTTCGTGAATTGGGAAACGGCCGATCCGGAGTGGTGGGTGCCGCAGGGCTATGCGGTGCTGCGCATCGACAGCCGCGGCTCGGGCGAATCGCCGGGCTTCCTGGCGCCCTTCACGCCGCAGATCGCGCGGGACTTTCACGACGCGATCGAATGGGGCGGCACGCAGCCCTGGTCCACGGGCAAGGTGGGCACGCTGGGTGTGTCGTACTACGGTGCCACGCAGTGGGCCGCGGCGGCACTGAAGCCGCCGCACCTGGCGGCGATGATCCCGTGGGAAGCCTTTGCGGACACCTACCGCGACCTGTACCGCCACGGCGGCATCCTGAGCAACAGGTTCATCGAATGGTGGTGGCCGAACACGCTGCTGAACGTGCAGCACGGCCTGGGTTCGCTGGGTGCTGAGGAACTGCGCGCCAACCGGTCCGACCCCATCGACGACCTGCGCGCGCACCCGCTGGCCGGCGAGTTCTATACCCGCTGGCTGCCCGACCTCGCGGCCATCGAGGTGCCGTTCCTGTCGGTGGGCAACGTCGGCAACATCGGCCTGCACCTGCGCGGCAATGTCGAAGCCTTCTGCCGCGCGTCGTCCCCGCACAAGTGGCTGCGCCTGATCACCGGCGACCACGTGCTGCCGGCCTATGCGCCGGAGGCGCTGGCGCTGCAGCTGAAGTTCTTCGACCACTTCCTGAAGGGCAAGGACAACGGCTGGCAGCAGGAGCCGCGCGTGCAGGTGGCCTTGCGCGGCAGCGCGGGCATCACGCAGCATGCGTCGCCCACCTGGCCGCTGGAAGGCACGCAGTGGACGCGGCTGCACCTGGACGCCGGGCGCGGAGCGCTGGCGCGTGAAGCACCCGTCGAAACCGGGGCGCTGAGCTACGCCGCGCAGGGACCGGCGGTGGCCTTCCGCAGTGCGCCGTTCGAAGAGCGCACGGTGGTGGCCGGCCCGGTGGCGCTGCGGCTGTGGGCGGCTTCGTCGCTGGACGACATGGACGTGTTCGTGCGCATCCGCAAGATCGACGCGCAAGGCCTGGACCTGGTCGGCATCGGCCCGGCCGGCGGCCCCATCGCGCTGGCGCTGGGCTGGCTGCGCGCCTCGCAGCGCAAGCTCGATGCGGCGCGCAGCCTGCCGCACCGTCCGTTCCACACGCACGACGAGCGCCAGCCGCTGGTGCCTGGCGAGGCCGTGCCGCTGGACATCGAGGTCTGGCCCACCAGCATCGTCTTCGAGCCGGGCAGCCGCCTGGTGCTGGAGATCGCCGGCCACGACTACGAGAAGGGCGGCCCGCTGGGCCATGGCGCCGCCACGGCGGACGCGAAGCCCGTGCCCTTCATCCACTTCCTGCACGACGATGCGGTGGACCGGACGGACGAGCACTTTGGCGGCCAGCACACGCTGCACACGGGCAGTGGGCGGGAATCGTTCCTGCTGCTGCCGGTGGTGGCGGGAGCCTGATGCGCGGCCTCCGGCAAGAAGCTCAACCTGGCCTGGAAGTAGCCGGGCGGCGCGGTGGATCACACTGCCAGGACGGCGCGCCCCGCGCCGCCTGACCCGCTCAGCTGTCCGCCGTGAACCCGATCGCCTTCACCACCGGTCCCCACTTCGCGTGCTGGGCCTTCATGCTGGCCTGTAGCGCCTGCGCGGTGGTCCAGCTGGGCTCCAGGCATTTCTCGTGCATGGCCTTGGCCACCGCGGGATTGGCCAGCGCAGCCTGCAGCGCCTTGCTCAGCCGCGCCACCTGGGGCGCGGGCGTGGCGGCGTGCAGGAAGAAGGCCCACCAGTCGTCGGTGACGATGTCGGGGTAGCCCTGCTCGACGAACGTGGGCACGGCGGGCGCGAAATGACTGCGCTTCGTTCCGGTGATGGCCAGCAGGCGGCAGCGCCTGCTCTTGTCGACGAAGGGCATGAAGTCACCCAGCGGCGCGCAGGCGGCCGACACCTGGCCGCCCAGCATGTCGGTGATGGCCGGCATGGTGCCGCGGTAGGCCACCGGCACCAGGTCCACCTTGGCCTGGCGGCCCGCCGTCACGCCGATGAAGTGCGGTGTCGACCCCAATGCCGGCGTGCCGAACTGCGCATTGCCGGCATCGGCCTTGCACCAGGCCATGAACTCGGGAATCGTCTGCACGCCGGCCGGCACGCGCGGGCCCACCGCGAAGGCCAGGTCGTAGGTGGCGCCCATGGACACCGGCACGAAATCGGCCACCGGGTCGTAGGGCAGCTTCTTGTAGGTGTGCGGGTAGATCGCCATCATCGGCGAGGGCGTCAGCAGGATGGTGGCGCCGTCCGGTGCCGCGGCCTTGGTGCCGGTGATTGCCAGCTGGCCCGAGGCGCCGGTGCGGTTCTCGACCATCAGTGTCTGCGCATACAGGCCTTTCAGCGCCTCGGCCATCGTGCGGGCGAAGAAGTCGAGCACGCTGCCGGCCGGGGAGCCCAGCAGGATGCGGGCGCTGGGCAGGTCGGCCTGCGAGAAAGCCAGGCCGGGCGCCAGGGCGCCGGGCAGCGCGGCCGCGGTGGCCTGCTGCAGCAGCCGGCGCCGGGTGAGGGATTCGGTGGGGTGCACGGTGCCTTGTCTCCGGTGTCGTGGTGCGTCGCTGCCGTCCCAGAGCGGCAGGTGTGCGGGTCGATGCTACGACCGCCGGAACCGGCGCCGCATTGAGCTTCGTGATGCGCGGCATTCGCTGCGTTCATTCGACGCGGGCCCCCTGCCGGCGCTACGCTGCCGTGCGTCATGGACCTCTTATCCGTCGACCTCAACCTGTTCCTGGTGTTCCGCGCCATCCACGCCCAGCGCAGCGTCACCGCGGCGGGGGACCAGCTGTGCATGACGCAGTCGGCCGTCAGCTACGCGCTCAAGCGCCTGCGCGAACGCTTCAACGACCCGCTGTTCGTGCGCACGCCCGATGGCATGCAGCCGACGCCCATGGCCGGGCAGCTGATCGCGCTGGTGGAGCAGGGCATCGGCAGCTTCACGCAGGCGGTGGACCGTGCGCGGCCATTTGACCCCACCACGGCGGAGCGCTGCTTCCGCCTGGCCATCAACGACCTGGGCCAGATGGTGACCGTGCCGCGCCTGCTGGCGCTGCTGCGCCGCAGTGCCCCCGGCGTGGCGCTGCGGACCTGCCCGGTGGCTAACTCGCAAGAGGTGCGTCAACTGCTGGAGAGCGGCGAAGCCGAGATCTCGCTGGGCAGCTGGGAGCCGCTGGGCACGGGCTTCCGGCACCAGCGGGTGTTCGACGCCGACTTCTGCGTGCTGATGAGCCGCCACCACCCCATCGCCTCGGCGCGATTGACCCTGGACGACTACCTGGCGGCCGAGCACATCGCCTACCGCCCCAGTGGCCGCAGCGACAACAAGCTGCATGCCGCGCTGGTGCGCGAAGGCCTGCTGCAGCGCCGGCGCGTGGTGCTGCAGGCCGCGCACGCGCTGGGGCTGGCGGCCATCGTCGCGCAGTCGCAGCTGCTGCTCACGGTGCCCACGCGCCTGGCCCAGGCCCTGGCCGGGCGCGGCGACGACCTGCGCCTGGCCGCGCTGCCCTTCGAGGTGGAGCCGTTCCCGATCTGGACCCAGTGGCACGATCGCTTCGACGCCGACGGCGGCCACCGCTGGTTCCGGCGCGCGATGTTCGACCTGCTCAACGGCGAACTGGGCTGAATGGCCCCGGCCGTGGCCCAAGGCGCCTGCTTGTTCCATTCACGCGCCTGCGGCGCCCGCCGGCCGCCATTCAGCCGCGCGATGGCCCGCATCACCGGATTTTGTTGGTCTGGCCGTGGGCACCTGCCTAGCATGAGCCATCGATGTCCAAGAGCGCTGTCTGCTCCATCCGGCGATGTCTTCGCTCCCCGATGAATCCGCACGCACGGCCGTGCCCACCCTGCCACCCTGCGGCACCTGGCGCGCGCAGGTGCAGGCAGCGCAGGTGCTGGGCGGCGGCGTGGTGCAGCTGGTGCTTCAACTGGACGGTGACGCGGCACTGCGTTTCCTGCCCGGACAGCACCTGAAGGTGCGCTGGGGCCGCGCGGAGCCGCGCCTGCTGGCCATTGCCAATGCGCCGCGCCGCCAGGGCAGCCGCCGCATCGAACTGCACCTGCCGCCCACGGCGCAGCCGGCGGCCGATGCCTGCGGCGCGGTGCCGCCGGTGCAGGCCGAGGTGCTGCTGGAAGGCCCGCTCGGCCAATTCCATTGGCATGCCGACGGCGACCGGCCGGTGGTGCTGCTGGCGGTGGGCGCCGGCATCGCGCCGATCAAGTCGATGCTGGAGCATGCGCTGGGCGAGCACCTGCAGCGGCCGCTGCACCTGTACTGGGCCGCGCCGGCGCCCGAGCACTTCTACCTGCACGCGCAGGCCGCGGCCTGGGCGGAACACAACGACCACGTGTACTACACGCCCGTGCTGCCGCCCGGCGTGCCCGCGCCCGGCTGGCCCGGGCGCCGCGGCGAACTGCTGGACGTGCTGGCCGAAGACCTGCCCGACCTCGGCGCCTACCGCGTCTACGCCTGCGCCGACGCGGCGCTGCTGCCCGCGCTGCAGCGCCGCCTGGTGGCGCAAGCCCTGGCCGATCCGGCCGCACTGCACCTCGGCGACGCCTTGCCGCGCTGACCCTTCACTCCATCCCTTTTGCTTCCCATGGTTTCCACACTCATCAAGCTGCCCCTCATCGCCACCGTCCTGCTCGGCGTGGCCTGGCTGCTCGGCCACCTGGTGCCTTCGTACACGGTGCTGAAGCTGCTGCATGCCTTCGCCTTCGTCACGCTGGGCTCGGGCCTGATCGGCGTGATGGTGTCCGACCTGCGCGCGCGCATGGCGAAAAGCTTCGTGCTGCTCGTCGATTCGATCGAGGCGATGCTCTTCTTCTACCAGCGCCTCGTGGTGCCCGGCTCGCTGCTGATCCTGTTGAGCGGCTTTTCGATGATCTTCGGCTACCACGGCTGGTCGGCACTGCAGACGCCATGGCTGGCCGGAATGATGGTGCTGTTCGTCTTCGAGTTCTTCGAAGGCCACCTGATCATGAAGATCCACTACATCAAGCTGAAGGCAGCGGTGGACGATGCGCGCAGCGCCGGCCGGCCGGTGCCCGAGCTGGAATCCGAATTGCGCGCGCGGCTGACCGTGGCCACGCATTTCCTGGACGTGCCCAACTTCCTGCTGATCGTCACGCTGGGCATCGTGCGGCCGTCCGACTGGACGCTCTTTTCGGTGGGTATCACGCTCGTCATCGCCATCACCGCATGGATGACCATCGTGGTGCCGCGCAAGTACCCGTGGCTGGCGATGGGCCCCGCGGCCGCCGCGCGGCTGGAGCCGGCGCGTGCCACCTGATCGCGCGGCGCGCGGGCGCGAGCCGCCGCCCGAGGCCCATGGCCCCGAAGGCTGGCGCGGCCGTGCGCCCTGGGTGCTGGGCGGGGCGGTGCTGCTGTGCCTTGCGCTGGCCTTGCAGGACCACGCGCCCTGGGCTGCCAACCTGTTGATTCCCGCCGGTGCGTGGTGCGTGCTGCGCGGGCTGACCTGAATTGAACGACTGACCCATCGCCGGGAGGCAAGAGCGAATGAAACTGGTGACCATCGACCGCGGCGCCCGCGGACAGGCCGGCGCGCTGCTGCCGCACGGCGAACTGCTGGACTTCTCGCGCGCTGCCCGGCCCGGCACCGTGGAGGCCTGGCTGCCCGCCGGCGTGCGTGCGCTGCTGGAGGCCGGACCGGAAGGCCTGGATGTGGCGCGCCGCATCGTCGATCGCGTGAACGCGCTGGACGAGGCCGGCCGCGAGGCGCTACGTGACTGCGGTGCACTGCTGCCCGCCGCCACGCCGCTGCTGGCCCCGGTGCCCGACCCGCGCCTGGTGCTGGCCGCGGGGCTGGCCTACAAGTCGCACCTGGCGGAGATGTCGGGCACGCCGCAGCCACCGCACCCCACGGCCTTCATGAAGTCGCCGCACTCGGTCACCGCGCCCGAACGCACGGTGGTCCTGCCGCCGGGCGCCGACGAGATGGTGGATTACGAAGGCGAACTGGCGCTGGTCTTCGGCCGGCGCTGCCATGCGCTGGATCCGCGCGAGGCGCTGGCCTGCGTCGCAGGCGTCACGGTGGCGAACGACATCTCGGCGCGGGACTGGGTGCGCAGCGTGTGGGAGGCCACGGCGCCGTGGGAAGCGCGTCGCACCTGGGAAGTGAACATCATGGGCAAGCAGTTTCCCGGCTTCACGCCCATGGGGCCCTGCCTGCTGACGATGGACGAGGTGGCCGACGTGAAGGCATTGCGCCTGACCACCCGCGTGAATGGGGAGGTGCTGCAATCGGCGGACGTGGGCGACCTGATCTTTGAATTGGGCGATACCGTGTCCTACCTGTCGCGCTGGCATGAGTTCCTGCCGGGCGACGTGCTGCTCACCGGCACGCCGGCGGGGGTGGGTGCCGGGCGCAAGCCGCAGCGCTTCATGCGGGACGGCGATGTCGTCGAGGTGGAGATCGGCGGCATTGGCGTCCTGCGCAACCGGATGCGGCGCCACGCCGCCGCATAGCCGGGCCTCTCCCCGGCCACGTGGCAGCCGGCCGCGCAGGCCATTTGCGGAATGGATGAAGCGAATCACGATCGTCCATTGGACCGTGAATGCCGCACTCCCTACCATCGTTTCAAAATGAAATGGCGTCCCAGGGAATGGCGCCAAAGACCATTCGAGACCACCACGGAGACAAGTCAGTGAAGTCCATCATTGCCCTGGCCGCCATTGCGGCCGCCGCCTCGGCCCACGCCCAGTCCAACGTCACCATCACCGGCTACGCCGACGCTTCCATCCTGCTGGAAAGCGGCGGCCCCGCCGGTTCGGTGCACAAGCTGGGCAGCGGCGGCTCCGGCCCCACGCGCCTGATCTTCCGCGGCACCGAAGACATGGGCGGCGGACTCTCGGCGCAATTCCACCTGGAAAGCGGCGTGCTGTTCGACACCGGCGGTTCGCTGCAGCAGAACTTCTGGGGCCGCCAGACCTACGTCGGTCTGCAGTCCTCGTCCGCCGGCCTGCTGCGCGCCGGCCTGATGTACACGCCGCTCTTCACGACGCTGAATGCGGTGGCCGATCCATTCCGCACCGCGTACGCCGGCAGCGCCGGCAACATCTTCATGGCCGGTGCGCCGGGCGGCCCCAAGAGCGTCGCCTTCCCGAATGCCAGCGCCACCACCGGCACCACCAGCACCGGCGCCATCAGCCGTGCCAACACGCTGCACTACAGCACGCCCAACTGGGGCGGCTTCGACGCCGAGGCGGCCTACAGCTTCGGCGAACAGGCCGACGACGCCGGCAAGCTGCGCACGCTGGGCCTGGCTGCGGGCTACGCCAAGGGCGGCTTCACCGTGCGCGGCGCCTGGTCGGACACCCGCAACGCCGCCGGCACCGACCGCGCGCGCAACTGGCTGCTGGCCGCCAACCACGACTTCGGCGTGGCGCGGGTCTACGCGGCCTACGGCGGCAACAAGGGCTTCACCACGGTGAAGAGCGCGGACATGCTGGTCGGCGTCAGCGTGCCCTTCGGCGTGCAGCGCGTGGTGTTGAGCTATGCGCGCAAGAACGACAAGTCCGCCGCCAACAACGACGTGGACCAGATCGGCCTGGGCTACATGTACAGCCTGTCCAAGCGCACGCACCTGCATGCCTCGGTGGCGCGCATCGACAACACGGTGGCCAACACCTCGCCGGCGTTCTACACGGTGGCTACCCCGGCCGGCCCCGCCAGCGGCAGCCGCCTGGTGGTGCTGGGCATCGGGCACTTCTTCTGAACCCGGAGGCACATGATGAACCGCATGTCACACGCCCTGGAGGCCCTGGCGCTGGCCTGGCTGGCCCTCGCGCTGTCGGCCCCTGCATTCGCCGCCGACAAGGTCCGCGTCGGCTTCCTCGCCACCTCGTCCGGCGGGCCCACCATCGGCCCGTCGAAGGAGATGAAGGCCGGCTTCGACCTGGGCCTGAAGATGCTGGGCGGCAAAGTGGGCGGCCTGCCGGTGGACCTGGTCACCGGCGACGACCAGGGCAACCCGGACGTCGGCAAGCAGGTGTTCGACCGCATGGTCAAGCGCGACAAGGTGGACCTGGTGACCGGCGTGGTGGCCTCGGGCGTCATTTTCGCGGTGGCGCCGCTGGCGACGCAGAACCAGGTGTTCTTCCTCAATTCCAACGTCGGCTCGCGCGACCTGGTGGGCGAGAAGTGCAGCCCGTTCTACTTCAACACCGGCTGGCACATCGAGAGCGTGAACGAGGCCATGGGCAAGTTCCTGGCCTCGCAGAACTACAAGAAGGTGTACGTCATCGGCGCCGGCGTGCCGGTGGGCCGCGAGCACATCGACGCCTTCAAGCGCGGCTACGGTGGCGAGGTGGCCGGCGAGGCCTACTACAAGCCGCAGACGCTGGACTTCAGCGCCGAGCTGGCGCAGATCCGCGCCGCGCAGCCCGATGCGGTCTACGCCTTCACCTTCGGCCCCATCTCGGTCAACTTCACCAAGCAGTACGCGCAGGCCGGCCTGAAGTCGATTCCGCTCTTCGGCCCGGCGCCGCTGGCCGATGAAGAGAACATCCCCGCCGCCGGCGAGGCGATGGTGGGCGTGATCACCGGCGGCCACTGGCACCTGGATTTGGCGAGCGAGCCCAACAAGCGCTTCGTCGCGGCTTTCCAGAAGGAATACGAGCGGCCCGCGACGCTGGCGGCGGAACAGGGCTTCACCACCGTGCTGGTGCTGGACGCGGCGGTGAAGGCGGTGGGCGGCCGCATCGAGGACAAGGCGGCCTTCCGCAAGGCGCTGGAAGGCGTGAACCTGGAGGCGCCGCGCGGCGTGCTGCGCTTCAACACCGACCACAGCCCGGTGCAGAACACCTACCTGCGCAAGGTGTTCAAGACCGACAAGGGCGAGTTCGTCAACCGCACGCAGAAGATGATCGCGGCGGGGCAAACGTCCCGCGGCGCGGCGGCCTGCTCGATGTAGTTCGCCAAGTACGCGGCCATGTCCACCTTCCTGATCGAGCAGTTGCTCAACGGCCTGCAGCTGGGCCTGATGCTCTTCCTGCTGGCCTCGGGCCTGACGCTGGTGTTCGGCATCATGGACCTGATCAACCTGGCGCACGGCTCGCTCTACATGGTCGGCGGCTTCCTCACGGTGGCCTTCGTCAAGTGGGCCGGATCGTTCTGGGCCGCGGTGCCGCTGGCGCTGCTGGGCACCGCGCTGGTCGCCATGCTGCTGGAAACCACGCTGCTGCGCCGCCTGTACGGGCGCGACCACCTGAGCCAGGTGCTGGCCACCTTCGGCCTCATCCTGATCGCCAACGACAGCGTGCGCTTCCTGTGGGGGCCCAACGCGGTGATGCTGGACGTGCCGGCCGCGCTGGCGGGGCCGGTGCAGTTGTTCGCCGGCTTCTCGTATTCGTCGTACCGGCTGCTGGTGATCGGCGTGGGCCTGCTGACGGCGCTGGGCCTGGGCCTGCTGATCCACCGCACGCGCCTGGGCATGTGGATACGCGCCGGCGCGTCCGACCGCGAGACGGCGCGGGCCCTGGGCGTGGACATCAAGCTCGTCTTCACGCTTGTGTTCGCGCTGGGGGCCATGCTGTGCGCGCTGGCCGGCGCGCTGCTGGGGCCCATCCTGTCGGTGCAGGTGGGCATGGGCGAAAGCATCATCATCCTGGCCTTCGTCACCGTGGTGATCGGCGGCACCGGGTCGGTGAAGGGCGCCTTCCTGGGCGCGCTGGCCATCGGTTTCATCGACACGCTGGGCCGCGCCTTCCTGCCGCAGCTGATGAGGACGCACTGGCCCGAGGTGTCGCCCGACACCATGGCGCCCGCGCTGGCCGCCATCGGCACCTACGCCCTGATGGTGGCCGTGCTGTGCTGGCGGCCGCAGGGCCTCTTCCGGACCGCTTGAGATGACCCCCGCCTCGATCATGGACGAACCGCTGCCGCGCACCTCAGAAGGCAGCAAATCCCCGGCGGCGACGGCGTGGCGCGCCTGGTGGCCGGCGCTGCTGGCCCTTGGCGCCGCGGTGGCCTTTCCGCTGGCGGCCGCGGCGCTGGGCCACGACTTCTACGTCGGCTTCGCGACGCGGGTGATGATCTTCGTCATCGCCGTCAGCAGCCTCAACCTGCTGGTGGGCCATGCCGGGCTGGTGAGCTTCGGCCACGCGGCCTACTTCGGCATCGGCGCGTATGCCATCGCCTTCGTCAGCCTCGGTGCGGGGCGCTGGCTGCCGGCGTGGTTCGCCTCGGCCTGGGTGGCCTGGCCGTTCGCGATGGCGTGCAGTGCATTGCTGGCACTGGCCGTGGGCGCCCTGGCGCTGCGCACGCGGCAGGTGTACTTCATCATGGTGACGCTGGCCTTCAGCCAGATGGTGTACTTCCTGGTGATCGGCATGCAGACCTTCGGCAGCGACAACGGCATGAGCCTGCCGCGCCGTTCACCGATGGCGCCGTTCAACCTGGCCAACGACCGCAGCTTCTACTACGTGGTGCTGGTGCTGCTGTCCGGCAGCCTGCTGGCGCTGCGCGCCATCGCGCGGTCGCGCTTCGGCACGGTCATCCAGGGCATCCGCGAGAACGAGTCGCGCATGGCGGCCATCGGCTATCCGGTGTATCGCTACAAGCTGGCCTGCTTCGTCATCGCCGGCGCGCTGGCCGGGCTGGCCGGCGCGCTGCTGGCCAACCAGAACAGCTACGTCAGCCCGCGCCTGCTGGATTGGATTCAGTCGGGCAACCTGCTGGTGATGCTGATCCTGGGCGGCGTGGGCTACCTGTGCGGCGGCATCTACGGCACGGTGCTGATGCTGGTGCTGGAAGAGGTGCTGTCCAGCCACACCGAGTACTGGGCCTTCTTCGTCGGCTTCAGCGTGATCGGCGTGGTGGTGTTCGGGCGCAACGGCATCGCTGGCGTGCTGGACCGCGTGACGGGGAGCCGGTCATGAGCGTTCCCGTCCTGCAGGTGCGCGGCCTGGTCAAGCGCTTCGGCGGCGTGCTGGCCACCGACCATGTGGACCTGAGCGTGCCGGCGCACGAGGTGCATGCGCTGATCGGCCCCAACGGGGCCGGCAAGTCCACGCTCGTGCACCAGCTGGCCGGCACGTTGCGGCCGGACGACGGGCGCATCGAGTTCATGGGCCGCGACATCACCGCGCTGCCCGCGCACCGCCGCGTGCTGGCGGGCGTGGCCCGCTCGTACCAGATCACCAACGTATTCATGAACTGCAGCGTGCTGCACAACGTTCTGCTGGCGGTGCAGGCGCGCTCGGGCAGCAGCTTCCGCTTCACCGGATCGCCCTTCGATGAACCGGCGCTGCTGCGCGAATCGCGCGCGGTCATCGCCGCCGTGGGCCTGGCCGGCAGCGAAGGCGAGCTGCTGCGCGCGATGTCCTACGGCCAGCAGCGCCGCGTGGAAATCGCGCTGGCGCTGGCCACCAACCCGAAGCTGCTGCTGCTGGACGAGCCACTGGCCGGCATGGGCAGCGGCGATGCGGAGCAGATGGTGGCGCTGATCCAGCAGCTGAAGCAGCGCACCACCATCGTGCTGGTGGAGCACGACATGGGCGCGGTGTTCCGCCTGGCCGACCGCATCAGCGTGCTGGTGTACGGCAAGGTCATCGCGTCGGACGTTCCTTCGGCCATCCGCGCGTCGGCCACGGTGCGCGAGGCCTACCTGGGCGAGGAGGCGGCCGCATGACCACGCCGGTGCTCGAAATCCGCGGCGCGGAGGCCGCCTACGGCGACTGCCAGGTGCTGCACGGCATGGAACTCAGCATCCGCGCCGGCGAGGTGGCCACGCTGGTCGGCCGCAACGGCATGGGCAAGTCGACCACCGTGCGCGCCATCATGGGGCTGACGCCGATTCGGCGCGGCCAGGTGCTGCTGGACGGCCGGCCGATCGAACGCCTGGCGCCCGAACGCATCGCCGCGGCCGGCGTGGCGCTGGTGCCCGAGGGGCGGCGCATCTTCCCGAACCTGACCGTGCTGGAGAACCTGCGCGCCTTCGCCCGCGCGTCTACTGCGCCACGCGCGTGGACGGTGGAACGCGTGCTGGAACAGTTTCCCTCGCTGGCGCGGCGCCTGGCCAACTTCGGCAACCAGCTCTCCGGCGGCGAGCAGCAGATGCTGGCCATCGGCCGCGCGCTGCTGCGCAACGGCCGGCTGCTGCTGATCGACGAGGCCACCGAGGGCCTGGCGCCGCTGATCCGGCAGGAGATCTGGGCGTGCCTCATGCGGCTGAAGGCCGAGGGCCTGTCGATCCTGGTGATCGACAAGCACCTGGAGCCGCTGCTGCGCATCGGCGACCGGCACCACGTGATCGAGCGCGGCCGCGTGGTGTGGACCGGCGAGTCGGCCGCGCTGGCCGCGGCGCGCGACGTGTGGGACCGCCATGTGGGCGTGTAGCCGCCGCCGGGCACTGGCGGCTGCCGCGCTGCTGGGGGCGCGGCCTGCCGCGTCCGCGGAGCCCGGCGTACCGGACAACGCCATCCGCCTGGGCCAGTCCACCGCCACCACCGGCCCGCTGGCGCTCACCGCCGGCGCCTTCACGGCGGCCGCGCGCGCCTGCTTCGAGCAGGCCAACCGGCAGGGCGGGGTGCACGGCCGGCGCATCGAGCTGCTGACGCTGGACGACGGCTACGCCCCGGCCAAGACGGCGGCCAACGTGAAGGCGCTGATCGAGACCGAGCGTGTGCTCGCGCTGTTCGGTGTGCTGGGCGTGGCCAACACCGCGGCCGCGCTGCCCATCGCCAGCGCGGCCAAGGTGCCGCTGCTGTTCCCGATGAACGGCGACGCGGCCATCCGCCGCACCCCGCAGCGCTACCTGTTCACCGCCACCGCGAGCTTCGAGGACGAGATCGACCGGCTCGTGGGCCACCTGCACACGCTGGGCCATGGCCGCGTGGCGGTCGCGCACCTGGCCAACCCCTTCGGCCAGGCGCTGCGCACCGCGGCCGAACGGGCGGCGGCGCAGCGCGGCATCACGGTGCAGCCGGCCGTGGCCTTCGGGCTGGACGGGGCCGACCTGCCGAAAGCCGCAGCCGCCCTGGCGGCCGCCGCGCCGCCGGCGGTCATCCTGGGCGCCTTCGCGGCGAGCGCGGTGGCCTTCGTGCGCGCGCTGCGCCGCGCCGGCTCGGCGGCGCAGGTGATGACCTTCTCGGGCGCCGGCGCCGACCTGCTGATCCACGAGCTGGCGGACGAGGCGGCCGGCATCGTCGTCTCGCAGATCGTGCCCTTCCCGTGGAGCCCGGCCGTGCCCATCGTGCGCGACTACCGTGCGCTGGCCGAGCAGGGCGGGCAGCCGCTCTCGCACGTGGGCCTGTGGGGCCACGTGGCGGCGCGCGTCACGCTGGAAGGACTCAGGCGGGCCGGCCGGGATATAACTCGCGAAAAGCTCGTGGAGGCGCTGGAAAGCCTGAAGCTGCACGACATCGGCCAGTACGTGGTCGACTTCGCGCCCGGCCGCCACCACGGCTCGCGCTTCGTGGACATCACGATGATCGGCCGCGGCGGCAAGTGGCTGAAATAGCGCACCCGCGCGTCAATACGCCAGCCGCCCGTCCGCCTTCACGATGCCGATGTCGACGAAGCGGCTGCCCACGTTGCCGCGCGAGAAATCGAGCCGGAAGCCGCCCAGGTCGATCTCGCCCAGCGCGCGAAGCGTGCGGATGAATTCGTCCGACGAGCGGCCCTTCATGCGCCGCGCCACCTCGATGAAGAGCCGCGCGCAGACATAGCCTTCGAGGTGGAAGGCCGTCAGCTGCTTCAGCGCCGGGAAGGCACTGCGCATCGCGGCCTGCAGCTCGCGCTGCAGCGGCAGCACCACGCCCATCGGGTTAGGAAAGGCTTGGCTCAGGCCCACGCCGTGGGCACCGCGGCCGGCCACCTGCACCAGCAGCTCGGGCGACAGGTAGGACACCGCGTAGATGGATTGCGAGAAGCCCGCGCTGCGCAGCGCGGCGACGGCGTCGGCCATGAAGCGCGGCGGGCCCATCACCACCGCGCAGGGCAGGTCGGCCGATGCGAGCGAGCGCGCCGCGGCGTGCAGCGAAGGCGCGTCCAGGGCCGCCTTCACGCCCTGCACCTCGACACCGCCGGCGGCGCGCGCCGCCGCGTTGGCGGCGGCGAAGCCCGAGTGTCCGCCCGGCGCATCGACGTACAGCAGGCCGATGCGGCGGATGCCCAGCACCTTCACGTGGCGCACGATGCGCTCGATCTGCTGGCCGTCGCCCGCACGCAGGTGAAACAGCTTGGGGTGGCCGGGCTCGCGGAAGGCTTCCGCGCCGGGCACGGCATTGAGCACCACCGTGTCGGCCGCGTCCAGCATGCGCTTCTGCAGCACGCGCTGCACGGTGGGCGATCCGTAGAGCGACAGCAGCGCGAGCGGGCGCTGCGCCAGCGCCTCGGCAAAGCGCTGTTCGAAACGACCGAGGTCGTTGCCATCGTCGAGCTGCAGCAATTCCAGCTGCTGGCCGTTGATGCCGCCGCGCGCATTGACCGCGGCAAAGGCCGCACGCATGCCTTCGCCCAGCTGCACGGCTTCCGGCACTGCGGCAGGCTCGGCCAGGCTGCCGATCTGCACGGCGAGCAGCCGGTCGGCGGCGCCGGCGCGCCGTGCCCCCAGCGGCGACAGCAACGCCGTGGCCCCGGCCGCCTGCAGCAAGCGGCGGCGCGCGAGCGGGCCCTTGCTCATCGGCACGGCCCTCAGGCCGGGCTGCCCACCGCGGCGGCGGCCATCTTGCGGATGGCCTCCAGCGTCGCGTCCACCGCCTTCACGTAGTCGCGTTCCATCACCTGGCGGAACTCCAGCTCCTTCGGGCTGTCGCTGGGCGCATCCACCAGCTGCAACGCGAAGCTGAAGCGCAGGCGCAGCTCGTCGTCGCTGTCGCCCAGCACCTCATTGACGATGAAGCCGTCGGCATTGCCCGACAGGCGCAGGAACACCACCTTCTTCTCGGGGTAGAAGGTGATCTTCTCGCGCGCATCCTCGCCGCGGAACACGATGTCGCGCACCAGGCCGTTGGCCGTGCGCTCCACCACGTCGCACTTGGCCATGCCGGGCACGAAGGGCAGGGCGTTGTCGGCCTTCATCACCAGGCCTTGCCACACCTGGGCGCGGGTGAGCCGCGGCTGGCCGGCGGTGCGGCCTTCGTTGACGGCCACTTCCTTGGACACGTAGATCATCGTCGGTCTCCTTGAGCAGATTGGGGATGTGCGGAACGGCGGCCGGGCGCTAACGCCCCAAGGACCTGGCGCTGTGCCCGCCGATGCCCCAGTGGGATTTCGGCAGTTCCTCCACCAGCACGCGCACCGATTCCTTCGGCGCCTCCAGCGCCTGCACCGCGGCCTCGGTCAGTGCGTGGATCAGCGCCTCGATCTTCTCCGGCGGCCGGCCTTCCATGATCTTCACCAGCACGATGGGCATGGCTTCCTCCTCCTCGTCGTTGCTTGTTCAGGCGAAGCGCAGCGACACCGAGCCGATGTCCTGGTAGCGCACGTTGATGACGTCGCCGGGCTCCACCGCATAGGCTTCGGTCGCGCCG
This sequence comes from uncultured Burkholderiales bacterium, assembly GCA_946480465.1. Next base: position 78,298 of record CAMLJY010000007.1, read on the forward strand.
CCGGTCATCACGAAGCAGCCGGCGGGAATGTGCTCGCCGCGCTCGGCCAGCATGTTGGCCAGCATGGCCACGCTGGCGGCCGGGTGGCCCAGCACCGCGGCGCCGGCGGCGGTGCCGATGACGGCGCCGTTCTTCTCCACCACGATGCCCAGCGTGCGCAGGTCCAGCTCGTCCACGCGGCGGGCGTGGCCGCCGGTGACGAAGCGGGCCGACGAGCAGTTGTCGGCCACCACGCTCTTCAGGTCGAACTTGAAGTCGCGGTAACGCGAATCGATGACCTCCACCGCGGGCACGATGAAGTCGGTGGCGGCCAGCACGTCGCCGATGTGGATGCCGGGGCCCTGCAGCGGCTCGCGCAGCACGAAGGCGATCTCGGCCTCGATCTTCGGGTGGATCAGCTGGTCGAACTCGACCGCGCCGCCGTCGGGCCGCACGTAGTCGTCCACCAGGAAACCGTAGATCGGCTGCTCCACGCCCATCTGCTTCATCTTCGCGAACGAGGTCAGCCCCATCTTCAGGCCCACCAGCCTGCTGCCGCGTTCCAGCTTGCGGCGGCGGATCTCGTACTGGACGGCGTAGGCGTCGCCCCAGTCCATGTCCGGGTGGTCGTCGGTGATCTTGGTCACGTCGGCACGGTTGCGCTCGGCGGATTCCAGGCGCTCGGCCAGGGCCTGGATGATGCGGTGTTCGAGTTGCATGGTCGTGTTCAAGCGAAGCGGCACGACACCGTGCCCACCTTGCCCAGGCTCATGTGGATGTGGTCGCCGGCCTTGACCGGGAACATGATGGACAGCGAGCCGGAAAGGATGACCTCGCCCGCCTTCAGCGCGATGCCGTACTGGCCCAGCGCATTGGCCAGCCAGGCCACGGCGTTGGCCGGGTTGCCCAGCGTGGCAGCGCCGGCGCCGGTGCCCACCAGCTCGCCGTTCTTCTCCAGCACCAGGCCGGCGGTCGTCAGGTCCAGGCTGCGTGGGCTGACGCCGCGGTCGCCGATGACGAAGGCGGCCGACGAGCCGTTGTCCGCCACCGTGTCCTGCACCTTGATCTTCCAGTCGCGGATGCGCGAATCGACGATCTCGAAGCAGGGCAGCACGCATTCGGTGGCGGCCAGCACCTGCGCGGTGGTGACGCCAGGGCCGGCCAGGTCGTGCTTCAGCAGGAAGGCGATCTCGCCCTCGGCCTTGGGCTGGATGAAGCGGGCGGCGTCCAGCGTGGCGCCGCTGGAGTGGCTCATGCCCGAGAGCAGGTGGCCGAAGTCCGGCTGGTCGACGCCGAAGAGCTTCTGCACCACCGCGGCGGTCAGGCCCACCTTCTTGCCCACGTGCCGCTCGCCGGCTTCCACCCGGCGCGCGATGGTGCGCAGCTGGATGCGGTAGGCATCGTCCAGCGTGATGCCGGGCACGCGGTCGGTCAGCGGCTCCAGCATGCGGTTGCCCTTCCAGGCGTCGTACAGCTCGTCGCCCAGTTCGTCGTTGAGCTTGTCGTTAGATGCCATGCCTATTTCTCGCTTCAGTTTTCGTTGGCGCCGAAACGTCATGACCGACGACCGAACCGCACGGACCAAGCACACGCCGCGGAACCGGCTTTGCCGGGCCGCTGGCGTGGCCCCTTGAGGGGGTGAGACCGGACACGAAAGGTCCTGTGGACCTTTCGTGCCTGGCGAACGGGCCGTCCTATGGACCGCCCCGGGCCGCAGGCCGCCGAAGGCGCTTCGGGGTGGTTCATAACTTGACGCAGACGTTGCGCAGCTCGGTGTAGAACTCCAGCGAGTGCACGCCGCCTTCGCGGCCGATGCCGGAGCGGCCCTGGCCGCCGAAGGACGTGCGCAAATCGCGCAGGAACCACGAATTGACCCAGGCGATGCCGACGTTGATCTTCGCCGCCACGCGGTGCGCGCGTGCCAGGTCGCTGCTCCACACCGTGGTGGCCAGCCCATAGTGGGTGGCATTGGCCAGCGTGATGGCTTGCGCTTCGGTGTCGAAGGGCGCCAGGTGCACGCAGGGGCCGAAGATCTCTTCCTGGATCACCGCCGAGGATTCAGGCAGGCCGGTCCAGATCGTCGGCTGCACCCAGGCGCCTTCGGCATAGTGCGCGGGCAGCGGGGGAATGCCGCCGCCCGTCACCACCGTCGCGCCGTCCTTCCTTGCCTGCTCGAAATAGCCCAGCACCTTGCGGCGGTGCTCCTGGCTGATCAGCGGACCCATCGTGGTGGTCTCGTCCATCGGGTCGCCGAAGCGGTAGCCTTCGGCCCGCGCCTTCAGCGCCGCGGTGAAGCGCTCGAAGACCGGCCGCTCGACGTACACGCGCTCAGTGCCCAGGCACACCTGGCCGCAGTTGGCGAAGGCGGCGCGGGCAATGCCCTCCACCGCGGCGTCGAAATCCGCATCGGCGAACACGATGCCGGCGTTCTTGCCGCCCAGCTCGAAGGACACCGGCCGCACGCCGTCGGCCGCGGCCTTCATGATGGCCTCGCCGGTGCGGGTCTCGCCGGTGAAGGTGATGGCGTCGACGTCGGGATGCCGCGTGAGCCATTCACCGGCCGAATCGGGACCGAAGCCGTGCACCACGTTGTAGACGCCCGGCGGCACGCCCACGGTGTTCATCACCTCGCCCAGCAGCGTGGCGGTGCTGGGTGATTCTTCCGATGGCTTCACCACCACCGTGTTGCCGCAGGCCAGCGCCGGGCCCACTTTCCAGGTCATCAGCAAGAGCGGCAGGTTCCAGGGACTGATGACGGCGACCACGCCCTTGGGCACGCGCAGCCCATAGTTCAGCGCGCCGCGGCCGTCGGGCGTGTCCGTCGCGAAGCATTCGGTGGGCACGTTCTTCACCACGTCGGCGAAGACCTTGAAGTTGGCCGCGCCGCGCGGGATGTCGATGTGCGCGGCAATGCTGCGCGGCTTGCCGGTGTCGGCGATCTCGGCCTGCAGGAAGTCGTCGAAGCGGCGCTGCACCTCGGCCGCCACGGCGTGCAGCATGGCCGACCGTGCCTCCAGCGCCATCGAGCCCCAGGGGCCGGACAGGGCGGCCTTCGCGGCGCGCACCGCGGCGTCCACGTCCGCCTTCGAGGCCTCGTGCACCTGGCTCACCAGCCGGTTGTTCAGCGGGCTCAGGTTCGGGAACGTGCGGCCCGAGGTGGCCGGCACGTGGCGGCCGTCGATGAAGAGCAGGGTCTGGGGCGCGTCGTTGGTCATGGGCGAGGCCGGCCTTGAATACTTAGGCTGCTGAAGTGTCGTGGCCCCGGGCATTCGGGGCTGGGGCAGTGTCGGGGTGGGCCGGCCCCCTGTCCATGCAATGAAGGCAATGCCTACTATTGGCCGAGCGAATTCCCATTCGCGCCGTGCGCTGGTTAGCGTACGCGGCCCGTGCAACGCAGACTGCCGAAGCCCCCACGATGAAGCTGAATGCCCTGGACCTGAACCTGCTGCTGGTGTTCGACGCGGTGCTGCGCACCGGCAGCGTCACGCAGGCGGCCGAGGAAGTGGGGCTGTCGCAGCCTTCGATGAGCAATTCATTGACCCGGTTGCGTGAATATTTCAACGACCAGCTCTTCGTGCGCACGCAGGGATCGATGCAGCCCACGCCATTTGCGCTGCGCCTGGCGCCGCCGGTGCAGGAAGCGCTGCAGCAATTGCGCACCGCGCTGGAGGACAAGCGCCACTTCGACCACCGCACGTCCGAGCGCAGCTTCCGCATCTGCATGACGGAGGTGGCGCAGCGCGTGTTCCTGCCGCCGCTGCTGGCGCATTTCATGGTGGAGGCGCCCAGGCTGCGCGTGGCCACCGTGGAAATGACGCCCGACCAGGCGCAGAACGCCCTGGTGACCGGCGACATCGACCTGGCCGCCGGCTATTTCGCCGACTTCGGCCCCAACTTCTATGCCCAGCGCGTGTTCCAGGAGCGCTACGTGGTGATGGCGCGGCGCGGCCACCCGGCCACGGCCGACGGCCTGTCGCTGCAGAGCTTCCTGCAGGCCTCGCACATCGCCTACCTGCCCACGGCGGCCAGCCACCACACGCTGGAATCGACGCTGGACCGCGAGTTCGCGCAGCAGGGCATCAAGCGCCACGTGGCGGTGCAGGTGGCGCATTCGCTGGGCCTGTCCAGCATCGTCGCCAGCACCGACCTGATCGCCACCATCCCGTCCCGCCTGGGCCAGGCCTTCTCCGACCTGGTGGACGTGGAACTCTTCGAGTTGCCGCTCAACATCCCGCGCATCGACATCAAGCAGTACTGGCACGCGCGTTTCCACCAGGATCCGGCCATCCAATGGCTGCGCGCGCAGTTCCAGCAGCTGTTCCAGATCTGAGATGCCGGCGTTTCAATGCCGCCGCAGATGATGGGAACGGGTGGCATTTCATTCAGGCGATGAATAAAGCGAATTGCCATGCCGGCATGGATCACGAGAGCCTCCGCCGATACGCTGTGGACCCATGGCACCCCGGTGTTTCGAATCCCAGGAGAGGCAGTGATCCATCTTCACGACATCCGCTACGTGCGCCTCGGCACCCGCGACCTGGGTGGCGCCACGCGCTACGCGGACCGCATCCTCGGCCTGCGTGAAGGCGGGCGGCGCGGCAATCCCAAGCACGGCGAGCAGGTGTACTTCCGCAGCGACGACCGCGACCACACGCTGGTCTATTTCGACGGCGACCCGGGCGACCATGCCGTCGGCTTCGAGGTGGCCGACGAGGCCGCGCTGGACGCCGCGGCCGCCGAGGTGGAACGCTTCGGCCTGCCGGTTCAGGCCGGCACGCCGGCCGAATGCGACGAGCGCCGCGTGCGCGCCTTCGTGCGCTTCCGCGACCCCACCGGCAACGCCATCGAGCTGGTGGCGGGCCCGCACCACCATGGCCGGCGCTTCTTCCCGACGCGCGACAGCGGCAACACGGGCTTTTCGCACGTGGGCCTGCGCACCACGGACGCGCCACGCGACGAGCGCTTCTGGACCCAGGTGCTGGGCGCCCAGGTCAGCGACCGCATCGGCAATGCGCCGCTGCTGCGCATCGACGAGGTGCACCACAAGATCGCGCTGTTCCCGTCGGCCCATGCCGGCGTGCAGCACATCAACCACCAGGTGCAGTCCATCGACGACATCATGCGTTCCTGGTACTTCCTGCAGCGCGAAGGCGTGAAGGTCGTCTTCGGCCCCGGCCGGCATCCCACCTCGGGCGCGATGTTCCTGTACTTCGAGGGACCGGACGGCATGGTCTACGAGTACTCCAGCGGCGTGCGGTCCATCACTGATCCCGGCTACCAGCCGCGCCAGTTCCCCTTCGGCCCCGAGTCGTTCTGCATGTGGGGCGCGCGGCCGGACATTCCCGAGTTCTCGGACAAGTGAGCTTGCCGATGTCCCACACCATCACGCTGCACCCGTCGGGCCACCAATACGCCTGCCCGGAGCCGGCCACCGTGCTGAAGGCGGGCCTGGACGCCGGCCTCTTCATGCCCTACAGCTGCCGCTCGGGCGTGTGCCGCACCTGCCGCGGCCGCGTGGTCGAAGGGGCGGTCGACTTCGGCGACGTGCATCCCAAGTACCTGAGCGATGCCGACAAGGCCGCCGGCTACGCATTGCTGTGCTGCGCGCGGCCGCTGGGGAACGTGACCATCGAGGTCAAGGAGATCGACGCCGGATCGGCGATCCGGTCCAAGTTCATGCCCGCGCGGGTGCTGAAGCTGGAACGCGCCGCGCCGGACGTGATGGTGGCCACCATCGGCCTGCCGATGAACGAGCCGACGATCTTCCGTGCCGGCCAGTACATCGAGTTCGTGCTGCCGGACGGCACGAGGCGCAGCTATTCGATGGCCAATGCGCCCAGCAACGACGGCGTGCGCCAGATCGAGCTGCACATGCGCCACGTGCCCGGCGGCCTGTTCAGCGACTATGTCTTCAACCGCATGCAGGTCCGCGACGTGCTGCGGCTGGAGATGCCGCTGGGGTCGTTCTTCCTGCGGGAAGACAGCGAACGTCCCATCGTGCTGCTGGCCTCCGGCACCGGTTTTGCGCCCATCCAGTCGCTGGTGGCGCACAGCCTGGCGCGCGGCATCACCCGGCCGATAACGCTTTACTGGGGCGGCCGCCGCCGCGAGGACCTGTACCGCGGCGAGCAGGTGCAGCACTGGGCGGCCGAGCACGCGCATATCCGCTACGTGCCGGTGCTGAGCGAGCCGACGCCGGAATGCGACTGGACCGGCCGCACCGGCTTCGTGCACCACGCGGTGATGCAGGACTTCCCGGACATGAGCGGCCTGGCCGTCTACGCCTGCGGCGCGCCCATCGTCGTCGAGAGCGCGCGCCGCGACTTCATCCACGAATGCCGCCTGCCGGAAGCCGAGTTCTACGCCGACTCCTTCCTCACCGCGGCGGACAAGAACGCCTGACTCACGAGACACCACAACCATGCTGACCCTGCCCGACAACTGCCGCGTGGATTTGCCGCGCCATGGCTCCGTCGTCAAGCCCTTCTGCCTGAGCCACGGCACGCTGGAGTGCTATGACCTGGTGGAAACGCGCCGCTTCTACGAGGAATTCCTTGGCCTGGAATGCGTGCGCCACGGCAAGCCGGCGATGGCCATTCGCCTGGCGATGCGCTTCCACATCATCTGCGTGGAAGTGGGAGACCAGTTGAAGCCCGTGCACCTGCTGAACCACTGGGGCGTGGACGTGCAGACCCGCGAAGAGGTGGACGAGGCCTACGCCCAAGCCCTTGCCCATCAGGAGAAGTACAAGATCCGCCAGGTGATGGCGCCGAAGGACATGCACGGCGTGTATTCCTTCTACCTGGTCGACCTGGACCACAACTGGTGGGAGATCCAGTACTACGAGAACGGCTTCCAGCACGACGACCTGTTCGACTTCGGCGACCGCTTCGGCATGGACGACGCGCGCACTTTCGAGGCGCTGGAAGACGTACAGCCGCGCGTGGAGCTGGCGCGATGATCCAGCTGATCACGCTGAAGACCGCCGAAGGCGCGCAGACCGGCCTGCTGGCCGACGGCCGGGCCTACCCTTCCGCGCGTTATGCGGACACGCTGGACGTGCTGCAGGACTGGCCCCACGCCGCGGCCCGCCTGCCCGACATCGCGGCCAAGCTGGCGCAGCGCGAGCCGGTGAAGGACCCCGAGCTGCTGGCGCCGCTGCCGCGCCCGCGCAACATCTACTTTGCCGGCGCCAACTACAAGGACCATGTGGCCGAGATGATGGCCCGCCTGGGCCTGCCGCTGGACGCCGACCCGAAGGCGAGCGGGCAGAAGCCCTGGTTCTCGCTGAAGGCCACCGGCCCCACGGTCGTTGGGCCCAACGCCCAAGTGGCGCTGCCCGGCGGCACGCAGATGCTGGACTGGGAACTGGAGCTGGCGGTGGTGATCGGCCAGACCGCGAAGAACGTGCCGGCCGCGAAAGCGCTGGACATCGTGGCCGGCTACACGGTGGCCAACGACCTTTCGGCGCGCAACCGGATCGGCCGCGAAGGCGTGCCTGCCGACTCGCCCTTCAAGTGGGACTGGATCGGCCAGAAGTCCTTCGACGGCGCCTGCCCGATGGGCCCGGCCATCACACCGTCGGCCGGCATCGGCGACCCGATGAACCTGGACATGAAGCTCTGGGTGAACGGCGAGCTGATGCAGTCGTCGAACACCAAGCAGATGATCTTCTCGGTGCAGGAGCAGATCGAGCACCTGTCCCACTGCGTGACCCTGCAGCCCGGCGACCTCATCCTCACCGGCACGCCCGCCGGCGTGGGCATGGCCCGCAACACCTTCCTGCGGCCCGGCGACGTGGTGCGGCAGTGGATCCAGAACATCGGTGAATTCAGCTTCACCATCACCGCCTGATCGTCATGACATCCAAGATCCACGCCGCGATCATCGGTTCCGGCAACATCGGCACCGACCTGATGATCAAGCTGCTGCGCCACGGCCAGGCGCTGCAGCTGAGCACGATGGTCGGCATCGACCCCGCGTCCGACGGTCTCGCCCGCGCCAAGCGCCTCGGCGTCGCCACCACGCACGAAGGCGCCGAAGGCCTGCTGAAGATGCCGGAATTCGACTGCATCGACGTCGTCTTCGACGCCACCAGCGCCGGCGCGCACGTCAAGCACGACGCGCTGCTGCGCGCCGCCAAACCGCAGCTGCGCATGGTGGACCTGACGCCCGCGGCGATCGGCCCCTATTGCATCCCCGTGGTCAATGGCGACCAGCACCTCTCGGCGCCCAACCTGAACATGGTGACCTGCGGCGGCCAGGCGACGATTCCCATCGTGGCCGCGGTGTCGCAGGTGGCGCCGGTGCGCTACGCGGAAATCGTCGCCAGCATCGCCAGCAAGAGCGCCGGTCCCGGCACCCGCGCCAACATCGACGAGTTCACCGAGACCACCTCGCGCGCGATCGAGGTGCTGGGCGGCGCCGCCAAGGGCAAGGCCATCATCATCCTGAACCCGGCCGAGCCGCCGTTGATGATGCGCGATACGGTCTATTGCCTGTGTGACGCGGCCGCGAAGGAGGCGGACGTCGCGGCGTCCATTGAGGCGATGGTGGCCCGCGTGCACGAGTACGTGCCCGGCTACCGGCTGAAGCAGGCGGTGCAGTTCGACTGCATTCCAGCCGATGCGCCGCTGCACATCCCCGGCATCGGCAGTGCCAGTGGCTTGAAGGTGTCCGTCTTCCTGGAGGTGGAGGGCGCCGCGCACTACCTGCCCAGCTACGCCGGCAACCTGGACATCATGACCTCGGCCGCCCTGGCAATGGGCGAGCGGCTCGCCGGCGCGCTGCGCCGCACTGCAACTGTCGCGTGACCACCATGACGAAAAAGCTCTACATCTCCGACGTGACGCTGCGCGACGGCAGCCACGCCATCCGCCACCAGTACTCGGTGGCACAGGTGCGCCAGATCGCGCGCGCACTGGACGACGCCAAGGTCGATTCGATCGAGGTCGCCCACGGCGACGGCCTGCAGGGCAGCAGCTTCAATTACGGCTTTGGCGCCCACACCGACCTGCAGTGGATCGAGGCCGTGGCCGCCGAAGTGAAGCACGCCAAGATCGCGACGTTGCTGCTGCCGGGCATTGGCACCGTGCACGACCTGAAGGCCGCGTACGACGCCGGCGCGCGCATCGTGCGCGTGGCCACCCACTGCACCGAGGCCGACATCTCCCGGCAGCACATCGAATACGCGCGCCACCTGGGCATGGAAGCGGTGGGCTTCCTGATGATGAGCCACATGCAGACGCCGCGGGGCCTGGCCAGCCAAGCCAAGCTGATGGAAAGCTATGGTGCCACCTGCTGCTACGTGGTGGATTCCGGCGGCGCACTGAACATGAACGACGTGCGCGACCGCTTCCGCGCCTTCAAGGACACGCTGAAGCCCGAGACGCAGACGGGCATCCACGCCCACCACAACCTGAGCCTGGGCGTGGCCAACAGCATCGTGGCGGTGGAAGAGGGCTGTGACCGCATCGACGCCAGCCTGTCGGGCATGGGCGCGGGCGCCGGCAATGCGCCGCTGGAGGTCTTCATTGCCGCGGCCGATCGCATGAAGTGGAACCATGGCTGCGATGTCTACCGCCTGATGGACGCGGCCGACGACATCGTGCGGCCGTTGCAGGACCGCCCGGTGCGGGTGGACCGCGAGACGCTGGCGCTGGGTTACGCCGGCGTGTACTCCAGCTTCCTGCGCCATGCCGAGGCGGCGGCGCGCAAGTACAACCTGAAGACGGTGGACATCCTGGTCGAGCTGGGCCGCCGCCGCATGGTGGGCGGGCAGGAGGACATGATCGTCGACGTGGCGCTGGACCTGCTGGCCGACAGGCGCCATCCGATCGCGGCTCAGGCGACGGAGGCGGCGTGACGCCCATCGTGCCGTCCGCGGATGCCGAGCGCCAGGTGCGCCTGGCGGCGCGCGCGCTGTCGCGTGGCGGCCTGGTGGGCCCCTTCGGCCACTGCAGCCTGCGCCTGGACGACGGGCACTTCCTGGTCTGCGCGGCGCGTCCCATGGGACTGATCCGCGCCGGCGAGCCTGGCACGGTCGTCGGCACGGAAGGCCCGCTGCCTGATGGCGTGCTGGGCGAGGTGCGCATGCACCAGCAGATCTACCGTGCGCGCAATGACGTGCAGGCCATTTGCCGCTTCCTGTCGCCGCAGGTGATGGCGCTGGCGGCGATGGGCTGCAGCCCGCGTGCGCGGCACGGCTTCGGCGCGTACTTCTACCCGTCGGTGCCGATGTGGAAGGACCCCGCCCTGGTGCGCAACGACGAGGCCGCGATGGGCGTGGCCCAGGTGCTGGGCCAGGCGCCGGCGGTGGTCGTCGGCGTCAATGGCGCGGTGACGGCGGCGGATTCGATCGAGAAGGCGGTGGCCCTGGCCTGGTTCCTGGAAGACGCGGCGCGGGTGGAGTTGGTGGTGCGGTCCGCCGGCGGGGCCTCGCACGCCAGCTTCGACAGCCGCGCCACCGCCGCCGAACGCGCCACCTGGCAGGGCCGCATCGCCGAACGCATGTGGGAGCACCTGTGCGCCGGCGATCCCGAATGGGCGCCCGCGGCGGTGGCACGCGCGCCTGCAGCGGCCCATCACCACTGATTGAAGGAGACGAAGCATGACCCATTGGATCGACGAGTTCCACGCCGACGTCGAGGCACTGCGCCTGGACGCGGTGCTCGACCGCATGACCGCCGACGTGGAAGTGGCGGTCGGCAACAACCCGGTGATGAAGGGCCACGACGCGGTGCGGCAGGGCCTGGGCGGCCTGTTCTCCGCCATCGACGGCATCCGCCACACCACGCTGAACACCGCGGAAACCGGGCCGCTCACCTTCCGTGAAATGAAGGTCGACTACCTGCGCAAGGACGGCCGCACGGTGAGCGTGCCGGTCGTCAGCGTGTTCGAGCGGCGCGGCGCGCAGGTCAGCGCGCTGCGCATCCACCTCGATATCGCGCCCCTGTTTGCGTAGCGTTTGAAAGACGCGTCCAGACGACACCAAGACGCCCCACGGCGCCCCAACCGGAGACTTTCCATGTCCATGCAAGAACCTGCCTTCTCGATCCTGAGCCAGCCGGTGGCGCCGGGCCGCATCAGCCCGGTGCCGGGCGCGGCGCCGCTGGAATCCATCCTGTCGGCGGTGCGCGAGATGGTGCCCGCCCTGCGCGCCAATGCGCGCGAGACCGAGCTGCAGCGCCGCGTCTCCGCCGACGTCAGCCAGCAGTTTCACGACATTGGCGTCTATCGCCTGATGCAGCCCGGCCGCTTTGGCGGCTACGAATACGGCTTCACCGCGCTGCTGGACGTCATCAGCGAGATCGGCCGCGGCTGCGCGTCCGCTTCGTGGGCCGGCACGCTGGGCGCCATCCACGGCTGGCTGCTGAGCCTGTTCCCGGAACAGGCGCAGGTGGACGTGTGGGGCGCCAACCCGAAGGCGATCATGTGCGGCTCCTACGCGCCTTCGGGCACCGTGGAAGCGGCGGAAGGCGGCTGGCGCATCAGCGGCCAATGGAAGTTCGCGTCCAATGTCGACAACTCCGACTGGGCCGTGCTGGGCGCGCTGCTGCCGCCTTCCGAGAAGGGCGGCGCGCCGGTGGGTGCCTTCCTGCTGGTGCCGCGCAGCGACTGGTCCATCCTGGACGACTGGCAGGTGGCCGGCCAGGCCGGCACCGGTTCAAAGAGCGTGCTGATCGAGCAGCCGGTGTTCGTGCCGGCGCACCGCAAGCTGGGCTTCGGCGAAGCCGGTTCGGGCAACCCGCCCGGCGCCCAGGTGCATGCCAACCCGATCTACCGCATTCCCTTCCTCGGCGCGATCCCGCTGTGCCTGGTGGCGCCCATGATCGGCAATGCGCAGCACGCGGTCGAGAGCTTCGTCGACAGCGTCGCCTCGCGCGTAACCCGCGGCGGCGTGGCGGGCGCGGGCAACCGCGTGGCGCAGTTCCCGCAGGTGCAGTCGCGCGCGGCCTCGGCCGCGGCCGCGGTGGACGCGGCGCGGCTGGTGGTCGACCGCGACACCGCCGACCTGGAGCGCGCGGCCGTGGCCGGCGGCAAGATCCCGATCGACATCCGCATCCGCTGCCGCCGCGGCCACACCTTCGCGACGAAGCTGTGCCTGGGCGCGATCCAGGACATCCTGGCCAACGTGGGCGCTTCCGGCATGGCGCTGGACAACCCGGTGCAGCGCATCTGGCGCGACGGCACCATGATCTCCGCGCACATCACGCTGAACTGGGACGGCGTGTCGTCCATGGTGGGCCAGCACATGCTGGGCCTGGAGCCCAAGGGCGCCTACTGATTCATTTCCAACCGAGGGGCGCGCGCGGCCGAAGGCGGCCTCGCGCGCCCTCTTTCACTTCATGACCTGGAACGGAGGATTCACCATGCATCTCAAACGCGTGCTGTCGACCGAGGATGTCGACGCGATCCTGGAGGCGGCCATGGCCCATGCGCGCAACAACGCCTGGGACGTCAGCGTCGCCGTCGTCGACGATGGCGGTCACCTGCTGGCGCTGAAGCGGCTGACCGGCGCTTCGCCGTCCACGACCCGCATTGCAACGGCCAAGGCGCGCACGGCGGCGCTGGGCCGGCGCGAGAGCAAGTTCTATGAAGACATGATCGGACAGGGGCGCCTGGCCTTCCTGACCGCGCCCGGGCTGGACTGCCTGCTCGAAGGCGGCGTGCCGATCTTTGCCGACGGCGTGTGCGTGGGGGCGGTGGGCGTCAGCGGCGTGAAGTCGCAGTACGACTCCGAGATTGCGCATGCGGGCATTGCCGCGGCCATTCCGGCCTAGGACATTTCACACGACCCTGGGCGGCCATGGGCCGCCCGGCCGCGCTTACCGCTCCGCCGTGCGTTGCGCGGCAAGGTCCGGATCGATCGCCGACCAGTTCGCGTCCGTCGCCTTGACCTGGCCGGGCGCGCGGTCGCCGATGAAGTAATACAGCGGCTGCCCCCGGAAAGACCACTGTGCGCGGCCGTCCTGGCGGCGGATGATCTTGTAGTCCGGGTGCGGCGACCTGGCGCGCCGCGCGATGAAGGGCGGCCAGGTCCGGGCACAGGCGCCCATGCAGGTGCTGGCGTCGGGCCCATCCAGTGCGAATGCGTAGAGCGTTCGGCCACGAAGGTCCGTCAGGAATTCGCCATTCGTGCGCGCCGGCGGCTCGGCGGGGCCGCCGGCGGCGGCGATGGCCGCCGGTGCGGCACAAGCCAGGGCCAACAACAGGCCGGAAACCATGACAAGGTGGTTCATCGGAAATCCTCGGGACCGTTCAGGTGGACAGCGGGCGCCGTTCGGGCCGGGCGCCGGAGAATGTGCCGGGGCGCCCCAGGTTGGCGATCAGCCGCGGCCGCACGATGCCCAGCGCCACCAGCAGCGCGAGTGACAGCGCGGCGGCATAGAGCAGCATGAGTCCCGGGTAGCCCAGGGCCGGTACCAGCGGCTTGCACACGCCGAGGAATGCGGCGAAGAGCCAGGTGGCCGCGCTCACGGCGCCCAACACGGTCGGCAGCAGGCCGGTCCTTGCGGTTTCTCCATCGGGCCGCATCAGGCGGCGAAACACGATGCCGTGCAGCGCAAATCCATTGAGGGTGAGCAGGCTCACGACCGTCAGCTTGGCCTGCAGCTTGGGCTGGGCCAGCAGCAATTCGAATGAAAAGCTCGTGTCGAGCCAGATGATGCTCAGCCCGCTGAGCCACAGCAGGACCAGTGTCACCCCCACCACGCCCAAGGCGCGCGTCAGCAATGCGCGGTTGAGCCGGCGCCGGGCGAAGATGGCGAAGTCGCAGAAGGCCACCGCCGCACCGGCCGCGCAAAAGGCGAACAGGTGCACGACGATGAGCGACATGCGAGCGACCGCTTTGGGTTCGAGGTACTCCACGGGATGGTCCTGACTGCTGTGGTTCAACATGTTGCCGGTTGATACCATCCAAGGTAGATGGCCATTGCGGCGGCGCACAGCGTATTCAGGTGCCGGCTGACTGGCCAGTGCGGCAGGGTCAATTCATGCTATTGACCCGGTGAATGGAAATGGCCGCTCAGGTGAATCCCGAGCCGGTCGGGCGGTGCAGAGCGCGCATCAGGCCGGGATCAGGCCACGGTCTCCACGCCAGCCAATTCCTGCAGCGTTCCCAGCTTCCCCGCATGAAACATCAAGGGCGCCATCTCGCGGCCGACGAAGTGGTCCACACGGCCGACGAGGATCGTGTGATCCCCTTCCTGGTGCCGTGAATAGGTGGTGCATTCATAGCTCGCCATCGCATCCGCCAGCACCGGCACCCCGCGCAGCCCGGGAGCGAACGACCCCTCGAACGCCGAGAACTTGTCCGGCGCCGGCCGTGCGAAATGCATCGCCAGCTCGCGGTGCTGCGCCCCCAGCATGTTGATCGCGAAGCCGCGCGTCGCGATGAACGCATCGGCGCTGCGCGCGTCGTCGCGGATGCTCCACAGGATGAGTGGTGGACTCAAGGACACCGACGCGAAGGAATTGATCGTCATGCCCTCGCGCTTGCCGTCCGCGCCCATCGTGGTGACGATGCACACGCCGGTGGGAAAGGTGCCCAGCGCCTGCCGAAGCCGCTTGCCGTCGACGGTGCAGGCTTCGTTGCCGATGATCAGATCCCAAGAAAACATGGCGTGGTCCCGTGGTGCATGAAGGCGTCGATCGATTGTGTGGCGCCATCTGCCGCCATGCCCATTCACCGGCCGAATAGCGCGCATTCACACTCGGTCGCGCGCGTGGCCCAGCGGCTGCGCCAGCGCCTCGAGCACGGCCTTGATGGCGGCTGAACGCGTGCCGGACTTGGCATAAAGCGCCGTGGCCTGCGTCGCCGGCACCGGCAGATCCGGCAGCAGCCGCACCAGGCGGCCGGCGGCCAGGCAATCGGCCACCAGGAAAGCCGGCACCATGCCGATGCCCAACCCGGCGCGCACCGCGTCGCGCGTGACCAGCATGTTGCCGGTGCTCATGCGCCAGGCCACGCGGACCGGTTCACCGCCCACGGTCCAGTTGACCAGGTCGGGGCGGGTCACCACGGCGGCGTGCGCGGCCAGCTCGGCCGGCGTGCGCGGCGTGCCGTGCGATTCGATCCACGAGGGCGCGGCCACGATGACCATCGGGATGTCGGCCAGCTTGCGGCACACCAGCTCGCTGTCGTCGATGCGCCCCATGCGGATCGCCAGGTCGAAGCCTTCACCCACGACGCTGACGCGGCCGTCGTCCAGCTGCAGCTGGATGCGCACCGCCGGATGCTTCTGCATGAAGGCCAGCAGGCGCGGCGCCACTTCCGCCTGCCCGTAGGCCACCGAAGCGGCGATGCGCAGCAGGCCGGCCGGCTCTGCGCTGCGGTTGCGCAGCTCCGACGAAGCCTCGTGCGCCGAATGCACCAGCGGCTGCACCTGCTCGAAATAGCGGCGCCCCGCATCCGTCAGGCTCAGGGCGCGGGTGGACCGCAGCACCAGCTGCGCGCCCAGCCGCTTCTCCAGCGCGGCCAGGTGGCGGCTGATGGTCGCCTTCGGCAGGTCCATCGCTCGGCCCGCGGCGCTGAGCGAGCCTTCTTCCACGATGCGCACGAACATTGCGACGCCGGACAGGTCATCGAAGTCTTTCACCGTTCGTTCCGTTCCTCGAACACTGCAGTTCCACGGCGCGGACTATCCAATGCCGAGCCCCATTCGCATACTGGATTCGCGATGTCCACCCCGTTCGAATCCCATTCCATCACGCTACCGCGCCGCAGCGGACCCCGCCCCCGCGTGACCGGCCATGCGCCGCAGGTGCAGCTGGACCAGTTTCCGCTGCAGTCGCTGCGGCCGGTGCTGCTGCAGCGGCTGCATGCGCTGCCGGGCGTCACCTTCGCGCCCAGCCGGCGCGCGCCGCACGGCACCGTGGGGCTGCACTTGTGCGACGCCGCGGGCGGCGAATGCGCGTTCATGATCGACCAAGAGTTCGCGCATGTCCATCCGGGTGAAGACGCCAGCCTGCACCTGCTGCTGCCCGATCCGCTGCGCCTGCGCGCCATCGAGGCCGGCTGGGCTGAGCCGCACCCGCTGGCCGGTTATCCGACGGTGCCGATGGGCATCGTCTTCCTGTACGCGCCGCGCTCGCCACAAGAGCTGGACGTCGTCGTCGACCTCGTCACGGCCTCGTGGCGCAACGCCTTCGACACCATCGACCACCCGCTCGACAACAACAACCCTTGCCAGGAGACCAGCCATGGCCGCTGAACGCCCCATCCTGCCGGAGCCCGATCCGGGCGAGACCGGCCCCTATGTGCTCATCGGCAGCTGCCGCGCGAAGCCCGGCTGCGCGAACGAGCTGGAGCAGCTGATCCTCGGCCTCGTCGAGCCCATCCGCGGCGAGGCCGGCGCCATCGAGTTCCACGTGCACCGCGACCGCGCCGACCGCGACGTGTTCGTGATCTACGAGATCTACCGCAGCCGCGCCGAGCTGATGCAGCACATCCAGCAGCCCTACACGCAGCGCTTCATCGCCGATTGCAAGCCGCTGGTGGACGGGCCGCTGCGCCAGCAGTTCCTGCGCATGAGCAGCCGCCTGCCCGGCTGAAAAGGACCACCGTGGGCCTGATCATCCTGGCCGCCTTGCTGGCCCTGATTCGATTGCTGTGGAGCGTGATCACCGGCTACCCGGCGCCCCGCCTGTGGCCGCGGCGGCGGCGCAAGCCGCACCCGTCTTCAGCCGCGTGGCAGGCCAAGCACAAGGCCTCCTACGACGCGGTGCCCCAGCCGGCATCCGCGACGCCCGTGGCGCCAGCCCCGGCGGCCGCGCTGGATTGCGAAGTGCTCGTCGTCGGCGCCGGCCCCACCGGGCTGATGGCCGCTGCGCTGCTGCAGCGCAGCGGCGTGTCGGTGCGCATCGTCGACCAGCGGGTCCAGCCGTCCGCCGAATCGCGGGCCTTTGCGGTGCAGGCGCGCACGGTGGAGCTGTTCCAGTCGCTGGGCCTGGCCGATGCGCTGCTGGACCACGGCATCGTCAACACCAGCATCAATTTCCACGCCGGCGGCAAGCCGATCGGGCGGCTCAACTTCGACCGCGCCATGGCGCCCGACACGCCGTACCCGTTCATCCTGATGGTGCCGCAGTGCGAGACCGAGGCGGTGCAGATCGACGACCTCACGGCGCGCGGTGTCGTGATCGAGCGCGGCGTGGAAGTGAAGACGGTGGTGCAGGGCGAGCACCGCGTGCACACCCGCTGCACGGGCCCCGATGGCCGCGCCTTCGAGATCAGCAGCGCCTATGTGATCGGCGCCGACGGCGCGCACAGCATCGTGCGCAAGCAGCTGGGCCTGAGCTTCGAGGGCGCCAGCTACGAGCAGAGCTTCCTGCTGGCCGACTGCCAGGTGGACTGGGAACACGACCACCACAACTTCCGCATCTTCACCCACGGCGACCGCATCGGCCTGTTCCTGCCGCTGAAGGGCCACGCCATGTCGCGCGTGATGGCCACCGACCTGCGGGACGACCCGAGCAAGTCGCTGGCGATGACGCTGGAGGAATTGCAGGAAGCCTTCCGCGAGGCCACGCAACTGCCGGTGACGCTGAGCAATCCCGCGTGGACCACGCGCTACCGCACGCACCACCGCGGGGTGAAGCAGTACCGCGTCGGCCGCGCCTTCCTAGCCGGCGATGCGGCGCACATCCACTCGCCCGCCGGCGGCCAGGGCATGAACACCGGCCTGCAGGACGCGGCCAACCTGGCCTGGAAGCTGGCCGCGGTGCTGCGCGGCGGCGCGGACGATGCGCTGCTCGACTCCTACCATGCCGAACGTTATCCCGTCGGCCAGGACCTGCTGCGCTTCACCGACAAGCTGTTCTCGGCCTTTGCGGCGCAGCGGGGCTGGCGGGCGGCGCTGCGCGACCGCGTGGTCACCTTCGTGATGCGCCGCGCCACGCACCTCCCGATTCCGCACCGCAAGGCCTTCCGCCGGCTGTCGGAGATCGACATCGCCTACCGCCCTGGTGAATTCGTCGAAGACGCGCCGAACGCGCCCGAAGCCGGCCCGCGTGCCGGCCAGCGCGCGCCCAATGCCTACGTGCGGCGCGGCACGACGGTGTTCGACCTGATCGGTGGCTACCGGTTGTCGTTGCTGGTGCTGTCGCGCCGCACGCTGGCCGACCACGAGGTGGCCGCGGTGCAGGCGGCGCTGCTGCGGCTGCGCAGCCGTGCGCCGGTGCAGGCGCAGCTGGTGGCGCGCGTGGTCGCGCGGCGCGACGAGCGTGTGATCGCCGCCGAAGCGGCAGAGGTCTTCGAACGTTATGGGCTGCAAGACGCGAATGCGCAGGCGCTGTACCTGGTGCGGCCCGACGGCTACGTGGCCTGGCGCTGCAGCGGGCTGGACTTCGAGGCTTGCGCGCAGTTCATGCACCGGCTCAGCGCCCGCGCGCCGGCCGCGCCGGCATTGACCATCACCACCGATCGCGCCAGCGATCTTCTCAACGACTCGAAGGAAGTCCGATATGGCTAAGGTCCTGATCCTCTATCACAGCGTGCATGGCCACGTGGAAGCGATGGCCCACGCCGTGGCCGAAGGCGCGCGCGCGGTGCCCGGCAGCACGGTGGACGTGAAGCGCGTGCCCGAGACCATGGACCCCGAGGCCTTCGTGAAGGCCGGCGGCAAGATCGACCAGAAGGCGCCGGTGGCCAAGCCGGACGAGCTGGCCCACTACGACGCCATCATCTTCGGCACCGGCACGCGCTTCGGCAACATGTCGGGCCAGATGCGCACCTTCCTCGACCAGACCGGCGGCCTGTGGTTCGGCGGCGCGCTGGTGGGCAAGGTGGGTTCGGTGTTCGTGTCCAGCGCCACGCAGCACGGTGGCCAGGAAAGCACCGCGCTCACCTTCCACCCCACGCTGCTGCACCACGGCATGGTGGTGGTGGGCCTGCCCTATGCAGAGCCGCGCCAGATGGGCCTGGACGAGGTGAAGGGCGGCAGCCCCTATGGCGCATCGACCATCACGGGCAACAAGGGCGAGCGTTCGCCCAGCGAGGCCGAATTGGGCATGGCCCGCTTCCAGGGCGAGCACGTGACGAAGATAGCGACGAAGCTGTTCGGCTGATTCAGGGAATTCCCCTGAATGGGCATTGCGGCAGCCAATAGAAGGTATCAAGAGTCTTGTCTGGTCCGTTGAAGGACCGCTCCATACAGTGCAGGAAATCGACTCCTCCCTGCGAGGAGTTCCCGAGAGGGACCGAAGAATTTCCCACTGCATGGAGACTCCCTGATGAATCGACGACTCATGGCCGCCTGTGCCGCCTTCTCGGCGGCCTGCGGCGCGCAGGCGCAGTCCAGCGTCACCATTTCCGGATTCCTCGACGCCAGCGTCATCTTCGAACGCGGCGGCGCCGCGGGATCGGTCAACAAGCTGGGCAGTGGTGCATCGGGCCCGTCGCGCCTGGTGTTCCGCGGCACCGAGGACCTGGGCGGCGGCCTGTCCGCCGGATTCCACCTCGAGTCGGGCGTCACGGTGGACACCGGCGGTTCGCTGCAGCAAAACTTCTGGGGACGGCAGAGCTACGTGCAACTGGGTGGCGGCTTCGGCACGCTGCAGGCGGGCCTGGTCTACATCCCGCTGTTCACCACCATGCGCGACGTGGCCGATCCCTTCCGCGCCTCGCACGCGGGCGGCGCCGGCAACATCATGACCGCTGGCTTCCCGGCAGGTCCCAAGAGCGTCGGCTTCCCGAATGCCAGCGCCGTCACCGGCAATACCGCCACCGGCGCCATCAGCCGCGCCAACACGCTGCTGTACAGCACGCCCAGGCTCGGCGGATTCACCGGTGAATTGCATTACAGCTTCGGCGAGCAGGCCATCACCGATTCGGCATTGCGCACGGTGGGTGGGTCGGTGGGCTACGCGCAGGGACCGCTGATGGTCCGCCTGGCGGCGGCACAGACGAAGAACGCCGCCGCGACCGACAGCGCGAAGAACGTGCTGCTGGGCGCCAACTACGACTTCGGCCCCGCGCGCCTGTACCTGGGCTATGGCACCAACAAGGGCTACGGCACCGCGCGCAGCGACGACGCCCTGATCGGCGCCAGCGCCCGCTTCGGCACCACGACGCTGATGGCGTCCTACGTGCGCAAGAACGACAAGTCGCCGGCCAACATCGATGCGAGCCAGGTGGGCGTGGGCGGCATGTACCACCTGTCCAAGCGCACGCACCTGCATGCCTCGTTCGCGAAGATCTCGAACGACGTGCCCAAGACCTCGCCGGCCTTCTACACCGTCAGCACGCCGGCCGGTCCCGCCACCGGCGACCGCCTGCTGGCGCTGGGCATCGGGCACCTGTTCTGATGCGCACCGCTCTCGCGCTGTGCGGCCTGCTCGCCGCGCTGGCCCCGGGGCTGGCCCCGGCGGCCGATGCCATTCGGCTGGGCTATTTGGCCACCAGTTCCGCCGGGCCCACCATCGGCGTGTCGAAGGAGGTGCGAGCCGGCTTCGACTTCGCGCTGGAACGCCTGGGCGGCAAGCTCGGCGGCGTGCCGGTGGAGGTGCTGAGCGGCGACGACCAGGCCAACCCCGACGTGGGCAAGCAGGTGCTGGACCGCATGATCAAGCGCGACCGCATCGACCTGCTCACAGGCACCATGGCGTCGGGCGTCATCTACGCCACGGTGCCGCTGGCGACGGCGCAGCAGGTGTTCGCGGTCAACCTCAACGTCGGTCCGCGCGACCTGGTGGCCGACAAGTGCAACCCGTTCTACTTCAACACCGGCTGGCCCATTGAAAGCGTGAACGAGGCGCTGGGCAAATACCTGTTCTCGCAGGGTGTGAAGAAGGTGTTTGCCATCGGCGCCGGCGTGCCGGTGGGGCGCGAGCACGTGGAGTCGTTCAAGCGCGCCTTGGGCACGCCGCTGGCCGGCGAGATCTACTACAAGCCGCAGACGCTGGACTTCAGCGCCGAGCTGGCACAGATCCGCGCCGCACAGCCCGAGGCGGTGTACGCCTTCGCCTTCGGGCCGCTGGCGGTCAACTTCGTCAAGCAGTACGCGCAGGCGGGGCTGTCGAACATCCCGCTGTACGGGCCGGCGCCCTTGGCCGATGAAGACACCATTCCGGCCGCGGGCGAGGCGATGGTGGGCGTGATCACCGCCGGGCACTGGAATGCCGACTTGCCCAACGAGGCGAACAAGGCCTTCGTCGCCGCATTCCAGAAGAAGCACGGCCGCGTGCCCTCGCTGTACCACGAGCAGGGCTACACCACCGCGATGCTGCTGGACGCCGGCTTCAAGGCCGCGCAGGGCCGCATCGACGACAAGAAGGCGTTCCGCAAGGCGCTGGCGGGTGTCTCGCTGGACGCACCGCGCGGGCCCATCAGCTTCAACGTCGACCACAGCCCAGTGCAGAACATCTACCTGCGCAAGGTGTTCAAGACGGAGAAGGGCGAGCTGGTGAACCGCACGCAGCGCATGATCGCCGCCGGCCAGCAGGTGCGTGGCGCGGCGGAGTGCCGCATGCCGAACTGACGGAGGGTTTGCGCGATGACCACGCTCGTGCTGGAACAGGCCCTCAACGGCCTGCAACTGGGCTTGATGCTGTTCCTGCTGTCGTCGGGGCTGACGCTCATTTTCGGCATCATGAACCTGATCAACCTGGCGCACGGCTCGCTGTACATGATCGGCGGCTTCCTGGCCGTGGCCTTCGTGCAGTGGACGGGTTCGTTCCTGCTGGCGCTGCCGCTGGCGGTGCTGGGCACGGCGCTGGTCGCGGTGTGCCTGGAAGCCGTGCTGGTGCGCCGCCTGTACGGCAAGAGCCACTTGAGCCAGGTGCTGGCCACCTTCGGCCTGATCCTGATCTGCAACGACGTGGTGCGCTGGTTCTTCGGCGCCAATGCGGTGATGCTGGAGGTGCCGGCCGTGCTGGCACGGCCGGTGCCCATCATCGGCGGCTTCTCGTACTCGGCCTACCGGCTGCTGGTGATCGCGGCGGGGCTCGTCACCGCGGTGCTGCTGAGCCTGCTGATCACCCGCTCGCGCCTGGGCATGTGGATACGCGCCGGTGCCTCCGACCGCGAGATGGCCCGCGCGATGGGCGTGGACATCAGGCGCGTCTTCACGCTGGTGTTCGCACTGGGCGCCGCCCTGTGCGGCCTGGCCGGCAGCCTGCTGGGGCCGCTGTTGTCGGTGCAGGTGGGCATGGGCGAAAGCATCATCATCCTGGCCTTCGTCGTCGTGGTGATCGGCGGCACCGGTTCGGTCAAGGGCGCCTTCCTCGGCGCGCTGGCCATTGGCATGCTGGACACGCTGGGCCGCAGCCTGCTGCCGGTGTGGATGCGCAGCCAGTGGCCCGGCTTCTCGCCCGACACCATGGCCCCGGCCATCGCTGCCATCCTGACCTATGCGCTGATGGTGCTGGTGCTGCTGTGGCGGCCGCAGGGTCTCTTCAAGACGGCCTGACGACGAAATGGCGATCACCATGGATGCGACCACTTCCCCCGTCCCGCTCGCCGCGCCGGCAGCGGCGGCACCGGTTCCAGCGGTGCAGCGCGCCTGGCTGCTGCCCGCCGCCGTGGTGCTGGCCCTGCTGCTGTTCCCGGCGGCCGCCACCTGGGCGGGCCAGGACTTCTACATCGGCTTCGCCAGCCGCGTGATGATCTTCGTGATGGCCGTCAGCAGCCTGAACCTGCTGGTGGGCTATGCGGGGCTGGTGAGCCTGGGCCATGCCGCGTACTTCGGCTTCGGAGCCTACGTGATTGCGATGTTGACGGTGGCTGCCGGCAGGCTGCTGCCGGCCTGGGCCACCAGCGCCTGGGTGGCCTGGCCGCTCGCGATGCTGGGCAGCGCGCTGCTGGCCTTGCTGGTGGGCACGGTGGCGCTGCGCACGCGGCAGGTGTACTTCATCATGATCACGCTGGCGTTCAGCCAGATGGTGTACTTCCTGTTCATCGGCATGGCCATGTTCGGCAGCGACAACGGCATGAGCCTGCCTGGCCGCTCATTTGTCGGGTTGGGCATCGACCTGGCGAAGGACACGCACTTCTTCTACGTGGTGCTGGCCCTGCTGGTGGCGGTGCTGCTGGGGCTGCGCAGCCTGGTGCGCTCGCGCTTCGGCGTCATCGTGCAGGCCATTGCCGCCAACGAGTCGCGCATGTCGGCCATCGGTTTTCCGGTGTTTCGCTACAAGCTGGCGTGCTTCGTCATCGCCGGGGCGGTGGCCGGGCTGGCGGGCGCGCTGCTGGCCAACCAGAACAGCTACGTGAGCCCGCACATGCTGGATTGGACCAAGTCCGGGCTGCTGCTGGTGATGCTGATCCTGGGTGGTGCGGGGTATCTTGCAGGAGGCATTTACGGCACGGTGGCGTTGCTGGTGCTGGAGGAGATGCTGTCCAGTCATACGCCGTATTGGCAGGCGGTGGTGGGGGGGGGCATCGTGGCGGTGGTCGTGGTTGGCAACCATGGCATCGCCGGGTTGTTCGATCGGTCGGGCCAGTCGTCTGGCGGTCATGGAGGGAACTGAAATGGGAACGCCATATCCCGCTTGGGCGCGCCTACCCATCGGCGCGACCGCGTGCAAGGCGAAAGCGGTCGGTCCAGGAAGAGCTGAATGAATGCCCCCGCATTGCAGGTGAAGCAGCTCGTCAAGCGCTACGGCGGTGTGCTGGCCACCGACCACGTCGACCTCGATGTTGGCGCTAACGAGGTGCACGCCCTGATCGGCCCCAACGGCGCCGGTAAGACCACGCTGGTGCACCAGCTGGCCGGCAGCTTAGCGTCCGACAGCGGCAGCATCGAGTTCAACGGCCACGACATCTCGGCCCTGCCCATGCACCGCCGCGTGCTGGCGGGCGTCGCACGATCGCACCAGATCACCAGCGTCTTCGCGAACTACTCGGTGCTGCACAACGTGCTGCTGGCGGTGCTGGCGCGCAGCGGGTCGGGCTTCCGCTTCACCGGCTCGCCCTTCGACGAGCAGGCGCTGGTCGACGACGCGCGCCACGCCATCGCGCTGGTGGGCCTGCAGGCCAAGGAACAGGTGCCGGCGCGGGCGCTGTCACACGGCGAACAGCGCCGCGTGGAGATTGCGCTGGCATTGGCCACGCGCCCGAAGCTGCTGCTGCTGGACGAGCCGCTGGCCGGCATGGGTCCGGCGGATACCGAGGACATGGTGACGCTGATCGAGCAACTGAAGGTCCACGCCACCATCGTGCTGGTGGAGCACGACATGGGCGCGGTATTCCGCCTGGCCGACCGCATCAGCGTGCTGGTGTACGGCAAGGTCATCGCCACCGACGTCCCGGGCGCCATCCGCGCTTCGGCCACCGTTCGGCAGGCCTACCTGGGCGAGGAGGCGCGGCACTGATGGACGCATTGCTCGAACTGCGGGGCGTGCACGCCGCCTATGGCCAGAGCCAGGTGCTCTTCGGCATGGACCTGCAGATCCGCCCCGGCGAGGTGGTGACGCTGCTCGGCCGCAATGGCATGGGCAAGACCACCACCGTGCGCGGCATCACCGGCCTGCATCCGATTCGGGAAGGCGAGATTCGGTTTGAAGGCCACGCCATCCACCAGTTGCCGCCGGAGCGCATCGCGAACCTCGGCATTGCACTGGTGCCCGAAGGCCGCCGCATCTTCCCCAACCTGACCGTGCGCGAGAACCTGCTAGCCTTCGCGCGCCCGGCTGCATCGGCCCACGGTTGGACCGAGGACCGCGTGTGGGTGCAGTTCCCCTCGCTGGCGCGCAGGCGCGACAACCTGGGCAACCAGCTCTCCGGCGGCGAGCAGCAGATGCTGGCCATCGGCCGCGCGCTGCTGCGCAACGGCCGGCTGCTGGTGATCGACGAGGCCACCGAGGGCCTAGCCCCGCTGATCCGCGAGGAGATCTGGCGCTGCCTGCAGCAATTGAAGGCCGAGGGCCTGGCCATCCTGCTGATCGACAAGTACCTGGACGCCTTGCTGCGCCTGGGCGACCACCACGTGGTTATCGACCGCGGCACAGTGGCCTGGCACGGCGATTCGCAGGCGCTGGCCGCGGCGCCGGACGTGTGGGAACGTCACGTCGGCGTCTAGGGAGAGTTCACGCAAAGTACGCGTCCACGTCGGGACGACGATTTTCAAACAGGAGACATCGCATGAAGCACTGCCCATCCCTGCTCGCCGCCGCCTGGCTCGCCGTCGCGCTCTGCGCGCCCGCCATGGCGGCCGACAAGATCAAGGTGGGGTTCCTCTCCACCGTGTCCGGCGGCCCCACCGTGGGCCTGGCGAAGGAGAAGCGCGCCGGCTTCGACCTGGCGCTGAAGCAGCTGGGCGGCAAGCTGGGCGGCAAGCTGGGCGGCCTGCCGGTGGAGGTGGTCAACGGCGACGACCAGAACAACCCCGACGTGGCCAAGCAGGCCTTCGACCGACTGGCCAAGCGCGACAAGGTGGACGTGGTGACCGGCGTTATCAACACCGCCGTCATCCACGCCATCGCGCCGCTGGCAGCGCAGCACCAGATCTTCTTCATGAACTCCAACGTCGGACAGCGCGACTTCATCGCCGACAAGTGCGGGCCGTACTACTTCAACACCGGCTGGCACATCGAGAGCCTGAACGAGGCCATGGGCAAGTACCTGGTCTCGCAGGGCAAGAAGCGGGTGTTCGTCGCCGGGGGCGCCTGGCCCGCGGGGCGCGAGCACATCGAAGCCTTCAAGCGCGCCTTCGCCGAGCCGGTGGCCGGCGAGGTGTACTTCAAGATGCAGACACTGGACTTCAGCGCCGAGCTGGCGCAGATCCGCGCGGCCAACCCGGATGCGGTCTACGTCTTCGCCTTCGGCCCGCTGTCGGTCAACTTCATGAAGCAGTACCAGCAGGCGGGCCTCGGCAACATTCCGCTGTACGGCCCGTCGCCGCTGGCCGACGAAGACACCATTCCCGCGGCAGGCCAGGCAGCCGTCGGTGTCATTAGCAGCGGGCACTGGAACTTCGACCTCACGCATGACGTGAACAAGAAGTTCGTCGCCGCTTACCAGGAGGAGTACAAGCGCAGCCCCTCGCTCTACAGCGAGCAGGGTTACACCACCGCACTGGTGCTGGACGCGGCCATCAAGGCCGTGGGCGGCCGCATCGAGGACAAGGCGGCCTTCCGCAAGGCCATCGAGAACGTCAGCCTGGAGGCGCCGCGCGGGCCCTTCAAGTTCAACGTCGACCACAGCCCGGTGCAGAACGTGTACCTGCGCAAAGTCAGCAAGACGGATAAGGGCGAGCCCATCAATCATTTCCAACGCATGATCGCTGCCAACCATGCCGTGCGGGGGGCCGATCAATGCAAGTTGTGACGATGTCGCGGCTCGCGATCGTACTGGCGTGGGGATGCACGACTTGGGGCCAGCGCGGATCGAAGAGCCCGAGCGCGCTGCCGCAGTGGCCGCAGTGGCCGCAGAAGTGGCGCTACGCGCCGCCCTCACGTGCCGCACCAGATCACACGGTGGAACATGTCCCGAGTGCGTCCGTGCCTGTTGCCGGGCACAGTTCGGCGATGCCTTCCCCAAGGCGCTCCTTAGCACGTCGGTCGCGACAAGAAGCGATTCTGTCAAATCCAGGGTGCTCGGGTGTCGGCAAGCGCGCGGTCCGCTGGCTGTCGCCTATCGAACTACGCATGGTTTGCATCATTCATGGGGGTCGAGAGGCGTCGGTCGAGCGCTCGATCTGGCAGCCGGACAGCTGACATCCATGTTGCGTCGCCAGATCGCCGCCCTTCATGGCCGGTGCGGGTCGCTTGTAACTTCGCTCAGATGCTCTTGCGCAGCAGGAGCGAGAGTCCTTTGTCAACCCGAAATCTTCAGGCTGAGAGGGAAGGGTTCGAAGCGGCGGTTCGATGATCTCGTTGGTAGGTTCTCGGGCATGTCGACATTCGTGCGAATGTCTGGCGTTCCACTGGTGGCCCGCGCGTTCTGGAACCGCGCTTCTCGCGCGGTGCCGTGGCACATCCCGCCACGTTCAGGCCCGACGCTTCGGAACAGACTCGGCCGGAGTCGACCACCTGACCGGGGTTAATTCAGAATCCCTAGGGGACGCCATTTGTTACATGTTAAGCCGCTGATTTCTAATAAGAATCTCGGCGACGACCTGGCAAATGTCAAAAGTGGTGACGCTTGAGGCGTTCACACTTTCGGTGATGTAGCAAGACAAGCGGCGCCCTGGGCGCCGTTTGTCTTTTGGCGACCTCGACATCGGGCGAGAAGCATGGCTGTTCTCGGCACCAAGCACCAATCGGGCCGGTCGCGGTCCGAAGCGATGCGGCGGGGCGCGAAGCGCGCTGCAAGAGCGGCCGAGGGACTCTGTCAAGCTCCTGCGCGTTGCAGACCAGCAAGCGCGGGATCCGTCGTTCCTAACGTCCATTACCGTTGGTGCGGCGTCGATGCGTGCTCAGCGGTTCGCGCGACTTCCTGCTGATGATTTGGCGCCCAGGGTGTTGACCGGCCACGTCCCATCGGCCGCCTGGCTCCGGTGCAGGATGACGGCAGAGTCGCGCCTCCGCTCGGCCAACCAGTCCGAAGAACCAAGCCGGCGCGTTTCTCGGCCACGCCGCTGGCCGAGGCGGCGCAGCGCATCGGCCGCTACCGCTGCCAGCCGGTGCACATGGCGCCGGAGGTGTCCGCGCTGCCGGTGAGTGGCGAAGTGCGCATCGCCCAGGCCGACGAATGGCTTCGCCTGCTGCCGCGGCTGGCCCCGGTGCAGGTGTGTCCGGGACCCGACGGGTCGCTGTACCTGGGCCCGCGCTGAGCGGGCGGGTCCACGGCTCAGCCAGGCGGCCCTCGGAACGGCTGCCCGCGCCCACGCAGATTCCTGCGGGACATCGCCGCGCCGTTCGTCTTGCTGGATGGAAGCCCCTCCATCCATCCGAACCCGAAGGACACGCTGACGTGAAGCGCTCTGCACGCCACACCCAATTCCGCCGCCATGCCCTGGCCCTGTCCGTCCCGGCCCTGCATGCGGCCCAGGCCTGCGCCGCTGGCCGTTGAACTACCGACCCAGGCGCTCGACCGCTCGCTGGCGCAGCCGGCCCGCCAGGCCGGGCTGCAGTTGCTGATGCCCCTGATGCCGTGTACCAGCGCGAAGCGCCCGCCGTGCGCGGCACGCTGGAGCTGCCGCAAGCGCTGGAGCAACTGCTGCGCGGCAGCGGCCTGCGCGGCCGCGTCGAAGGCGGCACGCTGCTGGTCGAGCGCCTGCCCGCGGCTGTCCGGCAGACCACCCAGCCCACCATGCTGCCCGCGGTGCGGGCCAAGGCTGCCCGCATCGACGGCTCGGCCAGCACCGCCTACCGCGCCCGCAGCGCCGCAGCCGGCATGCTGGGCGGCAAGGCGGTGAAGGACACGCCCTACAGCATCGAGGTCCACCCGCGCGACCTGCTGGACAACCTGCAGGCCCGCTCGCTGGCCGACGTGACCAAGGGCGACGCCTCGATCAGCCTGGCTTCCGGCAACCTGGTGACCGAGAACAACTCGCTGGCCATCCGAGGCATCAGCCCCGACTTTTACACCGGCCGCAAGATCGACGGCCTGAACGCCCGTGTGCGCGCCGACGACCTGCCGCTGGAGCACTTCGAGCGGGTCGAGATCCTGAAGGGCGCCGGCGGCTTCCTGTACGGCTTCGGCGCGCCGGGCGGCGTGGTCAACCACGTGCTCAAGCGGGCCGGCGAAGCGCCCGTGCGCACGCTGAGCGCCCAGGTGATGGACAGCGGCCTGGCCCTGCTGCACGGCGACCTGGGCGGCCGCTTCGGCGAAGGCGGCGCCTTCGGCTACCGCGCCAACCTGGTCCATGAAGCGGGCGACACCTACATCGATGTCGGCGAGTCGCGCCGCCGCTCCGCCTCGGTGGCACTGGACTGGCGACTGGCACCGGGCCTGGCGTGGCGCATCGACGCGCTGGGCGGCCGCATGAGCGCGACGGCGGCTACTGGGCGCTGACGTCCAATGCCGATGGCAGCGCCGACGACTGGACGGTCGCCGCGCCGCCGGCGCCCATCCCCGGCGGCCGCCGGCTGGCGCCGGCCTTCACCCGCTACGCCTCGCGCCACGAAACCTACGGAACGGACCTGCGCTGGCAGTTCGCCGGCAACTGGACGCTGCGGGTCGCGCACCGCGCGTCCGAGAACGGCCGCCGGTTCCTCGCGCCCATCCTCTTCGCCTGCGCGCAGGGCGACTATGCGATGAGCTTCTGGAACTATGCCAACCGCTTCGAAAGCCGGCAGACGCAGGCGGTGCTGGCCGGGCGGGTGGCGACCGGGCCGGTCGCGACCGGGCCGGTCATGCACGAGCTGAGCGTCGGCGCTTCGCACACCCGCACCCGGGGTTCCAATTCCCAGCCCACGGAATCGGCGACCGCCGGCAGCGGCAACCTCGCCCACCCGGTCGAGATCGCCAACCCCTTCGCCCGCACCCTGGGCTTCGGCGACGTCAACGCCGAATACGACCGCGTGCGCCAGCGCGAGGTGTTCGTCTCCGACACCCTGCGCCTGGGCAGCGACTGGAACCTGATCGCCGGGCTGCGGCGCGGCCACCTGAAGAACACGCACGCCGGCTATGCCGAGGCCGCCACCACGCCGACCGTGGCGGTGGTGTTCCGTCCTGCGGCCGGCGTCTCGCCTTACGCCAGCTACCTGGAAGCGCTGGAAGAGGGCGCCAATGCGCCCGTGACGGCGGTGAATGCCGGCCAGGTGTTCGGGCCGCTGGTGAGCAAGCAGCATGAGCTGGGCGCGAAGGCCGAAGGGCTCGACTGGGGCGCCACGGCGGCGTTGTTCCGGCTGCGGCAGGGCCTGACCTACACCACGCCGGACAACGTGTTCACGCAGGACGGCCAGGCGCGCTACCAGGGCGCCGAACTATCGGCCAAAGTGCGCGTCAACCCGCGCTGGCTGTTCAACGCCAGCGCGATGTGGCTGGACGCGCGCAGCCGCAGGACCAGCGGCGGCACGCTGGACGGCAAGCGCATCCACGGCCTGGCACGCGGGCAGTCCAGCGTCCATGCCGAGTACCGCCTCGGCGGCCTGCCGCTGACCCTCACGGCCGGCCTTCGCCACATCGGCCAGTGTCCGCTCGATGCGCACAACCGCTGGCAGGTGGGCGCGGTGTCGCTGATCGAGGCCGGTGCCCGGCTGGAAGCCGCCTGGTGGGGCCGGCCGGTGACCTTGCGGCTGAACGTCGACAACCAGGCCGCCAAGGCCTACTGGGTGACGCAGGCCTCGTCGAACTACCTGGTGCCGGGGGCGCCGCGCACCGTCAAGCCGGGCCTGCAGATGGACTTCTGACGGCGCTCGCTCCTGCTCGGGCACTCAGGTGTGCGCTCAGGTGGCCACCAAGGGCACGAACAGGTAGACCGCCATCACGACGGCGGCCACCAGCTGCCAGTCGAACAGGGCGCGCAGGTCGGTGTCTCGCGGGCTTCCTGTGGGAACCTGCCTGCGCATCGCCGAGGACCTCCGTTCCCTCGCGACGCATGCATCGATATGATGCACACGCTGACGTACACACATGGGCGAATCATGGCAGCGATGACAACCCGGGTTTTCAACAATGGCAACAGCCAGGCCGTGCGCATTCCGGCCGAGTTCAGGCTGGACACCGACAGCGTGCGCATCTCTCGCAACGAAGACGGCGACCTGGTGCTGCACCCACTGCGCGCCAAGCGTGGCGCCGCCTTGATGCAAGCGCTGCGGGCCTTGCGCGAAGCGGACGATGCGTTCGTCGCCGCGCTGGAGGCGGACCGGGACGCCGCCCTGCCGGTGCAGGAGCGCGAAGCGCTGTGATCTACCTGCTCGACACCAACATCCTGATCTACCTGATCAAAAACCAGCCGCCTGGGGTGGCCGAACGCATTGATGGGCTGTCGGAGGACGACAGCCTCTGTATGTCGTTCATCACCTGGGCGGAATTGCTCAAGGGGGCCGAGCGCAGCACGCGCAAGGCCGAGGTGCTGAACCGATTGGAGTCGCTGGCGCGCCAGGTGCCGGTGCGCTACCCGGCCGGCCCGCGCATCTGCCGCCACTACGCCGAGCAGGCCACGCGGCTGAAGGATGCCGGCACGCCCATCGGCGCCAACGACCTGTGGATCGCCTGCCACGCGCTGGCGGAGGACGCCACGGTGGTCACGCACAACGTGCGCGATTTCGGGCGGGTGTCCGGCCTGCGCGTCGAAGACTGGTCGGAGCCCTCGCCGGATCCCTGAATCGTCTGACCACGATCCGTCTCGTCCGGACGGCCCGGAAAAACACATCGCCAAGCTGGTCGGTGTTCCGTCGTCAGTACGTCCATCGCAC
This sequence comes from uncultured Burkholderiales bacterium, assembly GCA_946480465.1. The sequence continues at coordinate 109,522 of CAMLJY010000007.1, forward strand.
CGTCACCGACCCGTTGCGCGGCGCGCCGTGGAAGGTCTGGCCCGGCCACATCAGGCTGTTCAGGTACTTCTCGTTGGTGGCGTTCTCCAGCTTGGCGGTCGCGCTGAGCTGGCGCGTCAGTTCGTAGGTGGCCGCCAGGTCGAGCAAGGCATAGGCCGCCTGGCGCGTGATCACGCTGCCGTCGCTGCGCTGGTAGTCGCTTTGCCACTTGAGGCTCGCGCCGAGCTTGAGCGCGGGCAGCGCGGGCACGCGCCAGCTCGTGCTCAGGCGCAGCGTCCGGCGCGGCACGTAGGTGCGCACGGGCGTGCCGTCGGGCGCCTGGATGCGCAGCTGCGTGTAGCCGCCGCTGGCCTCCCAGCCCGGCGCCAGCGTGCCGGCGATGTCGAGCTCGAAGCCGGTGGAGGTGGCGTCGATGCCGCGGTAGTAGGTGCGGCTGGTCGCCGCGTCGAAACCTGCGGATTCGGCGGTGTTGTCCTGCTTCACCCGAAATACCGCCAACGACCCATTGAGCCGGCCATTCATCCACTCGCCTTTCACGCCCAGTTCGGCATTGCTGCCCTTGATCGGCGGCAGGACGTGGCCGGCCCGATCGGTCTGGTGCTGCGGGTTGTAGGTGGCGCCGTGGCTGCCGTACAGCGAGTGATGGCGGTCGAGCGTCCAGGTGGCGCCGAGGTACGGCGTGAGCTCGGTCTCGCGGTAGTCGTGCGCGGTGCCGTACTGGATGCCGCGGCTGGTGGCGCGCGTGACAGTGGCGCCCGTGATGAGCTCGAGCGCATCGGTGGCGTCCCAGCGCGCCACGGCGTACAGCGAGCTTCGGCGGTTGCTGAAGTCGGCAAAGCCGGTCTGGCCGCCGTCGAAGGCCGGCCGCGGGAAGCTGCCGGCGAGCATCTGGCTTTCGGTCAGCGGCTGCATGCCGTCGTCGTCGCTCGAGCGCAGGTGGTTGTCGCTCTTGCCGGCGTTGGTGCCCAGCACCAGTTCATGCCGCCGGCCCCCCAGGGTGAAGGGACCACGGACGTGCACATCGGCGATCAGCTGCTTTTCGATGTGGCCGTACTTCGAGGGCCAGGTCTGCAGGCCGGCGCCGGTGGCGCGCTCCGGCTTGCCCATCACGAAGAACAGCTCGGCGTCCGACTCCAGCACGCGCCGCGTCAGCACCGCCTTGGCCTGCCAGCCGCCGCTCAGGCGCCGCGTGAGCTCGGCGAAGGTCTGCGTGTCGTCGGTGTTCCAGTAGGCCCAGCGCGGTGCCGAGCTGGCCGACACCGGGTAGGCGGTCGGCGTGCCGTCGCCGTGGAACAGGGGCAGCGCGCCCCACATCACGCCCTGGGGCCGGTTGTGCTGCGCCGAGTGGCCCAGCGCGAGCGTGGTGCCGGACGCGACATCGAATTCCACGATGCCGCCGTACAGGTGCTTGGCGAGCGAGTAGCGGTCGAGGTACGAATCGCCGTCCTGGCTGGCCGCGGTGAAGCGGCCCCGCACGCTGCCGGCGGCGTTGAGCGGGCCGGCGACATCAGCGTCCAGGCGCCGCTTGTCCCACGAGCCGGTGGTGAGCGCCGCGCTGGCCTGGAAGGCGGGGGTGGGGCGCTTGCGCACGAAGTTGACGGTGGCCGAGGGGTTGCCGGTGGACGACATCAGCCCGTTGGCGCCGCGCAGCACTTCGACGCGGTCGTAGAGGGCGGTGTCGAGGTTGCCGATCTGGTCGCCGGTGGCGAACGGCAGGCCGATGCCGTCGAGCTGGAAGTTGGAGACCTCGAAGCCGCGCACCGAGAAGTAGCTGCGGTCGGGCTCCACGCGCTCGACGTTCACGCCGGTCACGCCGGCGAGCAGGTCGTTGACGTCGTTGAGGACGAAGTCGTCGATCAGCGTGCGTGGCACGACGCTGATCGACTGGGGCGTCTCGCGCAGCGAGAGGTCGAGCTTGGTGGCGGTGCTGGCCGAGCGCGCGCCGTACTGGCCGGTGCCTTCGGTGGCGCGGTCGCGCCGGGCGCTCGCCTTCACCACCGGCATCGTCGTTTCGGCGGCGGCGTCCGGGGCCGTCGGTGGTGCGGCCTGGGCGTGCAGGGCGGCGAGCAGATGCGCGGCCAGCGCCATGGGCCGGAACAGCGGACATGCGCCGCGACGTGTAGCTGACACGAGACTTCCTTCTGGGGTTGGGCGCATCACGGCGCCATGGATGTGCTGTGGGTTTTGGGCGACGCGGACGCTGCGTTCCCGGCCGTACTGGGTGATGGGGGGCGCCGCCAGCCAGCTTCAGCGTTGCGGCTCGCTGGCGAAGCCGGTCTGGCCCAGGCCGGCGCGGCACGCACTGGCCAGCGTCTCGGCCAGGGGCAGGGTGGTCATGGCCACGCTCACCAGCGGTAATGCGCCGACAGCGTGGCCTTGCGGCGCTGGCCGAACCAGCAGTCGCCGCGCGACAGGCAGGTGGCCAGGTAGTCCTTGTCGGTGAGGTTGTTGACGTTGAGCGCGAAGCGCCACGGGCCGCTGTCGTAGGACGCCATGGCATCGGCCAGCGTCACCGAAGGCACGAAGACCTGGCCGGTGCCGTCGCCGACGCGGCCGACGTGGCGCACGCCGGCCCCGGCGCGCAGCCCCGGTAGCAGCCAGCCCAGCCGGTGCACCGCCCACAGCGAAGCGCTGTGCTCGGGGATGCTGCCCAGCTGCTCGCCGGCGGACAGCTGGCCGCCCCAGCCATCGGCGTTGGCGCGGGCGCGGGTGTAGGTGTAGCTGCCCAGCAGCTCCCAGCGCGCGGTGTCGGCCTTCAGCTCGGCCTCCAGGCCCTTCACGCGGGCCTTGCCGATCTGCACGCTGCGGCCCACCTGCTGCGGGTCGGGCGTCAGGCGGTTGGTCTCTTCCAGCGCATAGACCGAGACGGTGGCCTGCACCGGCCGGCGGTCCCACTTCAGGCCGAGTTCCACCTGCTTGCCGCGCTTGGGGCGGTAGGAGCGGCCCTCGGCATCGGTGCCGGCCACCGGGTTGAAAGACTCGGAATAGCTGGCGTAGGGCGACACACCCGGCAGCACCTCGTAGACCGCCCCGAGGTTGACGGAGGTGGCGGATGTGCGTTCGGTGGGGCTGCCGACCGAGGTGGTGCGCACCGTGTCGCGGCGCAAGCCGACGCGCACGCTCACTTTGTCCGTCAGCTTCAACTGGTCCTGAAGCAGCATGCCGAAGCGCCGCACTCGGCTGTCCGTGGGCTGCGCGTCGGCGGCCAGCGCGGGTTCCGGAAAGCTGCCGTACACCGGCGCGTAGACGTTAAGCGGCGTCGCCGCCTCTTCGGTGGAGAACTGGCGCGAGTCGTGGCGCACGCCGTCGATGCCGAAGAGCAGCGTGTGCGCCACGCCGCCGGTGCGCAGCCTGCCTTCCAGCAGCGCCTCGGCGGTGGTGATGCGCACCTGGTCGTCGTAGACGTAGTACAGCCGGTTCATGTGGCGGCCGTTCGGGTCGGCCGCGCCGCTGGCGTCGACGAAGCCGTCCCACCAGGCGGCGTACATCGACTTCATCACCCCGTCCACCCGGTCGTGCCGCAGCTGCTGGCGCAGGCGCCAGCTGTCGTTCAGGCCCAGGTCGATGGACCAGCCGGCGCGCCGGCGCGTGCCGCCGTAACGGTCCCAGGCCGGCTCGCCGATGAACAGGTCGCTGGGGATGCGGCCGTGCGGCGCGTCCTGCAGCGTGCCGGCCAGGCCCAGGAAGGCGTTGGTGTTGCCGCTGCGGTCGCGCTGGTGTTCGGCGTACACGGTCACCGCGTCGCCGTTGCGCCGGCGCCAGGTGAGCGAGGGCGCGAGCAGCGTGCGTTCATCGTCGGCATGCCGCACCTGCGTGCCGGTGTCGCGGCCCAGCGCCACCAGGCGGTACAACCAGCGGCCGCCAGCGTCGATCGGGCCGGTCAGGTCGGCCTGCAGTTCCTTGTGCGCATGGCTGCCCAGCACCACGCCGATCTCGTGCGCGGCCAGCGGCTGCGGCCGCTTCGACACCAGGTTGACGACGCCGCCGGGGTCGTTGGCGCCGGCGATGATGGACGACGGGCCGCGCAGCACCTCGATGCGCTCGTGCGCGTAGGGCTCGGTGCGCACGATGCCCCACCAGCCGGACAGCGGCAGGCGCATGCCGTCGAGCAGCAGCGTCGATTCCTCGCTGCCGCGCAGGCCGAACCAGTCGCCGCGGTTGTCGATGCCATACACCTCGTGCCGCACGCCGGCGCTGTAGCGCAGGGCCTCCTGCAGGTTGGCCGAGCCCTGGTCCTTGACCTGGTCGGCGGTGATCACGGTGACCGCCTGCGGCACCTCGTTCAGCGGCGTGTCGGTCTTGGTGGCGGTGGCGCTGCGGCGCGCCACGTAGCCCGGCACCGGCGAGGTGGCGGTCTCCTTCGTGCCCGTGGCGGTGGCGCGGATGACGGGCAGCACGGTTTCGGGCGCGGAAGCGGCGGGCTGCGGCGCAGGCGGGGCGGCCGGTCCAGTGGACCGGGCGTGAGACGCGGCCGGTGCCACTGCAAGCAGGGCGGCGGAGGCGAGGAGCCAGTGTCGGCGTCGAGGATCAGGAATGCGCATGGACCGCGGAGTCATGGGTGGAAGTGGGGGTCAGGGTCTGGTCAGGGGCAGCTGTTTGCAGGTGGCCTTGGTCGCACCGATATGCAGTTAGGAACTGGGGACGCGGCGCCACCGGGGCAGAGCGTTCACGGGCTCTGGTGATCGGTGCGCCCGGCCTTGGCGGACGGGCCTGGTGCACGGGCCCTGATGCCTGGGCCCTAGTGCAAGGGCGGCGTGCCGCCCGGCAGCGCCCCGGGCAGCGCTGCGGCGGCGGGGCCGCCGTCCATGCGGCGCTGCGCCTGTGCCAGCAGGGCCCGCAGCTCCCGGAAGGCGACCGGTTCGAAGCGCAGGCTCACGTATTGCACGGTGATGGTGACCACGCCGCACGGGCAGACGCTGACGGCGCCCAGCTCGTTGCGGGCCAAGGTCAGGCCGGGGCCGTGGTCGGGGGATTCGTCGGAATGCATGGCGTCGGTCCGGTTCTTCAAGGGGCACACGGCTCGGCCTCGGGGCTCAGGGCGTCCAGCAGGCAGCGCCATTCGCAGCGCTCGGACTGCCCGGGCTGGCGTTCGCCCGAAAAGGTGGCGATGGCCTGGCCGTCGGCGTCGAACAGCTCCAGCGAATGCACCAGCCCCTCGCAGCCCGGCTTCTTCACCAGCCAGGCGTGGGCGATGCAGTCCTCGCGCAGGTGCAGGGTGAAGCCGGCTTCGCGCACGCGCAGCCACGGGCCCATGACGTCGATGCGCCTGACCGGGCCGGCATGGGTCTGGACCGTGCCGCGGTTCGCGACGCTGACGACGATGGGCGTGCCGTCCTGCGCGGCGCGCGCCCAGCACGTCGTGCGCGGTGGCCGGCGGCATCCCGGCCGCGTAGCCCCGGGGTGCCAACCGCAGGGCCTGCAAGGACGACAGCGCGAAGCGGCTGAGCAGGTCCGGGAAGTCGTGCGGGTCGTGCATCGATGTCCAGGCGGCGCCGAAAGCGCGCACGTCCACCTCGGCGTCCGGCCGTTCGTCGGCGCAATGCGCGGCAGGCGCCAGGTCGATGTCGCAGCCCAGCGCCGGCGCGGCGAAGGCATCGACGATGGCGAACCATGCCGCGACCCGGCTCTGCAGGCCGAGCACGACCTCGTGCGTGGCGTCGCCCTGGCCATCGAAGAACTGCAGCGCGCGCCGCAGCGTGCCATCGGCCAGCCGCTGCTCGACCGCGAAGCCGAACGCCCAGTGCTCGTAGGCGGCGCGCAGGTCGATGGCACCCCCGAGCACCAGGCCCAGGTTGCCGATGGCGGCGGTGCGCGTGTACACGCCCGGCTTCTCGATGGTGCAGGCGCCGTTGCTGGTCAGGGCGGTCACCGGGCCCAGCGCCTCGAGCGTGGCGACCAGGCGCGGCCATTCGGCGCGCAGCCGGCGCGCCTTCAGCGGGGACTCGGCGGGGTGGAAAGGCTCGCCATGCGCCGCGATCACCTCGGCTTCGCTCAGGCCGAGCGTGCGCGCCGCTTCCCGGCGCTGCGCGGGCGTTGCCGGCTGCGCTTCGCGCAGGGCGGCGCGGATGGCTGCGGGTGGTCGTCTCATCGGCCGCCCCGATAGCTTGTTACGTACGTGTCCGTCGCTGCAGGGAGCCCGTTGCGGGCGCCTTGAAGTTCGCCGATCGGGGCGGGGCGCGCGGTCGTGTTGTCGGTCCAGTGGTGCACAGCGTGTCCTGAAGAGGCTGGGGCACGTGCTGGCGCGCGGCTGGCTGGTGCGACGCGGCGGTCGGGCGCCGGTGGGGATGGTGTGTAGTGTAATGCGAATGAGTCGCATTAATTCGGCGGGTCACGCCGGCTGGCCGCGAAGGCCGCGAGCCACGGCGACAGCCCGGCACCGAGCCCGAGCTGCATCGCGTCTGCGGCTGGGGCAGTTCGCTCGGTCACGGACGTTTGCCGCTCCCGGCCCGGCCGGCTGGAGCCGGTGCCTGTGCCGGAACCGGTGCCGGCCCCTCGGCTCGGATCGGCGCGGGCGGGGATCCGGGGTCCAAGGGCGGCGTGGGTTCGGAGGCACCACGGCTGCCTCGGCGCAGCGCTGACAGTCGCACCGGGGCGGTGTCGCCGCAGCCGCACAGGCAGCGGATGGCCGTGGATCGGGCATCTCGCCTGGCGCGGAGGGAGAGGTGTGTCATGTGAACGGGCGTGAAGCCATCGGGCACCGGCGAGGCGCCGTGTCAGGGTTTCGGAAGTCGCTGCGGCGCGTCGCGCAGGCGGAGGGGGAACATCACCCGCAACAGCCCCGGCCGGCGGGCCAGCAGCAGCGCCACCGCGATTGCGCTGCCCGCCAGCAGCATCACCCACACCAGCACGGCCATCGAGGGGCGGTCGGCCTGCAGGCAGGTGATGAGGGCCAGCGCCAGCGCCGCGGCGCCCAGTGTGCGCAGCACGCGCCGCAGCCGCGCGGCTGCGGTGGCGGGACGGTGCATCACCTGGCCCCAATGCACGTCCATTGCCAGGGCCAGCCACGCCATGCCGGCCAGGCTCAGCGCCGCGGCGGCAGCGAGCCAAAGCGCTTCAGACATGGGCCGCTGCTCCTGTCCCCGCCACCGTCGCCGCTGGCAGGCGTGCCGGCGAACCCTGCTCGCGCAGCGCCAGCCTGCGCGCCGCCCAGGTGGCGATGCCTGCGGTGGCGAGCAGGCTCAGGTCCACGCCGGCCACCGGCCAGTAGGTGTGCGTGAACACAGTCCTGACCAGGTGGTCGCCGGTGGTGGCCCAGTTCAGGCCCGCCGCGGCGACCGCCAGCGCGGCCAGCGCCCAGCACTGCTCGCGCCAGGCCGGGCTCAGCCGGGCCTGGGCCACCGGGCCGTTGCGCAGGAAGGCATGCAGCAGCGCCAGCACCCAGATGCCCCAGAACGCCAGCTTCTCCCAGTCGCCCTTGCCGCTCATTTCAGACGGCAGCACCCGGTTGACGACCAGCATGCCGACGGCGGCGATCACCATGCCGGTGACAGTGGCCACCGCCAGTGCGTCCACCACGCGGCTGCCTGCGCTGCCGGCCCGGGCGTGCGCCGCCTTGCGCTTCTCGACGAAGAACACGAAGCCGGTGGCGATGCACACGCAGCCCAGCAGCCCGCCCAGCACGTACAGCCAGCGCAGCAGCCAGTGCTCGAAATGCTGCAGGTGCAGGCCGGTCAGGAATTCATTGACCTCGGACACCACCGTGCGCGGCGGGTCCTCGCGCAGCACCTCGCCGGTGCTGGCCTTGAAGTGGATGCCTTCGCCCACCAGCGCGACCCGGTCACTGCCGGCGCGGAAGATGCTGACGTAGCCGTTGGCGTCGCCCACGTGGTGGATCTGCAGGAAGCCGACCTCGCCGGCCATGTCGCGCGCTGCCCACCGGCGCTTGGCTTCCAGCACCATCGCATCGACAGAAGCCAGGGGCGCGGCCTGGCCCGAACGCTGGTGCGGCAGGCCGGTGGCCTGGGCCTCGTGCGCCTCGTGGCGGTCGTGAAGCGGTTTGAGCAGCGTGTGGCTGACCGGGAAGTAGAAGAAGCTGGCGAAGATCACCAGCCCGGTGAAGGCGAAGAGGAAGTGGAAGGGCAGCGCCACCACGCCGGTTAGGTTGTGCAGGTCCAGCGCGCTGCGCTGGGTGTGCTTGCGCGGCCGGAAGGTGAAGAACTCGCGAAAGATCCTGCGGTGCATCACCACGCCGGTGACCAGCGCCACCAGCATGGTGAAGGCGGCCAGGCCGACGATCCAGTAGCCGATGTCCTTCCAGGTCCAGTTCAGGCTGTAGTGCAGCGGGTAGAACCAGCGGCTGCCGATCTTCAGCGCGTCGTCGCGCACGCGGGCGCCGGTGCGCGGGTCGATGGTGGTGTCGCCGTGGATGTGGTTGTGGTCTTCCGGGTCCTTCGGCAGCGGCACGCGAAAGCCTGCGCCCATGGTCAGCACCGGGTCGCGGTGGGTGGTGTAGGCCCAGTACTCGTCGGGCGGCAGTTCCAGCCGCGGCGTCATCGGGCCCTTGGCGGCGTCGTGCAGCAGCGGCATGTTGTCGGCGTAGTCCTTCGCGTCGGGCTCCAGCTGCTGCAGCACGGGCAGCAGCAGCTTGTCGAAGGACGGCATGGGCTGCGGCTCGAAGCGCGTCTCGGGGATGGCCCAGCGGTCGATCTCGCGGTCGAACACCGCGAGCGAGCCGAAGAAGAAGCACACCATCAGCACGAAGCCCAGCAGCAGGCCCATCCAGGTGTGCAGCCAGGCCATGGCGTGGCGGAAGGTGGTGAACATGGGAAGAGCCTCCGTCGGGGTGACGCCCGGCGCGGGTCGTCGTTCTGGGCGGGTCGGGCGGGTCGGGGAAAGGCGTGGATCGCACTCAGGCCAGCAGCGTGCGCTGCAGAGCCCACGCGGCCGTGGCCATTCCCGCGCCGCCCGTGGCCAGCAGCAGCAGCGCCCGGCCGGGCCGCGCGGAGGCGAAGGCCCACAGGAACAGTGGCAGGAACACCACGAAGGCCAGCAGCATCAGGGCCCTCTCGGACTCGTGGTAGTCCGCGCCCAGGGCGGTGGTACCTGCCACGCCCAGCGCGACGAAGCCCCAGGTGAAGCCGAAGCTGGCGATCAGGGACAGCACGGCCTGGCGCGACCGGGTGGCGTTGCTCGGAGGAAGCGGGCGGTGGTCCATGTCGGGTTGGCGGCGGTCGGGGAAGCGGTTGGGCCGGGTTCGCGGACCCGCGCCTGGGCACGCAGGCCGGCCCATGCAAGGGAGACGGTAAATGCGAATGAATCGCATTCTAGACCTGGGGCCCGCCCGCCACGCCATGCAGAAGCCCCCGGCGCGTAGCCGGTCAATAGCCGAGCGAGGCGGTCACGCCGGCGCTGCGGGGCGCTACCCACGCACAGCGAGCCCTTGCCGGTTTGTCGGAGATCCGGGTGGCTCTGCTACGCGGTGCAAGGGCCGCGGCCGGCTCACTCCGGCGCGTGTTCCAGCGCGAAGCTCAGCGTCGCGAAGTGGTGCGTCATGGCGGCCTTGCGAGCGTCCTCCGGCGCCGACTCGTGCGCGGCCTTCACCACGTTCAGGCCCTGGTTGCGCACCGGCAGCGTGGCGCGGCCCTCGGCGTCGGCGACGAAGGGCGCGGCGTCGGGGTCGGTCACGATGTCCTGCCAGACCTTGGCGCCGGCCAGCGGCTTGCCCTGGAACAGCACCTGCACCGTCAGCGGCTGGCCCTTCTGGCGCGGGAAGGCGGCGCCCACCGGCACCAGTTGCAGCGCCAGGCCGGGCACCGGTCGCAAGGCGCCAGACGGCAGGGCGGCCAGGTGGGTGGCGTACTTCAGGTAGCGGCCGCTGACGGTGGCGCCGGGCACCTCGTCCAGGCCCTTGCCGTGCCACTTGCCGTCGGGCGCCTTGGACCACAGGCCGTTGTTCATCGCCGCCGTGACGATGGCCGGCTTGCCGGCCAGGTTGACGAAGGCCAGCCGGCCCTCGGGTTCGAGCGTGACGGGCACGGGCTGCCCGTCGGCGCCCACGCCACCGACGGCGCTGATCTTGGGCAGCCGCTTGACCGCGTCCAGGTCCTCCGCGCCGTCGCCGTAGACCAGCGCCAGCCGGTCGGCGCGCTGTGCGAACCAGATGCCGTGGGCCCGCGCCGGCATGGCCTGCAGGGCGAGGGTGGCCGCGGCCACGATGAAGGGAACGATGCGCATGCTGTTTTTCCTTGGGATGGGGGTGTCAGAACTTGTATTGCGCGCCCAGGGTCACCTGGCGCGGGTTGCCGGGTGTGACCCAGACGCGGTTGTAGGCACTGGCGTACCAGGTGCGGTCGAACAGGTTGTCGACGTCGAGCGACAGGCGCAGCAATCCGTTGACGCGCCAATAACTGGTTATCTTGGCAAGCGTGTAGCCCGGCAGCCGCGGCGGGGCGGCGTAGGGGTCTTCGCCGGACCGCGCGCCCACGTGCGTGACGCCGCCGCCGATGCCGACCAGCCCGCCGCCGGCCAGCGCGCGTTCATGCACGACGAAGGCGCTGCCGCTGTGGCGGGCGAACTGGGTGAAGTGCCGGTCGGCGTCCAGGAAGGCGTAGGCCAGGGCCACGCGCCAGCCCGGGGCCACCTGGCCGGTCACTTCGGCTTCCAAGCCGCGGTTGCGCACGCGGTCCAGCTCGGCGTAGCTGTCGGTGGCCGCGATGTACTGCGGCACGTGGCGCTTGGTGATGTCGAACCAGGCCAGGGTGGCGCCCAGGCGGCCGCCGGCCGATTCCCACTTCAGGCCCAGCTCGCGGGCGGTGCCCACCTGCGGCTCGAAGGGGCGGCCCTGCGCGTCCTGCTCGGTCTGCGGGCGGAAGGAGCGGCCGATGCTGGCGTACAGCGACAGGCCCGGGCGCGGCAGCCAGCTCAGGCCCAGGCGCGGCGAGGTGGCGCTGGGTTCCTGGCGCGTCACCGCGCCGTCGATGCGGCCGGCGTAGCGGCTCCTGGCGCGGTCGTGGCGCAGGCCGGCCAGCAGGCGCCAGTCGCCCCAGGCCACCTGGTCCTGCACGTAGACGGCCTGCTGGCTGTCTTCCAGGCGCCCGTTCCAGATGGCCTGCACCGGGACCATGGCCGGCACCGTGATGCGGCCGTACACCGGGTCGGAGACACCGATGCCCACCGCGTCGCGCAGCCCCGCGGCATGGTCCAGCAGCGTGCGGTCCTGGCTGAAGCGCGCGGCCTCGGCGCCGACGATGAGGTCGTGCTTCAGCGCGCCGGTCGCGAAGCGGCCGTAGGCCTCCAGGAGCAGCGAGGTTTCCTGCGAGGCGAAGTCGCGGTCGCGCACGCGGCGGCATAGCCAGCCGCGCAGGTCCATGGACGTGGCGCAGCCGAGGAAGCCGGGGCCGTACATGTGCGTCTCGGTGGCGCGGCCGCTCAGGCTGGCGTGCTTGTGCTGCAGGCCGGCGCGCAGTTCCCAGTCCGACGAGCCGCCGGCGGAGCCCAGCGCGTGGGTCAGGAACAGCTGGTGGGTCTGGTTGTCGATGCTGATGTCGCCGTCGCCGGGTTCGCCGTAGAAGCGTGTGGGCGGTACCGCGTCGAGCCGGCCGTCCACCACCGGCACGCCGCGGTCCAGCGGCGCCTGCTGGCGCAGCCATTCGCCGTCGTAGCGCAGGCGCGTGTCCGGGCCGAGGCGCCAGGTCAATGCCGGGGCCACCAGGGTGCGGTGGATGTGCACGTGGTCGCGGAAGCTGTCCTTGTCCTCGGCCGAGACATTCAGGCGATAGGCCAGCGTGGCCGGTTCGCTGGCGTTTCCGTTGAGCGGGCCGGTGCTGTCGATCGCCAGGCGGCGGTGGTCGTGGCTGCCGTGGTACAGCTCCAGCGAATGGCCGGCGGTGAAGCGCGGCTCCTTGGTCACCAGGTTGACGGTGCCGCCGGGTTCGCTGCTGCCGTACAGCGCGCCCATCGTGCCCTTGAGGAATTCCACGCGCTCGAGGTTGGCGGTGTCGCGCGGGGCGTTGAAGCCGCGGTTGCGGGGCATGCCGTTGCGCAGCAGGCTCATCGTGCGGTCCTCGTGGCCGGCGAAGCCGCGCATGGCGATGTTGTCCCAGGTGCCGCCGAAGTTGTTGTGGCGCGAGACGCCGGCCACGTGGTCCAGCAGGTCGTCCACGCGCAGCGCGCCCAGGTCGTCGACCATCGGGGTGCCGCCTGCAAGTGCACTTCACACGAGACAGGAGAAGACGATGAAGCGATGGATGGTGATGGCGGCCTGCGCCGTGGCGGTGGGGTCCGTGGGCACGGCGGCGCTGGCCCATGGCGGCGGCAAGGCCAAGCACGGCGGCGTGGTGCAGGTGGCCAGCGACGTGGCCTTCGAGCTGGCGCAGACCCCCGAGGGCGCGGCGCTGTTCCTGGAAGACCATGGCCAGCCGATGCCGACGCAGGGCGCGACCGGCAAGCTGACCGTGCTCAAGGGCAGCGAGAAGTCCGAGGCCGAACTGGTAGCGGCGGGCGACAACAAGCTCGTTGCCAAGGGCATGAAGCTCGACAGCGGCGCCAAGGCCGTGGCGGCGGTGACGCTGCCGAGCAAGAAGGTCGTGACGGTGCGCTTTACCGTGAAGTGAGCGTGGCGGCGCGGCTGGTGGCACGCGCGTTCTGGAACCGCGCTTCTCGCGCGGTGCGTGGCACATCTCGCCACGTTCAGGCCCGACGCTTCGGAACAGACTCGGCCGGAGTCGACCACCTGACCGGGGTTAATTCAGAATCCCTAGGGACGCCAGTGTTACTCGACGAGGGAAGCGTGGTTGTCCTCGGTCGCCACCTAGCGCTGTTCGGGCCTCCGAGGCGATGCCGGCAGGCGCAAAGCGCTGTTCGCAAACTGTCGAGGGACTCTGTCAAGTCAGTGGCGCGCTGCAGACCATCGAACGCGGGGCCCCGTCGTTCCTAACGTCCATCACCGCTGGCTGTTGTAGAGGCGTGCTCATCGGTTCGCATGACTTCCTGCTGGTAACGCGGCGCCCACCGTCGCGTTCCCATGGACGCTGCAAATACAACCTAGAAGAACGGGGCAGTTTGCGCGGCGGCGGAGCTACCGCGCTAAGAAGAGTTATCGCTGTCGCGGGAGGCGAGGCACCGGGTTGGGCAATCAACCGCGCCTTCATCGTGAGAGACCCGTGTTGCACTCAGCGGCCAAGCGATTCGGGCGACGTGCCATATCTCTGCGTCAATGAGTTCGCGACATCCCGCCCCGCCGGGCCAGCGTTCGTTGTACGCCTTCCACCCAAGTCCGATTCGGTTGCCCTTCGGGGATTTCGATCTCGAAGAGGCGAATGCCTGCTTGCTGCGCAGCCTGAAGGCCATTCCGCTGACATCCAAGCCGTTCATCCGCTGTGCACGCCCGTGCGCCATCGGGGCATGCTGCTGAAGAAGGACGCGCAAGCCCGGCGCAGTCTGAGGTCACCAGTTCGAGAAGCAGAAGCCCACATCCCAACATCCATCCTGACGGGCGAGGCCGGCGCGGCGTCCCTGTGCCTAGAGGGCCGATCCTGGCCGACCGCCTATCGCTCAAACGGTGCGTCCTGAACGGGAAGGGTGAGAGCCGCCGTCGCCGTTGCGCGGCAACGGGACGGCTCGCACTCGCGTACGCGCGCGTATCTTTGCCTGTCCGGTCACGCATCCAGCGACCATTGAAACCTCGCCTTGGTCGGACCGCCTCTGGCTGACTACATCCCCCGCGCAGCAGTGGTCAGTGCATTGGCTCGGTCTTCGATGTCCTGAGCAAAGCGCGTCATGAACATGAGCGCGCGCACCTGTGCCCTGGCGGCCGGCCAGTCCTGACGTTCATCGATCAGCGCAGCAAGCCGGCTGAGCAGCGCGAGTCGCTCCGCGGCGAGCTGATCGCCCAGCGACTCGATGTCGGTCGGCGTGTTGGCGGTCTCCAGCGCCTCGCGCCAGCGCAGTTGCTGCGCCAGGAATTGCACGGGCATGGCCGTGTCGGACTCGGCCCCGATGGGCTGGCCGTGCAGCTCGCAGAGGCAGGCCGCGCGCCGCAGAGGGTCCTTCAGGCGCTGATGCGCCTCGTTGACGCGCAGCGCCCACTGCACCGCCACGCGTTGCGCGGCCGCTCCTTCGGCGGCGAAGCGGTCAGGGTGCACTTCGGCCAGCAGCGCCTTCCAGCGTGCATCGATCGTGGCGCGGTCCTGCACGAAGCGCGGCGCGAGGCCGAAGAGCCGGAAGTCGTCGTGGTCGATGCGCATGGGCTCCGCCCTCACTGGTCGTTGGCCAGCGCCTCGACGGCGATCAGCTGCTCGCGCAGCGTCCTGCGCGCGCGCCAGCCGCCGGGCCGGTCATAAACCGCATCCGGTGCGTCCACGGCGGCCAGCGCGTGCTGCTCGCCGTCATGGAAGCGCCAGTCCCCGCCGCGCGCGCGCAGCGCGGCGAGGCAGGCATCGATCAAGGTCACCGGCTCGGGCGCATACAGGCCAGGCTCGCGCACATGGTCGGCGCGGAACAGGGCCGTGTCCCAGCCGACCTCGCTGCCCAGCGCGCAGATGCCGGGGAAGCGTTCGGCCACGCCCGGGTTGTCCGGGCGCTCGTCGAACAGCGCCAGCAGTTCGCACGCAGTCGCGCAGTCCCAGATCTCGTGCGCGGCCTTCGCATCGCCGGCGGCGACCTTGCGCAACAGGTCGTGCGCGTCGAAGGCGAACCACGCGCGCGGCTCGCCTTGGGGCGGCATGTCGACGACGTAGATCATTCGGCCCCGTCGGCGAACACCTTCTGCCAGACAGCGCGGCGCAGGCGTTCGTTGATGGCGTGCGTGCTGCCATCGAAGGTGTCTTGCGCGCGCCGCAGCGCGGCCTGGGCCACCGAGGCCTGCGGCATCGTCAGCGGCACCCGTCCGGCCACGTGCGTGGCACCGGGCACGGCGCGCAGGATGGCCTGTCGGTTGGGGTGCTCGTCGATGACGACGAGGTGGTCGGCCTCCGGCCGGCCGTCGATGCAGACGTGGCGGCCGATGACCTCGACCACGCGCTCGTCCGACAGGTGCTTCACGTAGACCGGTTCGGTGTCAGTCATGGCCTGGCCCTGCTGCGCGTGACGAAGAACAAGACGGCCCCATGGTGCGCTGCCACGGGGCCGAATCCGACCCCGGGCTGCGCCCGCTCCGAGAGGCGATCAGCGGATGATGTCGAACGAGTAATCGGTCTTCGCCGGGACGATCGTATTGGCGTCCAGCGTCTCGAAGAACTCGTCCAGCAGCATGATCAGCGTGCGCAGTCCGCCGTCGTAGCCCCAGATCGGATAGCGGTGGTAATGGTGGCGGTCGAAGATCGGGAACACCATGCGGATCAGCGGCGTGCCGGTGTCGCGCTCCAGGTACTTGCCGTAGGTGTTGCCGATCAGGAAGTCCACCGGCTCGGTGTTCAGCAGCGAGCGCATGTGCCACAGGTCGCGCTTGGGGTAGACCTGGCAGCCATTGCCATAGGGCGAGGCATCGAAGGCCATCTGCACCTTGGCCGCCCAGTCCTCGTTGCCGTTGGTGGCCAGCACGTGCACCGGCTCGGCGCCCAGCTCGAGCAGGAAGTGCGTGAGGCCCAGCATCATGTCCGGGTCGCCGTACAGCGCGTAGCGCTTGCCGTGCAGGTGGGCCTGGCTGTCGGCCATCGCGTCGACGAGCTGGCCGCGTTCCTTCTCGAGCTGCGCGGGCACCGGCTTGCCGGTCAGGCGCGACAGCGCCATCAGGAACGCATCGGTGCCGGCCACGCCGATGGGGCTGTTGAGCACCACCACCTCCTGGCCCTTCTCGCGCAGGTACTTGATGGTCTTCTCGCAGCAGTACTCCTGGAAGACGATGGTCGCCTTGGCGTTCAGCGCGCGCTCCACCTCTTCCTTGGTGGTGCCGCCCTCGTACATGCGGAACTCGCCGTCGGTGGGGGTGTTCCACACCTCCGATGGATCGCACAGCACCGTGTAGTCGGCGCCGAAGAGGTCGAAGATGCGGCGGATCTCCTTCATGTTGCCGACGACGAAGCCGTCGAAGCCGCCAATGAAGTTGATGCTCTCGTTCGCTTCGCGCGTGAGCGCTGGGGCGGTCCCGGACTTGCCGTCCCAGAAGTGCTGCAGCACGCCCAGCAGCGCGTTGTCGTAGCCCGTCACGTGGCTGCCGACGAAGGCCGGCGTGTGCGCGAAAGGCACGTCGAACTCGGCGGGCACGCTGCCCTTTTCCTTGGCCGACTTGATGAACGCATTGAGGTCGTCGCCGATCACTTCCGCCATGCAGGTGGTCGACACCGCGATCATCTCGGGCTTGTACAGGTTGTAGGTGTTGGCCAGGCCATCGATCATGTTGTTCAGGCCGCCGAACACCGCCGCGTCTTCCGTCATCGACGAGCTGACGCAGGAGGTGGGCTCCTTGAAATGGCGCGAGAAGTGCGAGCGGTAATAGGCCACGCATCCCTGCGAGCCGTGCACGAAGCTCATCGTCTTCGCGAAGCCATTGGCCACGAACACCGCGCCCAGCGGCTGGCAGGCCTTGGCCGGGTTCACGGTCAGTGCCTCGCGGGCGAAGTTCTTCTCCTTGTATTCCTTGGTCTTGGTCCAGTCCCGGATCTCGGCGACCTTGGCGTCCGGGTGGTTGAACTCGAATTCGTTCTTCTTGCTGGCGAAGAGCTGCTGGTACTCCGGCTCGCGGAACAGCAATTCGTGGTCGATGACCTTGTCGGCGTTCTGGGGCATGTGAATCTCCGGTGGATGGGCGGGCAGCCTGCCGGCTGCCACTTCAAGGTGACGCGGTGCTCAGGCCTGCTCAGGCCGCCTTCTTCCAGGGCGCCTTGGCCAGGCCCCACACGGGGCTGGAGATCGCCATGTCCATGTCGCGCGCGAAGATCGCGAAGCCGTCGTAGCCGTGGTACGGGCCGGAATAGTCCCAGCTGTGCATCTGCCGGAACGGCACGCCCATCTTCTGGAACACGTACTTCTCCTTGATGCCGGAGCCCACCAGGTCGGGCTGCACCTTCTCGACGAACTTCTCGAACTCGTAGCCGGTCACGTCGTCGTAGATCAGCGTGCCGTCCTTGACGTAATGCGTGGTGCGCTGGTAATCGTCGTTGTGGCCGAACTCGTAGCCGGTGCCAACCACTTCCATGCCCAGGTCTTCGTACGCGCCGATGACGTGGCGCGGGCGCAGGCCGCCGACGAACAGCATCACCTTCTTGCCCTGCAGCCGCGGCTTGTATTTGGCGATGGTGGCTTCCATCAGCGGCTTGTACTTCGCGATCACCTTCTCGGCATTGGCCTTGATCGTGTCGTCGAAATGGCCGGCAATCTCGCGCAAGCTTTTCTCGATCATCGTCGGGCCGAAGAAGTTGTATTCGGCCCAGGGAATGCCGTATTTCTCTTCCATGTGCCGGCTGATGTAATTCATCGACCGGTAGCAGTGCAGCACGTTGAGCTTGGCTTTCGGCGTGTTCTCCAGCTCGGCAATCGTGCCGTCGCCCGACCATTGCGCGATCACGCGCAGGCCCATTTCCTCCAGCAGGATGCGGCTGGACCAGGCGTCGCCGCCGATGTTGTAGTCGCCGATGATCGCCACGTCGTACGGCGTGGAGACGAAGTCAGGCCGCTTGTTGGGGTCGACCTTGTCGAACACCCAGTCGCGGATCGCGTCGTTTGCAATGTGGTGGCCCAGCGACTGGCTGACGCCGCGAAAACCCTCGCAGCGCACCGGCACGATGGTGTGGCCGTCGTATTCCTTGGCCTTCTTCTTCGACACCGCCTCGATGTCGTCGCCGATCAGGCCGATCGGACATTCGCTCTGGATCGAAATCCCCTTGTTCAGCGGGAACAGGTCCTGGATCTCGTCGATGATTTTGTCGAGCTTCTTGTCGCCGCCGAAGACGATGTCCTTTTCCTGGAAGTCGCTCGTGAACTGCATGGTCACGAAGGTGTCCACGCCGGTGGTGCCGATGTAGTAATTGCGGCGCGCGGCCCAGGAATACTGGCCGCAGCCCACCGGGCCGTGCGAGATGTGGATCATGTCCTTGATCGGACCCCACACCACGCCCTTGGAGCCGGCATATGCGCAGCCGCGGATCGTCATCACGCCGGGCAATGACTTGATGTTGGACTTCACGCCGCAATCGGGCTTGCCATCCTCGAAGGTGCCCAGGTGCTTGGCGCGGCGCTTGGCCATCTTCTCCGGATAGGCCTTCAGGACTTCGTCGATCAAGGCCTTGTTGGCAGCCTTGCGCTCTTCAACGGTGATGCTCATCGTGGTGCTCCGAAATGCGGTCGGGAAGGGGTGGCGCGCCGCGCCACCCGCATGTCGTTCTCAGCGCAGCGTCAGGCGACGAGCTCGGCCTCGGTCTTGCCGACCTGGCTCTCGTCGATGCTCTTCATGATCCCGTGCTCCATCAGCAGGTCTTCCAGCTGATCCATCGTGATCGGGGTCGGGATGGTGCCGTTGCCGGCATTGGCGTGGATCTTCTCGGCCAGCGTGCGGTACTCGCCGGCCTGCTTGGAATCTGGCGCGTACTCGAGCACGGTCATGCGGCGCAGCTCGGCGTGCTGCACGATGTTGTCGCGCGGCACGAAGTGGATCAGCCGGCTGCCCAGCATTTTGGCCAGCGATTCGGCGAGCTCCAGTTCCTTGTCAGTCTGGCGCTCGTTGCACACCAGGCCACCCAGGCGCACGCCGCCGGAATTGGCGTACTTCAGGATGCCCTTGGAGATGTTGTTGGCCGCGTACATGGCCATCATCTCGCCCGACATCACGATGTAGATCTCCTGCGCCTTGTTCTCGCGGATGGGCATCGCGAAGCCGCCGCAGACCACGTCGCCCAGCACGTCGTAGGACACGTAGTCCACGCCGTCGTAGGCGCCGTTCTCCTCGAGGAAGTTGATCGAGGTGATCACGCCGCGGCCGGCGCAGCCGACACCCGGCTCCGGGCCGCCGGACTCCACGCAACGGATGTCGCGGTAGCCGATCTTCATCACGTCCTCGATTTCCAGGTCCTCCACCGAGCCGGCTTCCGCGGCCAGCGAGAGGATGGTGTCCTGCGCCTTGGCGTGCAGGATCAGGCGGGTCGAGTCGGCCTTGGGATCGCAGCCGACGATGAGGATCTTCTGGCCCATCTGCGCCAGCGCAGCGAGGGTGTTCTGCGAAGTGGTGGACTTGCCGATGCCACCCTTGCCGTAGAAGGCGATCTGCCGAAGTTTTGCCATTTCAATGCTCCATTCGAGATGAAAGAGGTTTGACGAGACACAAGCCGTCGTCGCGATCTCTATGCAGCCTTCGGTGCCTGTGTGGGTCTTCTTATGAAGGTCCCTCGGGGCCTGACATGGGGTCCGCGCAGGCCTTGCTTCGCAATGCGCGTGCCATGTCGCTTTCGGCCATGCAAGTGCTTGTCCTGCCGAGGGAAACCGCCGTTTTCGGGCGCTGCCGCGGGGGCCGTGGAATTTGTCCGGAACCCTACAAAGCAGAGTCGGCCGTGGCCGCAAGGCGCCCGCCTCGCGCCCGCAGCGCGCCCACCGCGTGTCCTGCGCGCCCCATAGGCGAGGCGGCACCCGCAGCCTGCGGTGCGCTCGCTGGTACGGCGGTTGCAATGGAGGGCCTCATGGACCTCCAGCCGCCATTGCTCGTTGCCAACCCGCACTACCTGCGCCTGGGTGGGCACGAGTCGGTGGTGCGGCTCGTCGATGCCTTCTATCGCGCCATGGACGCGCGGCCCGAGGCTGCCGCCATCCGCGCGATGCATGCGCCGGACCTCACCCACACCAAGGCCGTGCTGGTGAAGTACTTCAGCGAGTGGATGGGCGGCCCGAAGCTCTACAGCCCCGAGCACGGAGCGCCGCGGCTGCGCCGCCGCCACCACCCGTTCGACATCGACAGCGCCGCGCGCGACGCCTGGATGCTGTGCATGCGCCAGGCACTGGCCGAGGTGTGCACCGACGACGCCCTGCGCGCCGAGCTGGACGCGGCCTTCCACAAGGTGGCCAGCTTCATCCGCAATACCGACGACCCCGCTTCCCCTCCTGAAGAAAGCCCCGCACGATGACCACCACCGCCCCGATCATGAACACCGCGCTCGGCCGCCTCGAGGCCGAAGGCCGCCTGCTCAACAGCGTGCTCAAGGGGCCGACGAAGAAGCCCGGGCGCGTGGGCTTTCGCGGCGACATCGCGCTGAAGTTCGCCGCGAAGATGGCCGACGAGGCGCGCCCGCCCGAGCTCAGCAGCGACCAGATCATCGCGGCCGCGCACGAGGGCGAGCCGCACATCGCCTTCCTCGCCGGCTTCCTGCTGAGCTTCGAGACGCTGAAGCCGCTGGCCGAGGTGCTGGGCGACTTGCTGTCGCCGCAGGGCAAGTACTTCCTCTACTGCGACAACATCGACCTCGCGACGCGCTACCAGGTCGAGTACGGCGGCGCGACCTTCTACGTGCTGCCGATCGACGAGGCCACCGTCTACAACGAGATCCTGGAGCTGCTGTACCTGGAGAAGAACGCGCTGAAGAAGCTCGACACCGCGGGCAAGGTCGATGCCATCGTCGACAAGGCCATGAGCTACTCCGAGCGCTTCCCGAAGATCAGCTACGAGGAAGGGCTCGGGCTGATGGGGCCGGTGCGCGACCTGTACGCGAACCGGCCGGTCTGAAGCGGGCTGCACGAACGCCATGCCGCTGTACGACTACCACTGCAATGCCTGCCAGGCCGAGTTCGAGCTGCTGGTTCGGTCGGGCACCACGCCCACCTGCCCGCACTGCGGTTCCACCGGGCTCGCGCGCGCCGTCTCGCGCATCGCCCCGGCCGGCAGGATAGAGGCCATCCGCGCCGCGAACCGGCGCCAGGCCGCGCGCGAGGGCCACTTCAGCCACTACAGCAGGAACGAACGCGCGAAGCTGCCAAAGTAAGGGCAGTGCGGAGGACATCGACGAGATCGTGCAGTCGCACCTGGTTGATAACCACCCCCTGGAGCGGCTGGCGGTGGTGCCCAGGCCCTGAATACCGAACGTTCATCCGTGCATTCGCGCCCGAACTGCCTTCGCGCCACTGGCGGCGGCGCTCCTGCGTTCTCAATGCCCCGAACCGCCGGTCAGCAGAGTGGGGCACATGCACGGCCCTGGCATGCGAAGCGCGCCAGGGCCTGCATGCTTTCGGATGCCGGGGCCTGATTCGCGCCAAGGGATCCCGGGTTGGTCTGCTTCACATACTGGGTCGACCGATAGGGGGAGGACCGACATGGGGAAGAACCGGCGCAACGGGCGGCTGCCGTTGTACATCCTGACCGTGGCTTTGCTCGCCAGCTGTGCGAACAGCGGCGATCCTTCCGCGTCGGCCAAGCCGCCGTCCGAGGTGCCGCGCACGCGGATCGAACCGCCGCCGCCCCCCAGGCCTGCCGCATCTCCACCGGCACCCAGCCCATCGGCTATGCCGCCCCATCACACCGCCATGCCAGCGGCGGCGCCCGCTTACGCGCCTGCGGCGCCAGTGCTGGCCGTGCCACCGGCAAGCACGGCCAAGTACCAGAGCTTCACCGAGAACCCATGGCGCCGCGTCGCCGAACACCCGGTCTCGACCTTCAGCGCCAGCGTTGACACCGGCAGCTATGCCAACGTGCGCCGCTTCATCGCCCGTGGACAACTGCCGCCGAAGGACGCGGTACGCGTGGAGGAGCTGGTCAACTACTTCGGCTACGACTATGCCGAGCCTCCGGCTTCGCAGGAGCAACCTTTCGCCGTCGAGGCCAAACTGAGCCGTTCGCCCTGGAACGCCGAACGCGGGCTGCTCCGCGTCGCGCTCAAGGCCCGGGACGTCGCCAAGGCCAGCCTGCCCCCGGCTAACCTGGTCTTCCTGGTCGACGTCTCCGGCTCCATGGGCCCGCAGGACCGCCTGCCTTTGGTGCAGTCGGCGCTGAAGCTGCTGGCCCGGCAGCTGCGGCCACAGGACAGGCTCAGCATCGTCACCTATGCCAACGGGACGCGCCTGGTGCTGCCGGCCACGCCGGGCGACAAGAAGACCGAGATCCAGCGGGCCATCGACAGCCTGATGGCCGGCGGCGGCACCTATGGCGAGGCCGGGATCCGCATGGCATATGCCCAGGCGCGCGAGGGCTTCATCAGCGGCGGCATCAACCGCGTGCTGCTGGCCACCGATGGCGACCTCAACATCGGCGTGGTGGACCCGGCACAGCTCAAGGCCTTCGTCGAGGACCAGCGCAAGGCGGGCGTGGGCCTGACCACGCTCGGCGTGGGCGACAGCAACTACAACGAGGCGCTGATGAAGAAGCTGGCCGATGCCGGCGACGGCAGCTACCACTATTTGGATTCGCTGCAGGAGGCGCACAAGGTGCTGGTCAACGAGATGAGCTCGACCTTGGCAGTGGTTGCCCAGGATCTGAAGCTGCAGATCGAATTCAACCCGGGCCACGTCGACGAGTACCGCCTGATCGGGTACGAGCTGAACGCGCTGGCGCGCGAGCAGTTCAACGACGACAAGGTCGACGCCGGCGACGTGGGTGCCGGCCACAGCGTGACCGTGTTGTACGAATGGGTGCCACGCGGAGGCAAGGGCCATGTGGACCCGCTGCGCTATCAGCCCGCGCCCCCGGCGGCCCAGTCGAATGGCAAGGGCCAGGAGCTGGCGTGGATCAAGCTGCGCTACAAGCAGCCTGGGCAGGCCGCAAGCCGACTGGTCGAATTCCCGATCGCCCGGCCGGCGCGGCTGCTCGCCATCGAGCAGTCCGACGCGGAAATGCGCTTCGCGGCCGCGGTGGCCGCCTGGGGGCAGTGGCTGCGTGGCAGCAGCCTGATCGGCGACTACGGGCCGCCCCAGGTGTTGGCCCTGGGCCGCGAGTCACGCGGCGCGGATGTCTACGGCCATCGTGCCGAATTCCTGCGCCTGGTGGAACTGTCGGCAGCGCTCAAGCATTGACCCTGCTCGCCCGGCGAGACGAGGCATTGCCGCTCGCAGGCCCGGGCACGGGCGCGGATTCGAGTGGCTGTTGTCGGCCAGTTCCTGCCGTTGGCCAGCGTCAGCTTACGGGCATCTCACCAACGCGCGCTGTCGCAACGGTCCCAGGAGCACACGACGCCCCTTGGGCGCACTAGGAGGCGGTTGCCGCCGAGGTGGCCAATCCGGTGAAGACCCGATCTGAGCCGGCGCGACTGCGAAGATGCGCACCCTCGACTCACGCCGCGGCCACGGGCCGATACCCGGTGTCCCGGGCGTAGGTGCTGCCCAGGCTGCCGGCGATCGTCGCATGTGCCTCCGCCCAGGTCGGTACGGGAACGATCCCGGGCAATGCAGAAGGCTTCCTCTGCGGCCCGAACAGGAACCGGTTGGGAACAACCCCTTCCAGGTGACCCAGCACGTCGGGCCGATCATCGATGAAGTGCGTGAGGCCGAGTTCCAAGGCGTGCTGCGCCTTCTGGGATCGCTCCAGACAGAACCGCAGGTTCTCCGACGACATGCCGGTACGTTCGAAGAACCGGTGATGGCGCAGCCAGTGGCGCGTCTTCTCCTGCACTCGCGGTCCGGCCTTGGACACCAGCCAGACCTGCCCCCGGAACATCTGCACCAAGCCCGGGACGACCTCGAACATCCCGCCGTAGGGGGGCGTGGCGAGCGCTGCCTCGAGCGACCCGCCAATGAACGATGTGTCGGCCTTCCCGTCCGGCGCATCCGGCGCGATCAGCACCCGACCGATGTCGATTCCAAGCTTCATCATGATGACTCCCTGTCCTTTGCTTCGTTGAGTTCGAGACGCATCGTAGAGAGGCAGCTGCTAGCCAGGAACTACTATGTTCATAGCATTTATAATCCACGCCTATACATGATTCCGTCGCCACGCCTCGACTTCGATGCGGTGATCTCGTTCGCCGCCTTTGCGGACGTCATGAATTTCAGCGTCGCCGCACGTCACCTGCACATCTCCCAGCCGGCGCTGCACGTCAAAGTTCGCAAGCTCAGCGAGCAGCTGGATCGGACGCTCTACCGCCGTGTCGGTCGCGGTCTCGAGTTGACGGAGCACGGGGAAGCGGTTGCCCGGTATGGCCGTCAGCTGCGCTCGAGCGCAGAGGAAATGCTGGGCCAGCTTGACGGCACGGTTGAGCAGCCAGTGACGTTGGCGGCCGGCGAAGGGGCGTATCTGTACCTGCTCGGACCGGGAATCGAGGAGTTCCAACGCCGGGCCAACGCGCCGCTGCGCCTGCTGAGCTTGGATCGCGAGCAGACACTGGCGGCTGTGCTGGGCGGGAAGGCTCAGCTCGGCGTCGCACCGCTCGATTCGGTGCCGGACCAGCTCCAGTCGACCGCGCTGACGACGGTAGGGCAGGTCCTCGCGGTGCCCGTCACGCATCGGTTGGCCGGGCGCTCGCGATTGAGGCTCAAGGATCTTGCCGGCGAGCGCCTCGTCGTTCCGCCGCTCGGTCGTCCGCAGCGGGAAATGCTGAGCACCTTGCTGCAATCGGAGCAGGTCGCCTGGGAGGTGGCCATGGAAGCCAACGGCTGGGAGCTCATGCTGAGCTTCGTTGCGATGGGACTCGGTGCTGCCGTCGTCAACGCCTGCTGCCGCATGCCCAAGGGGGTCGTGGCAGTTGCACTCCCGGAACTGCCCAGCCTGCGGTACCAGTGCTTTCATCTGCGTGGCATGGCCAAGTCATCCAACGTTGGCAGGCTGCGCGTGACGCTGCTGGCGCATGCCGACGCATGGAAAGGCTGACGATGGATACGGCGTTCCTCAAGCGCGTGAGCAAGCACATGGCACTGATACTGCGCCACGCGCCGGAGCGTGCCGGGCTCGTGCTGGATCCTGAGGGCTACGTGCACCTCAAGGATCTGGCCGCAGCGCTTCGCCGTGAGATCGCAGGCGTCGATGTCGACACGATCCGGGCAGTCGTCGAGCACGTAGAGCCGCGCAAGCAACGCTACTCCATCGCTGAGGACTGTGTGCGTGCGAACTACGGGCACTCGACTGCAGATCGGATCGTGCGCGTGCCTGCCGTGCCGCCGGACGTGCTCTTCCATGGAACCAGCGTCTCGGCGGTGGGGAGCATCCTGGCGCATGGGCTGCAGCCGATGCGCCGGCAGTACGTCCATCTGACGCCGGACAAGCAGCTGGCCGCGTCGGTTGGCAAGAGGCACGGAAGGCCGTGCCTGGTCAAAGTGGATGCCCGAGCAGCGCATTCGGCTGGCGTCCAGTTCTACAAGGCCAACTTCACGTTCTGGCTGGCCTCGGGCGTGCCGCGCCAATACCTGCAAGCTACAGGATCCGAAGGATAACGGGCCGTCCAACGCATTGGGGTACCAGCGTCAGGACACTCGGGCTGAAGACAATCGGACGCACACAAGGAGGAACCTGCTTGAGTCACGAACGAGGCACTGTCCAGCTTGAGGAAGGGCTACGCGCGGCAGTTCGAAGCTTTGCCGCATCGATGAGCTCAACAAACCCGATTGTCGCGGACATGTCGACGCTCGTGCGGGCCACTTCGGCCTTGCCACTCTCCAACCTGGCGTACTGGGAGCGCCTGATCCGCGACGAGTTTGAGCTTGCACGACGTGTTTTCCCGGTAGCCGAGTCGGGTGGGTGGCGAGCACTTCTCGCGACCGTTTCCGAGGGGAAAAATCGACCTGAGAGGCATTTGACGTGGATCGATCTGAATAGTTGGGACGGCCGCGAACGCGAAAGAGCGTTGCGTACTCTCGCTGGTCCGGCGCCCAACAGCTTCTTTTTCGCCTTGGCTGCGCGTCGGCTGAACGATTGGGTTCCCCAGGTCAGATCAGCAGCCAGAGAG
The DNA here is from genome assembly GCA_946480465.1 of uncultured Burkholderiales bacterium. The sequence continues at coordinate 135,237 of CAMLJY010000007.1, forward strand.
ACCATCCCAAGGCTCGCACTCAGCTCCGACCCAGAGCACGTTGCGGAGACGCTGTGCGCGATGCTGCCGAGTTGGATCGCGTGGGGTCGAGCGGAGGAGTCGGATAGGCAGGTCATCGCAACGCTCACAACGTCGCCGGGAGTCGCCGCTTCGCTGAAGCGCCGGCTGTTCGAATCAACGGCAGGGCCCATGCCCGTGGTGCTCTCACAAGCACTTCAAACGAAGGTGTTTGACGAGGATTTGCCTAATATCGCGGCGAAGGCCATCCAGCCCGCAGTGCGCGCTCGAGCCTATCGAACGCTGCTCATGGGAAAGGCGGTTTGGGTCGCTGCACGTCGCTGGCAGTGGACCGATGTCAGGTACTGTCACGGACGCCTCACGAACGTGCTTGGAGAACGACCGCTGACGGTCTCGCCTATGCTCCTGAACACTCTCATCGCCGCTGCCGCGGACCAATCCTCCTTGGTGAGGCGAGTTGCAGCGGAGGCTCTGGTTCGAGAGATGGGTTACCTCGGAGACGCTGTCTTGCCACTGGCGCGCCAGTTCGCCCACGACCCGTCGCCGCCGGTGGCTGAGCGCGGGGCCTTCATCTTGCAGCGGCTCGCGGCAGGCAACTAGCCGGGCGAACTGCGATTCGCGGCTATGAGCGGCCCCTGCAAAGGGCTCCGATCGGTGCGCGCTGGTCAGAGCGCCGGTGCTAGATTCAATTCCACTTGCATGGCGGCCCACCGCTTCGCATACGCGCTGCGGGACATCGCCGTGCTTCGCTAGGCGCATGACACTCATCAGGGAGTCAGCTTGCTTCATGTCATCGAAGGCAATGTTTCAGAGGCCCGTGCCTACACATCGAGGACCTTCCGATGGGCAGGCGCAACCATCTTGGATGCCTGCACCGTTGAAGCCGTCAATGGACATTTTCTAGTTCTGACAGCCGATGGCTCCTTGCATGTCCTAAACCTACACGACCATACGTCGACGCAACTTTGCGCCGTCGATTTGCCTGATATCCCACCCGTTGAGGACGGTGGTCATTTCGGTGCGCCCAGGTATCGCCTTCACGCTTCCCGCGATGGTGCCTATGCAGCCGTCGTCATCGACCGAGGGCGAAAGGGGATCGTCTTGGACACGCAAAGCGGTGCAACGACGATGCAACTGGACGGGGGAGATTACTACGAAGAGACGGTCCCATTCAGCGCCTGCTTTCTCCGACTCGACGGGCGTGACACATTTGTCCATCGCACCGCCTGGAATCGTCTGGATGCGTCCGATCCCAAAACTGGCAAATGTCTCACCGAACGCTACATCGCTCCGTATGAGGCGGCCGGCGAACGGCCGAACCACTATCTGGACTATTTCCACGGGCAACTGCAGCCCAGCCCCGAGGGAAGACTGCTGTTTGACGATGGATGGGTCTGGCACCCCGTATCCATCCCGAGAGTCTGGTCTGTCGCCACATGGTTGAGGGCCAACCCATGGGAGAGCGAAGACGGAGCCTCAGTCGTCGATCTGGGCACGCGTGACGACTGGACCCAACCAGCTTGCTGGATCGACGAGAAGCGCATTGCCCTATGGGGCGCGGCGGATTGGGACGAAGAGGCGTTCGAAGAGGTGAGTCCCGGCCCTGGTGTCAGGATTCATGATGTGACAGAAGCCAAGCCGGTCACGGAAAGCTGGTGGCCCCTCCCCAACATGGAAAACGCGATCGCCCTGTTCAGCGACGGCATGCGCTTGTATGTCGCCGCCCCTACAGGGACGACAGTGTGGGATATAGGCACACGGGAGCAGCTTGCCGACTACCCCGGCATAGTTGCCCGCCTGCTTGATCGAACGCGGAAAACCTTACTGGCGTTCGATGGCGCAGAGATTCAAGAGGTTGCGGTGCAGTGGTGAGGAGCATGGCCCTATCCGGGCGAACTGATCCCTTCGAGACATGCCGTCTGCGGGCCGCTCGGCGGCCAACTGACCGCTCCGGGGTGTTGAGTTCGAAGGGTTGAAGGACTGCACCTGGTCGAAACCGGCCCCCAGCTCACTTGTGCCATCACGCCATGCGCACCCTGCCGACTCCGAGCCGCGAGGCCATGAGTCCGCCCAGGGGCGCTGGTCTCTGGGCTCCTCATGCGTTCATGGACGCGTCGTTTGAGCGCTATCCGTAATTGATCTCGAACAGCACCGGCTGCCTGCGCCGCAGCTCTGCGAGCAGCGCCATGGTCTGCGGCACGAGGCCGCTGACGGCGTACCAGATCTCCTCGCGCCGGGGCTGCACGCCGTTGCGCAGCTTGTCGTGCAGCACGGCCCAGCCGTTCCAGTCCACCTGCAGCAGGCGCAGCTGCAGCGCGGGCGTCACGTTGCCCAGCGTGTGGGCCATGATGAGCAGCTGCGCTTCCGCCGCGCGCAGGGTCAGCGTGCTGGCGAACAGCTCGTCCTCGCCCTGCATCTCCTGCGTCAGCAGGCCGATGGAGCGGCCGGTGTCCATCACGATGTCGTACAGCGAGCGGTGGTACATGGCGCCTGGATGACCTGCTACGCGTTCGCCGCCTGCCGCTGACGCTGGTCGGCCAGCCGGTCCGACAGCAGCTGTTGGCGCAGCCGCGCCGCGGCGCCGAGCGCGCCTTCGAGGTAGCCGCCTCCGTGGCGCGCGGTCTCCGAGCCGCCGAGGAAGAGGCGCCCGTTCCACAAGGCCTCGGCCAGCAGCGGATCACCGTACTGGGGATGGTCGCCGCGGCCTTCGTCGGCGACGTCCAGGGGGCTGCAGGTCTCGGGTTCGGTGGCCCAGTCCTGCCAGAAGCGTTCGGCGCCGGCGGCCTCGGGGCCGAAGAGCTGCACCACCTGGCTTTCAAGCAGCAGGTCCCGCCCGCGGGCGAAGCTGGCACGCTGCGCGGCGCCGAGGGCGGCGAAGCCGGCCAGCGCAGCTCCGGAATGACGCTCATTCTGATCGTCCGGCCCGCAGGCATCGAAGACCTCGGCCAGCATGGCCTGCGCGTGGCTCACCCACGCATTGCCGCTGTGGCCGGCCGCGCGCCAGAACGGCCGCGCGCAGGCGAAACCGGCCTTGGCGGCAGTGGCCATCCAGGTGGGCGTGCGCTGCATCGCCGTGCGCAATTCAGATGGCAGCTCGGGCGCGAAGTGCATGCCGGCCTCGGCCACGCGCGGCGGCAGCGCCAGCACCACGCGCCGCGCGTGCAGCGCCAGAGCAGCCTCGCCGCGGCGCAGCCGCAGCTCGACGAAATCGCCATGGTCGACGACGGCCTCGACGCTATGCCCGAGGCGCAGCCGCGCTTCGGGCAGCGGCCGCGCAAGTGCCTCGATCACCGCGCCCATGCCGCCGGCCACGCGCCACGCGCCGCCGTGCACGGCGGCGGGCGTGGCAGGCGCGGTCGGATCGGCCGCGGGCTGCAACTGTTCGGTCAGTGCCACCGACTGCGGTGCGCGGTTCGGGTCCGACAGGTGCAGCACGCGGCCATCATCGTGCTGCGGGAAGGACGTCAGGCCGAGGTCGGCCACGAGGCGCGTGATCGCCGGCTGGGTGCGCGGCCAGAACCACGTGGGACCAAGGTCGATCGGCGTGCCGTCGCGCGCCTTCGCGGTGAGCACGCGGCCGCCGAGCCGCGGGCGCGCTTCGAGCAGGCGCCAGTCGCGGCCACGCGCCTGCAGGCTGCGCGCCAGCGCCAGGCCGCACAGGCCACCCCCGACGATCGCGACGTCCAGCATCGCAGGCTCAGCCGCCGCCGGGCCGCCCCAAGGCGGCTGCGCGCCCCCTTGGGGGGCAGGAGCGAAGCGACGAGGGGGGCATCATCTGGCGCCGGGCCGCCCCAAGGCGGCTGAGGCCTTGCGCGCCGCGTCAGGCCTTGCGGCCTGACCGCTCGCCAAGCGTGAAAGCGTAGCTTCCACGTCCGGGCTCGCCCCCCTTGGTGGGCAGAAGCGAAGCGACGCTGGGGCCATCATCTGGTGTCAACCCGAGAGCGCGCCCAGCAGCTCCACCGTCACCGGCTCGGTGCCGAGCAGCGTGGCCTGGCAGGCGAGCCGCGACTTGGCTGCAACGCCGACGATCGTGTCGAGCTTGGCGTTCTCGGCCGGGGTCAGCTTCGAGACGCCTTTGCGGCCGGCCGTGACGAAGACGTGGCAGGCGCCGCATTTCGCCTCGCCGCCGCACTTGCTGATGAGGGATTCGCCGGCCTCGAGGATGGCTTTGAGCAGCGAGGTGCCGGTCGGGACCTCGACGGTCTTGCCGCTGGGACTGATGGTGAGCGTGGCCATGTGAGGAGCCTCCTGGGTGGATCCTGGGTGGGGGGTGTGAATGGGGTGTGTGAATGGGACGAGTGGAGTCAGCTCGCGACCAGTGCGCCTTGCATCAGGCGCTCGGCCACCTCGGCCAGCGGCAGCGCGATGCGCGTGATGCCCTGCTCGTCGAGGAAGCGCGCTTCCATGCGCGTCGGCTCGTCGGGCAGCACCGCGAAGTGCGGCCCCTTCGAGCGCTTCATGATCTGGCGCGCGAAGGCCCGTTGCAGCTGGTCGTTGAAGCGGCAGCCGAGGAAGACGAAGCCCAGCCGCGACCGGCGCTGCTGCACCAGCGGCGGGATCGGCGTCTGGATGTCGATCTCGGTGAGCACCTCGACGAAGTCGCTGTCGGACACGAGGTAGTTGCCCGCCGGCGCGTGGCCGCCCCAGGGCTTGTAGAGCACCGTCGGCGCCTCGACCGGGTCGGCGCTGGCGACGCCCGCGGCCGTGTACCAGCCGACCCAGGTGCCGAAGTGTTCCGACTGCGACAGGCCCTGCACCTCGGCCCAGTCGGTGCGCGTGGCCAGGGCGTGGCGCAGCGTGTCGTCGTACCAGGTGTCGACGATCAGCGGCGCGGGCAGCGCAGCGATCCAGCGGTGCAGCGCCGACGGCGCCGGTGCCGCCGCACAGGCCTGGTCCATCGCGCTGACGAGTGTCTTGCGGTGCTTGAAGTTCTCGATGAACTGCGCGGCGGCGGTGAGGCGGTTGCGGATCTTGCCGGGTGCGGACACTTTGGCAGCTAGCAAGGCCGCCAGGTCCAGCGGCGTGGCCGGCACCGGTGCGCTGCTGCACAGGCCCAGCAGGCCCGGCCCGAGGTAGGGCGCCAGCGTGCCGGCCTGCAGCCCGTCGGCGACGGACGCGGGCAGGGTGGTGAGGGTGACGTGGCTCATGGAACGGAACCTTTCAGTAGATCGCCGCCCCGGCGCCGACGTTGACCGAGCTGTCCTTCATCGTCTTGACGATGAACTTCACGTGGCCGGCTTCGAGGTGGGTGTGCAGCGGCAGCGCGATCGCGCGGTCGGCGATGCGCTCGACCAGCGGGAACTGGCCGCGTTTCCAGCCTTGCTGCAGGTAATGGAACTGCTGGTGCAGCGGCTGGCAGTAGAGGACGGTCTCGATGTACTCGGCCGCCATGTCCTCGACGATCTGCTCGCACGCGCTGGCCGTGAAGCGCTTGCCCAGGTGCACCGTGTAGACCATCCAGTGCACCTCGTCGACATCGGGTGCGACGTAGGGCGGCTTGATGCCCTCGAAGCTCTGCATCTGCTCGAGGTAGTGGGACTCGACGGCCTTGCGCCGGGCCAGGATCTCGTCGATGCGCGCGAGCTGGCCCGCGCCGAGTGCCGCGGTGAGCTCGCTGATGCCCGCCTGCAGCGGCACGCGTGAACCGACGGAGACCGAGCGCCGGTCGCGCACCGAGCGCGCGCGCAGGTAGCGCAGCTCGGTGGCCAGCGCGTCGTCGTCGGTCACCAGCATGCCGCCCTCGCCGCAACACAGCGCCGAGGGCTGCGAGAAATCGAACACCGAGACGTCGCCGAAGCGGCCGACGAGTTGACCGCCGAGGCGCGAGCCGAGCGCCTCGGTCGAGTCCTCGATCAGCTTCAGGCCGTGGGCGTCGGCCAGCGCGCGGAACTCGCGCCACGCCGCCGGATGGCCGTTGACATTGCCGGCCAGGATGGCGCGCGTGCGGTCGCCGATTTGCGCGGCCGCGCGCGCCGGGTCCAGGCAGCCGGACCAGTAGTTGATGTCGGCGAACACGACCCGCGCGCCAGTGAGCGTGATCGCATGGGCCACCTGGTGCCAGCCGTAGGGCGAGGCGATCACCTCGTCGCCGGGGCCCAGCCCCAGCGCGCGCAGCGCCAGCCACGTGCCGATGGTGCCGGAGGCCACCGCGATCGCATGCCGGCGGCCCAGCCACTGCGCGAAGCGGTGCTCGAAGTGCTCGGTCATGGGACCGGCCGACAGCCGCGGCTGCGCCAACGCAGCCTGCACCAGCTGCTGCTCGACCTCACCCAGGTCCGGATCGGACAGCAGCAGCCAGTCGTCGGGCAGGTCCGCGTCTTCGGCGGGCACTTCAAGCGGCACGGCACTCATGCACTCAGCTCCGGGCCGCGATGAAGAAGCCGACGGCCTGAGCGCCATCGGCCGTCACCTGCCAGCAGTGGCCGTCGCTGGCGGCGAAGTACAGCTGCACCTTCTCGCCCACGGCGGCCGGTGTTTCGCCGCGCATGTCGAAGGCATCGACGACGACGATGCGCCGCGGCGCATAGCGCTCGCGCAGCGCCTGAGCGGCCGCGCGCACGCCGTCCTGCGCATCGGCCAAGGCGATGGCATCGGCGAGCGTGGCAGCGAGCGCATCGGCAGGCGCGCCAGAGAACGCGCCAGCACGCGCATCGGCACGCGCATTGGCATGTGCGCCCGTGAGCGCCTCGGGCAAGGCCTGCTGTGGCGAGCCGATGGCAGCGGTGCTCATCGTCCGGCCCTCAGTCGGCGCCGCCGGCCAGGCGCCGGGCCTCGACGGTGATGGGCAGGCCCGTGCCCGCGGCCATCTCGGGCAGCGCGAGCTGCCAGCCGTTGGCCAGCGTCACCGTGCCGCCCCACAGGTCTGGCCGCTCCTGCGCCACGATAGGCTCTTCCAGGTCTTTCTTCGGCACGTAGGCCGAGAGCACGCCGGCGGCGCTTCTGCGGATCATCACTTTCATCGGTGGGCTCTCGGTGGGTGTGGGGGGAAGGGAAGGTCAGGCGGCCACCGGATCGGCAGCGGCCGGCGCGGCGTTCAGCAAGGGGCCGATCACGCGCTGCGCCGCGGCGATCGTCTGGTCGACTTCGTCGACGGTGGTGTCGCGGCCGAGCGAGAGGCGCACGCCGGCCCTGGCCTGCAGCGGGCCTTCGCCCATCGCCAGCAGCACGTGCGAGGGCTGCGTGCCGTCGGCCGAGCAGGCGGCGCCCGACGAGGCGACGATGCCGGCACGTTCCAGCTTGCCGAGCACCTGCTCGGCGTCGAGCGTGCCGAAGCGCAGGCAGCTGGTGTTGGGCAGGCGCGCGGTCTGCGCGCCGTACACGTGCACTTCGGGCAGCGCCCCGCGCAGGCCCGCTTCGAGCCGTGCCTGCAGACCCTGCAAACGTGCAATGTCCTCGTCCAGCGTGCGCGCTGCGCGTTCCGCCGCGGCGGCGAAGCCGGCGATGCCCGGCAGGTTCTCGGTGCCGCCGCGCCGGTTGCGTTCCTGCCGGCCGCTGAGCAGTGCGGGCCATGCCAGGCCCTTGCGCACGACGAGCGCGCCCACGCCCTTGGGGCCGTGCAGCTTGTGCGCCGATGCCGACCACAGGTCGGCGCCGCTCGTCTCGAAGCGCGCGGCCGTCTTGCCGACGAGCTGCGTCGCGTCGACGTGCAGCAGCCCGCCCGCCGCATGCGTGATCGCCGCCAGCTCGGCCACCGGCATCAGCACGCCGGTCTCGTTGTTCGCGCCCATCACGCTGACCAGCGCCGCGTCTTCGCGGATCAGTGCGCGCGCGGCGTCCAGGTCGAGCCGGCCCTGGGCATCGACCGGGATCAGGTCGACCGGCGTGCCCTCGGCGCGCAGGCGCGCGGCCAGCGCCAGCAGGCCGGGGTGCTCGACGGCGCTGAGCACGAGCCGCGCGCGGCCGCCCTTGGACCCGAACGCCAGCGCACCCAGCACGGCCATGTGGTTGGCCTCGGTGGCGCCGCTGGTGAAGACGATCTCGGCTCCCTGGCAGCCGAGCAGGTTCGCGACGCGGGCGCGTGCATCACCCAGCACGCGGCGCGCGGCCTGGCCGGGCTCGTGGGTCGACGACGGGTTGGCCCAGGCCTGGCGCAGGCACTCGGTCATTTCCTCGATCACCTCGGGCGCTGGCCGCGTCGTTGAGTTGTTGTCGAGGTAGATCATTGCCAGTACTCCCGCTGCGGGTCGGCACACAGGTGCCGCAGCAGCGCCGGCAGCGAGTGCTCATGGCGCTTGAGCTGCCAGCAGTCCTGCCGATGGTCGCGCGCGTACAGCAGCCAGCCGCCTTCGTTGTCGGGCACCAGCCACGCGATGTCGATCTCGCCGCCGCGCGGGTCGATGTTGCGCGAGCAGTTGGGGCTCACCACCTTCCAGCCGCGGCCCTCGCGCTGCACGCGCGGCTGCACGTACTTGTAGCGGCTGCGTCCGCCGAGCGCCTTCCCGATGCGCAGCTCATCGAGTGCCAACACAGCGGTCATGACAGCCCCTCGTCCGACGGGTACGTCGGACGATCCGCCGATGGGGTGGCGGGCCGTCGCTCGGCCCGCGGGGCGGCCTCGACAACGATTTCTTCCTCGAGGCAGCCGATCACGGCGAGCCCGAAGTCGACCATGTAGACGGGCAGGTTCGCCTCGGCGTGGTGGCCCACCTGCACGACTTCGCCCAGGCCGCCGGCGGGGATCAGCAGGTGGTCTTCCGGCACGTCGGGGTGGCTGCCGTCGTTGTAGAGGTCGACCGCGGCGACCACTTGCTGGCCCCAGGCGAACTTCGGTGTGCGTGGTTCGATCATCATGGGCTCCGTGTTCAGCGCAGATCCTGCAGCTGCTGCCGTGCCTGGTCGCCCAGGCGGGCCAGCACGTCGTCGGGCAGGTGGTCCAGCGTGCACAGCTCCTTGGCGCGCATGCCGACGCGGTGGCCCGAGTCGATGAACTCGACGGCGTAGATGTAGAACTGCTGCAGGAACGTGCCGATCGACGTGACGAAGCCGATCTCGCCCTTGTTCACCAGCACCTCGCCGATGTCCTTGCCGTTGTAGGTGCCGTCGTTGCGGATCACGGTGCGGCTGATCACGCGCTCGCCCATCGCGAAGCGCGGCGGCAAGGCCACCTCGATCACATCGTCGTCGCGGTTGATGTCAGCCATGTTCGTGCCGAGCCTGCATGTCGGGGCTGATGCGGCGCTGCAGCTCGGCCAGCCGGGCCTGGGCGCGTTCGCGGATCTCGGGCTCCGCGTCGGCGGCGTAGCGGGCCAGCGCATGGCCGATCGCGCGGCCCGCGGCCTCCCAGCGCACCAGCAGGTCGGGGTCGGCGACGAAGGCATCGAGCAGCGGCGCGGGCAGCCGCTCGGCGAGCAGGCGGCGCACCTCGCACGCGGGGTCTTCGACCAGGCGCCACAGCGCGGGCATGGGCACGCGGCGCGCGACTTCGCGCCGCACCATCGGGTCGGGGTCGTGGATCAGCAGCGGCAGCAGCGCCTCGGGCAGCCGACGCGCGACGGTGGCGCGCACGTGGTAATCCTCGTCGTGCAGCATCGAGGCGAGCTGGTCCGGCGCAAGGCACTGCGCAACGCGGATGCGCACCTCGCGGTGCGGGTCGGTGCGCATCTCGCGCAGCAGGCGCTGGGGCAGGCGCAGCGCCACCTGCAGGCGCACGGTCTCGTCGGGGTCGTGCATCAGTGCGCGCAGGCGGAACACGTCGGCATGCCGCGCGGCGATGGCGCGCACCTCGAAGTACGGATGGGCCAGGTGCTGGTCGGCCAGCTGGGGGTGCTGGTGGAAGAAGCGGCCGATGCGGCGCGCGTAGGCGTCCTGCACGCAGGCGCGGCCGGGCTCGCAGTCGCCTTGCGTGCGCAGGGTGTCGTGCGGACAGGCCGCGCAGTGGATCGCGCCGCCCTGCCAGTCCAGCGACGGGATGTCGTTCCAATGCGCCTCGTCCCGCACCGCGGGCGCACCTGCACGCTCCAACGGCAAGTTATTGGCCGCAGCCGCGTGAGGGCGCCCGGGTGAGGAGCAGCGCGGGTTCATGGCTTCATGCCCCCGTGGTTCGAGCGCCCGCCACGCGCGCCCAGGCGGCCGCGCCGAAGACGGGCAGGGCGGGTCCCTCATCGTCGGGCTCGGCGTCATCGCCGCCGTAGGCCTCGTCGCTGCGCTCGCTGCGCAGGCGCACGGCTTCCAGCAGCGCGCCGCCCACGCGATCGTCAGGGTCGAGGTGGCGCAGCTTGGCCAGCGCCGAGCGGGCCTCGGCCCCATCGCCCAGCCGCAGGCTCAGGTAGGCATAGCCCTTCAGCACGAAGAGATAGAAGCGCGTGGTGGCATCGTCGCGCGCACCGGCCAGGGGCTGCTCGGGCACGTCGCGCCACACCGCCGGCAGGCCCAGGCGCTGCGCGCCCACCCGCAGCGCCTGCCGAGCCACGTCCCGTGCGGCACGCAGCCGGTGGCCGTAGAAGTGGTGGCGGTAGAAGGCGATCAGCACCGCGGGGTGCTCGGGCGCCAGCGCCCGCGCGCGCATCAGCGCGGCCGTCGCGGCGGAGGGCGCACCGCGCAGGCGCCCGGCCTCGCGCAACGCGGCCTCGGCCTCGGGCGGCAGGCCCTGGCCGAGCACCGCATCGTCGAAGTCCGGCGTGGTGCTCATCGCTTCGAACCTCAGTGCCCGGCGACGGCGCCCATGCGCTTGATCGAGCCGGTCGATACCGATACCGATACCGAGACCGAGGCCGGTGCCGGCGGTGCCGCGGCGTCGCCCGAGCTGGCGCAGCCGCAGGCCGCCGCATTCGGGTTGGTGATGACGAAGCCGCTCTTGGTGGGCGTGTCGGCGAAATCCATGACCACGCCGTCGAGCAGCATGCGGCTCTCCGCGGGCAGGAAGAGCTTCACGCCGGCCACCGGCATCTCGCTGTCGCCCGCCTGGGGCGAAGCCTCGATCGTGAACTCCGCGCTGTAGCCGGAGCAGCCGCCGGGCGCGACCATCAGGCGCATGCCGCCGGCGGGGTGGTCGGAGAAGCGCACCATGCGGCGGATGAACTTCTCGGCCGCGGCGGTGATGGTCACGTTCGGTTGGATCATGGGTGTCTCGTCGGTGTTGGAATGGGGCGTGGAATGGGGCGCGGAATGGGGCGCGGAATGCGGCGGGAATGGACCCGGAATGGACCTGGAATGGCGCCGAGTGGGGCCGGATCAGGCCGGCTTGATGCAGCCGTCGACGGGACACACGGCGATGCATTGCGGCGTCTCGTAGTGGCCTTCGCACTCCGTGCACTTCTTCGGATCGATGATGAAGGTGCCGCCCTTCTCGCGGATCGCGACGTTGGGGCATTCGGGCTCGCAGGCCGAGCAGCCGGTGCACATCGAGGCAATGATCTTCAGGGCCATGACGGTCTCCTAGGGGCGGGGGTGAATCAGGCGGCCGCTTCCGCGCCGCCGGTGAATGCGCCTTGGCGAATGCGTGCATCGCCGCGCACCTGGTGCGTAATCACGCCGCTGGCGATTCGGCCGCGGTAGTCCGTGAACCACGACAGCGCGGCCTTTTCGATGAACTCGTGCGCGTACTGGTCGACCGGCTCGATGCCGGCGGCCTTCAGCTCGTCGCGCGGGCAGGCACCGATCTTGGACACCAGCACGGCGTGGCAGTCGTTGATCGCATTGACGATCGACGGCAATTGCTCGTCCTCGCCATAGCCGCCCTGGCAGTACAGGTCCACGCGGCGGTGGCCGACGAACAGCGCCTCGCCCTGGCTCACTTCGAAGATCTGGAACTCGGTGGCGTGGCCGAAGTGCTGGTTGACCTTGCCGTGGCCCTCGGTGGCCACCGCGACCAGCACCTTCATGTCCGGGTCCACGCCGTCGTCGCCCTGCGCCGCGGCCAGCGCGGACTGCTTCGCTGCGTGCTGCGCCTGGCGCTCGGCCTCGACGCGCTCCTGGTAGGTCTTGCGCTTGTCGAGGTCGTAGACCACTTCCATCTGCTCGATCTTGTCGAGCGTGAACTCTTCGCTGCGGTCCTCGCCCAGCAGCCCGACCGCATCGGCGCGGCATTGCCGGCAATGCCGCATCAGGTTGGCGCCGCCCATGCACGCGTCCTGCACCGCCTTCAGTTCCTGCGCCGTTGGCCCGCGCTGGCCGGTGAGGCCGAAGTGCGTGCCATGCTCGGCCTCGGAGATGAGCGGCATGATGTTGTGGAGGAAGGCGCCGCGCTTCTTGACCTCGCGGTTCACCTCGATCAGGTGCTCGTCGTTGATGCCGGGAATCAGCACCGAGTTGATCTTGGTGAGCACGCCGCGGGCCGTGAGCATCTCCAGGCCCTTCATCTGCCGCTCGTGCAGGATCCTGGCGGCCTCGTAGCCGGTCACGCGCTGGTGGTTCCAGAAGATCCACGGATAGATCTTCTCGCCCACCGCGGGGTCGACCATGTTGATGGTGATCGTGACGTGGTCGATGTTGTACTGGCAGATCTCGTCGACCAGGTCCGGCAATGCCAGCCCGTTGGTCGACAGGCACAGCTTGATGTCGGGCGCCTGCTCCTGGAGCATGCGGAAGGTGTCGAAGGTCTTCTTCGGATTGGCCAGTGAATCGCCGGGGCCGGCAATGCCCAGCACCGTCATCTGCGGAATCTCGCTGGCGACTGCAACCACCTTCTTCACCGCCTGCTCGGGCGTGAGCTTCTGGCTCACCACGCCGGGCCGCGATTCATTGCTGCAGTCGTATTTGCGATTGCAGTAATTGCACTGGATGTTGCACGCCGGGGCCACGGCCACGTGCATCCGCGCGTAATGGTGGTGGGCCTCTTCGGAATAACAGGGATGGTTCTTGACCTTGTTCCAGATCTCTTCCGGCATGTCGTCGGGGCCGCCGGAGGAGCCGCAGCTGGACTTGCCGGCGCCGCCCGTGGTGCCGCAGCCGCCGCTGGCGACGGTCTCGAGGATCTGGCTGACGGCCTGGCGCGACTTGCCCAGGTTCGAGGCATCTACATACGCGGTGGGAAGCGACATCGGTGAACCTCGTCGGGAGGGGTGGTTGCGGATGCCATTGCGAGAGCCGTGCCAACAAAAAATCCCCTGGAATCAGGCACTTGCGCGTTGTGGCCGGTGTTGGGATGACGACAAAGCCAACATCGGCGGCTTGTCGCGCGACAAGGCCTGCGGGGGGAGGCGGCGTGTTGCGCGACATGGCCTGCGTGGGTGAAGCCGGGGCATGAGGCTTGCAGCGGCCCGGTCATGCGGGTCCACCACCGGGTCAGTGGACCGCCATGAGCCCATGAGCGGCAAGGAGCTACGAATGCAGATCGGCGTCGACACCCAGCGCGCGGTGGAGAGCAAGCGCGCCTACGTCATCGACAGCGACGACATCGGCGCCACGGCGCTGCAGTTCATGCTGGCCGATGAGCTGGAGGTGCATCAACTGGGCAGCAGCGGCGAGGCCATCGCCCGCGCGGATGTGCGCGTGGACGTGATCCTGCTGGGCGCGGCCGCGATCGAGAGCGAAGGCGAGGCGTGCGTGGGAGCGCTGCTCGCCGCCTTCCCCGGGGTGCCCGTCATCGCCTACGGGCCGGAGGGTGACGAATGCGTTGCGCGGGCGCGGGCGCAGGGTGCGCGGTCGAGCATTGCGCGGCCGTTCAAGGTGGAGACGGTGCGGCAGAAGGTCAACGCGCAGATCGGGCGGCGGGCGGTGCTGGCGATTCCGGTGGTGCGGGCGTAGGCTCCCGGTGCTCGCTGCGCACGGAGGTCGGTGTGGGCCGAATTGCTGGCCGGGGCGTCAAGGTCCACTGTGCGATGCGCAAGCTCGATGTCCTTGATTTGCAACTTGAGGCCTTCCGGCAGTCTCATGCCGGTGCCGTACAGCAACTGCGCAAACGGCCGCTGTGCGCCGTCGAGTTCCCGGAGTACGGCCGCGACCTCATCTTGGGATAACAGGCCCGGTGGGCGGCGTTGCGCTCGAGGTCGGCTGACCTCGATCCACCGCGGAGTCTGCAGTTCCAGCACCTTTGTTTAGAGGAACAGCAGAGCAGAGAGCGCCTGCCTGTGCGTCGATGCGGCCATGTGCCGCTCGTTCACCAGCCAGCTCAGGAATGCCTCGATCTCGGGCCCGGCCATGTGCGCCGGGTGACGGAGACCGTGAAAGCGAACGAAGGCACGGCACCAGTGGACGTAAGCCTCCTCCGTGCGGCGGCTGTAGTGGAGCAGCCTGATGCGCTCGCGAAGCCGGTCAAGCAGCCGAACTGAGTGCAGAGCCGGTAGCGCCTCGGCGACCGGACGTGGGCGCAAGGAAGCGCGGCGGGGGCCAGCTTGCCCAGGCGATGCAGCGGTCATTCTGTTGTCCTCTCCCCTGGCAGCCGAGCCCTCCAGAGCCACTGTTGACTTGCCCAAGGTGCGGCACCGAGGCACTATGCAAGGTCTGGAGGCGTGCTGCTTTTCGTGGGAGGATAGGACTGTATGAATATCCAGTCAATGCAATCTGCAGGTAGATCTGGCGAGGTGAAGACCGAACGACAGGAGCCGGTGTTACGGCGACAGGCGCCAGTGTTAGGGCGCAAAACTGTCGCCCGACAACAAAGTTGTGCGTCCTGAAGGTCGCGAGTCATGTCAATGAACGCCGCTCTGCCATTCGCAACGTCGCTTGAAGCACTGGCGCGGTCTGCGTGGGCCGCCCGTCCTTCGGCGGTCGGCGCCCGGTGGTCGCTGCACGGAAGGCGTTCTGCTCGAAGCGTCGGCGCGGGCTGTCCGTCCTTCGGCGGCCAGCGCACGGACAGTGGCTGCTCCACGGGCCGCGTTCGAGAGGCCAGCACAAGAAGGCAGCCGCATCTCGGTGCCGCGGTCGTCACCCGCAGCCAACTCGGAAGGCTTTCAGTTCGTCGAGAGCGCGTTGGTCGCGTTCGGCAAGCGCATCACGAGCATTTCAAGCGCTTGGGCTTCAGTTCGTTCGAGCGCTGCTGGCTTCTTCGAAGGGGCCAAGTCCGCCTTGCGGCAACGGCCCCGGTCCTGCCTCATCTGCCTTCACCTCTCGCGCCATCCAGCGAATGGCCTGCGAAGCCCTGCGTTCACTCGTTGATGCACAACCCCTCCATCGAGCGGACGTCTTCCAGCAAGCTCCGCTTGCTTCCAGCCGCCGCTCATGTCGAACGTTAGGCCCCACAATCCGAGCATGGATTCGCCGGCAAGGAAGGTACTTGTGCTCGACTTGGATGAGACCTTGGTCCATGCCAGGGAACTTCCACTTGAGCGCGATGAGGATTTCCGGGTCGGTCCTTACTTCGTCTACCAGCGTCCGCATCTTGCATCGTTCATTGGCTCAGTCGCAGAGGACTTCGATCTGGCTGTTTGGACAGCTTCCGGTGAAACCTATGCTGCTCAGGTGATAGAGCGCATCTTTCCCGTTGGGCTTTTGAAGTTTGTGTGGTCGAGCCGACGCTGCACCACGGCGCGGGATTGGACAACGGGGCACTACACGACAATCAAGAATCTGAGCAAGCTCAAGAAGCACGGCTACCGACTCGAGAACATCATTGCCGTGGACGACACGGCGTCCAAGTACGCCCGCAGTTATGGGAACCTTGTCACGGTTCGGGAGTTCGTTGGCGATCCGGCAGATGCCGAGCTTCCGTTGCTGGCGCGCTACCTGCGCTCCCTGCTGCACGTGGACAACGTTCGTTCCATCGAAAAGAGGCACTGGCGTCAGCAGGTCGCTTCGGAGGTTCCGGCCGGTGTGGCCTAACCCTTTACAGGGACTCCCCGATAAGTCAACACCACCATTTGTCTTTCATGCAAGGCTGC